>JAUISW010000001.1:3300000-3900000 GCA_030434875.1 Lachnospiraceae bacterium C1.1 | reverse complement strand
AAAGGCCTGTATAAAGGATGTTAATATTCCGCCTGCCAGCATGGAATAGAATTTCGACGAGATAAAAGTTTTTTTGGAAAACATAATAAAATGATACTCCCGAAAACTTAATACAGGGAAAATTATATCACATAAAGCAGGCTTTTGCAATTTTCGAACACCCTCACGCACCATCGAAATATGAAGCGTTGCTTCCAAACCGATTATTCTTAAACGTCACTTATTGATAAGTTTTCCTCCTATGAGTACTCCCTTATAGTCACCTGTCTTGGCGGTTATCTTAAAGCTTAATGTCCTGACTCCGCTAAATCCCTTATTTCCTTTACCTCTTACGGTAACCTTGGGTGTTACCGGTCCCTTCACAGCTCCGTTCATACATTTAATTGTGTATGATGTTATCTCGAAATCGCTTCCTTCCTTAAGCTTCTTACGCTGTCCATTCTAACATAACTCTTGACGAAATTCACGGAATTATATATAGTCAAAACGAGCTGAACAATGGATATTTAACCACCATTCAGCTCGTAATTATCTTAGGATATCTCATTTACAGAAAAACTTTCACACACTCTCATCAATCATCTTAGGTGGTTGATGTTGTTTCAATTACCCATAAATTTCTCAAGAAATTAAAAAAACCAACGTGGTTCGCATCGTAGAGAGGCGTGTTCCCTTACTCATTTTGGGTCCCATTCTTAACAAACTCATCTCATTCAATGGCTGTAACGATGACGAGGTTCGCATGCTGCAATCCAATAGTCCATTATCAACATTTTCATTTTTAACTAACTTTTTAAAACTATCAATCTGTGCTAATGGCCTTAAATATAAAAAATGTATCTCGAATCATTAAGGAGCAGATTCATAAAAAATCTTGTTTGTTTCTATATCTTCTAGATAACAAATCGTTTTAGAAAACCACTATTATCTAGAATTTAAGCCAAATTGGCAAGCAGGGCATGTGGATATCCACATGCCCATTTTTGAAAATTCCGGATAAATACGAATTTTCAAAATGCTTGTTAGGGGAAACCCCTAATACCCCATTACAAATTAAAATTTTTAGCAACGCCTTAACAGGCTATAATAAAAAAATATTTACTGGATCACACGGAATCCGCATTAAATGCGGATTCCTGCAATAAAGTGACCAAAACATATAGACTTACAACATCGATTTCAACATCTCGATGGTCTTTAAATCCTCCGCAGTAACTTTGATATTTCCTATGGTTTCGTTACCGTCAGGGTCTGTTACTTTCATTTCTATTATTGTGCCTTCACGGAATTCTCCCCCGAATGCCTTTCCAAAAAAGTTAAGTGCTCTTGGGTGCTGTGACTTGAAGGTGTTTATTCTTTCTGCAAACTGCATCATTTCAAACGGATTTGCCATTTCTAAATATTCCTTTCTTTTAACTTAACAGTGTTCTATTATATATCAAAACTATAATTTTAACTAATAAAATATAATTCATAAATTCTCATCTAATATTATCGAAAATCCAATACAAGTTAGCAACACCTAACGACGATAACTTTTTTCAATAAAACTAAAAATAAATATCCAAAATAACTCAAAAGCCCTGATTTTACTATTGCTTTAATTTTTATACTTCTTTTACTTTTTCTTTATATTTGTCAAAATATTCTTTTGTTTATTAAGTAATTGTAGTATAATTATAAAATACAAGTTAACTACAGGAGGGAATTATATGAATCAGTATTCAATGGTAAAGCGTTATTTTGACCTTACGGGTCAGGTTGCTGTTGTTACCGGTGCTTCCACGGGACTCGGTGTTCAGATGGCACATGCTCTCGCAGATGAAGGTGCAAGCCTTGTCCTTCTTGCAAGAAGACAAAACCTTTTAGATGAAAATGCTGCTGCTATTTCAAAGGAATATGGCGTTAAGGCAGTTGGATATGCCTGCGATATCACAGATACAGCCAAAGTCGAAGAAGTTGTGGATACTATCATGAAAGAGTTTGGAAGGATCGATATCGCCATTAATAATGCCGGCACAGGTGCGGTAGCTCCTGCGGAAGATATCACCGACGAACAGATTGAAAATGAGCTGAAAATTGACCTTATCGGAACCTTCAAGGTCGCAAGGGCAATCGCAAAAAAAGCCATGATCCCTGCAGGTTACGGCAGAATTATAAATATCGCTTCCATGTATGGTCTCGTAGGTAATAAGATCGCTCCTTCATCTCCTTACCACGCAGCAAAGGGCGGAGTTGTCAATCTGACAAAGGCTCTCGCAGCTGAATGGGGTGCTAAGGGAATCACTGTAAACGCCATCTGTCCCGGATATTTCGAGACACCGCTTACAAAAGAAACTCTTGATAGTCCTACATTCCAGGAATATGCACACACCATGATCCCGTTAGAGCGATATGGAAAAGAAGGCGAGCTTGATACAGCTGCAATTTTCCTTTCATCTCCTGCATCATCATATGTAAATGGTGTTATTCTTCCTGTTGATGGCGGATACACTGCTATTTAATATTTCGCAGATCAGGTCGGTTGCAGCCTTTGTTCAAAGACCTCCGGCTTAAGGATTCTTCCTAATATTAAAAGATCCCCGTATTCCAAGGTTATATAAACCTCAGAATATGGGGATTTTCTTCTTAAAATCTTATGCAAGGCGCCTGTTATCGCTTACAACGTCATTTTTATGCTCATTCACATATTTTCTTACTACTTTTTTCAGTTTCTTAAGTTTTTCTGCTGTATCTGGATTTTTGCTTTTTGTATCAAGCATTTCCCAAACGTATCCAGCCTCATCAACCATTGTATAGCTCTCTGGGAATTCAAGCCCAAAGACAAGTGCAATATGACTGACCAGCTTATCAGCCGGGAGTTTCTCATGAGCACGGGAAACATTTATAGTGTTCATTGCATCGCGGATCACAAGATCTGATATCGATGATTGATAAAATTCCTCTTCGCTGACTTCGTAAGCATCCCTTACCGAAAACTCACAGCATACTTTCATTATGTCTACTTTATCCGCGTCTCTTATAAGCTTTGCAAAAAGTTCTTCTCTTTCATTAAGATCATCAGGCAGGATATAAATATTGTGAAGACGAATCGCCTTTTCAATAACTATATCATCTGCGGATTCTTCCACATAATCTCTGATATGCCCTTCCTTAAAAAGGATATCCGCGCCAAGTTCTCCATGATTCACAGAAATGCTGTCAAGGAAAGTTCCGTACTGCTTTACCTGCTCGAATCTTCCTATATCGTGAAGCATTCCAAGGAGCCAGGCAAGATCGATATCCTCATCAGACAGATCAAGACTTCTTGCAATCCTGTCTGCCGCCTCAGCTACCCTATAGGTATGCTCAATCTTTAATCTGATTTTTTCATCATTACTGTTATAAAGTGATGTATATGCAGCAAATTCATTTTTTACATGTTCTCTGTTAATTCTCATAAAAATCTCCGTAAAAATTTAAGATTCAAATTTTACCAAGAGCTATTATAACACCGTAAAAATTTTTATTCAAAGCCTATAGTTTTTAATCCCGAAGAAGCGAGCGGACGATGCCGATATAGTAAAGCGAACCAAAAGCACAAATGATATCGTCTTTACCGGCGGATCGAACTGCATTGGCAACCGCCTCCTCTATGGAGTCAAAAGCCTCTGCTGAGGGAGCATTTTCTTTTAAGAGAAATTCAGCAAGAGCTTTAGCGCTTAAGGCTCGGGGAGACGGCGGAGTTATCGTGAGAAAACTCTTTGCGAGAGGGATCACTCGACGCATCATATGAGCGTAATCCTTATCCTCGAGAACTCCTGTTATAAAAATTATCTTTTTATCAGGAAAGTACTGCTGAAGGCTTTTCACAAGGACTGAAGCACCCTCGTCGTTGTGACTTCCGTCGATTATGAAAGCAGGTTCTTTCCTTAAAAGTTCAAAACGTCCGGGCCATTCAGTATTTTTAATTCCGAGTTTTATGGCCTCATCTGTTATATTCCAGCCTTTATTTTTTAATATATAAGCTGCCTCGATTGCGATAGCCGCATTATTTATCTGATAATTACCCAAAAGAGAAGTTTCAAAAATCTCCTCTCTTCCGTTTATATCGAGAGCGAATTTCTGTCCGTTTAAGTCAGCGGATAAAGCCTTCTCAGGAATAACAGCCCTGTGAAGAGAAGCATTTCTTTTAAGAGCGACCTTTTCAATAGAACTTTCAGCTTCATCTGTCTGAGGATAGACGAGAATATCGCAGCCCTCTTTAATGATCCCGGCCTTTTCAAAAGCGATCTTATCAAGGCTGTCACCTAAGATTTCCGTGTGATCAAAGCTGATAGTTGTGATTATCGCGAGCTCCGGAAACTTGATTATATTAGTCGCATCGAGTCTTCCGCCGAGACCAACCTCAAGAACGACGATATCACACTTCTTTTCCTTATAATACAAAAAAGCTATAGCCGATACGATCTCATATTCTGAGGGAAGTCTGGCGCCATCGCGTTTCATCTCTTCAACAATTCCTGCAACTTTTTCCGTAAGTCTTGCCAGATCTTCACCGGATATTTCAATTCCATTGACACGGATACGTTCTGTAAAACGCTCTATAAAAGGTGAAGTATAAAGTCCCACCGTAAGTCCGCTTTCTTCAAGGATCTGAGCTGTATATGCAGATGTCGAACCCTTTCCGTTGGTTCCTGCGATATGGACATATTTCAGTGAATCCTGCGGATTTCCAAGCCTTTCTAAAAGTTCTTTTATACTTACGAGATCGAAAGGCTCAGTTCCGTTAGCAATAGATTTAGGCGAAAACGCCGGTACGCTCATTATATATTTTAATGCTTCTTCGTAATTCATTAAAAAATGCCTCTTTAACTTCTCTTTATACTTAACGGAAGAAGTGTTTTTGAAAATCTTCCTACAGGTTTGATAACTGCTATAAGGAGCAGTGTATTGATAGGAAACATGACTATTTCTTTAAGAAGTCTCGAGCTCAGAACGACTATAAATGCGTTTCCATAGAGCATTGAAAGCCAGAGGCTGTTTAAGGGAAGACTTACAAGAAGCGTTACCAGAAGCTCTGATATGATAATTCTTTTCAGGCTTACCGCTGATTTGCCGTCTTTTCTCAAAAGAAGTCCGAATATGATTCCTGTGATACATGAACTGATGGTAAATCCCGGGAAAAATGGACCTGTAGGCTTAGCCAAATATTGTACTATATCCGAAAGTGCTCCGACAAGTCCTCCTGCAACGGGACCTAAAAGAGCTCCTCCAACTGCGATTGGAAGATTGGTAAATCTGATCTCGATAAGGCTGTTTACCGGAATTTTCAGATAACCGAGAATGACCGCCACTGCGGTAAGCATTCCTATAACTGTGATAACATGGGTGTTTTTTAACTTTGACATGAAAAATCCTCCTTCTGCGCACATACTGCCTGCATTGGAGGCTCTGGAATGAACATTCAATACAGCAGCGGGATGCGACTGCAAGACCGCAAGAAAGCCTTCAACTTTCTTTTCGTCCGGATGTCAACTCCCTGTTCATCCGACACTTAACGCCTCACTGTCTACTCTGCGTTTCATTTAATAAAGATTTCGACGTCGGAAACCGTTTTTTCAGTTTCTGACAAGATTATAATAACATTATTTTTTTATATTGCAATCTGTATATTTAACGATTTTTTATTCTCATATCGAAGCAAATCAATAAATTTGCCCTAAGATAAAACTTCTGCTTTTATTTTCTCCTTTAAAGTTTTATACTAAAGCTGTTGCGATTTAATGCTATACACCCCAAGGAGGCAGTAAAGTTATGAAGGAATTCAAACCTTTTAAAGAAGGCAAAGTACGTGAGATCTATGATGTAGGCGATTCACTCGTTCTGGTTGCTACAGATCGTATCTCTGCATTCGACGTAATCCTTAAAAACAAGGTTACCAAAAAGGGAACTGTTTTAACACAGATGTCAAAATTCTGGTTCGATTACACCGGTGATATCATCAAGAATCACATGGTAACAACTGACGTAAACGAGATGCCCGAATTTTTCAGACAGGAGCAATTTGATGGAAACAGCATGCTTGTAAAGAAGCTCACAATGCTTCCTATAGAGTGCATCGTTCGCGGTTATATCACAGGAAGCGGCTGGGAAAGCTACAAGCAGAATGGTACTGTTTGCGGTATCAAGCTTCCGGAAGGATTAAAGGAATGCGACAAGCTTCCTGAACCTATCTATACCCCCAGTACAAAAGCTGAGATAGGTGATCATGATGAAAATATCGACTTCGAGCGCAGCATCGAGGTTCTTGAGCGTGATTTCCCCGGACACGGTGAAGAATATGCAAAAGCAATCCGTGACAACACGATCGCTCTTTATAAAAAATGCGCTGACTACGCTCTTACAAAGGGCATAATCATTGCAGATACAAAGTTCGAGTTTGGTCTCGATGAGGATGGAAATGTAGTCCTTGCAGACGAAATGCTCACACCGGATTCAAGCCGTTTCTGGCCTTTAGAGGGATATGAAAGCGGTCATTCACAGCCTTCATTTGATAAGCAGTTCGTTCGTGACTGGCTCAAGGCTAACCCGGACAGCAATTATGACCTTCCTCAGGATATCATCGACAAGACTATTGCTAAATATCTCGAAGCATACAAGCTTCTTACCGGTAAAGATTTATAATAAATAATTTATAATAAAAAAGTTCTGTGGCTTTACAAGAGTCACAGAGCTTTTTTATTGTCTATATCAAAAAATTTGCGGTTCAGTCATAAATCCGCCCAAAACTATGTAGCATTCCCGAATTTAATGATGTATAAAAAGAAAAAAACGAGGTTGATATATAAATGGAACAGGATTATAAATACGACGTAAACGAAAAAGCATTTGAATCTGCGCGCAGCGGAAATCTCGACGCAGTCAGAGACTATATAGAACACCAGCTCCCAAGTGCTGCGATCTATGATAAAGATCACGTTTCTCTTCTTGGCGCTGCTGTTGAAAGCGGTAACTATGAACTGATAGAATACCTTACTCTGTTGATAACGCTTTCTCCTTTAGACAGCGATTATAAGGGTGAAACAGCTTATGACATTGCCAAAAGGCTGGGAAACAACAAAGCTTTAGAGCTATTCAACCGGGTTACGGGCTTCTCCTGGGAAGAAAGTTTTCACAATCCCGTAAGACGTGGGTTCAATCCGGATCCCAGTATGATACGCGTTGGCGAATATTTTTACATGGTAAATTCAAGCTTTACATTTTTCCCATGTCTTCCTATCTCTAAATCAAAGGATCTCGTTCATTGGGAAAGAGTCGCTTATGCAATAGACAATCCCGAATGGGCAGGATTTGAAAAAATGGAAGGCGGTCGTGGATACTGGGCTCCTGATATCTCCACCGACGGCAGGAAATTTTATATCACGGTCACTCTTCGAGGAAACGATGGTGATGAACACGAATGGCGTCAGGTGATCGTTTCCGCAGATTCTCCGGAAGGGCCTTATAGCAAACCCTGCTATATAGATGATGGAGGGATCGACCCGTCTCTTTTCCATGATGATGACGGACGTCATTACATGCTGGTAAATAAGGGCGCAAGAATTATTGAATTGAACGAAGACTGCTCTGCTGCAATTTCCGATTCCAGACTTATCTGGTTCGGCTCAAATAAATATAAGCCTGAAGGCCCGCATATGTTCAAGCGAAATGGATATTATTACCTTATCCTCGCAGAGGGCGGAACAGGCAGGGGACACTGCATGACCTGCGCCCGTTCCAAAAATATTTACGGTCCTTATGAGCCTTCACCCTTTAATCCGATAATGCACCAGTATGATGAGTCTGCATTTATGCAGTGCTGCGGACATGGTCAATTTGTGGATCTCGAAGATGGCCGTACAGTTACAACTTTTCTCTGTACACGCGAATTCGAAGGAAAATATCCTATTCTCGGCAGAGAAAGCTCTATCGAAGAGATCAACTGGACACCCGAGGGCTGGCCTTATCTCAGAAACGGAGAAAAAATCCCCGCGGTTCAGAGAAAGAAATTTTTACCTGATGCATTTATTCATGAAAATTCAAGGGATTATTATCCGAGATGGAAAGGATTTGATTTCATAAGTCCGAGAGGACTTTTATCTGAAAATATTTCGATCGTACCAAAAGATACTCTTATCCTGAAAGGCTCAGATGCAGATATAAATTCACTCGATTTCAGATCTGCTCTTCTCGTGAAGCAGGAACAATATAATTTCACAGAGATTCTGAGCCTTAAAGCCTCTTCGATCACAGAAGGCGGTTCTGCCGGAATCTGCTCCTACTATGATGAAAACAGTTTCCTGACCTATGGCATCACCATCCAGAACGGCAAACTGCTGCTTCTCTTTATGGAATATGTAGGCGACAGTTTCAGGATCTACAGACTCCTGAATCTATCCTCTAAAATTGGTGATGCAGACGAAATCTGCCTGAAGATGGAAGTATCCGGAATGGAAAGGAAGTTCTTCGTTAAAACTCCTTATGGCTGGGACGAAACTGACCAGACCGAAAACACGGAATATCTCCTCTCCTCCGGTCTCTCAAAGGGCAAACGCTTCACCGGCGCAACAACTGGACTTTACGCTTCGTCCTGCACCGCCCAGTTCGTCGATTTTAAAATCATATAGAATTTTGTTTTCGGTTATTTCCTGTTGCGTTGTTCGGTTTATCTGTTTCCAACGAGGGACGCTCTCGCTGCAAGTGAAAAATCGCAGCGGTACTAGTTCCGCAAAGAACGCGGAACAAGGACCGGCGTTTTTCATGACCCCTCTTTTGGAAACAGATAAGCCTCGCAACTCACGTTTTCATGTCAACCTAAGCCGCGAACCTCGAATGTTCCTAAAGAGGATTGTGCGAGACGCCAGTACTTATGCCGCGTATTTTGCGGCATTACGTACTGCTGCGTCGCAGCCCAAAGCGAGAGCGTTCCTCGTAGGAACTTTGAGGCGAACGGCGTAACAGGCGAAGTCCCGAAAACAAAAATCTATACCTTCTTCTTTCGACCCTGGAGCGAGTGGGTGTTGCGTTCCCAGAAAACACCGTCGGTGTAGCCCTGGATACTCATGTCGCTGTCAGCCATTTCAAGGCGTTTTTCCGCCCAGATGCAATATTGTGGATTTTGCTCGATAATTACAAAATTCCGACCGAGCTTTTTCGCTGTTACTGCTGTCGAGCCGGAACCGCCAAAAGGATCAAAAACCACGTCACCCTTATCAGAACTTGCGAGAATAAGCTTGGCTAAAAGCTTCTCACTTTTCTGTGTCGGGTGGGCTGTGTTTTCACTCATCGACCAATAGGGAATAGAAATATCGTCCCAGAAATTTGAAGGATAAGTATTTCTGAAATTTCCCTCCTCTGTTTCTTCCCAGTCCTTCGGTGCACCGTCTACACGATATGGTGCAAGCACGCGTCTTCTTATTTTTACATCATCTATGTTGAATTTGTAGTCAGACTTAGAGGCCGTTGCAAAATAAATATCCTCCATGCCGTTCTTCCAGTTAGACAATGCTCCGCGTCCTTTTTCCCGCTGCCAGGTTATACGATTTCTTAATGTCAGATATTTTTTTAAGGTAAGGCCGATAACCATGCTCGACTCCCAATCGCAGCATACATAAACGCTTCCGTTATCCTTAAGACAGGGAAGCGCTGCCTCAAGCCATTTTTCGGTATATTCAGCGTACACTTCATCTGTCATTTTCTTAAAGGACTTTCCGCTGAAATCCTTATCCATATTGTAGGGAGGATCTACTATCAAAAGATCTGCAAACTTCTCCGGCAGATTTTTCATTACCTCAAAGCTGTCACCGCAGATGGTCTTATTTACGATCTCCGATAAATCTTTCTTCTCCTCAACTTTTATGCAGCGTTCTAAATACGGCACTCCCTCTTCGAGCGAAATATCTATGGTTTTATTTCTTCCTGCTTTCATTTATTCCACCGTGTCTCAGTTTATCCCCGTAGATCCGAAACCACCTCTGTCAACGGAATCAAGATGTTCTTTCTCCTCAAAAATAATCTTTGGCTGGTTTTCCATGATCCTGAACTGGCAGATCCTGTCATTAAAAGAAACGTGTGTATCTCTCATTGCCAGTACCGGTACGAACCACTGGTCATTGTCTCCGCTGTAGGAGCAGTCGATAACTCCCATGTGATTTGTCTGAATAAGACCGAAATTCTTAAATGTCGAACTTCTCGGAACCACATGTGCCTCATATCCCTCCGGAAGCTTCATTGCAATTCCCAACGGAATCATGTGAAATTCACCTTTTTTCAGATCAACGTCCTCAGCACTCCTTAAATCAATCCAGTCGGACTTTCCATCTATATATTCAAGCTTTGTGATCTTGTCATTTATATATCTGATCTCTATTTTTTCACTTTTAACTGCCATTGTAATTCACCTCTTGGATTTATTTTATAACTAATGTTGTCTAAGAACAGCTCCTAAGCATCATAGCATAGTAAAAATTTTCTCTCAAGGGTGATCCAACAAAAGCGCAGTTTGATCAATATCCGATCCCGGAGAACATTTTATCCAGCTCTTCATCTGTCAGGCAGTGCTCATCCGTTTTTATGATCTCAATCAGGCATTTGTCCTGCTCCGTATAGATTCCTATGGTGATTTTTTTACCATAGGATAATAATACTGCACACGCTTATATCCGGGTTACTGACATGAAAGACAATACCATCATACTAGACGATATAAAATAGTAACTATTCAGCAGCGCGAAGCACTTGCTACTGAGCGACTGCCCAGTAACCTAAAACAGCAAGTGCCGCCCCGAACTTTCCATGCCGGCAGGCCTCGGGGCGGCGTAACTGTTCAGGGTACCTGAACAGTTACATAAAATATATCGAGGATTGTATTTATGAAAAATTAAAGCATATACAATTTCTTCTGACAATTTATATATTACTGTTGCTGGAACTATAGGGGCTGTAGGAATAGTTCCGATAGAATTAGATTGTATGAATCTAACTGAGAATGCTGTAAAAGTAACTGATATATGTATTCTGAAAGGCTATTTATACTTAGCAATTCAAAGTTCATTTGTTCAAAATCAATTTCAAGACAAAACATATCATGTTGCGATGCCCTAGCTTGCTATTATAGATTATTGTATTTAATAATCCATGCTAAAGGCACGTAGGATTGCAGTCATTCAGTTTCCCATGTTTTCTCCACGAAAAAAGAACCCATTTCTGAGTCCTAAGAATTATTATAAAAATAAATTAAGTTGATGCTCCTTCCGGAATATTTTCATCTTCTATAGTTATCGTCACCATCTGTTATATTTAATCAGTACTGTAACACCAAATATTACTGCAAATGCAACAACAAGAGCATTAGGGCATATCTCAAAAAACTTTTGAATAGCTGAATCGATAGTCTCTTCTTTCATTATTCCCCTCCAGATAATTATTTATGCTTAAATACGAGTACATTCCAAATATATCATAACATTTGACATTATTATATATTTAAAAAGTTTACCTTTTATGATCTACTGCTTTCGCATTTATTAATTGCAATTATTTTATTTTTTTGAGTCTACTAATAAGGTCATTGGCCATTGTAGCGTCTTGTATCAGTGTAATACCAAAGCACTTCTTGCCGGCATCCTTTATTGAAGCTCCTATATGATAAACAGTTTTATCATCCAAAACCATAAATCTATCATGAAAAGCATTTGTCATTTTTACTTCAAGCTTTGGATACTGAGCATTAAAATTCTTTATATCTGTTTGACTAAGATTTGTTTTTGGAAAAGTATAAACCTTAACATCAACGCCCTTTTTCTTCTTTGCCAAAAGGTTCAGCGTCACTACATCAACATACCCGTCAACCAAATCAATAGATTTTGTCGCCCTTTGAATAATTGACGCTATCAAACTAAATGCATCATATATCTGACCATCATAAAAAATCTTTTGTTCAGACTCGGCATGGTCAGAAATATACTCAAAGACCTCATCAAATTTTTCTTCTGTCTTTTTCTGAAACTCTAGCTGTTTAAGCTCAACTGCACTGATGCGTTCAAACAACATTGCATTACTTGCCATGAAACGACGCATTTCCACAAATGCATTCATAATCTTTATACTTACATTTATAGCCGTTTCACTATTCAGTACGGCTGAAAGCATTGCAATTCCTTGCTCCGTGAAAACATATGGTAAATATCTACGTCCACCATATTCTTCACTTGAGGTCGCAATTTGCGACCTCAAGTGATCATATTCATCCTTTGTTAATTGAAAGCAAAAGTTCTCTGGAAACCTTGCAATGTTACGCTTTACGCGCTCATTTAATCGCTTTGTCTCAACTTGATACATTAAAGCCAGGTCACTATCTAACATAACCTGCTGATTTCGTATTGTGTATATTTTATTTTGAATCTCATTAAAATCTTGAATTGCTGTATTAGTTTGTAGTACAGCAGGTTTATTCTTTTCAGATGCCATATTTTTATTCTCCTGCTTACGTTAACTTGAGGTCGCAATTTGCGACCTCAAGTGGCTGCGACCTCAAGTCTATTAAAATATAACACGTCAGAAAAGCTTTTACAATAAAGAGCATTTCATTCATCGCTCATAATAATTGTGTTTTCTACTTCTACTATGCTTCTGTTCTTTTGCGCTACGGTCATTGGCTCGCTCACGTTCTTCATTGGACTTGTTGAATTTCATAACTTCTGCATGCCATTTCTTCATCATCTATCTGAATTCATATCGTTCCTTTATCTGATAACACCTGTTATTATCTGACTAACACTGTTCTCTGTATGTGATAGAGTAACAGCTAGAGCCTAACTCTATCATCAACGATCGCCGCATCTGTATATCACATGCTGGAGCATGTTCCGACAGCCGCCGGCTCCTTTTAACGTCATCCAAAATCTGACGTTCACTATAAAGCTATTCACTCCCAAGCATTTATCCCCTTCGCCTGTTTGATTTTTGCTTCTTCCAGACTTATCGTAGCCCTGTCTGCCTCAAGATAATCCAGAAGCTCATCTATTCCCTCCCTGGTTTTATTGCTTACAGGAAATACTCTCTCGCAGCCGGCATTCAGCATCCACTGCTCAACTTTTTCTACATTAGCGAGAGGCGAATCGATTTTTGTTATGATCCCGATAAGAGGTCGATTGATACAGCAGTTCAGATTATTTCCGAAAATACTGAAGGGCTCGTCGGCCGCACATAACATTCCTATTACATCGGCATCAAACGAAAAGCAGGCAAGTCCCACAGAAGCGGTTTTAGTCTCCGCATATTCTCCCGGAGTGTCTATTGTCGTTTCGTGAGAATAAGTATACTGGGTCTTTTCATAATGCAACTCCTCGCCTTTCATTGCCTGTGTAAGGGAAGTTTTTCCCGCTTCACTTCTGCCCATTAAAAATAGTTTTTTCATCCTGCCTCCTAAAAATATCCCCCATTATAAAACTAAGCCGCAATGCCATAAATATCTCTGGCATTGCGGCTCATTATCCATTATTTCTCTGTAACTTCACAGACCGTAAAGTCGAGCCTGTCTCTGAAAAAGTCGTGTATCCCATGGACAGCACTCGATACCATACTGTATTTACCGGTTATTATCAGTGTTCCGGAAAATCTGTCCATAAAGCCTATCTCCACATCCCCGTATTTAAACGCCATATCTGCCGCAATAACCGTACTTTCCCAGGGAGTGACATCTATAATTCCGATCGCTTCTCCTTTGTGGTTCTCACCTGCATGTGTTCCGATATTTAAGGCAAGATTTGTATATACTTCCTCCCTTGAAACCCTTATTACATGCGCCATTGAGAGCTCTTTTCCATTGACCCTGACCCTCACAAGCCTTAAGTCATTTATTCCCTCAGCGTGAAAACCCTCGCGATATATTTTCTCTATTAATTCGTTATTTGTTAATCTTTCACCCATAATTTACCGCTTTGTTATCTCACAGGTAACATATCCTAAATCTTCATGAAAATAGTTGACTACCTGCTGCAATGCCGCTGAAACCGAATCTATTTCTCCGGTTATGATCAGCGTTCCTGTAAATCTGTCCGCAAATCCAAGATAAACATTTCCGTTTTTCACCGCGATATCCGAAGCTATTATTGCAGATTCCGGCGGTGACATATTCATTATTCCTATTGCTGCCGAATGATAATCGATCGACGGATCGAGTCCGAGCTTTTTATAAATGATCGGCGCCGGTCCACCTATTACATGAGCCAGAGTAATTTCTTTACCGCTGACTGTTTCCTGAACGACTCTGATTTTTCCCTGTTCACTCATAACCTGCCCTCTGTCTGAAAAAAAGCCGGCAGTTTCGAGGTGGTGAAACTGCCGACCTTAAGATTCTTTTTAATAATTACTTTGCCGGAGTAGCTTTTTTCGGGATGATTGCTTCCACTTCCTGATGAGGACGAGGAATAACATGTGTAGAAACAACTTCTCCTACGTTGCTTGCTGCTGCAAGACCTGCGTCAACTGCTGCCTTAACGGCACCTACGTCTCCGCGAACCAGTACTGTTACAAGTCCGGAACCGATTCTCTCTGTTCCGATGAGCTCTACGTTAGCAGCCTTAACCATGGCATCTGCGCCTTCTACGGCAGCTACGTAACCGTGAGTTTCAATCATTCCTAATGCATCTGAAGTCATTTTTAATACCTCCTACGATAAAAATAAGCTTATTTTTATATAAAGTAATAATCCCCTCATCCGGCCTCCTTAGCCGGTAAGAAAATCACTTTATCAGATTAAATGTACGACGGCTGTGAATTTACAGGCTCTGATCCCAATGTGCTGAGGAGCTTGATACCAACCTCTCTTGCAGCGATAACTGCCTGTCTTACAGCGCCGGAGTCACCTGATACGTTCAGGATAACCTCGTTTGAGAAGCTTGTTCCGTTGCCGGGTGTGCAATAGGAAACTACTTCTACGTTAGCAGCCTTTAATGCTGTATCAGCCATAACAAGGCCTATTGCCGCAGGAGCACCAACGATGGTTCCGAAGGACTTGCCGATCGGAGCGCCGAGGCCCTTGTTGCATGCATAGCTTGCACGTGCTGTGTAATCAAGCTCTACATGTCCTGCTTCATTTCCGTAAACATCTCCGAATACTCTGTTGTTTACTTCATCCAAAGTAACTTCAACAGCACGTCTTACATCGGAAACGTCCTGAGCGCCAAAGATTATGAGTGAGCCGTGTCCTGCTCCGCCCTTTGTATCTCTGGGAAGCTCTATAGCGATGATCTCGGTATTTGTAGCCTTTACTGCTTCGTCTGCCGCGAAGATGTGCGGGCCTGCACCGGTTCTGTCACCGATGATACCGATGGATTTATACTTTTTTTCAACTTTCATAGCATCTAAGAGCTGAGGATCTACGTTAGCGATAACAAGTCCGATGGTATCACCAACACTGCTTGCTCCTACAAACTCTGTAAGGTTGCACTTTGAGCTGTTCATATTCTCATACTTCCCCTTTCCTTTATCTCCGCCGGCCACGAGACTTTTATCTATCTCTGCGCGAATCTTATCAAGAATATCGTCCTGCATTGATTTCCTCCTTTTTCTTTTAACCGCCTATCACGCAGTTAAAGCCATTATTTATAACTATTTCCTTCAAACCTTCGAGATCCTCTTCATGCAGTGGTTCGGTGTCGCCAAGCTCATAGGTCCTACCGAGTAATTCGTATTTCTTTTTTCCCATCGTCATATACGGAAGCAGGTGGATCGTGTCCACTTTGTCCAGATACTTAGAGAATTTGGCGATATACAAAATCTGCTCTTCACTGTAGTTAAAGCCGGGAACCACCGGTACTCTGACAACAAGATTTTTTGCGAGACTGTTGACCAGCATTGCATGTTCCAGTATCTTCTCGTTGCTCACTCCCGTTCCTGCTTTATGCACATCAGACGGGATTGCCTTCAGGTCCATCATTACGTAATCAAGCTGCGGTATGATACGGCGGATTATATCCTCAGAAACACAGGCTGTGGTTTCTATTGCCGTATTCCAGCCGTTCAGCTGACATAGATGTATAATTTCCTCAAGGAAGTCCGGCTGAGTCAGTGCCTCTCCACCAGAAAAGGTGATACCGCCGCCTGAACGGCGGTATGTCACCTGATCTTTTTTAATTTCCTCGTAAACCTGTCCTACGGTCATCATTTCCCCATATCCCGCCTCCGGATCCGGATTCTGGGACTCCGGGTTGAAGCACCATTTACAGCGAAGGGGACAACCTTTTATAAACACTATGGTTCTAATTCCGGGTCCATCATGTACAGAGAATCTCTGAATGTTAAAGACACACGCCTTTTTTTCGTAATCTATATCCATTCAGAATTAATTCCTTTCGAATTTTTGGCTCCGCTTTATCAGAATCTGTCAAACTCTGTACGGCAGATGATATCATCCTGAACCGTCTTGTCCAGAGCAATAAACTGAGCTGAGTATCCTGCAACTCTGACGATAAGGTCACGATAGTTTTCAGGATGAGCCTGAGCATCAAGAAGAGTCTTCTTGTCAATAACGTTGAACTGAACGTGTCCGCCCTTTCTGTCGAAATAGCCTCTGATAAGGGATGCAAGATTTCTTACGCCCTCTGTTCCTGCAATTGCAGAAGGTGAGAACTTCATGTTATAAAGTGTTCCGTTGGAAGCGATGAAGTGATCGAGCTTTGCAACAGAGTTTGAAGCTGCTGTAGGTCCATTCACATCAGTTCCTCTTGTAGGTGAAACACCGTCGGCGATGGTCTCACCATTGTAACGTCCGTCAGGAGTTGCTCCGATGAAGGATCCAAGGAGAACGTTACCGGATACAGGATAAAGACCTGCATTGAAGATACCGCCTCTTGGTGTAGGATATGTCTCGAGTTCTTCGCAGTAGCATCTTGTACCTACGCGTGCATACTCATCAACATCGTCCTCATCGTTACCGAATTTATGGCAAGCCATGATCATGTCATGAATCTGCTGATAACGTGCTTCCTTGCCTGTAGCTGTGCTTCCGCTGCCTGCATATCCGCCTGCTACCTTATTTGTTATGGCATCAACATCGATCTTTGATACATCGAAGTTGGAATACTCACCGAGTACCTTCTTAACTGCGTCTACTACGCTGTCATATGCAACATTTGAAGGTGTTGATTCAAGACCTGCAACTGTAACATTCTCAGTTCCTTCAGGCTTACCGAAGTTATGATCGATAGCTTCTTTGAGCTCTTCAAGGCTGAGTGACTTGTCATCGAATACAAGCTTCTTAACTGCAAAGAGAGCGTTACCAACGTTAGCAGCACCGATACCCTGAGGACCGGTAAAGTTGTATTTAGCACCGCCTTCTTCAAGGGTCTTGCCCTTTGCGATACAGTCATCTTCCAGTGTTGAAACGAATGCCAGACGGCCGAGCTCCATGTGAGCATAGTCAATAGCATTGTCTACACGTACCAGAAGTGATACGAAATACTTCATCTGCTCTTTATATGCATTCAGGAATTCATCAAAGCACTTGAAGTCTTTGAATTCACCTGTCTTAGGTCCGATCTGCTCGCCGTGAAGACGTCCGTTGTTCATTGCAACTTCAAGAACTAACGGAAGGTTGAAAAGTGCTGCATCATGCCAGCCGAACTCTTTACCCTGTGTAGCGGGCTCTACGCAGCCGATAACTGCATAGTTTCTGGCCTCTTCAAGAGACTCGCCACGGTTAACCTTTGCAGGTACGATCTCCTCATCATTATAAAATGCAGGCTGTCCGCCGCCCATTCTTGCAAGCTCACAGGCTTTGATAAGGAAGTCATCCGGTGTGCCGTTCCATACACGGATTGAAAGTGAAGGCATGTACATCATTGTGTGAGCCATAGCTTCGATTTCCATGTATGACATAGCATTTGTAGCGTCTTTTCCGTCAGGTGTCTGACCGCCGCAGTTGATGTTCTGCCAGAGCTGATATCCTGCAAAAGCAGTAGCTGTTCCGATATCACGGAGCTTATTCAGATCTGAGAACTTAATGAAGAGACAGTCAAGAAGTTCCTGAGCCTCTTCCTGGCTTACGCTGTTATCTCTGTCATAGAAGGGGAACATATACTGATCGAAACGTCCCGGTGAGATCGAATGTCCTGAACTCTCGATCTGGATGCAGAGCTGTATGAACCAGAATGACTGAAGAGCTTCATAGAAGTTCTCTGCAGGATATTCAGGAACTCTTGAGCAGTTCTCTGCGATCTTGCAAAGTTCAGCCTTTCTAACGGGATCTGAACATGAAGCTGCAAGCTCTTTAGCCTTGGCTGAGTAACGGTTTGCAAATGTGATGACTGCCTTACAGCCGATCAGGCAAGCCTTGTAGTACTGCTCTTTATTTAACCATTCAGGATCCTTCTTATCAGCCTTCTGCATAGCTGTGATGATCTCATCGAAGATTCCTCTGATACCTTTGTTAAGAACCTTGCCGTAATCTACAGCAATATGTCCTACACCACCCTGGTGATAGTTGCCGGCTGCAATGAAGCCGTACTCGATAGCTTTCTTTGCCTCGTCGCTCATGAGACGGGTTGCAAGCTCACTTGTTGTCTTTCCCTTCCAGTAAGGAACGATCGACTCGAGCTGTGACCTCACATCAGGGGCAAGCTGGAACGGATCTGCTGATCTTGTTCCTACTGTATCCCACTCCTCTGTAAGACCCTGGAAACCAAACTCGGGGAATATCTGGCAGTTTCTTGAGCCCTTTGTAGCTGTACCAACGATAAGCTCGTTGTCACGGATAACTACAGGGAGATTTTCAAGAACATGTGCAAAAGCCTTTGCGTGTCTCAGAACTACTGCCTCAGACTCGGTCTGCTTATAGGACTCTGTTACGAGCATTGCTCTTTCAGCTTCGATAGCCGGGGTTGAGCTCATGATCGCTTCCTTCAGCTTGGGTATTCTCGCTGTCGGGCTTGAAAAGCCGGGGTGTACTGCATAAGTTTTCATTTGTTGTTAACCTTCCCTTTCTTATAGTTTTATTATAGCCTCATAAGAATCGTCTTCTTAAAAGTCACGGCCCGATGCCTCCGCATCAGACCACAACCTTGTTCGTTTATAAGGACATTTTAATTTATGAGAGCGTTTTTTCATGAATAATAATTTGAACTGTTACTTGTGTTTTTTTGAAGTGGTAAATTTTTACACATTCAGTTCTTTTATAAAGACCTCTGCTATCCTGTGATCGTCCTTCGGATCAGCTGCACCGCTGACTCCTACAGCGCCTCTCACTTCTCCGAACTCGTTATAAACAGGGATCCCGCCGCCAACCGTTGTAATATCATTCATCGAACTTTCCAGCTGGTATAAAGGTTTATCTTCCTTAGTAAGCTCCTTTAATTCAAGAGTAGTCATTCTCAAAGCATAGGCTGTATAAGCCTTTTTCTGCGATAAATCGATGGATACCGGAAGTGCATTCTCTCCTCTATAGAAGAAATCCAGTCTTCCATCGGATCCGAGGCAGGCGATACAGACCTTTACACCTATAGTTGACGCATACTCAAGCGCGGCCTTTGCCGCCTTAGAATAAGCCTCAGGACTGTAGTGGCGGCCGGACAGTTTCTTTATAGCTTCTATTATTTTTATATCTATCTCTTCCATTGAGCCTCCCTTAGTAAAAAAGGCGTCCGAGGGGTTTCGCCGGACAGGCGTCACCCATCGAACTAAACAATCTCACAATTTAAACTCAATTATAGTTATATAAATTTTTGAAAAGTTAGGACTTTTTTGAACCAAAATTGGTATTTTTTTAAATTCAATTCTTTTATAAGTTAAAATCTTTATGTCATTTTTTACAATCAGAGTAATCGTTAAGTCGTAACCTATGTGCATATTTTAAAGTTAGAATAGTAGTAATCTCTAGAAACTATCTTTTCAGGTGGTAATTATGAATAAAAACGTATTTGACGGAAATGAAGCGGCCGCTTATGCAGCTTATGCTTTCAGCGATGCCTTCGCTGTATATCCCATTACTCCCTCAACCTCTATGGCTGAGCATTGTGAAAAATGGGTAAATTCAGGCCGCAAAAATATATACGGAAAAGTTCCTTCTATATATAATCTCCAATCCGAGAAAGGTGTTGGCGGTATGCTTCACGGACTTTTAAGATCCGGAACACTCGCGACTGCTTTCACCTCATCCCAGGGACTTCTCCTGATGCTGCCCGTATTATATAAGCTCGTCGGAGAAAGACTTCCGGCCGTTATTCATGTCGCATCCCGATCTCTTGCAACGAATGCCTTAAGCATCTACGGAGATCATTCTGATGTGATGGCTGTCAGGGGAAGCGGAGCTGTGATCCTCTCCTCTTCAAGCGTTCAGGAGGCATTGATCTTTTCTGCAGCAGCCCATAAACTTGCGCTCAAATTAAGGCTTCCTGTCATCCACTTTTTTGACGGATTCGATACGAGCCACGAATTAAGGGATATAGAAGTCGCCGATTACGAAGAACTTTTTTCCGAAAAGGATATTTCAGAGGCAGAAAATTTCAGAAATTCAGCTTTGAAAAAAGACCGTCTCTACGGGCCTGCTTTTGGTCCCGAGCTCTTTTTCGAAGCCCAGGAAGCGTCTAATTCTTCCTATGATAAGGTTCCGGAAAAATTAGATGAGATATTGTCTGATTACAATAAACTTTTCGGAACAGATCTTTCTGCAATAAATTATCACGGATCAAAATCTCCTCAGAATGTCATTATTTCGATGGGATCTGTGAATGGCACAATAAATGAAGTGATAGATGAAAAAAGATTCGGAAATAACGGTGCGATAAATATCCATCTTTTCAGGCCTTTCCCATCTGACAGGTTATTAAAAATTGTTGAAAAAACAACGAGAAATATAGCTGTCCTCGACAGGGTGAGGGATATCGCAGCGAGTGCAGAACCTCTGATGTCCGATGTCTTAAATACTGTTTATAAAAGCGGCAAGCATATAAAGATCATCGGAGGCCGCTACGGCCTTGCTTCGAAGGATACCAAGCCTTCAGATATCAGGGCGGTTTTTGCGGAGATGGTAAAGCCCAATCCGATCCGTCGTTTTACCATCGGAATAAATGATGACGAAAATCACACTTCCTTAAAACCTCTCAAAAACGAATTCTGCAATAAAAAGAAGGAAGATAAGGAAGTAAAGATATATGCCTGCGGCAGTGAAGGTGCAGTAAGTGCCTGCCGTGCAATGTCCGAGATCCTTGCAAATACAGGCTTTCAGGTTCAATGCAAGTCCTTTTATGATGCAAGGAAATCCGGTAACTTGACCGAAAGCGAGATACGTTTTTCCAAATCTGAGATAAAGGGCGAATACCGGATAGAAAAAGTCGATCTGGCAGTCCTGTATTCCATCGATTATTTAGAGCTCGCCTTATCAGAACTTGAAGACAAAGGGACTATCATAGTCAATACAAACCTGGAGGAGGAGGATTTCAAAATCTGTCTTCGCGAAAAGAAACTCCCATCCTCTTACAATTTCTACCTTATAGATGCGGATAAATTTTCAGAGCTTATAGGCAGCGCACCATTTATAAATACGATAATGAAAACCGCTGCCCTTGTGGCACTTTCTGAAGATGATGCAAAGCTTCGTGAGATCTTTTTATCCTCTGATTCGCTTAAGCTTTTCTGCAGGGATTACGGAAATGTTAACGAAGCTCTCCTGCTCTCGCTGACCGCCGGAGCATTGCGCTCTTTCAACGGTCACAGCGGCATGAAGATAAAATCTCCCATAAAGAAAATATCTGTTTCGGATATCATAAAAGCCGGAATGGCCGATGGAAACTGCCCTACAGGCTTGAGCAAAAATGAATCCTCGCGGCTTTCACTTTTATTCCCTTTATGGGATGCGGAAAAATGCGTGCAGTGCAATGCCTGTGTAAACCAGTGCCCGCATTCAGCCATCAGACCTTTTATCTTAGATAAAGATGAAGTCTCTGAAGGCATGGAGGTTCTCCCTTCAAAGGATAAAAAGGATAAATTTTTCAGGATCCAGATTTCCCCCGAGCACTGTCTCGGCTGTGGAAACTGCAACGCTGTCTGCACTCCGGGTGCACTTAAAAATCTTGTTTCAAAAAGAAGCGACGAGGGAAAACGTGAATCGGAATACTGGAAAAAACTTAAAGATAAAGAAAACGAGATCAACGATAAAAAAGAAATCCCCGCAAATCCAAGAGCTGCAGGCTTTAATAAGCCTCTCCTTGAATTCCCGGGCTCCTGCGCCGGCTGTGCAGAAAGCTCTTATTTATCGCTCCTTACAAGGATTTTTGGAAGCCGCCTTGTGATCGCAAATGCCACGGGCTGCTCGTCCATATGGGGTGGAGCATATCCGCATATCCCCTACAGATGCGACAGTGAAGGCAAGGCTCCGACTTTTGCCAATTCTTTATTCGAAAACAATGCCGAATTTGGTGCCGGCATCAGTGAAAGCCTGAAGCTCAGGGAAAAGAGCGATGCAGTGACCTGGATCGTCGGAGGCGACGGCTGGGCTGCAGATATAGACTCTGACGGCATCGACTATTTATTAAATCAGAATCTCGACATCAATATTTTGATACTCGATAACGGAAGCTATGCAAATACCGGAGGACAGTACAGTTCACTCACCCCAAAGGGTGCGAAGACAGAACTCAGAGCCTGCAACTCCGTAAGCCCAAGGGACATAGCTTTCCAATATGTTGTTAAGGACAATGTTTATGTCGCATCTGTCTGCATCGGTGCGAACCTTAAACAGACTTTTGACGCTTTCAGGGAAGCCGCAGCCTACAGGGGGCCTTCCGTCGTTATTGCTTACTGCCCCTGCAAGCTGCATGGCATTAAGAAAAATATGACGGGAAGCTATTTTGAAGAGCAGAAAAAAGCTGTCGCTTCCGGCTTCAGATTTTTATATCGCTTTAACCCGACTTTAGAAAAGAAGTTCTCGCTCGACAGCACTCCACCGGATAAAGAGCTCTTAAAAGAATATCTTTCTTCGGAGAAGCGCTTCGATGAAGGCTTTATCGCAGAACACTTTGAGGAAATTTTTACCGATCGTGTTCGGAAGCTGAATAAACTGAAGACTTATAGTTTTTTGTGTTGAATACGTTGTTCGGGATATCTGTTTCCAACGAGGGACGCTCTCGCTGCGGATGAAAAATCGCAGCGGTACTAGTTCCGCAAAATACGCGGAACAAGGACCGGCGTTTTTCACGCCCCTCTTTAGGAAACAGATATCCCTCGCAACTCAGGTTTCACTGATTGTAAAAAGTAAAACCAAAATGTAAACCAGAGCCGCGAACCTTAAATGTTCCTAAAGAGGATTGTGCGAGACGCCGGCAGTTATGCCGCGTATTTTGCGGCATTATCTACCGCTGCGTCGGAGCCCAAAGCGAGAGCGTTCCTCGTAGGAACTTTAAGGCGAGCGGCGTAATATCCGTAAGCCGAAATATTATGAATAGATAATAGAACAATAAAAAGTTCATATATTTACTAATGGTAAAGACTTGAAAAATTTTAAAATATGATGAAAGGAAAAAGGATGACTAATTACGAACTTGAAGAATTAATACGCGGTCTGATAAATGAAAGTCTTTCCGGTGGGAAAGCTGTTACGACCGAAGCGAAAAAGACTTCCGGCAAAAAACTAATGGTCGTCGAGGTCAATTCCGGAGATTATCAACGGTTTTCGGCAGCAGTCCGGGAAGCGATCGATTCAGAATATGATGTGATGCTTACTAACTGTTCTGATGCCATGAAAAGTGAAAATGATATTCCGCTTCTTATAACGGCACTGCCCTTAAATGTCCAGGCTAAGGCAGTGGTCGGAATAGCTGATTGCCCTTTGAGCGAACTTTTACAGGAGTGCTTTATAAAGGGACGGGACATCATAATACTTAAAAGTTCACTTGAGCCCCTTTCGGATATCGCTTCATTTAATTACAGAAAGCTTTTCTCCGCTTATCAGAGAAAGCTCTCCGAATACGGACTTAAGATCGTTGAGATAAACCAGCTCGTGAGCGCCGGTCATAAGTCACCGGTACTGATCGCAGCCGATATCAAAAACCTTCCCTCCGGAAGCAGCATAGATATCGACAGCGACTGCATCATAAGCTTTGCAGCAAGGGAAATAATAAGAGATAAAAAGATAAATGTATCACGTAAATAAACGGAGGTAGAAATGTTAAAGGAATCATTGGGAATGCTTGAAGTAAAAGGGCTTGTGGCAGCCATAACCGTAGCAGATACCATGGCTAAGGCTGCAAACGTACATGTACGTCAGAGAACCCTCGCACGCGGAAGCGGATGGACAACGATCCTGGTAACAGGCGATGTCGGTTCTGTAAATGCAGCTCTTTCCGCAGGTAAGTCAGTTGCAGTAGAAAGAGGCTGGCTCGTTTCCTCTAAGGTTATCGCAAGACCTGCAAATATGCTTGACCTGGCTTTAGAGCCCGATGTCAATGATGTCGCAGCAGCAAAAGCTGCCGAAAAGCCTGCTCCTAAAAAGGCTGAAGCTAAAGTTCCGGATAAAGCAGAAGTAAAGGCAGAGGTTAAGGCTGAAACAAAAGTTGAAACAAAATCAGAGATCAAAACAGAAAGCAAAGCAGAGAATAAAGAAGAAATAAAAGCAGAAGCTAAAACTGAAACCAAGGCAGAAACAAAATCAGAAGCAACGGCTGAAGCTGCTCCTAAAGCTGATGTAAAAAAAGAGACTAAAGCAGCTCCTGCAAAGGGAAGAAAAAATACAAAGAAAAAATAAAAAAGAATAAATGCGGTAAGAAGTAGAAAAAGGGAATTATAAATTAAGAAATAAGAGGTAGTGAAAAATGGATTCTGCTAAGATGAGCCTCCAGAGTGAGGTCGTAAATTTAATCGCCAACCTTAAGAATTTTATCAAGATCCCGGTCGGCGTATCAAACAAACATGTACATCTGACACAGCATGATTACGATATTCTTTTCCCGGGTGAGCCCATGAATATGAAGAAAAAGCTCAATCAGGGAAATGATTTTGCATCCGACAAGCTCGTAACTCTCGTAGGACCCAAGGGCACAATGGAGAGAGTCAGGATCTTAGGTCCCTGCAGAAATTATTCGCAGATCGAGCTTTCCATGACCGATGCCAGATCCTTAGGAATAAATGCCCCCATCCGTTTAAGCGGAAATATAGAGGGAACTCCGGGGATCATAATCAGAAGTCCCCATGCAGAGATAACTCTTGACAAGGGCGTCATTATTGCAAAAAGACATATCCATGTTCAGTCAGATGATGCAAAGCTGCTCGGACTTCACAGCGGACAGAATGTTGTCGTAAAGATCGAAAGTCCCGAGCGTACTGCTTATCTCGACGACTGCGAGATAAGAACAGGTGATGATTTCACACTGGAGATGCATATCGATACCGATGAAGGAAATGCAGTCGGTGCCGGCTCTGATGCCATTGCGAAAATCGTTGATATCTGAAAAAGCTGTCCGAAAACAATACTAGAAACAGGAAAGAATCAAATTTATGAATACCGAAGAAAGAATGAACGATACGAATAAAAAAATGATTCATATACATGAATTGGTAACATCGAAAAGAAATGAGGACGATGAAAAAATTTCTATAAAAGAACCCGTTTCCGTAGGTGTTGACTTAGGAACCTCTTCTATCGTGCTCATAGTTGCAGATGCTGACGGAAATCCGGTTTTCGCGGCATCAAGAAATGCTGATGTGGTTCGTGACGGACTTGTTGTTAAATATTCGGAAGCCGTAAAGATCGTGAGAGAACTTAAAGCTGAGGCGGAAACCGAACTTGGAATAGAACTCACACATGCTTCCGGCGCCATTCCTCCGGGAACGATCGGCAATAACAGAAATGCAGTCGGTCATGTTATAGAAGCTGCAGACATGGAGGTCTTAAATATCGTTGACGAACCGGAGGCTGCAGCAAAAGCCATGAAGGTAACCGACGGAGCCGTAGTCGATATTGGCGGCGGCACTACCGGAATAAGTATTTTCAAAAAAGGCAAGATGGTATTTTCAGCCGATGAACCCACCGGCGGTACCCAGATGACTCTTGTTCTCTCAGGTGCCTTGGGAATCCCCATTGCAGAAGGAGAAGCAAGAAAAAGAGATGAAAATCTCAGAAAACAGAATTTTCAGATAATACGCCCCGTAGTCGAAAAGATGGCTACCATAACTGCCAATTTTATAAAAGAATACGGAAAAAGTGTAAGGAAGGTCTACCTCGTAGGCGGTGCAACAAATTTTGATGAATTTCAGGATGTTTTTTCAAAAATAGTTTCTGCTGAAATTCTCAAACCCGAATATCCGGAATTTGTAACCCCCTTCGGAATAGCTCTTTCAGATGGATAAGCAGAAAGGTGGATCAGAATGATACTTGGTCGAGTGATAGGAAACGTGGTTTCCACAAAAAAAGAAGAATCCCTCATAGGCATGAAGCTTATGAAAGTTGAAATAACCGAGGGCAGCGATAACGGCAAGCACCTCGTAGCAGTGGATATGGTCGGCGCCGGCAACGGTGAAGAAGTGATCATAACCACAGGAAGTTCTGCAAGAAAAGCTCTCCGAGAAGAGAATCGTGACGCTCCGATAGATGCTATTATCGTCGGAATTGTGGATTAAGGGAATTATTGAAGTAAAAACATATAAAGGAGAAAAGATTATGGAAGCACTGGATGTAAATGCAATAGTAAACAAGATCATAGCCGGTGAAGGCGGATGCCCCCACTGCGTATCGGAGGTAAAACGAACCGCCGAGAGACAGAGCATGGCTGCCGCTGATGCCGCTATCAATACTCACAGCAATGGAGTTTTTGATACAGTTGATGAAGCTGTAAAAGCCGCTCACGTTGCACAGAGCAAGCTCTTTGACACCTCCCTCGACAGAAGGAAAAAGATCATCAAAGCCATTCGTGAGAAGCTTCTTCCTCTTACACTTGAAATGGCTGAAAGAGCTGTAAACGAAACAAAAATGGGCAATATTCATGATAAGGAATTAAAGAACAGGATCGCCCTCGAAAATACCCCCGGCGTTGAGGACTTAAATGCCGCAACCCAGGTACTTACAGGTGATGGCGGAATGACTCTTTACGAGTACTGCCCTTACGGAGTTATCGGTGCTATCTGCCCTTCAACAAACCCGACAGAGACGATCATCTGCAATTCTATCGGAATGATCGCAGCCGGCAACGCTATTTATTTCTCACCCCATCCGGGTGCAAAAGAGACTTCACAGTGGCTTATCGGACTTATGAATAAGATCGTAAGTGAAGCCAGCGGAATCGATAACCTTATCGTTACAATAAAGAATCCTTCCATCGACGCAGCTCAGGAAATGATGACACACCCCGGTATCAACATGCTCGTTGTAACAGGTGGTCCGGGTGTCGTTGACCAGGCTATGAGATCCGGCAAAAAGACACTTGGTGCCGGCGCCGGTAACCCTCCTACGATCGTCGATGAAACAGCAGATATAGTAAAGGCTGCAAAAGATATCGTTAACGGAGCATCCTTCGATAACAACGTTCCCTGCATCGCAGAGAAAAATATCGTTGCAGTTTCTTCTATCGCTGATTTCCTTATTTACAATATGCAGCAGAACGGTGCTGTATATATTACCAATCCGGAAGATATCAGAAAGCTCGAGGCTCTCACAGTTACTCCTAAACAAACACCAAACAAATCCTATGTTGGAAGAAGTGCCGTAAAAATCCTGACTGATGCAGGAGTTGCCTTCAGCGGAGAGCCCAGACTTATTGTTGTTGAGTCTACAGAAAAAGATCCTTTTGCCAAGATCGAAATGCTCATGCCTATCATTCCTATAATCAGGGTTCCTGATTTCGAATGTGCATTAAAGATCGCGCTGGAGCTTGAAAACGGGCTTCATCATACAGCTTCAATGCACTCCGAGAATGTTGACAGACTCAACAAAGCTGCAAGGCTTCTCCAGACATCAATTTTCGTAAAGAATGCTCCCACCTATGCCGGAATCGGCTTTGGTGCAGAAGGACCTACTACCTTTACAATAGCGACTCCTACCGGCGAAGGAACAACTACCGCAAGAAACTTCGCCCGTGAGAGACGCTGTGTACTGGCAGGTGCATTCTCCATTAAATAAGAGGAGGCATTTATCCAATGGGAAGATTCAGAATTCACACAGAGATTAAATGTCACGATGACATAACCGCAAGAATAAACAGCTTCTCAGGAGAAAGGATCTGGATAGTTTCAGATTCCTTTCTCAAGGGAAGTCCCTTATTAAATGAGTATGTCCGTACATTTTCAGCAAAAAATACAGTAGAGGTTTATACGGAAATAGTTCCGGATCCTCCGCTCAATAAAGTTATCGAAGGCATCAAGGCCTTTAAGAAATTTTCGCCCGGCGTTATCCTCGCCATCGGCGGAGGCTCTGCCATCGATACCGCAAAGCTTATCGCATATTATGCATCAAAGCTTGAGAACTGTAAACGTCCTTTCTTTGCAGCTATCCCAACCACCAGCGGAACCGGTTCAGAAGTTACCTCCTTCGCGGTAGTTACCGATACCGATACCAATACAAAGGATTCCGTAGTTGATGATTCGATAGCTCCCGATGAAGCTTGGCTCGATGAGCGTTTTGTAATGAGCTGCCCTCCAAAGGTTACGGCTAATTCCGGTATGGATGCCCTTACGCATGCAGTTGAGGCACTGGTCGCAAACCACGCCGATGCATTTACAAATGCCCTTGCTGAATATGCAGTAAAAATGATATTCGAGCTTTTGCCAAAATGCTATAAGCAGACAGCAACAGCTGATGAATGGCATGAAATGCTCGCAGCCAGTAGCATGGCAGGAATGGCTTTCCAGAATGCCGGTCTCGGCATAAGCCATGCCATCTCTCATCAGCTGGGCGCAGTCTTCCATCTGCCCCACGGTCTTGCCAATGCTCTTCTTCTTCCGGAGGCGATCAAATTTAACATGGCAGATCCTGCCAGTGCTAAGAAATTCGGAGACCTTGCAAAGAAGCTTAATTTCGCAGCATTCACCGATTCCGATCAGATAGCCGCAGGAAAGCTTCTCAATGCGATCAAAAATCTTTCAAATGAATTGGGCTGCAATGTCAAATTGACAGACCTCTCTATCGATAAAGATGACGTTATTAAAAATCTTCCGACGATCGTCGCAAAGACAAAAAAAGATTTCACTTTCCCGGGAAATCCGAGAACTGTGACAACGGAAGATATAGTAAGAATTGTATTAAATATTACAGAGTAAGAAATTCTTTTCAATTTAATTAACAGAAAAATGGTCACTGGCCGGGCTGATAGTCTGATAAATTTCAGTTTGGTACAGTGACCATTCTGTTAATTATTACAAGAATAAATTAAATTTTAACAAATATAATGTTGAATTTTACCCCAAAGATGGTTAAAATAAGAATATCAGATGTACATTTTTTCGTGCATTTTGTTTTTTGTATTAACTGTTACTGTTAAGCTTTTAAAAATGATATCTGAATTTGCTTAATCGACCAATAAATTTTAACTATTCCGGAGGGTAATATTTGATGCTTGAAATGGATCTTAGAGATACGGATGAAAAAAATTTTCGAGAAGAATTTGAAGCTGACGCACGCTTTGAATTCTCTCCGGATAATCTCCTTGATCTTCCGAAACTGGAAAAAATACAGGAATCCCTTTCAAACGCTACCGGAATAGCTATGGTCACTGTAGATTATAAGGGTAATCCCATAACGGCCGAATGTAATTTTTCGGATTTCTGCCTTGAACGCCGCAAGATAAAAGCATGCAAACAAAATTGCTTTTTCTCAGACGCCTATGGCTCATTAAAGGCCGCCATGCTCAATGCACCTTATATCTACAAATGTCCGGCAGGGCTTATCGATTGCGCTGTACCAATAATTTTTCAGGAGAATCACATCGGTGCGGTTCTTATGGGACAGGCAAAATGCTGCGGCGATACAAATTCTTTAGAGCAGGTCAATAAAATGATCCAGACCGAGGTAAATCTTGACGATTATCCTCGTCTGAAGAAATTTTTTGATGAGGCAAGAGTCATCGATATCAGCCAGATGCGCTATACAGCAGCCCTGATAAAGACCATTGTAGAAGATATGATGGAAAAACAATTTACGATCAGAAAACAGGAAGAGCTCTACAGCCGTATGGATTCACTCAGAAATAAGATGATACTTATGACTGACAGGCTCAAAAATAAAAAAAGCGACAACGGACGCGGCAATTTTGCCGGTTCTCTCATGCTCTCGGCTTTCAATATGCTGAATACTCTTGCAGTTTCAGAATCAGCCGACGGCACCAGCGAAGCGATCGGACTCTATGCAGATATCCTTAAATATCTCTATGATACTCCCAAGGATTTCGCATCTATACAGACAGAAATAAGTTTCCTTAAATCTGCCGTTAAGATCATGGAACGGAATTTTGGACGAAAGATCCATCTGCATGCAAATGTTTCCTTAAACAGCGGAGATTTGCTTATCCCTCCCTGTACACTCTATCCTTTCGTTGAAAATGCGGTAGTACACGGCATACTTCCCTCTTCCGGGGACGGCAGGATAAACTTAAATATCTATACCAGCGGAAAAGAGACCGTATACGAAATTTCCGATAATGGCGTCGGCTTTAACGAGTCGGAGCAGGTCACTCTCGAAGCAAAACGTGACAAAAAGGAATCTGCTCATTTATCCAGCCTCGATATCTATACCGCCAGAAAGCATCTCGAGCATATTTACGGACGAGACGAGGTTTCCATCGAAGCACTTCCAAATCCGGAGGGCAAGGGAACTCTTATACGTCTGTCCATCAGTGGAAATCAGCGTACAGCCTGAATTTCAAACTTTATAAATAAGATAAAAATCTTTAAGGAGGGATTAGAAATGCGCGTTTTGGTACTCAATGCAAATTCACTTGTCAAAATAACAATTAATAAAATACTTGATTTGGCCGGTGATGCAGAAGCAGTTTTTGCAAACCGGAACGATGACAATTTCGAAAATCTCACTCACGATCCCTCTTTCTCATCGATCCTGGTAAGTGCCTGCAAGGGCTATCACGGATCTTATTCCATCATAAACAATCTTATAAATGATGGTCTTTCTTCGAAACTTATAATCCTCGCTGAAAATTCCAGCTGGATAAGTTTCATGAATACTCCCGGTCTTGACGATATCCGTTTTCTTTCCGTGCCTTTTTCGAGGCGCGACTTCATGGATATCTTAACTCCAAAGGCCGCCGCACCTAAACAGCCGGCAGCTGCTAATCCTTTCATAGACGAATTCAGAAATCTCATCATGAAAAGGGATTATGTCAAAATGTATAATTCCATAACGGCACTCGAGGAGAAGATCAGCCTCCATGCCGAAAAGAACTGTGAAGAGACCATCTTTTATATGAATGATATTTTTGAAACAGCCATGAAGATGATCAACTGCATCGAACCCGCACTCATTAAGCGCTATCGCGAGCGTTTCCCGCTCTCAGAAGAGGTTATCAAAAACAGATACCGTCTTTCATTTGCTCTTTATGATCTTTTCGATGAGGTCTACCGCCAGAGATGTCTGCAGAAAAGGCCTCAGTTCAGCAGTCTTTTTGATTATATTGACAAAAATATCTACAACGAACTCACGCTTTCAGATGCAGCAGATGCCTGCGGCGTAAGCCAGAGTTATCTTAGTCGGGAACTTAAGAGCTTTTATTCTCTTGGATTTAATACTTACGTGCAGATTGCAAAGATCATGCTCGCCAAGAAAAATTTCTATTTCAACGACGATAAGATCATTGATGTGGCTTTCCAGCTCTCCTACAATGAGCCAAGCTATTTCTGCAAAGTATTTAAGAAGATTGAAGGTGTGACACCAACTTTCTTAAAAAATGAAATGACAAAATATCAGGAAATATGTCCTGCTATGTGATAAAATAAAAAACAAAGAAACCTTTTTTCTATCTTGGTAATTATTCATCTCAACAATAAAGAATCCTGCTCCGCAGGATTCTCCGCGCAAGCGCGGGAGCCGCAGGCTCTTCCTATCCGCGCTTGACGCATCATACGCACGCAGTGCGTTTTTTGCATTATGGGGAATTCCATCGGAATTTCCTATAATGCAAAAAACATCCGCCTCAATATACAAGGCGGATGTTTTTATTTTTCTTTAATTAAGTTCTGATGTACAATTCGGACATCTTGTTGCATCGATATGAATCTGGGATTTACAGAAAGGACACTCTTTTGTTGTTGCCGGAGCTTCCTCTTTTTCCTTTGCAATCTTATCTCTCATTGTGTTCATAGCCTTAACGATAATGAAGATTACGAGTGCCATAAGTAAGAAATTGATGACAGCTGTAATAAATACACCATAGTTAAGTGTTGCTGCACCGGCTTCCTGAGCGGCTGCCAGTGACTCGTACTTTGTTCCGTTAAGTGAAATGAACCAGTTCGAAAAATCAATGCCTCCGGTAAGAGCTGTTATAAGCGGCATGATAACATCATCCACAAGTGATGTTATGATCTTCTGGAATGCAGCACCGATAATAACACCGACTGCCATATCCATTACATTACCTTTTGTAATGAACTCCTTGAACTCGCCGAAGAAACCTCTTGTTTTCTCTCCCATACTCAATACACCTCCACTAATCCTTTAGTTTGAATTGTTTATTGAAGCGCGGCAAAATAGCAATCTATTCCGTTTGCTATTCCCGTTGCCATCTGAGTTCTGTAGCTGTCTGTAGACATATTCAGATCCTCTGCCGGATTTGTCATAAAGCCCATCTCAAGGATAGTTACCGGAACCTGGCTCCAGTTGATACCGCTCATGGTATCGCTGATCTGAACACCTCTGTTCTGCTGACCTGTAGCTGCACACTGTCCGTCTACAACTGCCTTTGATAAAGCCTGGCTCGCCGGTGCTATTGCTGAACAGTAAGGGTTGGTAGCCGATGGTGCTACTGCAAGGACTCCCTGCGCTGATGCTGTATTAAGACCATTTGCATGAAGTCTTATAAAAGCATCTGCTCCTGCATTATTTGCAATCTGAGCCCTCTCGGCATTACTGATATTTACATCCTGACTTGTACGGCACATGACTACAGTATAGCCTCTTTCCTGAAGTATTGCCTGAAGCTTAAGCGCAACTGCCAGTGTCAGCTCAGACTCTGCGATCCCGGTGGTCGTACCATGGGTTCCCCCTGCGACCTTTGCCTTTGTAGCCGTGGCTCCCGGACCTATCGGCTCTTTCTCTGTATTTGCCGTTTCCTGATGTCCCGCATCGATGCACACGATTTTTGCATCCTGTACAACATCCTCCGATGCATAGACCCCCGTTGCCGGAAGAACAGTCATAGCTGCTGCCATGACAAGTGCCAAAATTTTCTTAATCTTCATAATCCCACTCTCCTTTTATATTTCCTCCTCTATAAACACATGTTTATATGTGTCTATACACTGGTCACTCCAATGACTTCATTGCCTCTGCAAAATAACCCTCAGCGCTGTAGCTGTCTTTCCTTGCCGCTACGCTTCCCCCGTCAAGGATTGCCTGTATCTTAGTCGCTATGAGGTCGAGCGCAACGTCATTCTTTCCGCTGTTTGTAACAATATCCGCATACATTTTTGTAGGCTCTACATAGAGATAATGCATGGGCTTTACAGTCTGCAGATACTGATCAATGATATTCTCAATATCTCTTCCGCGCTCTTTCGTATCTCTCTGGACGCGGCGAAGGATTCTCTCATCTGCTGCTGCATCAACAAAAATTCTGATATCCATGAGATTTCTCAGTCTGTCATCCGCAAGAACCAGGATTCCCTCGAGAAGGATTATCCTGCTCGGATGTACTTCAACAACTTCTTCAGACCTGTTATGCTTCGAATAATCATAAACCGGACAATGTATCGTATGTCCATTCTTCAGCTCTCTTAAATGCTCGATCAGAAGATCTGTTTCAAAAGCTGACGGATGATCATAGTTTATCTTCTTTCTTTCCTCGAAAGGCAGGTCATCATGAGCTCTGTAATAATTATCATGATAAAGAACCGTCACACTATCTCCAAACATTTCCTTTAATCTGTTGGTGAAAGTCGACTTTCCTGAACCTGTTCCTCCTGCTATTCCGATAACTATCGGTCTGTCTTGATTTTTTTCCTGCATACTACTTCCTTTACTAACTTACAAATAATTAACATTATTCTTATCATAGCACAATTCATCAAATAATTGTATATGAGCTTTTATTCACGATCAAAATGCCTTCATGACCTTTGCAAAAGGACCTACAGCTGCCTGCAGATCGCTGATCGCCTGATTGAGTCCGTCAAAATCAATATTCTGAAGCTTCGACATTGAATCAGCAAGCGGAGCGGCATTCTGCGATACCATGTTGTTTAAGTTCCGGCTTGTTTCCGTAATGGAAGCTGTCATTTCATTGATCTGCAGAAGACTTGACTCAGCCTGCGTCACAATCCCCTTTGCCGATGCAAGTATTCCATATACCTGCGGCAATATCACGATAGCAGCCACCAGTAAAATAAGAAAGAGTCCGAACAGGATCTGCATCGTCCTCTTCTGATATTTTGCATTTTTCCTTGTTTCCTCTAAAAGTTCCTTCAAAAGTTCTTCATTGTTCATAGTCTTCCCCCTTTTTTAAGACTTATTTAGCCCTGTTTCTTCTTTCCGATAAGGAAAGGACAGAAACGATTTATAAAAACTATAACAAAAACTTCCGCAATTAGAACAAATATCAATGAAAGCACTGACAGCAAAGGATCATGCACCGGTGTGTCAAGAAGCGGCTTAGTAAAGTGCAGGCCTCCGACCTCGGCAAAATACATTATATAAAAATCCAGATGTGTTACCATCACCGTCAGCGAATTTCTTCCGTAAAAAATGATCATTTTCCTGAAAATATTTGTCGGGAAACTTCCTATGGCAATACTTATCGCCATGCTTCCAAATACCCCGCTGAAAGAAGATATCAAATAGAGAAAAATATTGTTAAATACGAGGTAATGCAGATCCGTAACACCGTTAAGCTGACTGATAAAAAAACAGATCAGCATAAGGAGCAGCCCAGTCACCAGACTGAAAATCCCCTTCCTAAAAAGATATTTGCGCATGAGCGGATAAGCGAAATAACCTGCAGCCAGAAATAACGTACAAAAGATCATTCGAAGGATCGCAACTGCAAAAAGATGAAATATGGCAAATGCCATGTTTGTCCCATATAAAACATTCGCAAAAGCCAGGATATTGTTTAGCACGATTACCGCTGCCGTCAAAGCTACAACAATCAGCCCCGTAACCGGTTTCGCAGTCTTCTTTCTCAATAGGAGAAAAAGCATTTCCGATCCATACAGAGCCGGCAAAAACCAGAGTACTGATATTCCGTAAAGTGTTACAGTATTTGTCAGGTTAGAGATCATTGAACTTACAGGATCCGCCTGACCCGTGATCAAAGCATACCCCAGGAAAAAAACTGTATCTATAAGTGAAAAATACAGGTAAGGCAAAAGCATTCCTTTTGCCTTTTTTGAAGCTGTTTCCTTAAGGTCTTTTTTTTCTTCCGCTATAAAATTTAAGAGTATTCCGGAGATAACAAAAAACAACGGCATATGAAATGATACGATGAAATTTCTGGCTGGCAGCGATATATATTCTATATGCGCCAGCACTACGAGTATAATGCCGATTCCCCTAGCAATATCGGGATATATCAAATGTTTTTTTCTTTTCGATTCCATAGTTAGATTATAACACAGATGTGCCTCAAATATGATAGAAAAAGTGGGGTTATAGGATTTCAGCGTTGCGGAGGGTGGCGTAGGTGTAGCCGTCCTGCTCATAGGTGTCGAAAGTGCCTACTACGGTGATCTGTAACCTCCGGAGCCGGAGCGCCCTCACCAGTACTCGCACAGGCAGTCATTGAAAAAATCATCAAAGCCGATAAAACGGCTGCTAATTTTTTTATCATCATAAATTTATGCATCTCCTCGTGCTATGCCTGCAAGGCTGCAAAGAGCAAAAGCAACTACATCAACAGCAACTATTGTAGAGCCGACCGGTGTTCCCGCAAGTATCGAGATCAATATTCCGGCAAATGCACATATTACCGATAAAATCGCTGAGAACATTGTTACCATCTTAAAACTTCTGAAGATCCTCATGGCCGAAAGCGCCGGGAAAATAACCAGTGCCGAGATCAAAAGTGATCCCACGAGGTTCATCGCAAGTACGATTATCACCGCAATGATAACTGCTATCAGCAGGTTGTAATTATCCGCTTTTGTGCCTGTTGCTTTTGCAAAGTTTTCATCAAAAGTAACTGCAAATATCTTATTATAAAAAAGAATAAAAATTATAACTACTGCAATGGAAAGAGCTATACAGAGCCATACTTCCCATTCCGTAAGTGTAAGTATCGAAGTAGATCCGAAAAGCGTACTGCAGACATCTCCCGATAAATTAGAAGATGTCGAGAAAATATTCATCAGCAGATAACCAAAGGCCAGTGCACCGACCGATATCATTGCTATCGCTGCATCACCCTTTATCTTTGCATTCTGTCCGGTTCTCAAAAGGAGCACCGCACTGATGATCGTTATCGGAAGCACCAGTATCATATTATTGGAAAGGTTCAGCACAGAAGCTATAGAAATAGCGCCGAAAGCCACATGCGAAAGTCCGTCTCCGATAAATGAGAATCGCTTAAGTACCAGTGTCACACCAAGAAGCGATGAGCAGAGCGCAATGAGAACTCCAACTATTAAAGCGTATCTTACAAAAGGATACTGCATATACATTGCAATCTTTTCTATCATTTACGCTCACCGCCTTCTAAATCTTTTATATCAGCTATATCTATTCCTACGTCATAATTTTGCTGCATTAGGAAAAATTTTCCCAGATCACTTCTCATATACTCTTCTGTTTCCCCGAAGAATACGGTCTTTCCAATGTGAAGGATATGGCTTGCATAGCGGATTGCAGCAGCTATGTCATGAGATATCATTATTATCGTGATTCCCTCACGATTAAGTTCTTTAATAAGTGAATACATTTCCGATGTCACCTTAGGATCAAGTCCCGAAACAGGCTCATCAAGCAAGAGAACTTTTCTCGTTGCGCAGAGCGCTCTTGCAAGAAGTACCCTCTGCTGCTGTCCTCCCGAAAGATTTCTGTAGCAGCGGTCTGCAAGCTTACGGATCCTCATCCTGTCCATATTTTCATCCGCCAGCATTTTTTCTTCCTTTGTATAAAAAGGTCTTAAGCCGCAATGTCCCTGAAATCCAGACATTACTATTTCTCTTACCGATGCCGGGAAATCCTTCTGAACCAGTGTCTGCTGTGGGAGATAGCCAATCTCGTTCTTTTTAAGCCCGTCACCAATCAGAATCTGACCGCCCACAGGTTCCTTTAAGTTAAGTAAAGTTTTCATTAGTGTAGATTTTCCGGAACCATTTTCTCCGATGATGCATAAATAATCTCCTGCATTAACGGTAAAATTCAGATTATCCACAATTACACGTGAATCATATCCAAGCGACAGATTCTGAATGGTTAAGAGTGACATTTATTTCTGGCCTCCTTAGTTCAGTGCCTCTTTAAGAACAGAAAGATTATTCTCCATAATTGAATAATATGTAGTGCCGTTTTCTACATCTTTAGATGTTGTGGCCTGCATGGAATCCAACGTGAGGACTTTCTGATCCTTTGTCTTCGTATTTGAAACTATTGTATCTGCTATTCTGTGATCGTTTCCCTCAATCGTAAGAACAGCCTTAAGTGAAAGCTCATCAACCTTCTGTGAAAGGAAAGTGATCGTCTCGAAGCTTGCTTCTGTTTCTGCGGAACATCCTACAAATGCTGCATAATATGAAAGTCCGTAATCATCGACAAGATATCTGAAAGGGAATCTGTCTCCGAAAAGAACTGTCTTTACAGAAGCTTCATCAACTGTTTTCTGATATTCAGCATCCAGAGCTGCAAGCTTTTCATTATAAGCTTCTGCATTTGCCTTGTAGCTTTCCGCATTTGCTGCATCTATGGACTGAAGTGACTCGGAAAGAGCGTTTACAAGGATCTGGCTGTTTTTGAGCGAAAGCCATACGTGCTCGTCGTACTCAACTTCACCCTCTTCATGATCGTGCTCGTCAGCATCCTCCTCGTGATCATGCTCATCAGCATCTTCTTCATGCTCATGATCCTCGGCCTGCATTCCCTCAACAACTTCCTCTTCCTTAACGCTTTCTCCGAGCACATCGAGAAGATTTACAACCTTCATGTCTTTATTTACTGCTTCCTTAAGCGCATCATCTACCCATGCATCAGACTCGCCTCCGACATATACAAATAAATCACAGGTTGAGATCTTCATGATATCTTCTGCAGACGGCTGGTAGCTGTGCAGATCCACACCATTATCGAGGAGCATTGTAACTTCTGCATTGTCAGCCTTGTCTCCGAGTATATTTTCTACCCAGTCATATTCCGGGAAAATTGTTGTTACTATCTCTATTTTGTCTCCGGCGTCAGCGGTCTCTGTTCCTGCTGTTTCTGTTGCTGCTTCTGAAAGAAGCTCTGTCACATCTGCTGCTCCTGTCGCTGCACTCTCTGATGCAGCTTTCTGTCCGCATCCTGTAATTGCACCCATTGCCATCATTGCTGCAATAAAAAAACTGATATACTTTTTCATTTTTATAAATCCTCCGTGTTTTAAGTGATATTTCCATGATATTTTTTCTTCTGTAAATCTCTGAAAATATTTAATTATCCATTCTCACTTTATAAGTCACGAGAGTTTCTTTTACAGGTTCGCTCAGCGCCGCTGCATTCATGATTTATCTCTTCTGCGATAAAAAGGCAGGAGAAAAAAACTGTCATAATAAATATGGCTGCAAATATTCCGGCAAAAAGCTTCTTATTCATTTTCTCCTCCTTTCATTTTTCTTTATTCTTTATCCGCACATTCTTCGCAGACTCCGTAGAAAACTGTTCTCATCGGATTCAGCTTAAATTTATGTTCTTTACTTAAATGCTCTCTGATCTCCTCGAGTTCCTCGCAATGAAGATGTATCAGTTTACCGCATTTTTCGCATTTGCAGTGAAAACAGCATTCACATTCCTCATGACTGCTCTCGCCCATATATTCAAAGCATGCAGGACTGTTGCAGTCGATTATGTACTTATTGATAATGCCGTCATCCACCAGGCTTTCCAGGTGCCGGTATATCGTGGACTGTCCTATCGAACATCCCTGCTCCTTAAAATATTCGCATACGTCTCCGGCTGTGATATGTTCGCCCGGTTTACTCTTGAAAAAATCGATCAGAAATTCTCTTTGTTTAGTTTTATATTTTGACCTTGTTGTCATTGTCTAACCTTTTAATACTTTATTCTAAGCTGTTTTATCAGATTTTTGATCGCCGAAGCGAATCTGGGAACAGTTCCCAATTATATATATGAAAGTTCAAAATGTCAACCTTTAAGGGGCAAAAAATTCAGCCCCCGGCATAATTACCGGAGGCTGATTTAGGAAAATTAGATTTATGAGAAAAATTTTAGATGATTACTTATTTAAATGTTAGTTATTATTGAAAATTACTTCTTAGCAACATACTTTCTGATATCAAGTGAAATTGCGATGAAGATAACTACGCCGAGTGCTATGTACTGTGCGTTAGCGTTAACTCCGAGATACTGGAGAGCTGCCTTCATGAGCTCGAATACTGCAACACCGATGAATGCTGATGAAACTCGTCCACGTCCACCTGTAACTGATACACCACCGATTGTGCAGGCTGCGATAGCTTCCATCTCGTAACCAAGACCAAGGTTAACTGATGCACCACCTGACTTTGCGCCAAGCATGAATCCTGCAAGTCCATAGAACATAGCTGCCTTCATGTAGATAAGAAGGAGGGTTGTCTTAACCGGAACACCGGCTACTTCTGCTGCTACCGGGTTACCACCGATTGCATACATATACTTACCATGTCTGGTCATGTTGAAGATGAACCAGGTGATTGCTGCCATTATAAGAGCGATCCAGATAAGGATGTTGATTCCTAAGAATCTTCCTGATGCATAGCTTGTGTAAGCTGTTGTGAATCCACCAAGAGGTGAAGCACCTGTGTAGATAAGATCAAGTCCGTAAACGATTTCCATCATAGCCAGTGTAGCGATGAAAGGAGGAACTGAAAGGTATGCGATGAAGAAACCTGTGATAGCTCCGAAGAAACCTGTGATACATACTACGATAATAAGTGCCACAAAAGGATTAAGGGGAGGCATGTTCTTAAAGAGTGCGAATTTGCCTGCATAATCCATATTCTGCAAAAGTGTACCTGCAATACATCCGCCGAGACCGATCATACGTCCTGCTGAGAGGTCGCAGCCTGCTGTTATAACGCATCCTGCAATACCAAGAGCGATAACGAGACGGAATGACATGTTCATAAGAATGTTGTTAAAGTTACTTGCTGAAAGGAAGTTCGGGGAGGCAATACATGTATATATTACCAAGAGAACCATTATGATTATAACGCCGTTATTTATAAGGAAGTCGGTGACTTTCTTGTTACTTGACTTTTCCATTTTGTCTCCTTTTTTATCATTACTCTGCTTGATTTACGGTGTACATGACGATGATTTTTTAGCAGTTATCAGCCTGCTTTTGCCCCGTCAGCCTGCTCATCCGAGAACTGCGTTGCAAAATGCATTACCCTCTCCTGAGTCATTTCTTCAGGTCTGTTAATCTCACCTCTGAGTTTGCCCGCACACATTACATATACTCTGTCAGACATTCCAAGAAGCTCTGCCATTTCAGAAGATATCATTATTATTGCCTTGCCCTGTTTTGCAAGGTCTGCCATGATATCGTAAATTTCGGACTTGGCACCTACGTCGATACCTCTTGTAGGCTCGTCCATGATAAGGATATCAGGATCATTTGCAAGCCATCTTGCAACTATAACCTTCTGCTGGTTACCACCGGACAGGTTTGCTATATGCTCCTGCATGCTCGGTGTCTTAATTCTCAGCTGTTTAATGCTGTCATCCACGATCTTGTTGATCGTTCCGTGATCAAGGACGATTCCTGCCTTAAGATGCTTATTGTAGATTGAAATACCTACATTGTCCTTTATGGAAAGACATCCGACTATACCGCTTCCACGTCTGTCCTCTGTTATAAGCCCGATTCCGGCATTCATTGCCTGGGAAGGCTTCCTGATATCTACCTTCTTGCCGTTGATCCAGATTTCACCGGATGCAATGTGCCTGATTCCGAAGATACCTTCCATAAGCTCAGTTCTCTGGGCTCCTACAAGTCCACCAAATCCAAGGATCTCACCTTTTCTCAAAGTAAATGAAACATCCTGGAATGAATTCTCATGGATCGAGCAAAGATGTTTAACCTCTAAGATCACATCTCCCGGCTTGTTATCTCTCTTAGGATATACATTCGTAAGCTCACGTCCAACCATCTTTGCAATGATCTGGTCTGTTGTGAGTTCAGCTGCAGGCCAGGTTCCTACATAGGTTCCGTCTCGCATTATCTGAACGTCATCCGAAATGCGCTTAATCTCATCCATCTTGTGTGAGATATAAACCATCGAAACGCCTCTGTCACGAAGCTCATTCATTATCCTGAAAAGATTCTCTACCTCAGCATCCGAAAGTGACGAAGTAGGCTCATCAAATATAACAATTCTGGCATTCTGTGAAACTGCTTTTGCAATTTCTACTGTCTGCATCTGACCTATGGAAAGAGTTGAAAGCTTCGCTTTCGGATCGAAATCAAGTTTCAGGTCTTTAAGCCATTTAGCTGCTTCCTCATTCATCTTTTTGTGGTCTATCACCTGAAGCGGACCGTATTTATGAACAGGGAAACGACCCAGATACATGTTTTCCGCAATACTTCTGTCCAGAACCGGCTGAAGCTCCTGGTGAACCATTGCGATACCTAAATCTCTTGCCTCATCGGGGTTATGTATCTCGACCTTCTTACCCTCCAGCCAGATTTCTCCGGCATCCGGATGATAAATACCGAAAAGGCATTTCATCAAAGTAGATTTTCCGGCACCATTCTCTCCCATGAGTGCGAGTACCTTGCCCGGACGAAGATGTAAATCTACGCCGTCAAGAGCCTTAACACCGGGGAAGTATTTGCAGATGCCCTTTAATTCAAGGCGGAACTCATTTGCATTGCCTTCCATATAGTTTTTCCTCCTTATTGATAATGACTTTCGTCAGTCAGACAAGCAGCTTCAGGTTTACATTACCTGCCCGCTCCCCTGTGGCGGCTTGCCCGCCTGACGAATATTTTTTATTTAAGTCAACCTTCTCTTTTCTTTTTTACCCTTCAACCCGTTAAAGAAGGTGCGGGTGTTTTTGTGCACCCGCACCGGCTTTATTTAACTTGAATATTACAACTCAGATTACTGAAGCATTCCAAGAATGTCATCAACGTTGTCAGTTGTAACCTTTACATAGTCACATCCGATGTACTGAGCATTGCCTGTTCCATCAAGGAAGTTTCTTGCTGCTACTGCTGAGTTGTAAGCCTGAGCAAGGTGATCGTTGAATACAGTACCTGTAAACTTATCAGCCTTGATATCCTCAAGAGCCTCTGTAAGAGCATCAACACCTACAAGATAGATGTCCTTGTTAACTGTTCTGCCAGCTGCCTCGATTGCCTGAAGAGCACCAAGACCCATTGCATCGTTGTTGCAGAATACAACTTCTGTCTCAGGATGTGCTGCAAGAGCGTTAGCTACAAGACCCTGTGCTGTAGCCTGATCCCAGTTACCAACCTCATCATCAAGACACTCAACCTTAAGTCCTGCATCCTCAAGAGCCTTGATTGAGAACTCTGTACGATACTGAGCATCAACGTTCTCAGGATCGCCTTCGATCATGATGTAATCAACATCGCCGTCCTTGTTGAAGTCAAGAGCGTCAAGACCAAGATCAGCAATGATCTCACCCTGCATTGTACCTGACTGACGAGCATCACATCCAACGTATGTTACGTTCATGCCTTCGTCTGCCCATCTCTGCTCCTCAGCTGCATCAGGCTCACGGTTGATGTAAACAAGAGGAATACCTGCTGCTACAACCTTGTCTGTAATAGTTGCTGCTGATGAAGAGTTAACAGGGTTGATGATAAGTACATCTACCTTATCAGCGATGAAGTTATCGATCTGACCTGACTGAGTACCCTGATCGTTAGCACCGTCAACGATTGTGATGTTGTCTTTGCTGAATCCCATGGATATGAGGTACTCTTCAAGTTTCTCTCTGAAAAGTGTCATAAAGTTATCTGAGAACTGATATATGCAAACGCCAACCTTCTTATCTGCAAGAGACTCGTCAGCTTCGATGCTGTCCGGAACTGCCTCAGCTGCTGCCTTTGTGATGCTACCAGCTGCCTCTGTAGCTGCCTCTGATGCTGCATCTGTAGCTGCTGCTGCGTCAGTAGCTGCTGCCTCAGTAGCTGCTGCCTCAGTTGAAGCTGCAGGTGCTGCTTCTGATGCTGCGTCTGCTGCAGGTGCCTCTGAAGCTGCAGGTGCTGCTGCACTGCCGCAACCAGCGAGCATTGATGTTGCCATTGCTGAAGCAAGGATAACGCTTACTAATTTTTTCTTCATTTCTTAATCCTCCCAATCTAATTTTGTCACCCGATTGATGACATATCTTTGTTACAAGAAGCATTATAGTTCACATTTCGTTCAAAAAACATACAAAATCCTTTCATTTTTCTTTGAAATCCTTTTTTCTTTTGTGCGTTATTTGCATATTGTACAAATTCATGTATTTATTTTTGTGTATTATTTATAGTAAATAAAAAGTTATAGATCTATACCGTTGGGAGTTTTATGAATGATGTATATGTTTTTGTTAAATTGACGCCACTCTTGACAATAGATAAAAATAAATGCTGAAATGCTGCTACCGACGGCGAAGAACTCAAGAACAAAAAGTTTTCTCCGCCGTTCAAGGAATTTTAGCATTTATTTTTATCAAGTCAAGAGCAAGCCGCTTGCGCGGTGGCTGGCAGGAACCTCTGGCTCAGAATCTAAGAACAATTATTGTGAATATCCTGGAAACTGTAAGTCAATCCAAAGCATATCATGAAATCAAACGTACACTTGCCAAAGCATATTTCTTAGAGTCGAAGAAAATATGACTAAGATTGAATTTTTGTGGCATTTAAGGCAAAAAAAGAGAAAAAAAAGCAACAGCCGTGTGAAAGAAAAAAGAAGAAAGTATGACTAAAACAGAGAAAATGTGCCGTTTTAGGCAAAAAAGGGAAAGAAATGTAGCAGCCGTGTGAAAGAAAAAAGAAGAAAGTATGTCTAAAACAGAGAGAACGTGCCGTTTTAGGCAAAAAAGGGAAAGAAATGTAGCAGCCGTGTGAAAGAAAAAAGAAGAAAGTATGACTAAAACAGAGAGAATGTGCCATTTTAGGCAAAAAATGGAAAGAAATGTAGCAGCCGTGAAGAAAGAAAAAAAGAAGAAAGTATGACTAAAACAGAGAGAATGTGCCATTTTAGGCAAAAAATGGAAAGAAATGTAGCAGCCGTGAAGAAAGAAAAAAAGAAGAAAGTATGCCTAAAACAGAGAGAATGTGCCGTTTTAGGCAAAAAAGGGAAAGAAATGCAGCAGCCGTGAGGAAAGAAAAAAGAAGAAAGTGTACCTAAAACACAGAGAACGTGCCGTTTTAGGCAAAAAAGGGAAAGAAATGCAGCAGCCGTGTGAAAGAAAAAAGAAGAAAGTATGACTAAAACAGAGAGAACGTGCCGTTTTAGGCAAAAAAGGGAAAGAAATGCAGATGTCCACAAGATTGTTCTTAGATTCTGAGCCCGAGGTTTATACCAGCCACCGCGTCAGCGGCATGCTCTTGACCGGATAAAAATAAATGCTAAAATGCCCCGGGCGACGGAGAAAAGTTAATTGTTCTTGAGTTCTTCGCCGTCGGTAACGACATTTCGGCATTTATTTTTATCTATTGTCAAGAGTGGCGTCAGTTTTACAAGAAATTTATGTTTTGAATTTTAAATTGCAGGAATTCTCATTTACTGCATGTTCCCGTAATAAAGTAGCCTAAACATATATCTCTTAAGTCACAAATTGCAGGAACCCACATTTTCTGTGAATTCCTGCAATAATGTCAGTCAATATTTACATTTTAACTATCTGCTGTCAGATCAGATCTTCGCCTTAAGTCTTGCCTTATACTTCTTGCCGCCAATGACTACGCTGATAACTGTACTTCCCTTTGCCTTTACAGTGATCTTGCCGTCAGAGCTTACTTCTGCAACAGAAGTCTTGGAAGAACTTATGTAATCAAAACTTGTATAACTTACGCCGCTGAGCATTTCTTTTATGTCATAAGTTCCGGCTGCTGTTACCTTGAGTTTCTTCATCTTCGGCTTTTCTGCCACTATGCTGTAAACCGCGCTTTCTCCTGACTTTCCTATGGCAGTTATGGTCGCACTGCCGGCTTTTTTAACAGTTACTTTACCCTTTCTGCTGACTTTGACTGTCTTTTTGTCTGAAACCTGATATTTCTTTACCTTGAAACCAGGGTTTATGTAATATTTATTCTTTGAGAGAAGCAGGTTGGTCCCATCAGTTGAAAGGACGCCATCAGCAGGACTCTTGGGAATATTATCCTCTGATACTGCTGTTTCTGACTTATCACTGTCTGCTGCAGTTTCGTCACCGCTTACTGTCTTTTCATCATCCTTTACATCCCCGCCATCATCTGAAGGAGTCTCCTCTGACGGCTGCCCTTCCGATGGTGTTTCTTCGGACGGTGTTTCCTCTGACGGTGTCTCTCCTGACGGTGTTTCTTCAGCCGGCTTTTCATCTGACGGTTTTTCGTCTGATGGTGTCTCTCCTGACGGATCATTTTCGGATGTAGTTCCCTCAGGTACTTTATTCCCTGATTCCGTTTTTTCATCAGATTTATGCTTAAATTCATCCACTCCCTCAAGAGTAGGTGTTATCTGCATCTTTCCATCTTCATCAAAGCTTATCTCATCAACGCAGGTTTCCCTGTGAACTCCGAGTCCGTCGGATGATGTGAAGATTCCAGTAGGTGTATAGAATCTGTGGTAAGCCATGTACCAGTGCTCAACTCCGTCTGCATCAGTTGCATTTACCATTGACTGGTGAGCACATCCTAAAATCTTGAGATCAGTATTTTTGTAAAGGAAATTCTTAGTCACATTTGATACCGAACAGCTTCCGTCATCATTGTAAAGAGAATCGGTAACTGCATAATTTACATGATAATTCTCGCTGTTTGCATCATCACAGGACCATGTCCAGTGATACTTTCCGTTTGCCTTTACTACAACAACAGACTCCCTGAAATCTGTAAGTCCTGTGATCTGTGTGATAGATTCAACGCCCATCATATCATCGGAAAGCTTTGCAATAGCGGCTTTTCCGTTACCGAAAGTAATGTAAGAGCTTCCGTCTTCATCGGTGAATACCGAAGGATCTATAGCCTGTCCCATGGAAACATCGTATTCATTGCAAAGTGAAACTGTAAGAAGAGCCTCTCCCGAATCCTTGTAAGGGCCTGCCGGATTGTCGGCTACAGCCACACCTATGCAGGAAGTTCCACTTGTATTCTTTCCACAATAATAGAAATAGTATTTTCCGTCTTTTTCCTCAATGGTCGGTGCCCATGCAGATCCAACCGCCCAGTCAGAAGTTGCAACTGCTACACCATTCTCATTTTCATAAGACTCATCAGCCTTGAGATCCATGATGATTCCTTCATCTTTCCAATCAACAAGATTTTCTGAAGAAAATGCATGGAACTGATATCCCGACCATCCTGAATATCCGTCTGTAGTTGGGAAAATCCAGAATTTACCGTCAAAATAGTCAATATCCGGATCAGCGAACTGTCCGTTAAGTACGGTATTGTTGCAGAGAACCGGTTTCTTTACAGTCCAGCTTTCTTTATCATCGCCCTCTCCGATAACAATCTTGACATCATTACTAAGGTCGATATTTTTGCCATTTTCGAAGCTTTCACCATTAACCCTGATGCTCTCTTCATCAGCCGTAAAATCAATCGTTAAAGGACACTTTGTCAGATCCTGGTCATTTCTTACATAGGAAGTTATGGTATTAGTATCATGATCAACCTCCGTAAGGATAGCTGTGTGATCATCAGATCCTCTGTAGGTTAAAGCTGTTGTCCTGTCAGGAGCAGATCCGATCGTTACATCGGAAACCATCGGAAGAGTATCAACAAATGCTGCTGCAGAAGCCTTTACTTCTTCCTCACTGAATGCCCAGTTTGAGATCTTGAAATTGTCGATCCATCCCTGATAATACTCGCCGCTGCCCCAGTTTGCTTTACCGATCTGTAAAATAGGGCTGCTACCGAAGATCGATGAAAGTGAGATCTCGCTTGATTCCTCATCGGCAAGTTCACCATTCACGTAGATTTTTGTGCTGTCAGAGCTTAAAACGATATCAATATGTGCCCAGTCTGTATCTGTAGAAGCTGATGCAGATGCAGGTCTTGAGCCGCTGTTCTTATATCTCTCAACCGTAGTAGATGAGCTGTTTGTAAGGATTCCAAGGTACTGCTCGCTCTGATAAGTCGGTGCCGCGCTTGAATTTGAAGCATAGGCAACCCAGCCTGTTCCGCTCTTGTCCACCTTGTTTTCATATGAAATAGTAAGTTCCTTAGCACCTTTAAGAATATTTTCAGAAACAGACTCTACCGATAAGAAATCATCAGTTCCGTCAAAATATGCAGCCTTGCTTCCGTCCCAGCTCTCATCTAATGTGACATTTCCTTTTGCTTTTGAATATTCTGAACTGAATCCATTCTCTTCATTATCGAAATCGAAATCAGCGATCACACTCTTTTCCGGAATGCTGTCCTCATCTGAGTCAGAAGATTCCTCCTGCTTATAGAAATCAAGCACCTTTTCTTCCTCTGCAGAAGAAAGTCTCATAACAGTTCCGTGACGGAATCTATACTCAAATGAATACTCATTCGAATCAAGCATTGTAAATGATGCAGAGCTAAGGTCATCTGTAACGAATGGAACATAACCGCCATTATCACCCATCGCGCACCAGCGTCCATCCGGAAGCTGATATACAGTAAAGCCCTCTCTCTTATCAAATCCGGCTGTTGCATATTCATCCCTGTGAACAAGTCTTGTCCAGTTTCCTTCAACACTCTTGTCCTTATCTACATTTACGTCAAAAAGATCTGTCGCAAGACTGTCGGAACAATCCAAAACCGTAAACCAGTCTGAGGTTGAAAATCTGTAATATTTTCCGTTATCCACAGCAATGGTAGAGTCTATGATATTTATCTCATCTTTAGCAGTGTCCTCTGAAAGCCATACCTGCGGCTCCTCAAAATTGTGGAAATCCCTGGTTCTTGTGTAATAAACTCTCAAAGCATTTTCATCCGTATCAACGAGGTCTGTATCCCTTGCCGACCAGTAAACAAGATAATCGCCTTTTTCCTCATCATAGATTGCCTCGGGTGCCCATACACAGCCTGCTGTGTCCATTCCTGCAAAAACAAGCTCTGCATCTGACCAGTCTGTGAGGTCAGTAGATTCCCATACAACTATCTTCTGGCTTGCAGAAGTCTGATCCCAGCCGGATCCGCCAGATCCGCCGCCCTCAGCATGAAGGTCGGTACCGATTATCCAGTAACGGTCGCCCTCGGGAGATCTGATTATATGAGGATCCCTTACTCCGAGGTCAGAACCTTCTCCATCGTTTGAAAGGATCGGCTGAGGCGTTCCGTCTTCATCCTTGTTTAAGCTCTCCCAATTAAGGCCATCTTCACTGTAGCCCAGAAACATCCTTTCATAACCGTTGTAGGCGCTGAAATATGCCCAAAGATAGCCTGCACTGTAGTCTTTATCAGCATCTGACTTTGCCTTTACAGTAACCTCTATCTCTTTCTCTGCCGTCTCTCCTTCCAGTGAAAGGCTTGCTGTAAGAGTTATCTTTTTGTCTTCATCACCGCGACTGACAACTCCGGCTGCCTTGCCGTCTTCCTCTTTATCAGTGATCACCGAACTGTCGGAAGACTTCCAGCTGATCTCAGAGCCATTATCAGCCGTAAGCGGCAGATAAATATTCCCCCTTACGTCATCAGCATCGTGAATGCTTAAATTCTCAAGATCCTCCGCAAGCTTCTCTGCTGCGGTCTTTTCAACCTCCGGCTCTTTTTCGAAATAAGAAAGTTCTGCAATTTCCTCATCTGATAAAGCTTCTCCATAAATCTTGATATTGTCGATAAGTCCGTCATAATACTCTCCGCTGCCCCAGTTTCCCTTGCCGATCTGGAGAACAGCATTATCTTCAAAAATATCTGTAAGAGCTATAGAACTCTCAACAGTCTTTAATTTTTCTCCGTCCGCATAAACTGAATATGAATCCTTGTCAAAAACAACAGCAACTGCCTTCCAGTCACTGTCCGATAAACTGCAGTCTATTGCAGCAGCCCTCTCTCCATCGCTTAAATAACGCTCTGCTCTGATACCATTCGTTCCATCAAGAGCTCCGATATACTGCTCTTGATTATAGGTCTGTGCAGAATCATCATTTGCTGCAAAAAATGACCAGTTTGCGCTTTTGCCGCCGTCGGGCTTACTTTCATAATAAATTGTGAGTTCGTCATGTCCGCTCAGCAGACTGTCCCCATTTTCATAACTCACATCAAGATAGGTCGAATCATTGAAATCAAAAGCGTTTCCGCTTCCGTCTCTCGTGTCGGAGCTGTATTTCTCCGTTCCTTCTACCTTGACCTCCACGCCATTGGAAGCCGTGATCTCCTCCCCATCGAAATCGATCTCCGTAAGCAGCGAATTTTCGCTGTCCGTAGTCTCGCTTTCCTCTGACGTTTTTGTGTCGGCGCTTTCTTTCGCATAAGCCGGAAGTGATGAAGCCGGCAGGCTTCCGATCACCATAGCCCCTGTCAGAACAGCGCACACAGATTTGCTGTACCATCTTTTTCTCATCCAATTTACCTCCATAAGCTGAAATCAACAGATTTTTGATGCAGAGCCTCAAAAATCCCGCAAACAAGCCATTTAAATGTGGCTACGCCACGGGCTTGTTTGCCAGTTGTTCTACGTTATCACACGGAACCCGCAGTAAATGCCGGTTCCTGCAATTTACAACTTAAAACATATGGATTTCATTACCTTTTCCATCCCTATTGTACGAAAATAAATACAGTCAATAAATATTGTTTTTTATTATAAAAGTTAATTTTTTTGTGTAATTTGTATATGTTTTGGTGACTTTATTGCAGGAATCCGCATTTACTGCGGATTCCGTGTGATTCAGTTAAACAAGCACCAAACAGGCCCGCAGCGCAGCTGCATTTAAATGGCCTGTTTGCATGACTTTGAGGCACGCAGTGACGAAAAGTCATAGATTTCGTCTGTTGAGGCGGACAGTGCAGCAGGCGAAAGCAAAAACCCCCGCATCAAAACGATGCGGGGGGTTAAACCTTCTCCGATTAAATTAAAAATCATATCAACATTCAAAAAATTTTCTTGCGTTTCCGGAACAGATTCCATTCACGAGGCCTGTGAGATATTCCATATCACAGGGATATTCTCCGTTTTCGACCCAGCCGGCTATCTTATTGCAGACGATCCGTCTGTAATATTCATGCCTCGGGAAAGAGAGAAAACTTCTGGAATCCGTAAGCATTCCTACGGCTGTGGAAATAAGTCCCACATCTGAAAAAGCTTCCAGCTGCTTCTCAATGCCGTTTTTGTGATCACAGAACCACCAGGCTGCTCCGAGCTGTACCTTGCCGCGGATGCCCTCCTCATTGCTGCAGAAATTACCTGCCATCGCTGCGAGCATTTCAGTATCCTTAGGATTCAGGCAGTAAAGGATCGTCTTCGGAAGCTCACCGTGAAGATCCATTGCATTTAATAAAGCCGAAAGCTCCGGCGCATAGTTAAAGTCATTTAAGGAATCAAATCCCGTATCAGCCCCAAGCTGCTTAAAAAATCGTTCGGAATTATTTCTGACAGCACCTATGTGAAGCTGCATCACAACTGACTTTCTACTGTAAAGCCTGCCGAGCTCTGTCAGAACATATCCCTTAAACTTGCCGTAATCCTCCTGACTCAGCTTATTTCCTGATAAAACAGAGTTAAAAATTGCATTTACTTCATCATGATCTGTCGGGATAAAAAATCTTCCTTCAAGGCTGTGGTCTGATACCCGGCAACCGTTGTCAATGAAAAACTCAAGCCGATCTTCAAGGGCTGCTAATAAAGAATCAATATCCTTAACAGCGATTCCCGCTGCCGCCGAAAGCCTGTCAATATATTCTTTATAGCCCTCTTTCTCTATCCCAAGGGCCTTTTCCGGCCTGAAACTCGGAAATACTTTGATCTCGAATCCGTCTTCCCTGATCTTTTTGTGCCATTCGAGGCTGTCCGCCGGATCGTCAGTAGTGCAGAGCACTTCAACCTTCTGCATCCTAAGGAGATTTCTTACTGAATATTCCTTTTCCTTAAGCTTACTGTTGCATTTTTCCCATATCTCCTCAGCAGTTTTTAGCGATAAAGGAATATCGATCCCGAAATATCTCTGAAGTTCTAAATGTGTCCAGTGATAAAGAGGATTTCCGATAAGATTCTGCACGGTATCCGCCCATGCCTTAAATTTCTCAAAAGGCTCAGCGTCACCCGTGATGAATTTTTCGGAAACTCCGTTGGCTCTCATGGCGCGCCACTTATAGTGGTCGCCGCCGAGCCAGACTTCCGAGATATTATCAAAATTTTTGTCTTTATAAATTTCCTCAGGGTTGAGATGATTATGAAAATCAATTATGGGATTTTCCTTCGCAGTCTTAAACAATTCTACTGCTATGTCGGTCTGCAGGAGGAAATTTTCATCCATGAATCTCTTCATTTTTATACCCCGCTGTATGCTGAGAAACCGCCATCGATCGGGATAACAACACCTGTAACGAAGCTTGCTGCCTTCTCATTTAAGAGATAAAGAAGTGTTCCGTTGAGCTCCTCTGCTTCGCCGAAACGTCCCATAGGAGTAGCTGCAAGGATCTTTTCGGTACGTGCTGTAGGAGTTCCGTCTGCGTTGAAAAGGAGATCCTTATTCTGTGCAGTTACGAAAAATCCGGGAGCAATGGCATTTACTCTGATGCTCTCCTTTGAGAAATGCACTGCGAGCCACTGTGTGAAGTTGCTGATCGCTGCCTTTGCACCTGAATAAGCAGGGATCTTTGTAAGAGGTGTGAATGCGTTCATGGAAGAAACATTTATGATAGAGCAGTTCTTTTTACCGATCATATCTCTTGCAAAAACCTGTGTAGGAAGCAGGGTTCCGATGAAATTTAAGTTAAACACGAACTCAACTCCGCTCTGATCAAGGTCGAAAAAGCTTACCGTATCCTTGTCGAGCTCATCCCCTGCAAAGAAATACTCTTTATCGGTATTTGCTCTCTTGTTGTTTCCGCCTGCTCCGTTAAGAAGGATATCGCAGGGGCCTAAATCCGCAAGAACCTGCTCGTGAACCGAGTTAAGGCTCTCCTTGTCAAGGACATTGGTCTTGTATCCCTTTGCCGTTCCGCCTGCAGCATTGATCTCATCAGCAAATTTGCAAGCCATTTCCTCATTGAGGTCAAGGAGCGCAACCTTTGCACCTGCCTCTGCAAGAGTCTTTGCGAACATGCTGCAGAGAACTCCGCCTGCTCCTGTAACAACTGCTACCTTACCTTTTAAATCAATTTCATAATCTCTCATCTTTTTATACCTGTCTTTCTTAAAAAATTTTATTCAAAATATTTATTTTCTTTTATCTGCTTTTTCGATTGCTTCCCAGAGACCGTTGATATAAGTTGCTCCGAGCGCCCTGTCATAGAGTCCGTAACCGGGCATTGCCTTTTCTCCCCAGATCATACGACCGTGGTCGGGACGGATAGGACCGTCAAAACCAATATCATAAAGAGCCTTAACAATCTCATAGATATCAAAGCTTCCGTCTGAGGATAAATGTGCTGCTTCCTCGAAATCCGTCGGGCTGTTGAACTTAAGGTTTCTCACATGTGCAAAATGGATCCTGCCCTTTAAGCTTCTGATCATATCCGGAAGGTCATTTTTTAAGTTAGTACCATAGGAACCTGAGCAGAAAGTAACACCGTTATGCGGATTGTCGACCATTTTTGTCATTCTTAAAATGTTCTCTTTATTGATGATGATCCTCGGAAGGCCGAATACAGGCCATGCCGGATCATCCGGGTGGATCGCCATGTTTATATCGTATTTGTCACAAACAGGCATTATCTTTTCCAGGAAATACTTTAAGTTATTAAAAAGATCCTCATCCGTTACACCCTTGTATTCCTCAAAAAGCTCCTTGACGTGGGCAAGTCTTTCAGGCTCCCAGCCGGGCATTACAGTGCCGTTCATGTCGCCCGAGATCGATTCAAACATTTTCTCCGGAACCAGTGCATCTACCGCTTCCTGCGTATAGGCAAGAACTGTCGAACCATCGGCTCTCTTTCTTGCGAGCTCTGTACGTGTCCAGTCAAAAACAGGCATGAAATTGTAGCATACCATGTGAATGTCTTCTTCACCCAGGTTTTTAAGAGTTTCGATATAGTTATCGATAAGCCTGTCACGGCTGGGTTTTCCGAGTTTGATATCCTCGTGCACATTTACACTTTCGATACCTGCGACCCTAAGTCCTGCGGCTTCGACCTCATCCTTCATCGCACGGATCCTCTCCCTGCTCCAGACCTCGCCGGGCATTGTATCATACAAAGTTGTAATTACCCCGGTAACCCCCGGGATCTGTCTTATCTGCTCTAAAGTTACTGTATCATGGTCTTTTCCGTACCATCTGAGTGTCATTTCCATTATGCACGTGTCTCCTTTACTATATCTGCAGCTTCGCGGGTAAGCTCCTCTATTTCTTCAAAATTACCTTCCTCGATAAGATCATTTTTAACCATCCAGCTTCCGCCGCAGGCCGCGATCTTGTCGCAGGATAAATATTCACGGACATTGTCCTTATTTAATCCGCCGGTGGGCATAAATTTTAGTCCACTGTAAGGTGCTGCAACTGCCTTGATCATTTTTAATCCACCCGCTGCCTCTGCCGGGAAGAACTTTACGAAATCAAGTCCGAGCTCAATTGCCTGCTCCATCTCACTTGGGGTCTGAACTCCCGGAGTTACGGGATAGCCTTTTTCGATACAGTGCTTTACGACTTTACTGTTAAGTCCGGGAGCTACAATAAATTTCGCACCTGCTTCAACGGCTCTGTCAGCCTGCTCGCAGCTCAATACCGTTCCTGCGCCGACGAGCATGTCCGGGAATTTTTCTGACAGGATCTTTATAGATTCTTCTGCCGCATCAGTCCTGAAGGTCACCTCCGCTGCCGGAAGCCCGCCTTTCATAAGGGCTTCTCCAAGCGGCTCGGCCTTTTTGGCATCATTCAAAACAACTACCGGGATAATTCCTACTTTACCCAACTGATTTCTGATTTCTTCATACATAATGATCAACTCCTAATAAAAAATTATCTAAGATTATCCATAAACTGATCTATGAGACCGGACTGATAACTGCCCTCATAGTCCTTATCAATAAAACGTTCAAAGGGTTCGCCCGTTATCTCGGCCCAGGACTCATTCTCATGATTTACCCTGATCGGATAATATAAAACTCCGTTGCTCTCTGCGGCTCTGACATCTCCTAAAGCATCACCGCACATCAGGACTTTTTTGGGGCTATAGCCTTTTTTAAGGATCTCATTGATGCAGTAGCTCTTGCTTCCGACATCCTGTGCACAGACGATGTCTACGTAATCGAGCAGTCCGAATCTTTCCCATTCCGACTTTACAGCCTCGGGATTTGCACTCGAAACCACCGCCACATTGCAGCTTTCGTGGATAAGCGATAAAGCTTCTTTAACACCTTTGAAAGGCTTAATCTCCTCCTTGGGAAGAGCCTCTATTTCCCTGTTCACAGCCTTGCTCCAGAGAAGCGCCTTTGCAAAGATCTCATGCTTTCCGATAAGCTTTTCCAAAGCCCTGTTGCTGAGCTCCGGTGCCTCGTCAGCCCATTTGGAAAATTCTTCAATTCCCTCGATCTTTGTATATTTGACATTTACCTCGAGCAAAGCAACTGCAAGGCCCTTAAATCTGTTGATTCCTCGGGTTATTGCGTATAAATTTACCTTATTCCAGTTTTTAAGAATCTCATCCTGCCATTTTTCCAGGTTCCATTCCTTTATCATGCAGGGTCCGAAACATCTGATATGCTTTATATTCATCGTGTCCATCGCGCATCCGTCCGAATCCACGCAGACCATGTATTCCTTTGTTTTATTAAAATCTTTTAATTCCGCCATTATCATCTTCCTCTTAACATCTCGTATCCCAGCGTCCGCACCATACAAGCTCGTTCGCCTCTCCCTTAAATTCTGACTTTCCGGTGATCTTCTCTACTAAAGCGTGAAGATATTCCGGAGTATCGCCGTAAGCATTTATAAATGTCTTCATCATGGGAACATCATATAAATGATTCGTGTAATTAAGCGAAACCGCTATGGTCGGAACTTCCTTCACATACCAGGGCATTTCCTGTGAATGTCCCACCGAATACGAAAGCCTTACATTATTGTCTTTTGCGTAACCCTTCATATTTACGACGAATAAAACGAGATCGACCTTTTTCTTAAATTCCTCCCTCTTCTCGTGTCCCATCATCTTAAATTTATTCATGGGGCTTGGGGATTCCATTTCATATTCGTAATAATCCTTCGGCGCATCTACTTCAAAACCTGCATCCTCCAGCTCCTTCACCAGATTTGCCTTGGCTTTGTCCGGGCCGTTTGCCAAAGAAGCCGGAGCTGTTTCGACGAAATAAAGCCTGACTTTCTTTTTCTTTTTCGGGTCTATCGGAAGGATATCCTGTGTATCCTTTACAAGAGTTATGCTCCTGTCTGCAGCCTTTGCAGCCAGTTCATGATGCTCTTTGGAACCTACTTTTTTAAGTCCTTCTTTTACCGGAAATACATATTTATCAAGTCCGAGCATTGCCTTCATTCCGAGTATCCGGTGAAGCGCATCGGACAATCTTTCCTCGCTGATGATTCCTTTTCTGATACCCTCTCTTACGAAGGAAATGTCCTCGGCGGGATCATTAAAGAAAAGGATCATGTCGCAGCCTGCTGCAATAACTCCGGGCATCGTACTCTCCCTGTCTGCCGCAGAAGTAAGGCCTGCCATATGAGTTGCATCGGTGATGATCAGTCCGTTAAATCCAAGTTTTTCTCTTAAGAGGTCATTTAAGAGCTCCGGTGAAAGAGTTGCGGGTTTAATATCTGAATCCTTCATTCCCGGGCGGAGCATTTTTGAATAAGCCGGCTGGCAGATATGTCCTACCATGATGCTCGGAAGTCCCGCCTCTATAAGGCTTTTATAGACATATCCGTAAGTCCTGTCCCATTCCTCTACAGAAAGATCGTTGCATCCCATCACCAGATGCTGGTCTCTCTCTTCAGAGCCGTCTCCCGGGAAATGCTTTGCCGCACAGGCGATATTGAGCTTTTTCATCTCTTCCATATAAGCTAAAGATCTCTCTGCCACACGCTTTGGATCATCGCCGAAAGCTCTTGTGTTAACAATGGTATTTCTCCAGTTTGAAAGGATATCTGCGACCGGTGCGAATGTCCAGTTGCAGCCGATAGCTGCGGCCTCCACCGCACCTACATGAGCCATGTCTCTCACTGTTTCATCACTTTTATCAGCGCCGCATGCGGCTCCGGAAGCAATCATTGTTCCTTCGCCTACCGCGCCGTTGCCGCCGGCTTCACAATTTGCAGCTATGAGGAGCGGGATCCTGCTCTTTTCCTGAAGGAATTTATTCTGCTCATAGACTTCCTCGAGCGTACCTCCCTGCCAGCGCGCGCCGCCGATATGATATTCATTCACCAGTTTCGATAAAGATTCGCTGTCTCTTTTCAATGTAAGATTGACGAAAAGCTGCCCGATCATTTCATCTTCGGTCATTGAGCTAATTGTGTCTTCCACCCATTTAATCTGCTCATCATTTAAGTTAAAAGGGCTTGCTTTAAGATTTACCATCAGTTACCTCTTTTCTTTATTTTTATGCTTCGTTTAATTCCAATTCTTCGTTTCCGACTGTTGTCGTATCCGTCTTAGCGGATTTATTCTTGATCTTTGCAATATCCTCTGCGATGCTGTCCATCATTTCTTTATTCAGAGGATAAAATTTCATAGAAACTACATTGCAGACATATCCTAAAAGTACCACTCCGAACATGCAGATGATACCAACTGCTGCAAGTCCCTTGCTGTAAGCTGTTTCCGCTGTGGGAAGTTCAGCTGAGGAACTTACGATAGTGCACATAAATCCGACGATCAGCGGAGCCAGTGATGAGATCAGCTTGTCTATGAAACTGAATACGGTTCCGATAAGTCCGGGAACATATCTTCCGCTCCTGTAAACCTCGTAATCCGTACAGTCAGCTGTCATCGGGTAAACCAGACCTCCTGCGATATTCTGGAAACCTGTAAAACATACCATCAAAACTACAAACAAGATGCTGAATGCATTCCAGCCTGCGAAATTGCCGTCACCCGGAAGTGATAAGCTTGTCGGATCTCCGATAACGAATAAAGCGATGAGACCTGCCAGAACAACGATCGCGCCATAGGATGAATAAGTAAATCCCTTCATCTGTCCGAATTTTCTTGCCACAAAACCTATTCCGAAAAGAAGAATAAGTATTCCGGGAATTGTTGTATAAGCACCGATAAGTCCTGCAGCTGCAGCATTTCCACAGATGATAGCATAAATGATTATCGAAACTGTTGCGTTGCCGTTCATCTGACGTCCAAGCTTATCACTTGAAGCGCTGATAACAAGCATCTGTAAGGCTTTATTATGCTTTAATACATCGATATAATCCTTAAATTTAACCTGATTTTCTTCGCTGTCGCCGGTTCCGTAAAACTCAGGTCTGTCCTTTTCTCTGATTGCGAGATATGTGATGACCGTGCAGATCAGTGATAATAGAGCTCCTGCCTTCCACATCTCTGTGAAATAGGACATATCAAACCGGAAATTATGTTTTCCCAAAAGATAGCTGTAAGAATAGAGCGGAGCCACCGTGAAGAAAACTGTATTTAAGATTCCGTAATAAATACCGAAGCTCGATCTCTGTTTCTGATCGCTTGTAAGGCATGTCTGTGCACTCTTTGTTACTACACACTGGCAGGTATATCCGATGATATAAACCGCATAGAATAATATAAATGCTACGAACTGTGCTGCCTTCGGAAATTCAGGTGTTACGAAAAACATGAATGCCGACATGATCAGCATTATCAGCTGTCCGATTACCAGGAACGGACGGTTCTTTCCGAATCTTCCGTTTGTCTTATCAAGTATCATTCCTATCAGCGGATCTGTAACTCCATCCCAAAGCCGCATCGCTGTTGCGAGTGAAGATGCAACTACTACTCCGACTCCGACGATGCCATTCAGATAATAGGATATGAATATCATCATCCACATATAAGTGTTTGTTCCGATGTCATTTACCGCCAGCCCGGCGACCTGCCACCATTTTGCTCTGTTGATTCCATCTTTTTTAGTTTCCATCAGCCTTCTCCTTGCCCATGTCCATGACTTTTCGTCACTGCGTTCTTCAAAGTCATGCGATGTGTTTCTACAGATCATCGAAGCCCCAAATTTAATGATCTGCTCTTGTTACCTTTTTGTTGTAAAAATGATACAATTTTCACAAGGTTCATACAATGTATATATTTGTTTAAAATCGGATTATATTTATTGTTTAACTTATAAGACAAATATAGTATGATATTATATAAATATAGTATGTTTTTGATTTTTAGCATGTTACGCCGGTCGCATTGTTCGAATGTTACGTTTTCATGTCAGCCCAAGCCGCGAACCTCAAATGTTCCTAAAGAGGATTGTGCGAGACGCCGGCACTTATGCCGCGTATTTTGCGGCATTAGGTACCGCTGCGTCGGAGCCCAAAGCGAGAGCGTTCCTCGTAGGAACTTTGAGGCGAACGGCGTAACAAACGAACAACGTAACAGCCGAACAACGTAACAAGCGAACGGCGTAACAGGCGAATAACGTAACAGGCGAATTAATAACGATTTGGAGTTTTAGATATGAATGAATATGTAGATTTCACCGTAAATTTTTTCCATAAACTAAATCTGGTGGCGAATATTGTGGACATAAGTAAACCTTTGCCTACGGATTTGGATCTGGGACTCAGGAAATCGATCATTGGTCCTGAAAACGGCTACAGCACAAAGGTCACTTTTTTAGATCCGGATTTTATAAAGAACAGAACCATCTATTTTTCCATAGATAAATACGGCTGCCACTATATCTTTTTCCCGTTAAAATCAGAAGAAATGAACACTATGCTCGCCGCGGGTCCTTACCTTACAGAACCGGCATCGGTAATAAAGACCAATGAACTCTGCAAAAAAATAAATATCCCGGCAAGTCTATACCGATATATGCACCAGTATTTTTCGACTCTGCCCTGTCTTCAGGATACTTCGATCATCGAGAATTATATCGATACTCTGGCAGAATCTCTTTTTGGCGTCGGCAATTATCAGATAGAATATATAATCCAGAAAGCCGATGCAGATACAAATTATATAAGTGAAAGGGAGAGCTCGGATAATGAGGATATCATGAAAAGGATGGAACACAGATATGAGCTTGAACGAAAGATAATAAATGCGATCTCAAGAGGTGATTTCAACAGTGCCGTCAGAGCCAGCGCCGATCCTGCTGTCAGAAATATCGACAACCGCTCCCAAAGTACGCTTAGGAGTAAAAAAAATAACCTGCTGGCCTTCAATACGATCTGTCGTAAAGGTGCCGAGCAGGGCGGAGTCCATCCCTTATTCTTAGACGATATTTCCAGACGGATGGCGGTAAAAATAGAAAATATGATAAGTCCTGATCAGGACGTGGCGCTGCATCGGGAAATACTTAAAGACTACTGTACTCTTGTTCAGAGAAATTCAACTTCGTCCTATTCGCCAACAATGCAGAGAGCACTTGTTTATATTATACAGCATCTATACGACAATGATCTGAGTCTGCAGTCCACAGCTGCCGCACTTTCAATAAACAAAAGCTATCTTTCTGCACTTTTTAAGCGTGAGACCAAAGTGACCTTTACCGAATACGTAAACAGCCGCCGTATCGAAAGAGCCATTTTCCTCCTTAACACAACGAGCCAGCCGATCCAGGAGATCGCAGGCTCCTGCGGAATAAATGACGTAACCTATTTTACCCGCATCTTCAAGCAGGACAAAGGCATCACCCCAAGCCAATACAGAAAGCTTATTACAGAGAAGGTATGAGTTTTGGTGACTTAATTGCAGGAATCCGCATTTACTGCGGGTTCCGTATGATAACGTAAAACAAGTGGCAAACAAGCCCGTGGCGCAGCCACATTTAAATGGCTTGTTTGCATGACTTTGAGGTACGCAGTGACGAAAAGTCATGACTTTTGTCACTTCGTGCCTCAAAGTCTTAAGTTATTGTCAAGAGTGGCGTCAATTTCAGCAGATCCTCGGTAAGCCTTCGCCCTTCAAGATTCCGACTTCCCGCTCGGAGCCAATTTCGGTTCTGACTATAAGGCGGCCGCGGCGGGATTCCTCGGCCTTCACCTCACCGACTATTACTGCGTCAGCACCATATTTGGAATTTCTGATAATTTCGAGAGCCCTCTCGACGTCCTTCGCTGCGACCACTGCGGCGAGCTTGCCCTCATTTCCCATGTAGAGCGGCTCTAATCCGAGCATTGCTGCAAAACTTTTTACTGCGGCGCTCGCCGGTATATCATTTTCATTAATGTAAAAACAAGTTCCCGAACTTTCAGCAAGCTCCTTCAGAACCGTCGCCAGACCGCCGCGAGTGATATCCCTTAAAGTATGGATCTCAACGCCGCTCTTCAAAAGATTACCCACAATATCTACGAGTGGTGCGTTATCACTTTCAATATCCGAATCAATCCCAAGCCTGTCTGTAAGAATCGCAGAATGATGATCCCCGAGATTTCCCGAAACAATGATGACATCACCATCAGATGCTCTCTTTGCAGAAATGTCCTCTGCCGCCGGATCCAAAAGTCCGACTCCCGCAGTATTAATGTAGATTCCGCCATTTCCATCTATAACTTTCGTATCACCGGCAACAATCCTGACACCTGCTTCCCGCGCTGTTTCCGCTGCCGATTTAACGATCCTTTTCAAAAGGTCAATATCAAGTCCTTCTTCCAGAATAAATCCTGCCGTTATATATTCAGGCTTCGAACCTCTCATCAAAAGGTCATTCACTGTACCGCAAATTGAAAGCCTTCCTATGTTTCCACCCTTGTATTCCACCGGTTTGACCACGAAACTGTCAGTCGTTAAAGCGATTTTTTCAGAGGCAGGCACAACAGCACTGTCCTCCATCGCATTAAGTGTATCGTTGGAAAATTCCGCTGCAAAAACGTTCTCTATAAGCTCCTTAGTGGCGCTTCCGCCGCTGCCGTGAGCCATTGTTACCGTATCAGTCATTTTTCAAGTCATCCTTCTATCGCAAAATGTGTATTACAAGTGCCCTCAGGAGAGACCATGCAGGCTCCCTGGGGATTCATCGGGCTGCAGACTTTCTTAAACAAAGGACATTCCTCCGGTCTCATAGCTCCGATTATAACCTTGTCGCAGGCGCAAGCCCTGTTGATCTTTATATCCTCCACAAGCTCCCTGCTTCCGGCATCAAATCCGGCATACTCTGTCCTTAGCGCAAGGCCGCTGCCTTTAAGCTCTCCGATTCCCCTCCATACAGCATCGGTTCTTTCAAAATATTTATCTATCATTTCCTGAGCCGCAAGATTTCCATCATAGGTCACGACGCTTCCATAGGCATTTATAACTCTGCCCTTTCCCCTGTTTTTCACCAGGAGATAAAGAGTCTTCAAAATGTCCTCTCCCGTAAAGCCCGAAACAACAAAAGGCAGAGCGTATTTTTCCGCTGCCGCCTCGAACTCTTTTGCACCCGCTACCACGCACACATGGCCAGGTGCTATGAACCCGTCGATCCCTCCGCCGCTCGAGCAGATATAGTCGACTGCCATTTCCATAGTCTTCATGGCAGTAAGGATCTTCACGTTTTTTATGTTATCGCGAATTAAACTGTCGATCAATATCGCATATACCGGAGCCGTAGTCTCGAAACCTATCGCCGCAAAAACAAATTCCGTCGCAGGCTCACCCTTAGCCAGTTTCAAAATATCTAGGGGCGAATAAACCATTTTCACTCTTCCGCCCTTGCCCATAGCTTCACTAAGTGATCCGCGACTTCCGGGAACCCTCAGAAGGTCTCCGAAACTTACCACGCATCTGCCCTCTTCCTTAGAAATCTCGATAAGCCTGTCAATATAGGCACTGGGCGTTACGCAGACCGGACATCCGGGTCCTGAAATCAACTCGATATTTTCGGACAAAAGCTTCGGTATTCCGTTTTTATGAATGGCTCCCGTGTGGCTTCCGCAGATTTCCATGATCTTCATCCGCGGGCCTTCATAGGAGCCTAAAAATTCCTTGATCTTCTCGATTTCCATTATTCTTTCATCAACTCTTCAAGCTCATCTACGTAGTCTTCACTTACCTTTTGCAAAATGCAGCCTGCATGGACCAAAACCCTGTCCCCCGGCTCCACCTTGAGGAGTCCTGACATGGCCTCAATCCGGCTGCCGTTGAAATCCACGGTCGCCGTGCGCGGATGGACTTCAATTACTTTTCCTGTTAATGCTACACACATTTCAATTACTGCTTTCTGCTGCCTTTGCCTGAGCCTCGGCAGCCTTTTTTGCTTCCATTGCCTTCTTTGCTGCAGCTGCCTTGGCTGCCGCTTCTTCTCTCTGCTTCGCCTCTTTCGCAAGCTGCTCCGCGGATTTTGTATATACTGCCTCAGTCTTGACGGCATCAGGTGTCTGGTAGCCCGGATTCATGGTAAGGCATTTTTTCGGGCATTTTTGTACACAGTAACCGCAGGCTATGCAGTCAAAGCGGTTTATCGTCCATGTTCCCTTTATCTTGTCAACCCTCAGTGCGCCCAAAGGACAGGAACGTACACACATTCCGCAGCCTATACAGTCATCTATCACTATTTCTATATGTCCCCTGGATCTTTCAGGATATACCGCCGGTTCAAACGGATATTTCGTCGTGACCGGTTTCTTAAAAAGATTCTTAAGGGATGTTGATGCAAAACTCATTAACGACATACCTATGCTCTACCCCCTTATCGTTCTGTACAGCTGATACAGGGATCTATGGTCAGAACCAGAAGCCCTATATCTGCATAATCAGCACCCTTCAGCGTCTCGCAGAGCCCTGCGAGGTTTGCGAAGGTTGGTGTGCGGACTCTCATCCTGTCAAGGAAAGGCGTTCCGTTCGCATGGACATAGTAAACAGCCTCTCCTCTTGGCTGCTCGATCCTTGTGAGATGCTCTCCCTTAGGATTGCCCTTGACAGGAACATTGAGCTCCGTTTCCGGCATCTTCGCAAAGCACTGGCGGATAAGGTCTATCGACTGGAATATTTCCCTGATCCTCACATCACATCGTGCATAGCTGTCACCGATATCGCTGGTTATCGGCTCGAAATCAAGCTGACCGTATGCTGCATATCCTAAAAGCCTCATATCATTTTTAATACCGCTCGCCCTTGCGAAAGGTCCCGCACATCCAAGCGCGTGAGCCTGCTCCTTTGTAAGAACTCCACAGCCCTTAAGCCTTGATTCTACGGTGTAATCATTCATAAAGGTCTTCTGCAGTTCCTTTAATTCAGCCTCTATGCTGTCAAGACTCTCAAGTATGCTCTTCGCCATATCCGGATTTATATCCTTAATGACCCCGCCTACTTTATTGACAGAGAAAATAACTCTTCCACCGGTAGTAAGCTCCAGCATATCGAGGATCTTTTCCCTTACTCTCCAGCACTGGTAAAAAAGATTCTCAAATCCAAAGCCGTCAGCCAGAAGTCCTGCCCAAAGCAGGTGGCTGTGTATCCTGGACATTTCAAACCAGATAGTACGTAAGAATTTCGCCCTGTCCGGAATCTCCAGTCCCATTATTTTCTCAACAGTTTCACAATATCCAAAACCATGGCCGAAACTGCATATTCCGCAGATTCTTTCAGCCACATATGCCATCTGGTTAAAATCTCTTTTTGCTGCGAGTCCCTCAAGTCCCCTGTGGATGAAACCGATCGACGGTATGACATCCATTATCTTCTCATCCTCTATAACAAGGTCTAAGTGAATCGGCTCAGGCAGAACCGGATGCTGCGGACCGTAAGGTACTATACTTCTTTTTTTCATTTCTGCTCCTCCGGATCTTTTCTTGGCGGTGCCATTGGTGTCTCCTGCTCAATTCTGTAGAGCCTGTCCTTATAATCCGGCACTGTCAGGTTTATATTTGCACCAAAAAGCTCATGCATCTCATTCTCATAAAAAGCCGCATACGGGAAAACATTAGTGATACTCATAATAACGGTATCCCTGTCCTCAAGCTTTGCATTTACAGTTATGCAGTCATTATTATCATCATCAACATAGGTATAATAAAGATTCAGCTCGTCACCGACATATGCCGCACATGCCTGTGAAAGCCTGTATCCTGAATGCTTCATGGCTATGGCGACTTCAACTATGTCATTATAATCTATGATCTCTATAACATTTTTAGGTCCTGTTGCTGCATGAACGGTGATCTCCTCCATAACCTCTGCAGGATTCACCTTTTCATTGATCTCTGCCATTCTCACGCCTCCTTTTTATCCGCGATCATAGTGGCGTGTTCTTCGAGCCTCTTCTGGAAAAGCTCTATCGATTTGACAATTCCGTCAATTATGGACTGCGGTCTCGCCGCACATCCGGGAACATAGATGTCCACCGGAATCACAGTATCGGCTCCGCCCTTTATATTATAGCAGTCCTTAAAAATCCCGCCTGTACAGGCACATACGCCAATCGCACAGACAACCTTTGGTCTGGGCATCTGCTCATAAATCTGCTTTACAACCTCTGCATTCTGGGAATTGATCCCGCCTGTTATCAGCAGGATATCAGCCTGCATCGGATCACCTGTATTTATAATGCCAAACCGTTCTGCATCATAAACCGGTGTCAGGCACGCAAGAACCTCGATATCGCATCCGTTGCAGCTCGACCCGTCATAATGCATGACCCATGGCGAACGTTTCATATTGTACATTTCATATACCTCTTATCTTTCAAAAAAACTGTATGAAGCTTTTATATGAGTCACCTGACAAATGGAAAATATCTGCAGCGCAGGTACGAAAACACCTTCATTTGTCAGGCAGCTTCATATTATTTAAGTATCATCATAAGCAGCCAGATATTGCATCCCGAAGCGATCAGGGTAACAGTCCATGCGAGGAAAAGCATATTTGAGTATTTCATTCTCGCGCTGCAGTTGTCTATAAGTATCTCAAGGAAATAAACAAGCAGGATGACTGCGATCGCCACCGGTATGCTCAGCGGATTGCTGTTTATCACAAAAAGCCCGATGATTCCCATCAGCAGTACATTTTCATACCACTCACTTATCTGGAAAAACGCGAGATTCTTTGCCCCGAGCTCCGCAGTGACACCCTTTATGACCTCCTGGTTCGCATGATGCGATGTGGAAATGTCAAAAGGTGACTTTCTCATTTTTATGGTAAGCACAAACACGAATGCAACAAAAACGCCCGGCAGATATTTGATGGCACTGTCATCTGCCTTGATAATGCTTTCAACCTCGAAGGTCTTTCTTACAATGTAAAATCCTACACAGGTCAGAAGCACAGCCGGCTCATAAGCCATTATCTGGATAAGCTCCCTCGATGCTCCTATGGTCGAATATGGCGAGCTGGTCACGGTTGCCGCAAAATAAAGGAACATTGCTGCGGTAGACATAACAAACATGCACATAAGTATGTCAGTTCCTATGAAAAACATAACACCCGTTATCACCATGAAAAGCAGGTAGCTCATCATAAGGAAGCTCTGGGATTTAATTACGTTTATCGTCTGTTTGTGGAGCAGCTTCCCGACATCATAAAAAGGCTGAAGGAGCGGCGGTCCCACGCGGCGCTGCATACGTGCTGAGATCTTTCTGTCCAGGCCTTCCAGAAGTCCTCCGATGACGGGTGCTAAAATAACATAGGCAAGTCCCATCAGAATTTTTGTAACTACTGTATTCATAACGCTCCTCCAAATATAATGCAGCCCATCAGCAGCAGTATGGCACTCGTCAGTACCTGACTCGGGAGCATAAGCTTTCTTACGCCGATCCTGGTTGCAAAGTAATAGTTGGCAAGGAAGAGTTTCTTCGACTCACCAAAAGAATCCACGAAATTGTGATTTGTTCCTGTGTTGATTCCTCCCATGTAGGACATCTTCGTATTTGATGCCATATGTTCAGAATATGCACTTGTGATAAGCGGTATCGCAAATACGAATGTTATGATGACAACAAGCATATAGAGGATACTCATAGGAAGAACCTCTCCTGCACTTGAGAACATATCGTCAAGGAGCGGGTCAACATAAACCTTTGAAAGCAAAGGGAACATTATGCAGAGAAGTATCATCATTACAGCCTGTATCCAGAGCGCAAAAAGCTCACTCTTTTTCGTAACATCCCTGACCGGTTTTATCGTTTCAACATTAACATGGGCAATGATCTTTCCCATCCACTTACTCCAGTAGAAAGAAGTCGTTGCAGAACCGAATACGATGAATATAAGGGTCATCATATTCTTCTCATCTACCATGGCTCTCAGTGCCGACCATTTGGAGATAAGCATTCCGAAAGGCGCAAGGAACATTCCGGCAATACCGATGAACATAAATGTCGCCAGTCTCGGAAGTATGTTTATGAGTCCATGCATATTTTCAATATCACGGCTGAAAAGCGAATTCTCCGTAGCTCCCACATCAAGGAAGAGCAAAGCCTTGGAGACAGCATGGAAAATCATCAGGAATATGCATGCCCAGATAGTTTCGGGAGTTCCTACTCCGGCGCAGGCCACCATCAGGCCTAGATTCGATACCGTAGAAAGTGCCAGAACTCTTTTCGCATCGGCCTGGGCAATAGCCATTATCGATGCCACGCAGAAGGTAAAACCTCCGATAACAGAGATCATTGTTCCTGTCATTGTGAGGGTTTCAGTCGTCGCATCCTGAAATGCAGGTGAAAGTCTGATAAGAACGTAGACCCCTGCCTTTACCATTGTAGCAGAGTGAAGCAATGCTGACGAAGGAGTCGGTGCGACCATCGCTCCGAGAAGCCAGGGTGAAAAAGGAAGCTGTGCTGCCTTGGTCAGTGCCGCAAAAGCCATCAATGTGATAGGGATAACAGAGAAAGGATTTCCATCAATTCCCTCTTCTATAAATTCCCTGAAAGAAAGATTTCCGACTGTATAATAGTAATAAACTATACCTATTGCCAGGGCAAGGCCTCCGAAAAGGTTCATCCAGAGAGCCCTGAAAGAATTCGTAATAGCCTCTTCCAGCTTTGTATAGCCGATCAGCATAAATGAGCATACGCTCGTAAGTTCCCAGAAGAAATCAAGCCAGATAAGACTTGATGAAAGCACGAAGCCGTACATCGCACCCATAAATACAAAAAGAAGCAGGAAGAAATAATACCTCCTGTCCTCGATCTCCTTATGATGCGCGTGATATCCGTCCATATATCCAACGGCATAAATAATGATAAGACTGCCGATGATTCCAACGATAAGGCACATAAGCGCAGAAAGCCTGTCAACATAAATATGCGCTATTTCCTCATGCTCACCTGTAAGCTCAACATAAGCGATCATAGCGGTGGGAATGATGGAAAGCAGGCTTATCCAGTATTTTTTATGTATGATACACTTGACTATTACCAGTATCATCAGCAATATCTCACCCAGCAGGATCAGATGATCCGCCAACGGAGTTTCATAGAAAAGCTCCATGCTCTCGAAATCTTCCATTGCACAATATACAAAAAATCCAACGGAAGCGAGCATTATAACACCTGCACCGCCAATGGTTACAGCATTCCCAACTTTGCCCTTGCCGACAAAAGCCAGTATCAATGCCACCAGAAGCGGAAAGCATATCAAAAAAGGTACGGCATACATATGATCAAGTCCTCCTTAATGCATTATGATCGGCGTGTCAGATATTTAACAAGCCAATTAGATTATATTATATAGCATTTTTTCCTAAATTTAAAGTTGACTTTTCTGTAATTTTAAACATAAAACACAAAATACAGCTGTGTATTTCGACGAATACAATATAATTTAAATAAGAAAAAGACCTGTTTCAGAGAACATTTCTCATCCACAGATCTTTTTCGACTATAAAATATTAAAGCATTTTCTTTAAGTTAACCATCTCAATGGCGCCAACCGCACAGTCATAACCCTTATTACCGGCCTTGCAGCCTGCTCTCTCCACTGCCTGCTCGATATTGTCGGTGGTAAGGATGCCGAACATTACAGGGATCCCGCTGTCAAGCGAAACGGCTGCGATACCCTTTGAAACCTCGGCACAGACATAGTCATAGTGAGATGTCGAACCTCTGATAACTGCACCCACGCAGATGATCGCATCATATTTCCCACTGTCAGCCATAGCTGCTGCAATGGTCGGTATCTCAAACGCTCCCGGAACCCATGCCGCTGTGATATTCTCATTCTTAACCCCATGTCTCGTAAGGCCGTCAACAGCACCTCCCAAAAGCTTGTTAACGATGATCTCGTTAAATCTCGATGCGATGATCCCGACCTTCATTCCCTCCGGTGCTACAAGATTTCCTTCTAAAACATTGATGTTATTCATTTTTCTCTCCTTTATCTATAAAAAATTTTATTAAACTGCTTTTTCGTTAAAATTGTGCTTCAAAATATGTCCCATTTTGATCTTTTTGGTTTCGAGATAGTGATAATCATACTTCTGCGGCTCTATCTCAATGCTGACTCTGGATTTGATCTCAAACCCGAATCCTTCAAGCCCGTAGATCTTGTCCGGATTATTGGTAAGAAGCCTTAACGACTTAACTCCCAGATCCTCTAATATCTGTGCTCCGATCCAGTATTCACGGAGATCCGCCGCAAAGCCCAGCTTTAAGTTGGCCTCAACGGTGTCATAACCCTCTTCCTGCAGCGCATAAGCCTTGATCTTATTTAAGATGCCGATGCCGCGTCCTTCCTGACGCATATAAAGAAGGATTCCCCTGCCTTCTTCCTCGATCATCTCCATAGATTTCTTAAGCTGAAGGCCGCAGTCACAACGAAGAGAGCCAAAGGTGTCTCCTGTGAGGCACTCAGAATGAACCCTGCAGAGCACGTTTTCACCGTCACCGATATCGCCCTTTACGAGAGCGATATGATGCTCGCCCGTGATGTCATTTATATATCCGTACATTTTGAACATCCCGCTGTCAGTCGGAAGGCTTGCCGCTGCCTCCCTTATGACATGCTTATCGTGACTTCTGCAGTAGTCTTGCAGCGCGCTGATAGTGATAAACTTCAGTTCCATCTTCTCTGCAAGCTTCCAGATATTATCTTTTTTCATCATCTGCCCGTCTTCTTCCATGATCTCGCAGCAGACTCCGCACTGCTTAAGTCCCGCCAGACGGCAGAGATCAACGGTTGCCTCTGTGTGTCCATTTCTTTCGAGGACGCCATTTTCCTTTGCTATGAGCGGAAATACATGTCCCGGTCTCCTGAAATCCTCCGCTTTCACATTCTCATCGACACAGGCCATAATGGTCTTTGACCTCTCAAATGCCGAAATTCCGGTCTTTGTGTCCACGTGATCCACTGAAACGGTAAAAGCAGTTCCATGATTATCTGTATTTTTCGTTACCATCGGAGCGAAATTCAGCCTTTCAGCAATTTCCCTGCTCATCGGAGTACAGATAAGACCTTTGGCATATTTAGCCATAAGGTTGATATTCTCAGGTGTTGCATACTCTGCAGCACAGATCATGTCACCCTCGTTCTCCCTTGATTCATCATCACTCACCAGGATTATTTTTCCTTTTTTCAATTCTTCCAGCGCTTCTTCGATCGTTGCGTATTCCTGCATATTTCTTTTCCTCCTTAATAAACGTAAGTTTATATGTTGACATAGCCTGTCGGTTGCCGCATCTGTATGTCACATGCTGACGCATGTTCCGACAGCTGCTGGCTCCTCTATAAAACATAGTTTTATTTCTGACAAAATGACGTCGGATGTCCGTTTTTGCAGCGCCGTTGCTCAAATCATTCGATTTGGCAGCCGGCGGCAAAAAAGGCTCCTTACTCTTCTATCTCATCTGAGATCAGTCAAAATCTCTTTTATTCAAAATCCGTTTTCCAAAAGCTTCTCCATCGTAAGACCACCGCTTTCCTTTTCCGGTCTCAATGCTTTCATGATATATTTTCCGACTATATCATTTTCCAGATTGAGTCTGTCTCCGATCTTCCTTTCAGAAAATGTCGTTATCTCCATCGTATGCGGTATCAGCGATACCTTAAAGCATCTGTCATCGATATATGCCACCGTGAGACTTATCCCGTCTATGGCTATCGAGCCTTTTTCTACGATCCCGTCCAATATCGTTTTTTCAGCCTCTATCGTGAACCAAACTGCATTTCCATCATTTTTGATTGCCGAAAGAGTTCCAACACCATCTATATGGCCGCTCACGATATGTCCTCCGAAACGACCGTCAGCCCTCATTGCTCTCTCAAGGTTTACATAATCTCCGCTTTTCATCTCCGCAAAAGAGCTTCTGCTGATGGTCTCGTTCATGACATCCGCCGTGAAACCACTGCCTGTAAGCTTCGTCACTGTAAGGCAGATCCCGTTCACAGCTATGCTGTCTCCGACCTTGCTGTCCTCTGTCACGAGTGAAGCCTCGATTTCTATCGAGCATGATTCCGAGCCCCGGCTTATTTTCTTTATTTTTCCCTTTTCCTCTGCTATTCCGGTAAACATCTTTTTATTCCACCTTATAAGTTATTTTGACATCGTCGCCTATCTCTTCCAGGCTCTTAAGTTTCATATCAACTCCATCTACAGGCTTCATTACATTCAGCCTTCCAACCGGGCTCCTGCCATCCGATCCGAAAATTTTTGGAGCTATATAAACCTGCATCTCCCGGATAAGACCTTCCTTAAGCATAGAAGCATTCAGCTCCCCGCCGCCTTCACAGAGGATACTGTCAATTCCTCTCTCTTTAAGATTTTTCATAAGTTTCAAAAGATCGACCTTTTTATTTTTAGGAAAATTCACTATCTTTGCGCCTTTTCCAATAATTTCTTTAATCTTTTCTGCCTCCGGCAGATCAATTCCGTCAAGGCTTTCCGAACTTATCTCACCTTCAGCGATCCCTTCGAAAGCTGTTGCTATGATGGTCTCGTATTCTCCTGCAGTTTTTATTATCCTGCTCTCTGTGCTTATTTTTAAGCTGCTGTCAGTGATTATCCTTATCGGACTGCGGCCATTTTCTATCCTGCAGTTAAGCATCGGATCATCCGCAATTACAGTTCCTATCCCTGCCATGATCCCCATGCAGCGGTGTCGTAGAAACTGCACATCCGCTCTTGAAGCTTCCGAACTTATCCATTTAGAATTCCCTGTTACGGTCGCTATCTTTCCATCAGCTGTCATCGCATATTTTCCAATGACATAAGGAGTATCCGATGAAATATAGTGAAAAAATATGTCATTCAAGCTATCGCATTCATCTCTCAAGAATCCCTCAACGACCTCAATGCCGGCCTCCCTCAAGGCTTTAACTCCGCCGCCTGCGACCTTTGGATTCGGATCGGAGGAACCGACAATTACCTTTTTTATCCCATTTTCAATGATTGCCTCTGTGCAGGGCGGTGTTTTTCCATAATGACAGCAGGGCTCTAAAGTTACATAGATTTCAGCTTCCTCTGCAGATTCGCTGCAGGCCGCCAAGGCGTTTCTCTCGGCATGCAGTTCTCCGTATTTTGCGTGATAACCCTCGCCGATTATTTTTCCATTTTTCACTATAACCGCTCCAACTAACGGATTCGGGTGACACCAGCCTTCACCTTTTTGGGCAAGCTCAATAGCCCTTCGCATGTATTTTTCTTCCATTTTGTCTCCGAGTTTTATTTTAAAATTAATTAAGGTCCTGAATCATCTCTACGATAAATTCAGGACCTTTGCCTTTTTACTATAAACATTCCGCGTATTCAAAATAAACACGCTTCATGTCATATCAAAAACCTTCTTCCATCCAGACTATACTGTCGGTCCCGGAATCTCACCGGAGTCATGCGTTTTCACGCTAGCGGACTTTACCGCCGATCGGGAATTTCACCCTGCCCTGAAGACTTATCATCTTTATTCAGTTATCTCACTGAAAAGACTATATCATCAGAATTTAAATTGTGCAATAGCTTTTTTTATTTTTCTGCAAAGCCTCCCTTTCCACTGAAGCTTGCGGTGTCCTTAAAATGCTCTGCCGGCAGAGAAAAACTTTTTGTTCTTGAGTTCTTTGCCGTCGGTAATGGCATTTCAACATTTATTTTTATCTGTAGTCAAGAGTGGCGTAAACTTGGCAATAAACCAAAAGACGTTTTCGGAAGCCAGACCGAAAACGTCTTTTTTTGAAAAAATGAACAAAAATTTATATCGTATATCAGCTCCACGACGAAGCCTCATTGGAACTCTTTTGTGAAAAATCATAGATTTTAGTTTAGGCTTTCTCCTGTTGCGTTGTTCGGCTTATCTGTTTCCAACGAGGGACGCTTTCGCTGCAAAAGAAAAATCGCAGCGGTACTAGTTCCGCAAAAGACGCGGAACAAGGACCGGCGTTTTTCATGCCCCCTCTTTTGGAAACAGATATTCCTCGCAACTTACGTTTTCATGTGCAAGCTTGTTTGAGTAGAGTACTTAGCGAGTTTTTCCCGAGCTTAGTACGAACCATACAAGTTTGCTTAGCAGGCTTGTTTGCCATTTGTGTTACGTTATCATACGGCCCCGCAGTAAATGCGTGTTCCTGTATGAACTGATCAAAATATATCATTTAACTTGATTTAATTATACCATTTTTGTTTAAAATTTTTTGCGTTTTATTGTGTACAATTTAACGTAATAAAATAAATCCTCCAGCTCTAAACCCTGAAGGCGCAGGTTGGGGGAATAAGCTATTTCTTTTGTCAGTAAGGATTTTCCCCTACTGACAAGGCACAAACTGCCCTGCGTTATGCACAAATAGCGAAGCAGATTGCCCATTTCATTATAACTTTCTTTAAGATCAAAAAGGACGACTCCGGCAGACCCACCGGAATCGTCCTCTTTAATGAAAAATGAACAAGTGTTATATATAATTTATAACTTACTTAGCCTTAATCACAACGCCTGAGAAACTATCACTGTTTTCAAAGCTGATAGAATCTCCACTTACTACATAGTCTGTACCTTTTTTAAGATTCTTTGTTTTTACGCTATATTTGTAAACTTCGGGACCAACTGCCTTTCTATCCAAATATACAAGCTGAACCTTCTTCACTGTACCATTTTTGGTCTTTATGTATACAACTTTTTCATTTCCTTCTACATCAATACCATACTGTTCTACGTACTTGGCAAGATCTCCGCTTGATACTGATGCCTTATTAAGATTCTTAAGGTTCTTAACTGCATCTATACTAATAGAGTCATTAATATACGTAGGTGCAACATAAGCCGTAAATGTCTGGCTCTTCGCACTCTTAAACTTTGTTTTTAATGCCTTAAGAGCAGCTTTAGCTTCACCAACTGTTAAGTCACCATTTTGACTGTAAACAGTTTTATAACTTCCAAGTGACTTAAGTGAGAATGTTACAGCTCCTGTAGCTTTTGCCTTTCCACTATTCTTAATGCTTTTTACCGCAACACTATATTTTGTGTCGTTATCATAAAATTTCAAGCCTAAATCAGATGCCTTGAATTTTTTTCCTGTGTAATGAAAAACTCCATCCGTATCACTACTCAAAACACATGTCGTTCCATTAATAGATACTGATTCACCATCAGCCCATGATGTCTGCTTGTTATAATAGCTGTTATCACTCTGTTTGTAAGCATCCTTACTCTGTGTCTTCTCAATTTCTACTGTTTCTGATGCTACTACTACCTCATCTGTTGTCTCACCTGCAAATGCAACAGCATTCATTGTGAATACCATTGAAAGCGCAAGCATAAGTGCTAAACCTTTTTTCTTCATGGATTTGTATCCTCTCTTTCTTAAACTTTTTCTCTTGGTAATGCGGAAAGAAATTTTATGTGCCCTGTTCTTTTCGCATCTCCTCTCTCAACGTTCTATATTATAGTACCAATGTATACAAAATAGTTTTAAAAATTGCAAATTTCTTTGCACTTTATACAGTACAATCAGTGTTTTTTTGTGTATTGTGCACATTTGTATACACTTTATGTTCATTTTGTTTTCAATCCTTTAATATGCTAAATTTTTGTTCCCATATATAAACATCTTTTTGTCCAAAATTCTAAGAATCTGTGTCCAAAAATCGAAAATTTACCCCGGTTTTAAATCCGGTTTTAAATTTTGGATTTAAATTTCAAAAAATTTTTGACCCCCAGGGACGTACTTTGTGGTTCATTTTTGCCTGAAATCATATTCTCTACCGAGAATTTTTTGCTCTAACGACGTCCCTGCTCTCATCCCAATACTTTGTCCATAGTTTTTCCTATGGCAAAAACGTTCAATTATATTCTCAATCTGCTTCACTACTTGCACATAACGCAAAAACGACATCAGATTTTCAATCCGACGCCGTTTTCACATTCTATTTATTTAATGAAGTTTCCTAAAACTCCTCTCCATTTTGACCCCTGGGGACGGAGTTTATGGGTCATTTTTACATTTTTGACCCCCATACTACATTCCCATGAGCTCATTTTCTACTCATTATCAGAAAAAAAATCTCTTGCTTCTTTCTCAGATAATCCAAAGCGTTTCTGAACCTTTTCGATTATTATATTTTTTGGCACTCCATCTTCAATTTTATCTTCTATAAAAATCCTTATGCCTGCACGTACTCCTTCGGCTCTGCCTTCACGAGCTCCTTCGCGTATTCCTTCGGCCCTGCCATCGCGTAGTCCTTCGGCTCTGCCATCGCGTAGTCCTTCGGCCCTGCCATCAGCCTTACCCTGGTCATATAGCTTAAATTCCGGTAAATCCAATACCTGTCCACCCATAACGTCTACCACCTTCTCCCGAATCTTTTCTCGTTTTAAAGTCAGTTTATAGGCTACACTATTTATTAATCTTATGATAGCACTGAAAGATAGGAGCGACAAGTTACCCGTTTCAACTTCTTTTTTCAATCTTTCGTATATAATCTGATAATCATCAAACAGCTTCTCAAGCCGCTTTTCGTCCCTGTCAATCTCATCAAATTCACTTTCAAAGTTAAAAATGTAAAATGGGATGAGCATATAAAGCTTCTTTTCAAAAATGCTGTCTATGTCATAATCAGACATTTTCACTATCGACACATTATAAGATGCGATATTTCCATCAGGCATTTCCAACTCGATAATCCCTTTTTCCGGCGTTTTATCTGTTTGTCTAAGCAACAACAGCCCGGAATTCGGGAACTTAAATCGCATTGTAAAAAGATCCCTTACAGAGTTCTCTAACGCAATCTGACTGTCGTACTCAAATATCCTTATCAATATCGAGCCATCATATTTCTTGCTTTCACACTCCAGATGATATCTCTTTACAACCTTTTCAAACTCAATTTCAAAGCTTGAATCCGTAATCCTCCTCTCCTCTGATTTGTTTTCATGCACGATAAACCGTTCATTCCTGAGTCGCTTTATTTTGGCAGTTTTGTCATAATTCTCGCCAAACATGTGATTTACAAAAGGAATCACCAGATCATCGCACTTTGTCTCCATAGTCCTGAAAGCGTCATCATACGCACTGTCAGAATAAAGAGGGTTTTCTTTTTCCTTATTCAATTTTTATTACTCCTTGAAAATTTTTTGATTCCGCATATGCGGATAAGATATGATATTGGCAAAATGAAATGCAGAAAAGATAATAGCACTTTAATGCTAATATGTAAAGTAAGCTTCGGGTGTTGTTTTGTGGGAAAATGAGCTTAGGGGACGTTGTTTAGGTATCATTTTGCGTTGCAAAATGATACCTAAACAACGTCCCCTAAGCTCATTTCTTTCACAGGTATTATTTATCCAATCCTGTCAAAGTCATAATCATAGACTATCTTATCTTTATCGCTTATGTCCTTACCGATCTGTACCTCGATAATTTCAAGCGCTGTCTCAGCAATTACTGTATGTTTAACGCCTGCAGCCATCGTTACGACATCACCTGCCTGAATTTTCCTTGGTGCTCCGTTCACGATAGCAGTTCCACGTCCACTGATGACTGTCCACACCTCATCGCGGTACTCATGACTGTGATAATTCATATGGTGTCCCGGTGAAAGCTGAACCTTTATTGTAAGGCTGTCATCCTCTACATCGATGATAGTGAAGCTTCCCCATGCCTTGTCAGCAAACATGATAGTTTCATCCATCTTATCTACATAGGGCTTGATATAGCTCGACTGAGTCTTGTCCGATACAAGGATTCCCTGTGCACTCGCAGAAATAACTACATCCTTGAGTCCTACGGCAAGAACCGGAACATTGAGCTCATTAACGATATTTACATTAGAACACTTATCGTTCATTATACCGTTTCCGATAATATTGTCGGCCACAGCTTCAGTAAGAGTATTCCAGGTTCCGAGATCCTTCCACTCACCTGCGAAACGCATTACCTGAATGCTTGACTCTTTCTCAACTACTGCATAGTCAAAACTGATCTTCTCGAGTGTGTCATACTTGCTAAAAAGGTCATAATAATTCTTGAAATCAATAAGCTCATGAGCGCGGTTAAGAACATAGGAAAGCTTATAGGCAAATACACCCGCATTCCAAAGAGCACCTTCGCTGATATATTTTTTAGCAGTCTCTTCATCCGGCTTTTCCTTAAATGTTTTTACCTTACTCTCATTCTCCTTAGACTCAGGAATTATATATCCATATTTTTCAGAAGGATAGGTAGGTTCGATACCAAGCAGAGAAAGATTGGCTGTTCCCTTTTTTACAAGGTCTGCAAGCTTTTTTAATGCTTCAAAATAATCATCATCAACGTATGGATCCACGGGACATACAACAACTTCCTCGTCCTCAGAAACGCCCATAACATCATGAAGATATGCTGTAGCAAGCGCTATTGCAGGGAAAGTATCCCTTCTGCAGGGCTCCACTGAAATTCCCACACCTTCGCCCAGCTGATTTACTATAGAAGGAACCTGTGTCTTTGAAGTTGCGATCGTAACGCTGGCATCAGTATCTATCTTACGGATACCTTTAAGCATACGCTGAACCATCGACTCATAGGAACCATCCGGCTTTTTGAAAAATTTTATAAACTGCTTTGATCTTACGTCATTTGAAAGCGGCCAGAGACGTTTTCCCGAGCCACCGGAAAGTAGTATTAAATTCATTATAAATCGCCCTTCGAATTTTTTTGAGCCTTGGGGACGTAGTATAGGGCTCATTTCTTTCGAAAATGAGCCCTATACTACGTCCCCAAGGGTCATTTTGTTATCTTTCTGCTCTCATAGGATTGTGAAGGAAGTCATCATATGCAAGACGAATTCCGTCTTCGAGCTCAGTTTTATAAGTCCAGCCAAGATTTGTTGCCTTGCTTACATCCAGAAGCTTTCTCGGAGTTCCGTTTGGCTTGCTTGCATCCCATTCAATCTTTCCGTTATAGCCTATAACCTTTGCTACAAGCTCTGTAAGCTCTTTTATTGTGAGCTCTTTTCCTGTTCCTGCGTTCACCGTCTCATTTCCGCTGTAATTATTCATAAGGAATACACAGAGATTTGCGAGATCATCAACATAAAGGAATTCCCTTAACGGACTTCCGTCACCCCAGCATGTTACACTTTCAGCATTTGCCTCTTTAGCTTCGTGGAAACGACGGATAAGTGCCGGCAACACATGAGAATGTGTAGGGTGATAGTTATCATTCGGTCCGTAAAGATTTGTAGGCATTACCGAAATATAATCTGTTCCGTACTGGCGATTAAGGAATTCACAATACTTAAGTCCGCTGATCTTTGCAAGTGCATAAGCCTCGTTTGTCTTTTCAAGCTCACTTGTCAAAAGACATGATTCCTTCATTGGCTGAGGTGCCATTCTCGGATAAATGCATGAAGATCCTAAGAACTCAAGCTTTTTGCATCCGTTTTTCCATGCGCTGTGAATTACATTCATCTCGAGCATCATGTTGTCATACATAAAATCTGCAAGTGCGGATTCATTGGCAACGATTCCACCAACCTTTGCAGCTGCGAGAAATACGTATTCCGGCTTTTCTGCCTCAAAGAAAGCTTCTACATCCACCTGTCTCATCAGGTCAAGCTCTTTGTGGGTTCTTGTGATAATATTTGTATAGCCCTGTCTCTCGAGCTCACGAACAATTGCTGAGCCGACCATTCCACGATGTCCGGCTACATATATTTTTGCATTTTTTTCCATTGCTTTTACATTCATAATTATTTTACAACGCCCTTTTCAAGATATTCTTCAAGATTTGTCTTTATATGCTCTTCTGCTCTTTCTACAGCAACCTTCTGCATATCATGTTCAACCATGATCTTTACAAGTTCTTCGAAGGAAGTGCTTGTAGGATTCCATCCAAGTTCTTTCTTAGCCTTGCTCGGATCGCCCCAGAGATTTACAACGTCTGTCGGACGATAGAAATCAGGAGAAACTTCTACAAGAACCTTTCCTGTAGCCTTATCTATACCCTTTTCATCCATTTCCGAACCCTTCCACTCAAGCTCGATACCTGCGTGATGGAAAGCAAGTGTGGCAAATTCTCTAACGCTGTGCTGTACGCCTGTTGCGATAACATAATCCTGCGGCTTTTCGTTCTGGAGCATGAGCCACATACACTCTACATAATCCTTGGCATAACCCCAGTCACGGAGTGATGAAAGATTTCCAAGGTAGAGCTTTTCCTGTTTACCCTGTGCAATTCGGGAAGCAGCAAGTGTTATCTTACGTGTTACGAAAGTCTCTCCACGTCTCTCGGACTCATGATTGAAAAGAATTCCAGAGCAGCAGAACATGTTATAAGCTTCACGATATTCTTTTACGATCCAGAAACCGTACTGCTTTGCAACTGCATAAGGTGAATAAGGATGGAAAGGAGTCTTCTCGTTCTGGGGAACTTCCTCTACCTTTCCGTATAATTCTGATGTGGAAGCCTGATAAATCCTGCAGCTGTCTGCAAGTCCGACTATCCTTACTGCCTCGAGTACACGAAGTACTCCTGTAGCATCTATATCAGCTGTAAATTCCGGTGAGTCAAAACTTACCTGTACATGGCTCTGAGCAGCGAGATTGTAGATTTCATCCGGCCGAACCGAACCGATAACCTTCACGAGTGATGATGTATCTGAAAGATCACCGTAATGAAGGTGAAATCTCGGATGTCCCTCCAAATGAGCTATTCTTTCACGAAAATCAACTGAACTTCTTCTGATGATTCCATGTACATCATATCCCTTCTCAAGGAGAAGCTCTGACAGATAACTTCCGTCCTGTCCTGTAACTCCCGTAATTAAAGCTTTCTTCATTAATATATCCTCCATAAAATTCAATACTATGATTTTTTTCAGATCATTTTTTCTGTAATCCAAAAAACCCATATATTTCAAAGCTAGTATGGAAGATATTTTACGAGAGTTTTAATAAAGTTTAAATTAATTATATTGCTTTAGACTTGTAATATATTGCTTTTTAGTTTAGAGTTGATATATATAGCAAATGCCAAAACGAGCCACCTGGAGAGTAAGATATGAGCTATTTTGTAAATAATGAGTCAGCAACAGTTAATTCAAATCGAATACTTTACACTGCGAGCTCTTTTGCGCGGTCATCTCTACTGCACCTGCAGGAGATCGGCGAACTTGTGGCTAAAAAAGCACACTCAAACAGCAGATCTGACCTGAATTCTTTTCTCTTTTTCATAGTACTTTCAGGAAACGGCAAGATCAGTTACGACGGAAAGGAGTACGCTCTCTCAGAGGGATCCTGCGTATTTATCAACTGTAAAAAACCATATTGTCATACTACGGAAGCCGGGAATTTATGGTCTCTACGCTGGTGCCATTTCTACGGTCCCACCCTCTCATCTATCTACGGTAAATACATAGAGCGCGGCGGCAGCGTAACTTTTAAGTCTAATAACAAAGAACTAATAAATTCTATCTGGTCTGATCTTATGACTACTGCAAAAAGCTCCGATTACATGAGGGATATGAAGATCAACGAACATATAAGCTCACTTCTTACCTATATAATGTCAGAATCCTGGCATCCTGAAAACAGACGTGAAGCCGGAAAAAGACAGTCTGTCCTGCAGGTCAAGGAATACATGGATGAGCATTACAGTGATAAGATCACACTGGAATTTCTTTCATCACAGTTTTTTATTTCCAAGTATTATCTGACCCACTGCTTCAAGGATCAGTTTGGTATTTCAATTTCTAATTACCTTTCAAATGTGCGTATAACGAAGGCCAAACAGCTCCTCCGTTTTACAGAAAATACTGTAGAAAATATTGCTATTTCTGTGGGCATAGCTGATCCGGCATACTTTTCAAAACTATTTAAATCTATAGAAGGTGTTCCGCCAACGGTCTACAGGGAACAATGGTGATTTTGTATTATGTATACAAAATGTACGAAATAAAAAACTTGATGTATTATCAGCGATTACATATAATCTAAGTCCAATAAATATTAATTTGTTTTATATATAGGAAGATTATTTATGTTAGAGATAAGCACAAAAGATAAAGATAAGATCAGTAAAATTCTTCAGGAACTTAAAGAAAGCGGAAATGATTCATCCATCCAGAATATCCAAAGCTTTATCCGAAAAAGCCTTGAGGATATGGATTTTTCAAACCAGGACGGACAGTATATTGAGTCTATTTGCAATGATTATCTGAATAACATGCTTAAAGATATCAATAACGAAAAAAAACAGCTCCGCAAAGAAGCTGACAAAATCCTCAGGGAGTCCGATATCAGCGAAACCCGGATCAATTACAGTACCTTTGATGTTTCTGATATTCTCCCAAGTAAATTAAAGCAATATAAGCAGATAATGGCACGAATTTTAGAATTAAAGATCGATTCCTATCCCATAACCTATTTAGGCTATGAGCTTAAAAGAATCAGACTTGAAAATGGTCTATTTTAACAAAACGGTCCCGCAGTAAAATGCAGGACCGTTCTTATTTTATGCCGATTTACTTATCTCTCCGAAGCTTCTGCAGGCGCAAAGCATTATTTCCCAGTCAATAAATTTGTTTCCGTGATTATCGGCAGTCGTAACAACTATTTTTTCACTCTCCGGGAATATCATGAGCCACTGACCGCCGAGTCCGTAGAAGGCATATCCGCCCGGTATCATCCATATCTGATAGCCATATCCTTCTGCCTCTTTCTGATTGGGCTTTGTAGATACACGGTTTATAGTCATTTCCTTAAGCCAGGATGCGGGATATACCTCTTTTCCTTCACGATTTTTTCCATTTGACAAAAAGAGCTCGCCTGTTTTTAATAGATCACTGCTTTTAGCATAAAGCCCTGCTCCTCCCATAGATACACCAAACGGATCCTTTATGATATAGGCTTCTTTAGAAAAGCCGATCTCATCCAAAAAGCTTTCTCTTAAAAATTCAAGCAGTTCTTTCCCGGTAAGCTTTTCGATCAGCGCAGCAAGTACATGAGATGCCGATGTATCATAGTTAAATACGGTTCCTGCCTTATGATGCGGTTCGGAAATAAAGAAACTCTCTACCCAGTTTTTTACCTTACTTGTCGCATCATAAGTGGTCTTTCTATAGCAGGTACGCATGCTAAGCATATCGCCTATGGTCATCTCTGCCACAAGGGGATTTAAGTCATCTGTCACAAACTCTGGGAAATACTCAACTATCAAGTCATCTGTGCTTATCTTTCCGGCCTCAACAAGCAAACCTATTCCCATCGCAACATAGCTCTTGGTACAGGAGAACATCCGGTGAAGTTTATCCTTCCCCGCCTTATTCGTAAAATAATTTTCATAAAGGAGCTCCCCCTTCTCCATCACCAGAAGAGAATGCAGCTCAATCCCTGCATCCTCCACCTCCGCCTTAAACAATTCGTATTTATTCATATCCTTCTCCATTCTATTATTCTCGTTTCTCTCGCTGTCTCGGTTATTTCCTGTTACGCCGTTCGCCTCAAAGTTCCTACGAGGAACGCAACAGGCGATAACCTAACCAAAGAAGCTTCAGTCAAAAGCGTCATTTTAAAACCCAGAAAGTGCAGCTCCAGACCCGAAGCTGCACTCTCCATTATACCAGGTTTTCTTTTATTCTTTTACCGCTCCGGCATTTACACCTTTTACGAAATATTTCTGCAGGAAAGGATATGCGATCATGAAAGGAAGGATTGCGCATATGATAGACGCATAATAAAGCGTATCCTGAGAAACCTTATAGGCCGTTGTCGGCGTATCACCATCCATGATCATTACTCTCAGCATGTACTGGAAGTTAACCTGATCAGGGTTTGTGATGTAGATCTGTACTGTTGAATAATCGTTCCAGATTGTAACGGCATACATAAGACCGATGGATGCAAGTGCTGCCTTTGAAAGGGGAAGGACGATCTTAAAGAAGATTCCCATTGCGCTGCAGCCGTCGATTTTCGCCGCTTCGATCAGCGAAACCGGTATGCCCTCAAAGAAGTTCTTCATAAGTACCAGATTGTAAACGTTGATACCGTGCTTGATCACGAGGATCCACATTGAATCAACAAGTCCGAGCTGTTTCATTACGAGGTATTCAGGGATCATACCGCCTGTGAATACCATTGTTATCATGAGGAACATTGACATTGCACTTCTTCCGGGCATCTCGTACTGGTTAAGTACATATCCGCCGAGTGTTGAAAGAGCAAGACCTAAAAATGTTCCGACTACTGTTGTAAATACAGAGTTCATGAAAGGTCTGAAAAGTTTCTTTGTTGTAAAGATTGTCTTGTAGCCATCAAGTGTGAAGTTTTCAGGCCAGAATCTGAACTGATATACACCTACCGCATTCATGGAGTCTACTACTACTTTCCACATCGGAAGGATAACTATCAGTGCGATCACTATGAAAATAGCGTAGTTTGCAAGATCGAAAGGAGAAATTTTAAGTTTTCTTTTAACTTTCTCTTTTGTTCCCGCATTTCCGTTTAATCTCATTAAATTTGCGTTATCCATTTTATTTCTCCCGTTACTCTAATAAAAATCTACCTTATAAAAGTGATTTGCTCCGCAGCTGCGCTGCTCTCGCAAATCCCGCCAATTATTCGTCATCCGCGCTGTCGCGCTTCTGACTCATAATTGTCAGTCAAATCACCTTTAGTTTATAAAAGTGATTTGCTCCGCGGCTTCGCCGCTCCCGCAAATCCCGCCAATTATTCGTCATCCGTGCTGTCGCGCTTCTGACTCATAATTGTCAGGTTTTCACAAAGCTGATCGCAATTGCCTGCAAGCAGTCATTGCGGCAGCTTTGGAAAACACTTTTTATAATATCTTACATAATTCCTCTTCCTCTTACTTTCTTACTTGCCTGGTTGCAGATCAGCATGAGGATGCAGCCTACTACTGATTTGAAGAGGCCTACTGCTGTTGAATATCCGTAATCAGGTATTGCTGTAAGGAAGGTCTTTCTGTATACGTATGTTGAGATTACGTCTGATACATCATAAACTCGAGAGTTATAAAGTACGAATACGGGCTCAAACATGTTAAGAACCTTAGCCATATTGAGGATAAGAACTACAATGATCGTATTTGAAAGTGCAGGGAGCGTTACATTTGTTATCTTCTGTAAACGTGTAGCTCCGTCAATGTCTGCTGCTTCATAGAGCTCCGGGTTGATTCCGGAAAGTGTTGCGAGGAAGATAACTGTTCCCCAACCTGTTTCCTTCCACATGTTGATCATGAAGAAGATCGGTCTCCACATTGACTTTGTGTGAAGGAAGTCAATGCTGCTTGAGAGCACACCCCAGTCCTTCAAAGTCTCATTTACGAAACCTGTTGATGAAGGTGAAAGGAAAAGTGTGAATATTGCTGCTACAACCGCATAAGACATGAAGTGCGGAAGATAGATTATTGTCTGTACTGATTTCTTCATGAACATGTTCTTCATTTCATTTAAGAAAACTGAGATGAGAACTGCTGCGAAGGTATTAAGTAGAAGTTTTACTACTGACAACTGCAATGTGTTTACGAATGACTGCCAGAAATCTGACTCTGTAAAGAGTTTTACGAAGTTATCCATTCCAACGAAGTGGATATCTCTTAACTTGTAGCTGAAGAAAGAATAACGTATACCCAGCATAGGCCAGTAATATACCAACAGAACGAATATTGCTACAGGAAGAAACATTAAGTAGAATCCCCTGTTGTTCCATATACGCATCTTCAGAGATTTCTGATTTACCTGAGCGCCGTTAGAAAGCTTCTCAGCCGGCTTTTTTCCTAATTTACTCATATAATGCACTACCTCTTATCATACTGAACGTCATCTGAAAAGTTTACCCTGTCCCATCACCTGTTGAGGGACAGGGTAATCTGTTTTTTTATTGAAATTTATTCTGCACTGAGCTCTTCAATGATCTGAGCTGAAAGATCACCGAACTGTGCGTTGTACTCTTCAATTGCTTCCTCAGGTGTGATCTCACCTACAACAGCCTGGTTGATAAGTGTTGTCTTAACTGTTGTAAGATCCTCGAGGTTCTCTGTAAGTGTCTCGCAAGATGCAGCTGCAGGAGCATCTACGCAATTAGCAAGGAAGAACTTGTTGCCTTCTTCGATAAGCGGATCAGAATCTGTGAATCCGTTTGTAAGCGGAGCGATAACAAGTACCGGATCAAGGTGGTTCTTCTTCCAAACGGTGTTAGGATCGTTAGGAGTCTGCTTTAAGTGGAACTCACCATCTGCATACTCGTAATCCTTCTTCTTTTCAGGATCATCCGGGTTGGTTGTGAAGGACTCAGCCTCTGTTGACCAGTGAACGCCCTCAGCACCATATGTCCAGAGTGTCTGGATCTTGTCGCCGTCAAGCATTGTCTCAAAGAGTGTATCAAAGATAGCCTGCTCACGTGTGTTGTCACCGTCGCCATCATCTGTGATTACCCATACAGGAGCCTCTCTGTTGAGATATCCGCCCCATGTATCCTTAATCTCCTGGATAGGAGGAAGCTCTACAAGTCTGTCATCTCCAAGCTCGTTGTCAACATCGTTCTTGCCCATGTTGTCTGTAAGAGTCCTGAGCCATGTTCCTGCCCAGTATGTGAATGCTGCTTCTGAAGTAGACTGATCGTTTGAGAAGAACTTCTCACGTGCCTGCTTTGTTCCTGCTTCCTCTGAGTCAGGATCGATAACGCCGTCTACATAACCCTGATGAAGTCTTGCAAGTGCATCGATAGTAGCCTGCTCTGTGAAGCCGTCTACCCAAGCGCCGTCCTTCTGATAGAATGAAGGATATGCACCCTGCCACCACTCAGGCATGTAGTTGATATAAGGTGTCTCATCCATCTTGCCGTAGCCTGCAGCGATAACGCCGTATGTCTTGCCATCTGATACTTTCTTAAGGAAGTTATAATAATCATCAAATGTCTTGATGTCATCTACTGTCATTCCTGCTTTGTCAAGCCATGACTGTTTGATGTATGTTACGCATCCATTTCCGTATGTAGGAGCAAATCCGTAAAGCTCGCCATCCTCTGTCATGATGTTCTCATTTACTTCAGGATACTGAATTCTGCTCTGGAATTCTGCATTTTCATAAGCATCCTTTAAGTTCCAGAGAAGACCTGTTGTCTGATACTGTCTGAGCATTGTAGCTGACATGATCAGGGCATCCGGGTAATCCGGATCACCGGGAGCTCCTGTTGTAAGTGTTCTTGAAACTGTGCCTGAATAATCTGAATGATCAAGCTGTGTGATATTAAGTTTTACTTCGTGACCGAGCTTCTCAGCAATTGCATCTTCCCACTGCTCTACGAACGCATCCTGTCCGTTCTCAACTGTAGCTGTCAGTGTACCGTCAACAATGATGTTAAGTGTATCAAGCTCGAAATCTCCTGATTCTGTTCCATCTGACGGTGCCTCAGCCTCACTAAGTACTGCCTGTGATGATGCACTTCCGCATCCTGCCAGCAGTGCTGTACACATGCTTGCCGCCAATATAACTGAAACAATCTTTCTCTTCATTACTCTATTCCTCCTGATGTTTCATTCCTACTAAAATTCCGAAGCCCTGTCTGCCTGTTCAGCAACCCCACCAGATATGTTTGCATCCTGTCACTTGACCCTCAATACACAAGCCACACGATTCTACCTGTCTCACTTCAACAATTTTTAGTTTTTGTATTTCGTTATGTACAAAATACATCTAATGTATAGATAATAATACATCTTTTTATAGGATTTCAAGTCCTTTTTACTGTTTTTTTGTCCTCGGTGGTAAAACTATATAAATTATGGCAATTTTTCAATGTTTTATAGTATATTTTTTATAATAATTACGTTATTTATTTGACAGATATATTAATTTTGTCAAAAATGCTGTATTTATTCAAATAACAAATAAATAGCGCAAAATAATTTCTGCAAAAAAAGAATACAAGTTTTCTGTTAATTTGCATCTAAAATTCTACAAATGTAAAAAAATATGTATATAGCAAAAAAGACCGGAGAAAAGTCATTGACTCTTCTTCGGTCTTTATAAGTCATCTTTAGTTTAATAAGGATTTTCTAATCAGTTGCCTGCTGCCTGCGCGAGCATTTCCTCTCTCTGCTCTTCCTGAGGCTCCTCAAGCGACTGCTTATAACGGTCAAGTATAAGCTCCTGCATCTTTGAGCGTGTCTCAGTGTTGATCGGGTGAGCTATATCGCGGAATACTCCGTCAGATGCCTTACGGCTCGGCATAGCAATGAATAAGCCCTTATCACCTTCAATTACCTTGATATCATGAACTACGAATACATCATCAAGCGTTATGGATACCAGTGCCCTCATTTTACCTGTATTTGTCAGTTTTCTTACCCTTACATCTGTAATCTCCATTATGATCCCCATTTCTCCGATTTGGTTTATAGTGCGTACCTGTCGTTATTTTCTATAACTACCTGTATACCGTCTTCTCCTTTGTAATAAGAGTTCGCCCTAATGGTTCCATGGCTCTCCACGATGCAGTTCTCAATATGAGAATTATCACCAATATAAACATCATTAAGTATTATCGAATTCTTTATCACACAGTTATTTCCTACAAATACCTTCTTGAAAAGAACGGAATCTTCGACTTCACCGTTTATTATGCATCCCGAAGATACAAGGCTGTTGGAAAGTTCTGCTCCCACATTGTATTTTGCAGGCGGAAGGTCATCAACCTTCGAGTAAATATCCGGATACTGTTTGAAGAAGTAATTTCTAACGTCACTCTTAAGGAAATCCATATTTGTCTGGAAATAATCCTTTACTGTGGCGATATTCCTCCAATACTCATTCATCTTGTATGCGAATATTCTCTTCTGGCTTCTGTAACGGATAATGATATCACTTACGAAATCATGTCTGTCCTCTTCGGCACATTTTTCAATGAGCTCTATGAGCTGACGGCGTCTGATGATGTAGATTCCGCAGGAAACAACACTTGTCTTTGCCATTATCGGCTTCTCCTCAAAGTCCGTTATCCTGTTTTCTTCATTCATTCTTACCACGCCAAATCGGTCAACATTTTCTGAAGGTTCCATTTCCTTGCAGACAACTGTTATATCAGCCTTCTTGCTGATATGGAACTCGAGTACCTTGTTGTAATCAAGCTTATATACGCCATCTCCTGAGGAAATGATCACATAAGGCTCGTGGCTGTCCTTAAGAAATGAAAGGTTCTGATAAATGGCATCTGCTGTGCCTCTGTACCAGAGATTGTTTTCCTGTGTTATGGAAGGAGTGAATACATAAAGTCCACCCTGTTTACGTCCGAAATCCCACCATTTTGATGAACTCAAATGCTGATTCAGACTTCTGGCATTATACTGGGTAAAAACTGCTACCTTCTGTACATGCGAATTTGTCATATTGCTTAAGGCGAAATCAATGCTGCGGTAGCTTCCTGCGATAGGCATTGCGGCTATTGCACGTTTTCTCGAGAGCTCCTTCATCCTGTGATTGTTTCCGCCTGCGAGTATTATTCCGATTGCTCTCATCGTCCCTCACCTGCCTTAATCAGTGTTTTGCCTGACGGAAGCTCTGCGTTTTCAAAATCATCTGCTGTAAAGCTTCCTACCATTACTGCATTTTTTCCTACCGTAATTCCTTCCGGAATGACCGTTCCTTCTCCGATAGTTACGATTCCGTGGTTGTAAATCTGCGGTTTGGTGTCATTTTCTACTTCTTCACCTTCACCCAGCTTTACTTTCCTTCCGACACTGACATTTTCAGCTATGATGGCCTTATTTATTTCACAACCGTCATCTATGGTCGTATTGCTCATTATTATCGAATCGCGGACTACGGTGTCACGCCCGATCGTTACACCATAACCAATAACGGAGTTGTAAACTTCTCCGTATATCTCGGTTCCCTCACCGATAATACTTTTTTCTATTTTTGATTCTTTTGCGATATACTGAGGCGGAAGATTCTCCGCTTTAGTAAATATCCTCCAGTATTCTTCATAAAGATTGAACTCCGGAATGATATCTATGAGCTCCATGTTGGCTTCCCAATATGAATTCAGTGTTCCTACATCTTTCCAGTAGCCATTGAATTCATAGGCAAACATTCTCTCATTTCTCTCGTGGAGATATGGAATTACATGTTTACCAAAGTCAAGCTCGCTCTCATCCTTATTTGCGATGAGCGCTTCTTTAAGGACCTTCCATGAGAATATGTAGATTCCCATTGAAGCGAGGTTACTCCTCGGCTTTGCCGGTTTCTCCTCGAAAGCTGTGATACGGCGGTCATTATCCGTCACAACTATTCCAAATCTGCTTGCCTCCTCGATAGGCACAGGCATTGAAGCAATCGTAACCGCTGCATTGTTCTGCTTGTGGAAATCAAGCATCACCTCATAATCCATCTTATAGATGTGATCTCCGGAAAGTATCAGAACGTAGTCAGGATTATATGATTCCATATATTCCAGATTCTGATAAATAGCATTAGCGGTTCCGGTGTACCATTCGCTGTTCGTGCTCTTTTCATACGGCGGTAAAACAGTGACTCCACCGATGTTTCGGTCGAGATCCCACGGAATACCTATTCCGATATGAGTATTCAACTTCAGCGGCTGATACTGCGTCAGTACGCCGACTGTATCTACTCCCGAATTGATACAGTTGCTCAGAGGGAAGTCTATTATCCTGTACTTGCCTCCAAACGATACGGCCGGTTTTGCCATGTGGGTCGTCAGAACGCCAAGTCTGCTGCCCTGTCCTCCGGCAAGCAACATGGCGATCATCTCTTTTTTAATCATTTGCATCACCTCATAATAGTTTTTTTGAGCCGTTAAACCCCTTGTATACTACATTTTTAGTCATCTTTGCCGTATACGTGCCTATTATAACACATGTTTTCTTGAAACTAAACATTTTTTACAACTTTTATCACATTTAATTGTGCGTTTTTAGGTATATTAAATATCCTTTAAATTGTTTTACATAAAATACATATAAATCTTATATAAATTTTAAATAAATACAGCCATTATCGAAAAAACACCCGGACATTGCTGTCCGGGCGTTCTTTCAATGACTTCAGATTTATTTTACTGTAATGCTGACTCCCTTGAAGTTTCTCATAAAATTGTAGCTTCCGTTGTCATTTATTGTATAATCTTTGCTCTTAATCGTCTTTGTTGTTGTCTTACCGCTTACGAGCGCGCCCTGCTTATACTTGGGCATTGTAAATCTAACTTTTGTGTTCTTTAAGCTGAAGCTGTAGCCGCTGTAAATGCTGCTGCCGTTAAGAACTTCCTGAACATCTACTGGCTCGATCTCATAACGCATTGCCTCGCTGTTTCTCAATACCTTATTCATTGCTCTTGCTACAGACTTGACACTCTTATCCTTTGCTGCAACCTTTACAACGATCTGAGGAGCTTTTCCGCTCTTGAACTGGTATGTTGCATCATCATTGAGGTAAGCGCCTCTGTTGTTAAGGAACTTAACGCTCTTTACAACGATTCCGTCTGTGATCTCGACATTCTTAAGCAGATTGCCGTCTTCATATACAACTTTACCGTTCAATGCAACAACCGTAGGTACTGTTGCACCATTTCTGTATGCCATGCCATCATAATAGTTGACACTCATCTCAAGGTTTCCAACAACTACGTTTTGGCTTACCATATAGCCGTTTACTGCATTGTTGGCTACTTTTACGCTGTCAAGCACTGTGCCGTCTGCAAGGCAGCTTCTGCCGTTATAGCTTACACTTTCAGCCTCTGCATCTGTATCATCAGCTATAGTATCGTCAGTTGCTTCATCATCGCTTACAGTAGACTCATCACTACTGTCTGTTGATTCACTGCTTGAATCTGTGCTGCCTGTTGATTCGCTGCTTGAGTCTGTGCTTTCTGTTGATTCACTGCTTGAATCTGCGCTGCCTGTTGATTCTGAGCTGCTGCCGGACTCTGTGCTGCCGGATCCTGTGCTGTCGTCTGCTGATGCAGCTGATCCAACATAAGTTGCTGTTACTGTAATGCGTCCGTTTGCACCTGCAGCTGTTTCGAAAACTCCCTTGTCTGCTGATGTAACGATGCCTGCATTTTCCTCTGTATAGCTCCAGGTTACCTTATCGGTAATATCTTTTCCGTTAATATCAGATGCTGTAAGAGTTGCCTTATTTCCGCCGACAAGCTTCTTTACTGCAACAGGCTCGATGAAGATATTGCCCTCTGAAACGTCCTCGGATGCACCGAATTCTGTCTCATATGCACTAATATCCCAAAGTTCGGAGGCTGTCTCGTACTTTTCGTCTGTCTCATCATAGCCACGGTTTAAGATTACATAACGTCCGTTGTATTCACGGTTTGCCACACGTTCTGTCATCTCTCCGCACTTGTCAAGACGGCTGCTCGTATCTACGAGAGTTCCGTTCATTGTGTTGTTGTAATCTTTGTAACCAACTGCAAGATCACCTGCTGCATCAACTGTATATGAATTCGGAGCTGATCCGTAAAGTGCTGTTGTAAGTGATCCTTCACCTGTGAAGGTGTTGTTGATTATTGAAGCCTGTGTATCACTTCCCGAGTTACGTGCATAAGCTGCTGTCATTCCGGAAGGGATCTCGATCTCGGAATTCATAAGTACGAATCCCTTGTTTGCTTCAGAATCTGTATAGGTTCTGCTTGCGAAGATGTAAGACTGGCTCTTCTCATCTGCTACGCACTTTAACTTACAATTCTCGAAGAGTGCTACATCTGCATAACCCCAGATATAGTCTACATCTCCCTCGATATAGTCATTGTAGAACCATGCTCTTGTACCCTTCTTACCAATGTAGAGTGTATCCTGATGGCTGTAGAAGGATGAATTATAAGCAATAAGCTCTCCCGATGAATCAAAGCAGAGTGTCTCGGCCTGTGTAGAACCGTCATCTCCGTCATTTATTCTGCTGTAGCTATTTGTAAATGACATATCTCTGATGACCATGTCACCGGTACCCTGTACGAGGAGTGTTGATCTCGAACGGGCTCCGCCTGAACCGTAGTCATCGGCATTCTTCCAGTCTACCTGAACTTTTGCACCAAGATCTGCATCTGCACCGTCAAGGGTTATATCAGCATCACCATAGTAGAAAAGTCTCTCGTGGTAATTGCCTTCAGCTACGTTAATAGCCCAGCTTCCTGTTGCCTCAGCCTTTCTCAGATAGTTGAGTGCACCGTTGATGGTATAGAAATCGCCGCTGCCGTCATGGTTTACATCGATTGTTCCATCTGTTATTTCTGTTGTATCACTTGTCTTGAAGGTAAATGTGCTCTTATCATCGATGGAGCTGATAGTCGTTCCTTTAAGTGTTCCGGAAACAAGACCTTCATCAAGTGTTACATAATATTCTGTACCATTCTCAAGAACCGGATATCCGTTCTCATCATTGTGAGGTGTGATAACAAGTGTATTATCCTCAACTGCGATAAGGTTATCCTTTACAGCGATCTTGCCTACACCGCCTGCGGTTGAACTAGAGCCTGTGTAATATGTAGCATCTGCAGCTTTTTCACCTTCGTTGCTGTAAACTGTATCAACCTCTTCGCCTGTGGAAGCGTTGAAAATATGAGCTGCAAGTGTTGAAGACTCAGTAACTTCCGGTGCGGAATCAAAATCAAGTGCGATATATGCATCTGTTACACCGTCAACCGATGCTGTTTCAAGACTTGTATCTTCCTCATCAGAGCCTGAAAGTCCGAAGAATCCAAGTACTGAAGATACTGCACTCTTTACAGCTGATGCAACACTCTGTGTTGTGAGAGTTGTTTCTTCCTCTTCTTCAACTTCCGCAATAGTTATGGAAGCAATCGCGATCTCATTCGATGCTCCGATATAGATATTGGTATCATCGGCATCTATTGTTGTAGTGTAGGTTCCTTCTTCGGACGCTTCAAGAGCATAATCCTCTGTTGTTCCGTCAGCGCCAACAGTCACTTCAAGATTTCTTGCACTGGTGCCGGTATTTTTGTAGTTGATGGTTAATTCGACATTTCCCGTTACACCCGAGATCATGAGGGCATCATTCTTTATCTTGAGTCCACTGGAGTGGTTTACAAATTTTGTTGCATTCTTTACGGAAGTTCCCACTCCTGTACCTTCAGCCGAAAGTGTCAGGTTGAGATTCCCACTGTCTCCGGCAAGAGTGATATCCTCTGATATAGCTCCGTTTAAGCTTTCAACTGCACTGTTGCCCTTCAGGGTCCAGCTGTCTGTTGTTGTCTCAGACTCAGCTTCCTCTGTAGATTCCTCAGATGCCTCTGTGCTTGCCTCCTCTGTTGATTCCTCAGATGCCTCTGTGCTTGCTTCTTCAGTTGACTCTTCAGATGCCTCTGTACTTGCTTCCTCAGTTGACTCTTCAGACGCCTCTGTACTTGCTTCCTCAGTTGACTCTTCAGTTGCTTCTTCTGTTGACTTCTCGTTCTCAGACTGGCTGTCCTCTGTGCCGTAGTCCATGCTGATAGTTGAGATATAGTCATTGTTGCCTGCAGTTACCTTAACGAATTTAACATCATAGCCGTCAACTGAAACTGCGTCTGTATCATAATCCACATCATAGGTGTAAACCTTGCCTGCGGAAGACTCTGTCATTTTTGTTGCCGAAGCACCTGCTGTATATGTAGAAGCTGCATAATAGGTCTCTATCGTAAGAGTCCCGTCAGCGGTTATCGGAACATAAAGAACAGTTCCTGCATTGATCTGTATCCACTGGCTGCTGTTAGTTGAAAATTTACCATTTGTGGCATCGATATAGAGTCCGTTAAAGTCACCGGTGCTCTTTTCATACTTGTTCACAGCCTGCTCAGCAAACTCAGCCGCTGTCCACTCCGTAACAGGCTCTGAAACCTCATCTGCACTTGTTACTATGATGTAAGGAACATAAGCCTTGCTGCTGTTAAAGGTAAGTGTAAGTGTTGCAGCCTCATCCTTAGTCCACTCAAGTTCTGTCGAGCCTGAGCAGTCAGTGGAATAGTTTCCCTCAACACTGTCTGTTCCATCACTCAGCACCATGGTGCCTGCTGCACCGTACTGACAACCACCCACTGTAATTGTGGATGCGCCGTTTACCTTGAATGAAAGCGTGCTTCCGCTGTAAAAGCACCAGCCATGGGTGGAATCATTGTAATAGCATCCCGTTCCCTTGATGATACCGAAATCATAATCTGAGTTCACCTGGGGTGTTACAACAGTATTTAGCTTGACATTATAGCTGTCCTCAACGTCACCGGTATCCTTGACATATACGTCATAGCTTGCTGTCTTAAACGAGCTTGAATCTGTATCTGCCGGAATCTTTGCCGTAATGGTCGTATAACCGACAGCCTTGGCTGTTACATTTCCCTCAGAATCAACTTCTGCGATATCGCTGTTGCTTGAAGAATATACAGCAGTTACACTTGCTGCATCATCACCTGTAACGGATGCTGCTCTTGAAACTGTTGTAGTTCCGTTGAGGTCAAGAGTTACATCATCTGTCTCTGCAAAGGCAATATCAGCATCGTAACTATCAGCGGCTGTATAGCTGTAGCTGATGCCGTCACCTGTCTCTACTGTGATGGATGTTACATAAACGTCTGATGAACCGAAGGTCAGCTGTGCATAGCTGTCTGCGAAAGATGTTACACTGCCGTCACCTGTTGTGATATCAGAGGTTGAAACCTGCATATCAGAGCCAGCAACTGCCATGGTATCGTAGTCAAAGCCTACTGTATATGCACATTCCTCTGCATCCCAGGTTACCTTTGTTCCGTCCGCAACAAGACCTTCCCAGTTGTAGCTTCCGTCATTACTTGTAACTACAGTGCTCGGAGCCTGGAAAAGCTTTACTTTGATTTTTGCATCTTCAGTTACGGGCACGCTGAGAATGGTATTTCTGATCTGCATTCCCTTTGCAGCGCCCTTCTTCATACCGCACTTACCGGTCTTGCTGTTAACTTTATTATTTGTCATGGTATCGATGACCATGCCGTTCATGGCACCGACTTTACCACTCTGTGTATCTGTATTTACGAGCACGCCTGCAACAGTTGCATTCCACTCAGCTTTCGAATCTTCTACAGTTATAGTCTCTGTAGTAGCTTCCGGACCGTCACTTGATGTTGCCGTGATCGTTGCTGTTCCGCTGCCAACTCCGTAGAACTGTACACTGTCGGCATTTTCTGTCGTAAGTGTGTCAACAAATGCATTGTTGTCACTGTCAAAGAATTTGATCACGTTCGTATTACTGCTTGACCATGTGATCGATGTGTTTGTAACCTCATCCCCTGATGATGACGAAAGATTTGCACTTACTGTACCGAGACCGTATTTATTGATATCTGTCTCTGCCTCCACAGCGACAGAATCAACCGTAACAACCTTAGAAAGCACATCAATATAGGCTTCATCGGTATAGGTCGTGCTGTTCCCACTCTCCGAAGACGTTTCTGCAATAGCTGCCTCAGGCATCGCTGTTGTGACCATAGCTGCCGAAAGAGCTGCTGCAAAGATTCTCTTGCGAACTAACTTGTTCATTTTCATAATCTGACTTCTCTCCCATCTTGAAAGAATTTTGCCCTGCTGTTTTAAAACTACTGTTTTTTTATCCTTATTTAAAATATTTTACTGATTTCTATCCTTCTTAAAAACTTTTCTCAAATAAAAAAACAATACATTTTAAAAACAGCTGTACCCCTGCCGCAACCTTTGAATTTTCCTCGGTTTCAAAGCTTTTGCGCGCATGTTAAAACTTTATGTATCAATTTTAATACGCACAAAATTGTATGTCAATCGGTACAAAAAAGTCGATAATTTTTCAATTAAATCAGAAATTTCACTGCAATTTTTCAGTGATATTTATATCAGAATTTATTTAAAAGAAAAATGGATGTGATCCACACGGATCACATCCAAATCATCAGTTATCTTTATTTTTATTGAACCATCATTATCTTACAATAGTCTTCTGTTTTATCCCTCATGATCTTGAAGCCTTTATCGAGTTCATCTATTGAAAACCTGTGGCTTATAAGCTTTTTAGGTGCGATTTTTTTCTCCTCAAGGCATCTTTTCACGTAATGCCAGTCATCATCATTTCTTTCCTGCAGAAAAACCGAATTCCAGCTTCCCGTGATAAAGATCTCATTTCTTAAGATCTTCCAATATACATCCCTTGACAAAGTCATGTCCGAATAAGGATTTCCGACCATTACGATCCTGGCACCGGCATTTGAAACATCTATTCCATAGGAAACACTTTCGTTTCTTCCCACGCATTCAAAATAAATATCAGCTCCGCCATGCTGCCTAAGCCAGTCCGTTACATTTTCTCTTCTCATATCACAGAAATTTTCGTCCTTTATTCCAAGGATCTCAGCCCTCTTTTTCTGGGAATCCTTATTTCCAACAACAAAAATATTCTTAAATCCCTCTGCTATGAGAAACATCGTCAGTATCGAACCGATAGTTCCCATCCCGCATACCACGACATTGGAATCCTGCGATTTTTCTTCCTTAAAATGGGATATTCCCTGCTGCATGGCATGTACTGCCACAGCCATTGGCTCAAGCATTGCAGCTTCTTCAAAAGGAACCGTCTCTCTGATCTCCATGAGGTTTTTAGCCGGGAGAGCCAGATATTCAGCAAATGCCCCGTCACGTCTTGAACCCAGATAGTCATAATTTCTGCAAAGCTGGGGTTTTCCCTTGAGACAGGAAACACATTTCCCACAGGCTATCAACGGATAGACCGCAGCATGCTTTCCGATCCATTCTTTTGAAACACCTTCTCCGCATCCCTCGACAATTCCAGAGAATTCGTGTCCCGGGATCAAAGGCATTTTATGTGCGCCGGTCTTGTATATCCGCGGTATGTCAGAACCGCATATTCCTGCCGCTTTTACTCTGAAAAGCACTTCTCCCGCTTTCAGTTTAGGCTTATGAATCTCCTCAAAATGAATATCAGCTATATCATGCAGCACCCAGGCCTTCATCACACTTCTACCTCAAACATTTCATTCGAATGCAATATATCCTTAAACCTTTCAAGGTCTTCATTCGTCGTTATCTTGAAATTCTTCTCATCTCCGGGGAAGCTCACAATGTCCATTCCTGCCATTAGTGCAGGCTCCGTGGAACCTGAAATAGAAAGCATTTCATCTCTTGAAAGTGCCTCATTTGCTTCGAGATATTTTCCCAGATGAAAAGCCTCCGGAGCCTGTCCTGCGAGTATCTTTGCTCTTTCGAGACAACCTGTGAGCGAATGTCCGTCCTCACTGTAATAAACAGTATCCTTAAGCGGGATCACGGGCACGGCGCCGTCATGACCTACGAGCGCATTCAGCGTATCGTCGATCAACTTATTGGAAACCATTGGTCTCACAGCATCATGTATAAAAACTGTATCGCTCTTTTCGGCATATCTGCTTATATCCCTTAAACCATTCAGTATTGAATACTGCCTGTTTTCTCCGGGAAGCGAGAAGCCTTTGAATTTTGACACATCAGGAAGCTCTGTCAGGATCGGCTCCCACCAGTGTTTTTCCGCAACAACATGAATTGCATCTATTCCGTCATGTCTGCAAAGTTTTTGCAGGCAATAGATTATTATCATTTTACCTGAAACATTTATATACTGTTTTGGAACCAGGGAAGCCAGCCTTGTTCCGATTCCTCCCGATAATACCAGCGCCACGTTCATCAAATTTCCATCCCCCTGATCTTTTTAATGATTGTCCCATAAGATTCAGCTTTGCCGAAAAGAAGCGAGGTTCCAAGCACAAATCCTTTGATGCCCCTTGGCGCAAAAGTCTTTATCTTGTCCGCACTGCACGCTCCGTCCCAATAAACATCGAAATTCATATCCTTCTTTATCGCCAGAAGTCGATCATATTTTTCTCGCACAAAAGGCAGATACATCTGTCCTGCATTTCCCGGATTGACTGACATTACAAGCACCCTGCTCACTATCTGGAGCATCTCGAAAATAGTTCCGACACTTGTGCCGGGATTCATCGCAATTCCCGGGATCATCCCCGCATCTGTTATCTTCTGAAGTGTTGTCGACGGATGATATTCTGCCTCCGGGTGAATATATATCGCATCTCCCGGTCTCAGCGATTTTATAAAGAGATCGATAGTATTCAGCGGATGCTCTACCATAAGATGTACATCCAACGGCTTATCCGTAAGCGACCTTATACATCTAAGGTCATTTAATGACATGGCGAAGTTTCCTACATATCTTCCATCCATTATATCAATATGAAATGAATCAATTCCGGCTTCATCCAGGTCATGTACTTCCTTCTCCAGATTGCGGTAGTCTGCGCACATCATGGATGCCATAAGTTCAAACTTATATTCCTTTGCCAATTGCTGTCCCCCCCCATTTCGCAGCCCGTTTCTCCGGCCGGCAGATCAAACTGCCACATTCTGGATCATGACTGGCTTCCCGGTCTTCTGATACAGATTTACTACCGAACTGGCGTCTCCGTAATACGCATCGCTGATGGCTATCGCACGGTCAAGCTCTGCCGTATCATCATATATTCCCCATTTTTCTTCTTTATATTTTTCAACTATCCGGCTGTATTCATCCCAAAGCTCCGGATGCATCGATCGTACTGTAGCCTCCATCAACGGATGCGGTCTCCATAAAAGGGCTACTTCCCCCTGTGTTTCCTTAAATATCCCGAGAACTCTCTTGATCTTGTCAAGCATCCATTCCCTGTTTTGGAGAAAAGCTGCAACGCTTGTATTGTAAAATATGACTTTTTTCCTGCTGCCGTCTTCCCTCTCGATTATCTTTCTCCACTCCGGAGGTATCTCATGATCAGCAGCCGTAAGGTTCTTTACCCTCTCAAATTTCGGAGAGCCGCTTCCTTCGATCTTATTTTCCCAATAATTTCTGCTGTCCTCTCCTGTCAGCTCAGTCATTATATTTATGTAAGCCTGCCGCATATCCTCCGACTGGACTATCACCTTATGGGCATGGATAACCCCGGGCAGCGTGACAAAATGCTTTATCCCTTCACACGCACCGCGGTCATGGGGGTTTATCTCCCCAAGCACAAAATAGGGTATATAGACAAGTTCATCCGTAAAATTCTTTATAACTGATGAATAATAGTCGGGATGCACGCTCGTCACATAATTCGTCCCATCATAAGGATTATGTATATAAATAGCTTCCGGATGTCTTTCTTCCAGGCTGTAGCTTCTATAATCCGTTATTTCCACATCCTTAGGAAACAGATCACCCTCGTAATGCAATTCCCTGGGCGTTCCGTCAGGATTTTTGTCAAAATAAGGTATGGGCATAACGACCGTCCTGATATCATTCTCAGCACTTAGCTTGCGCCATACCGGTTCAAGTGAATCCCACATGGAAGCCTTGTAGGGCATGAAGACAATTTCGCGGCTGAGCGGGATTCGCTCTATAATACCTTTTTTTATATTTTCGACAATATTGAGGAGATTATTTTTTGTCTCTGTCAGGTCAAAATTTTCTGAATCATGAAGCTTTTCCGAGATCTGCCATATCATTTCGCAGTACTTTTCCAGCAGGCTTACCTCATAATTACCTTCACCCTCAGTTTCTTCAATAAGATTCCCTATTCCTACCGCGCCTTGCTGGCATTCTTCCAACAGTTCCATTGCAGCATCCATCTGCTGCGCTCTGATGCAATTTTCTATCTCAGAATGAGCTTCTAAAAGAAGCGACAGTGTGTCAATACACTGATTTTTGAAATGTTGTCTCAATTTTCACCCTTTTCCCCCAATTTGTTCTTCTATTATAGCATTATGACCAAACAGATTCAATTTTATCTGGTTTTTTTAGAGAAACATTATGGCAAAAAAACAAAAAAAGAAAAAAATTCAGGAACATTAAGTCAATAAGGTCTATTTTAGGTACATAAGTACAAATCGAAATAAAATATGATAATATACTTTTATGAGGAGTAGCTATAAGAGGGAGATTATGAAGGATAGCAAAAAATATATTGACATACCAAAAGAAACTGAAGAAAATCTCTTTTCTTTGGGATACAGTAAAATTTCAGCAGACAGTTATAGAATTTTTGACCGTTATTACAACCGTATGAATGACTGGTGGACCTCCAGCAGCGCATTTATTAATCTGGTCGGGCTTATGGACTCATATATCGTCTATATGAAAGAGGCGGAAGGAATGATGCTTAATATGATCTTTCTCCGTACAGACGGATATTTTGTAGCCGGACCATTTCTTGGCGAATACAAAAAAGAAAAGATGCCTTCACTGATGAAAATATTATCGGAGGATTTTGAGGCACTTTCTCAAAAGTTCATCATAATGGATGTTGCAAAATGGATGATGCCTTTTTATGAAGCTTCCGGTTTTTCATTCGAGGTGGAGGATGACCGGGATATTATGGAGTATATATTTACTCCCGAACAGTTTTTTGCCGGACTCAATCAGCAGGATGACCGCTATCGATACAATTATTTCAATAGAAAAAATCAATATGAAACCATAAATATAAGGCCTGAACACGCAGAAGAGATCGATGCTTTTATGAACAGGGAATGGTGCGAAAATAACAAGTGTGAAAACTGTCATTTTGGCTGTCTCAAAAAAATCATAGTCAATGTGGTAAAAGATTTCGATAAGCTGAATGCCCGTGGGATCCTTGTCAGGGTGGACGGCAGGGCGGCAGGGATATGTATCGTTACCTGTCGGAATCATATAGGTATGTATCATTATAAAAATGCCATAAACCGCATAAAGGGATTAAATGAATTTCTTTTGAGAGAATCCTTTGAACGTTTTATGGGAGATGCAGAAATAATCAATTATACTGAGGATATGGGTATTGAAAGCCTTCGTTATTACAAAATGCATATGGCACCCGAATATGGTCTTTTTTCACGATTGACATTAACAGTGGAAAATTATGGATAAAAACAAAGAGATACTTTTTTCACTCTTAATAAATGTACTTGCCGTTATTGCCATAATGATAATGGTTTCAATAGAATTATTCTATCTTATCAGGGGACATAGAAAATTCAAGGCTGCTGAAAAAACGGATGGAAAGATTCCTGTGGAGATATTCCGCTTTATAGTATTTCTCATATTCTTTTTTACGAATCTTACCTCTGCAATACTTCCGATCTATTCCCTTAAACTATCAGAGGGCAGCGGTGTTACTGAGTATATATCTCCTATAATGCTTTCGGCACTTCCGATATCTTCCGAAGTATTCTCCGGAGCCATTTTTTCTCTTATGGGCGGAAGCATTTTGAATAAGCTTGGTGCCAGAAGATCAATAATGATCAGTTCTGCTTTGTTTACCTTGGGATTAGTTCTAAGAGCAATACCAAATATTTTCGTTTTGATATTCAGCGCGCTGCTTTTGGGGGCAGGCTGGGGTGTACTGCTTATACTCGTAAATATTCTGCTTGCAGATCTTCCCGATGAGGAAAAGGTCAGAGGTTATGCCTATTACAGCATTTCAGCTTTAAGCGGTATCAACAGTGCCGTTGTCCTCGGAGGTTTCATGATACAGTGGATGAACTATCCCACATTGTTCATAATTACCGGCATATGGAGTATATCCCTCTTTATTGCCTGCAGATATTATCTAAATCAGGAGATTCCTTTTTCTTCAAGAGCGGAAAAGGGAAAAAATCTCATCACGGATACCCTTGTATTCCTAAGAAATCCGGGAGTATTGATCTTTTTTATATTTATAATGATCCCTCTCCTTATCAGCGGATATTTTATGACTTACCTTTTCCCTATTCTCGGTTCTGACTGGGGAATGTCGGAAAGCCATATAGGTTATTCATATTTGCTTAGCGGAGCTGTAGTTCTGACTGTAACGTCGAAGCTTTCAAGTTACCTGTCGGCAAGGAAAATGAAACACGTGGGACTTGCTGTAAGCGCCTTTTTATATGCTGCGGCATTTCTGACAGTGGCGTTTTTCCAAAATATACCTGTTCTGCTTGCTTCTATCCTGCTTCTTGGTTTGGCAGAAAGTTTTTCTACATTGCTGCCTGCTTACTTTACAGATTTAAGGGCAGCGGAAAAATATGGTTATGACAGAGCCTGGGGTTTATACAGCCTTATTGAAAACGTGGCTCAGTCTCTCGGATCTTTTGTATTCGGCTATGTACTGATACTTGGATTGAAGCGGGGACTTATGCTGGTGCTCACCGTACTTACAGTATTTGGTGCGATCTTTCTTATCGGATCTGTGATAATAATAAAAAATGAGAGAATTAAAGAGGAAAAGGTTTAGCTTATGGATAATTTTAAAAAGACAAAAAGCTTAAATTTATCGCTTCTTAAGATCACTGCTGCAGCAGTAGGGATGGTTTCGCTGATGCTTCTTATCGGAAGCATTTTTACCAATTCAAAGCAATTTAAAAGCTTCTATGACAATAAATCAATGGATCTCGCTGCAACAGTGGCAAAATATTGTGATGGTGATTATATAAAGGAACTGGTCGAACTTATAGATACCGATGAATATAAGGCAATATTTAAAAAAGCTACTGAGACAGATGATCCCGATCTGATAAAGAACTATCTGGACGAAAAAGGCTTGCTAGAGAAATATGATCAAAGAAATCTTTTTCTCGATAATATACGTAAAGACATGAAGGTTAAGTATGTCTATATTCAGATTATCCGGGATGACGAATTTATATATATTTTTGACCCCGATTATCCATATCTGGCGTTAGGACTTACTGAACCGAAAAGCAAAAGATTCAGCAGCCTTAATGAAAACAGAAGGATGACCCCGGTGATCAGTGTTTCTAAATATGGCTGGCTTTCTTCGGCCGGTGAACCCATTGTTGATTCAAACGGGAACAACGTGGCGGTTGCTTTTGTCGATATTGATGTATCCGATATCGTGAATGATACCGTTGCCGTTTCCGCTGTCATGCTGATCCTCAGTATATTTGCATCTATATTTGTGGGTTTGATCATATCCAGAATAATAAAATTAAGAGTCAGCGGGCCATTAGAGGAGCTCACAAAAGACAGTCAGGAATTTGCATCCAAAGAAGGCGGATATAAAAAAGCAGATATTAAGACCCTCAATATACATACTCACGATGAGATAGAGGAACTTTATCATACTACTCGTTTTATGCAGAAAAGCCTCATAGAGTACATGGAGAATCTGGTGCATGTCACCAAAGAAAAGGAACGTATAGGAGCTGAGCTTAGTGTCGCCACAAAGATCCAGGCAGATATGCTTCCCAGGATCTTTCCTCCCTACCCTGACAGAAAAGAATTTGATATATTCGCCTCCATGGCACCGGCAAAGGAAGTCGGAGGTGATTTCTATGACTTTTTCCTGCTGGATGAAGACCATATTACCCTGGTAATGGCTGATGTTTCCGGAAAGGGCGTTCCGGCTGCATTATTTATGGTTATTGCCAAAACCCTCATTAAAAATCGTGCAATGATGGGCGGAAGACCCGGTGAGATATTGGCTGATGTCAATAATCAGCTTATGGAGGGCAACGAGGCGGAGCTCTTTGTTACCGTATGGATCGCAATGATCGAACTGTCAACAGGAAAGGGGATTGCCGCAAATGCAGGTCATGAACATCCGGCCCTAAAAAAAGCGGGAGAAAGCTATGAACTTTTAAAGTACAAGCATTCACCCGCCGTAGCCGTTATGGAGGATATTCCTTTTAAGGATCATGAATTCACACTCGATCATGGAGATACGATCTTTGTCTATACAGATGGCCTCAGTGAAGCAACAAATATAAATAATGAGCTTTTCGGTGAGGACAGAATAATAAATGCATTGAATAATAGTAAAGATCTGCCATTAAAACAGCTGCTGACAAACGTAAGGGAGGATGTGGATCGCTTTGTTGGTGATGCGCCGCAGTTTGACGATATCACAATGCTGGCATTCCAATATAACTGATTCCCTACCTCTTTTATCCGTACATACTTTTCGTCTGCCTTATGATATCCATTGCTCTTGAAAAGAATACTGTCAGCGCAAACGCTTAAATAAAACAGACTTATGAGAGGAAATCCACCTATTTTGTTATCCTTTAGAAATAAATTAAAGAAAAAAATATACAACCCGGTCAACCTGATCCCCGCAAGCTTTCTTTTTACTATTATCGCGGGAAGTCTGCTGCTGATGCTTCCTTTCGCATCAGCTCCGGGCGAAAGAACAAGCTATCTCACGGCACTTTTCACCGCCACTACCTCAGTATGCGTGACAGGTCTGGTAGTAGTCGACACCTATTCACACTGGTCTTTTTTCGGTCAGCTTATCATAGCCATGCTCGCCCAGATCGGCGGACTTGGCATGATCGCTGTAGCTGCGAGCATCATGCTCATCAGCAAGAAAAAATTTACCCTGACGGACAGGCTCCTATTAAAAGATTCTTTTAACTTAAATTCCAGTTCCAACCTTTTATCCTTCCTTATAAAAGTTTTTCGCGGAACCTTTATTTTTGAAGGGATCGGAGCAGTTCTCTATATGCTGGTATTTATCCCGAAATTCGGTATATTAAAAGGTATCTGGGCTTCGATATTTAACGCTGTATCCGCCTTCTGCAATGCCGGAATGGATGTGCTCGGAGCCAATAGTCTGATAGATTACCGTGGAAACGCCCTTGTAATGGCAGTTACCGAATGTCTTATAATATTCGGCGGACTGGGCTTCGTCGTATGGTTTGACCTTCAAAAAGGAATAGCAAACGGATTTAAGAATCGTTTTTCTCCGATAACCACTATCAGACGTTTCACAGAACATACCAAGATCGTTCTTTTTGTAACTACATTGCTTCTGCTTGAGGGAATGCTGCTCTTTCTTTTCTTTGAGTGGAATAATCCCCTCACCCTTGGAAACCTGTCTGTCTCCGGCAAACTTGCCAATGCCTTTTTCGAATCAGTAACAATGAGAACGGCAGGTTTTGCAACTATTCCGCAGGAGAATTTGAGCGAAGCATCCTGCCTCATCGCATATGTTCTGATGTTCATCGGAGGCTCACCTGTAGGAACTGCGGGCGGTGTTAAAACAGTAACTATCTTCTTACTTTTCATGAATGTGCGTACTTATCTGAAGGACGCAAACGAAAATGTCATTTTCAATAAAAGAGTTGCTGCATCACTTATGAAAAAAGCTGCTGCGATCGTTGTAGTCAGTTTCACAGTCATCTGCACGCTCACTCTCGTCCTCCTCGCCGTTAATCCGGTGCCTTTAGAGGATGCCCTGTTTGAAGTTGTAAGTGCCTGTGCTACGGTGGGACTTTCGAGGGGATTGACAGCAAGCCTCAATGCTCCGGCAAGATTAGTCATTATTCTTGCCATGTATTTAGGCCGTATCGGACCGATCTCGATGGTCGCTTTCTTCTCGCGTAAAAATTATGACTCAAACAAGATCCAGTACGCAGAAGGTAATTTCTACGTAGGATAATAAAATTTCTAAATTGATCAGCATTTATAAAATATAAAGGAAACAGGTATAAGATGAAAAAATCAATTGCAATTTTAGGTGCAGGAAAATATGGAAGTGCGCTGGCAAGAGCTCTCTACGGGCTTGGTCAGGATGTTCTGGTGGTTGATTCCAACGAGCAGGTCATAAAAGATATAGCAGATGATGTAACTTCTGCCGTATGCGCTGACCTCGAGTCAGAGGACGAACTTGAAGCTGTAGGCATACAAAATATGGATATCGTAGTTACCACCATGAGCGGTAATCTTTCGGCAAGCATACTTTCGGTATCCCTTGCAAAAGAAATGAAAGTCCCGCTCATCATCTCCAAGGCCTCTTCACCCAGAATGGCTTCGATCCTTAAAAGAGTCGGTGCCGACAAGATCATAGATCCTGAAGAGGACGGCGGCATGCGTTCCGCAAGAATACTCGCTTCCAGATATATAAATGACTATTTTGAAATTGATAATAACCTCTGCATGGTTGAAATAACCCCTAAAAAGGAATGGATCGGTCAGAGTCTCAGTGAACTTAACTTACGTAAAAAGCACAATCTGAACGTGGCCGCCATCAAGGAAGAGAACAAAAACTGGTCCTATGTGGACCCCACCAAAGCTATCAAAGAAGGAAATAAACTTCTTGTGATCATAGAAATTAAAGATCTGAACAGATTAGATCAGCACGGATAAAATCCCGAAAAAAGGAGGTACTTATGAATAAAGGGTTAAATCTTATCCTGATCTCAGCATGTGCGCTTTCAATGACCGCATGCGGCACAACAGGTGCAGGCGAAGGAGCCGCATCCAATACAGCATCCGCTTCTATTGAAAGATCAGAAAGCGCTGCATCAGAAGCTTCCGCTGAGGCTTCTGAAGAAACTTCAGCTTCGGCTGAAAACATTGAAAGTTCTACCGGCAATAATCTGGATTTTTACAGGAATTCAAACGGTGGACCTGTATATCTAAACAGCAGCAAGTATTATTACGAAAATTCTGACGATGGAAAAAGCAAGCTTCTTTTTGAAGGAAAATCAGAATCACTGCTCATCATTGATGAAGACAAGGAGAAATATCCAAAACTCTCTGACTATCTTACCAGGCTCCATGACAAAGAGATCGCAGATATGGACAAGATCAGCGAGGAATTTACTGAGCAGGCAAAAATTGACTATAAAGATGACCTGCTTATAGGAAATTATTCTGAGGACAGGAGCTGCGAAATAAGCCGCGCCGACAGTAATATATTGAGTTTTGTCATCTCTTACAGCAATTATACTAACGGTGCTCACGGAACCTACGGAATCTATCCTTATAATGTAAATGTTGAAAGCGGCGAGGATATTGCCTTAAATGATGTCATAAATATCGATAATGATAAATTCAAGGAAATTCTTAAAAGCAAGCTCGAAGAAACTGCAAAGGCAGATGGTTTAAGTTCCGAGGAGGCCTTTTTTGACCTTGATGAATCACTTTCGCATTACGAATATGAGGTTGATGAATCCCGGCAGGATCCGGATGATACCGAGAACTATAAGGTAGAATATACCTGGTATCTCGATAAGCAGGGACTGCATGTTTACTTTGAAATTTATTCGATTGCTGCATATGCCTACGGTGACAGTAATGTACTGATCGGCTACGATGAAATGCCTGAAATTTTCAATCCGGAGTATATTCCTAAAAGCGAAAATATCGGATCTATTCAGGCATATAATGGATTTTACGATACTAAGATCGACATCGACAATGATGGTAAGGATGAAAATCTGACTATCGATTATGAATTTGCAAATACCGGTGACGAATATGACTATATAAAATCTCTGACCTTGAAAGTCGATGATAAATCCGCAACTTTCAATGATATATATCTGGATATCAGCAACGCTTATACTAAGTATTACCTTGTGAAGACTGCTGACAACAGAAGTTATATCTATATCTCATCACCCGAGGCAAATGATTACTATAATCTCTATGTTTTTGATATCAATAATGGTGATGTAAAGACTGTGACTGAAGAAGACGGATATCCTTATGTTTTCAGTCTTGCCTATGTTCAGAATTCCAACTCGGATGAAAGCGGAGAAATCTGCCTGATCGATCCGGAAAACATCTATCTCGGTGAAAGATTTGATCTTTTCGGAACCTTCACCGGCATTGGCAGATATCATGTCGGACCTGACGGTTTGCCGGAACTTAATGCAGATCATTATGAACTGTCCTGGACCTCTAATGAAACTGTCAGCTCTAAAGAAGATATGACCCTTGATATTGTAGATGAGGATGGAAATATTCTTTCTGAAGGCGAAACGATCAAATCCGGAGAAACTTTTGTTCCTCAGATCGTAAGGATCATAGAAGACAAGAACGTTTTAGACGCAAAGATCAGTGATGGACGCATTGTCCGTCTGAATTATTCCTCAACGGAATACCCCATAGAGATCAACGGCAAGAGTATCGATGATCTCTTTGACGGACTCATGTACGCAGGATGATATTGAATGAGCTCTGGGCGGCATTGCCCAGAGCTCATTTCTGCCCAAAGCTCATTTCAACTCATAAGATCATGACTTCTTCCAGCTACCTGCAAAACGTCCGCTGAAGGTCAGTGAATTGGCATCACCACTGTATTCTTTTTTCTTGAGTTTGATATTGTTAACGGTTACCTTCTTTACATTTCCCTTTGAATTTGTAGTTACCACTACTGCATCATTTGAGCTTACCGTATAAGCTTCGATAGTTACCGGGAACTTTGTCTTTTTGATCGCTTTCTTAACTGCTTTGTCAGAAACCTGCGGATCCTTTACCTTAAAGGTCGTATCTCCAACTTTATTTGCCTTTCTGACCTTGATCTTGGAATAACTTATCTCACTTCCGTCTGCTGCGTAGATCTTAAAAGCGCCGGATTCAAATGCTGCTTTTTTACTGATAAAAGTGATCTTTGCAGGATATACTGCCTTAACTCCAGGAGCACCGCTGATATTGTCTACAGTCTTCATTTCTTCGGAAATAGTAAAGGTTGCAGTTGATGTGCTGTTATCATCCGTTATATGTACATCATCATTTCCATCAAAATAAATTTTAACTGTTGCAGTTCCGGGATTTACATTGTCAGAAAATTCATAATCACAATTGCCGTCATACTCTGCACCATTCGAATGATAGAGTTTTACTTCAGGCTTAATCTCTGAACCTGTGTAGGTTTTTGTGAGCTGGCCGGATGCAAGACCGTCAAGTGAAACTGTCATTTCGGAAGGAAACTCATAGATCACAACGTTCATTGTGCCTTCTGCGGGACTGTCCTCATCCGTTTTAACGCTGACCGTTGCAGTTCCGGGTCCTACAATAGTACAAACTCCATTATCACTAACTTCTATCACATCTGTATTCGAACTTGTAAGACCCCATTTTCCGCTGTTTAACTCTTCCAATCTGTCATCATCAATTTCAGATGCAAGCTGCTCTGAAATGTCAAATTCCGCATCTTCTTTATCTCCATAATAACGCTCCACTCCCTTGAAATAGAGCGATGAATCACTGCTGCTCGCATCATCCGTAAAGAGCTTTACAGGATAAGCATAATTGCCATCATTTTCCCAATCATCATCCCCAAACTTACACAGGCTCATATTTTTATCTTCAACAGATACTATACTATTAATACTTACACTCCTGCCTGTTCCATATGTTAAAGTTTGTACCTCCATACCAATGCTCGGAAGACAATACTTTCTACCATTATAAGATACAACGACATACACCTTTTCCCCATCATATAAATAATCACTGAATTCATCAAAATATATTGTATGATATCCTGAATATGTGAAAGTTTCACTCGCGGAAGCTATTAGTTCACCTGATGTCGGATCACCCGCTTCCGGATTTTTATAAACTTCAGCTTTTACCTCACAATCAGGCTCAAGACACCAGAAAGAGACAGCCCTTGGAATTTCTGTATTAGTTGTACTGCTGCTGTTTGCACTTACATTATAATAATTGGCGAATTTTAATTCCATTTCTGTGCTATTAGTATATACACTTGGCAGAAAACTTTCCTTATCATACTGATATATGTTGTCATATACCATATCAGTATCCGATGCTTTATTTTTTGATACCTGAACTGTATAAGCATTAATGTTTGTTCCCAGGAGAGATTTATCATCATAGGATATATAATCATATTCATTGCCCCAGGAATTTTTTATTATCCAGGCACCATCATTAGTCGCATAATTAAATTTATTATGGTCAAAATCATCATCCCAGCCAACCAGCAAAACAGCATGATTTCCATCTGAATGATAACTATTGCAGCAGAAATAATAACTATTCTCATCCCTCAGGTAATCATCTACATAATATGAAATTACCGCCGGACCTTCACTCATTATAAACTCTTTTAATGCGTCTGAGTAAACCTCAGTTCCATTAGCAATACTGAGATATTTCGTATCGGTAATATAGTAATCCGATTCCATCAGATAACTGTCATCCACGTCCGGTTCACGGTCATAAAGATTATCCTCATCCGCTATATAAGAAAAAACAGTATTTTCAGTTCCATCCTCCAGAACAAATCCCTGTCCTGCCGAAGCACCAACTATACAACTAAAATCATCATTGCCAATCTGAGACCAGGCTCCCTTATCCTTATTTGTCAGATAAAGTGAACGGTAATCTTCTTTAACGAGATTTCCCTTTGCATCCTGTGCATCGGCAAATCTGCTGAAGGCAACCTGTTTCTCGGAAAGATTTACTGGCTTGCCATATTCTTTCAAAATATTTGACTCAGCACATGCCAACATAGCAAAGTCCCAGCACAAATTTGACTCCGCCTGATCTGTTGAAGGAGTCAGCATATAATTCTCTTCTGAAGAATCATAAGAATAACAAAATTCACTTGGTAATTCTGACTGTGTTCTTAAAGCTGATTTCGGATTTTCAACAGTGATACCTGAGCTCATGAATCCCATCCTGTGCTCAGCATGCTGCGAATTTGCAGACTGAACAGGAACTGCATCCTCTGATTCTGACAGAGAATTTACTGATACATTCTCGTAACCGGAAGAAATCACCTTTTCCGTATTTTCTTCCTTCAATACGACCAGATCATCTGCGCTTACCGATAATGATGATGCAATAAGAGTAATTGATAGACATGCTGCAAAAAAAGACTTTCTGTTTTTGATCATATAATTGCCCCCCTAAGATATCTCTATCTTATAAAATGAGGGAGAGAAGGTCAATAAAATGAAGCAATGCACTTAATTTTGAGCATTGGAACAGCCCCAGAGCTCATTTCTGTCACCACTCCCATGGCATTATGTGTTATACTTAAACAACTTACAAATTCAAGGATAAAATAGAAATATGAATATAAACCTTATTAAAATTTCCGACCTCAACAATGAAAAACTCTCGGTTTTCTCGCAGTATAATGAAAGTCAGCTATATCACTATTACGAGCCTGAATGCGGGATATTTATCGCAGAAAGCCCAAAGGTCATAATGCGGGCTCTGGATGCAGGTTATGAACCGATATCAGTCCTGGCAGAAGATAAAAGCCTGCATTTGAGAGAAAGTATAGAACTTATAGAAAAACTAAAAAATTCAAATATTGAGAAGAATGATTTGCCCGTTTACGTCGGCGATATGGAGCTCTTATCCGTACTGACAGGATTTAAGCTTACCCGCGGAGTGCTCGCTGCAATGCGCAGACGGAGTCTTCCGGATCCAAAGATTCTTTGCAAAGATTTCAGAAGGATAGCGGTTTTGGAAAATGTGGTGAATCCCACAAATATCGGAGCTATTTTCCGCTCGGCAGCAGCTCTTAACATGGACGCCGTCCTTTTGACTCCGGCCTGCAGTGACCCTCTTTACAGGCGTGCAGCCCGTGTCAGCATGGGAACGGTATTTCAGATTCCCTGGACTTACATAAATGACTGGGATGAAAACGGTATGAAATTATTAAAAGAAATGGGATTTAATACTGCTTCAATGGCTCTTAAAGACCGTTCCGTAAATATAGACCATCCTCCGCTCTTATCAGAGGCAAAACTTGCTGTCATTCTCGGAACTGAAGGCGAAGGTCTCAACGATAAAACCATCGAGGCCTCCGATTATGTAGTGAAAATTCCAATGTCACATGGTGTTGATTCACTGAATGTTGCCGCCGCCAGCGCAGTGATCTTCTGGCAGCTAGGACGATGAAATGGGGCAAAATGAGCTCTGGGGACGTTCTTTTGGGATCATTTTGCAATTGCAAAATGATCCCAGAAGAACGTCCCCAGAGCTCATTTCTGCCCCCAAAAAAACGCCACACAGCTCATTCCTACAAAACGACTACAAACGAAACAATATTATCCTTGCACTCTATGGAAATATCTCCTTTATGCTCTTTTACAATAGCATTTGCAATTGCTAGTCCCAGTCCATAGTGTCCGCTGCTTTCTGCGCGAGATTTATCGGACCTGTAGAAACGCTCGAAGATATGCTTTTTATCTTCCTCTGAAATAGCCTCTCCACTGTTTGAAACAGTCAGTCGACAATGTGAACCATCACCACTGAGCCTCACTCTTACATTTCCCTTCGGTTCACAATGACTTATCGCATTATCCGTCAAAACGGAGATCAGTTTATCTAAAGCACTGCTATCGCCGGTAACTTTTATATCATCTGCAATCTCATAGTCAAAATTTATGCCCTTTTCATAAGCAGTTGCCTCAAATGGCATTACACAGGCAAAAGCAAGTTCGCTTAAATTCACCTCTTCTTTTACAATAGAAACAGACTCGATCCTTGAAAGATCAAGAAGCTGATGAACCAACACTGACATTTTTTCATTTTCATAAATGATATTCTTAAGCCAGCTGTTGTCCTTTATTTCTCTCTGAAGAATCTCGGCATTGGCATTTATAGTAGAGATCGGTGTTTTCAGCTCATGCCCGGCATCAGAAATAAATTGTTTCTGCTTCGTGTAGGCATCCTCTATCGGTTTCATTATCCAGCCGGATAAAACGATTGAAAGCCCAAAAAGTACAAGAACCGCAACAGTTCCAAAAATAAACATGTTTTTCATAAGACTTTCAATGGCACTGTCTGTTTCCGCGGTGTTCATCATTGTTATAAGAAGGTAATCATCGCCCTCTGTTACCAGATAAGTAACATCCTTTCTTTCTGAATAGTTGCGGTGTTTATCAAGGAGTTTATCCGCATAGGAAACCAGCTCTTCATCGCTGAAGCCCGAAAACGGATTATTCAGAAGCGATTTCAACTTCCTTTCTTTGTCGTAAGAAACCGCAAAGAATGAGGCGACATGGAAATCGGTCATATCGACATCCGGTTCTTCTCCCTCAGGCATATTATCAAGATTTGAATCCGGAAAACCATGCAGCTCATATTGCTCTGCAAAAAGCTTCAGCATATCTTTATTCTTTTTTGTAGTTTCCATTTTGGTCGTTGCATAAATTACCACAAAGGTTGTAGCTATGACTGCAACCAGAAATATCATTATGATAGCAACAAGTCTTATTCTCGTTTTTGAAAACATCGAATTCCCCCATTTTGAATGACCCTAGGGGACGGAGTATGGGGTTCATTTTGTTCCAAAATGAACCCCATACTCCGTCCCCCAGGGTCATTCCACCAGATACTCCGTCCCAAGGCTCATTTTGCAGACAACACATATCCCATTCCACGGACAGATTTTATTTCCACAGCAGTTCCAAGAAATTTAAGCTTCTTTCTGGTAAATGAAATATAAACCTCCACATTATTGTATTCTGCTTCACTTTCAAATCCCCAGGCCTTTACGGTCAGCTGTTCCTTGGAGATGATGCGGTCTTTATTTGACATGAGACATTCCATTATATGAAATTCCTTCTCAGGAAGTCGGATCTCTTTTCCGCTTTTCCTGCAGCTTAAAGTCATGGAATTTGTATTTAAGGAAAGATCACCGCTGCTCAGGCAATCATCCTTTACCTTTGTATCTCTTCTTAGCAGTGCCCTCACTCTTGCCAGCAATTCTTCCACCTGAAAAGGCTTTGTGAGATAATCATCCGCGCCGCTGTCGAGTCCCTCTACCTTGTCATAAAGATCGCTCTTGGCAGTAAGCATCAGCACTGGCGTATTTACTCCCTCTTTTCTCACAGATTTAACTATTTCAAATCCATTCATATTCGGAAGCATCACGTCGCAGATCGCCGCATTATAGTCTCCGCTCACCATTGCATCAAAACCGGAGAGTCCCTCAAGCCTTACATCAACGTCATAGCCCTCCTGCCTCAAAAGCTCGCCTACCGCCTCCGCCATTCGCTTCTCATCTTCTATTAATAATATCTTCATATAAATAACCTCAATATCAACTTAACAGCTATATTTTTATAATACATTAAAACTATTGAAGTTAGATTGAAAAATTATAAATTCATTTTAAAAATAAAATTTCAGGAACACACATTTACTGCGTGTCCCTGAAAAAACGATCAAACGATACGACTCATTCCTTTGCCCAGCTTCCTCTGAAGCGGCCATTGAAACTAAGTGATGAAGCGTCACCACTGTATTCTTTTTTTCCTAAGTTTGATCTTATTTACAGTGACTTTTTTAATTTTTCCCTTTGAATTGACTATTACATCAACCGCATCATTTGAACTTACACTGTAAGGAACAATGCTTACAGCAAATTTCCTCTTTTTGATAGCCTTTTTTACAGCCTTATCAGATGTCTTCGGGTTCTTGATCTTAAATATTGTTTCCCCGACCTTTCCGGATTTTTTTACAGAGATCTTTGCATAATCCATCTTACTTCCATCTTCAGCATAGATTTTTACATCATCTGTACTAAAGGATGCCTTTTTACTCTTAAAGCTAATCTCTGAAGGATAGACAACCTTTACTCCGGCTGCACCGTCTATATCATCGACGATCGTTACGCCCTCAAGATCTCCGCTGATCTCGACATGCATTATACCTGTATTTGATGCTGCCTCAGAAGTCTTAACGGATACAGTGGCGCTGCCGGCTCCGACAACCTCGCAGTAACCATCATCGCTTACCTTGATAACATTCTCATCCGAGGAGGTCAGTCCCCATTTTCCGCTGTTAAGATCTTCTTTTCTTTCATCTGAGATTTCCGATACAAGCTTATCTGCGATATTGAATTTCAGATCGCTTATGTCAGATAAATTCAGGTCAATATCCTTAAAATAAAGGATATTATCAGAAAAATCGTCTGCATCATCGGTAAAAAGCTTTACAGGAACTATATACCCGCCGGTCGGTGTCCAGCTATAGCCAAAGTCCTGTCTCCGGATTTTCAGGTGAAAAATCCAACGGAACGGCATTACAGATCCATTCATTTTCAATTTCGCTATTATTTTCTGATCTTGTCTGGATTTCATCCGCATGAACATACAGCGGAGACGCGGCAAATACGATCGACATAAATGCCGCAAAAAATGACTTCTTAAATTTGAACATACTAATCCTCCCTTTTCACACACACATTCTTTATATTATTATAAGGGAGGTTATTTTTCAACCTATCTGAGCTTCGTTATCCGGCTCCTTCTTTAGATAGCGCAGGCAGAAATAAGATACCTCGATAACACAGCAGCTCATCCATCCGACCGGATAGCCAAAACCGACAAGCGCAGGGGTATTTGCATAAAAATGCGTTATAAAGAAAAGGTATATCTGCCTTATGACTACAAATGTCGCGATCATTATAAACATAGGCCCGTTCGAATCGCCGCGGCCTCTGAGCGCCCCCGCCAGCGTATGGTTTATGCAGTTAAAAAGCAAAAAGAAAACATTCGTATGGATAAAAAGACTGCCGTATTCTATGACCGATCCATCCGAAGAAAAAAGACTTATTGCCGGTCCAGCATAAATATGGAGGAAAAGCGCAATAAAAAAGGTTACAACCGTTATCAATACCAAAGTGATCTTGGTTCCCTCATTCGCCCTCTTCATCTTCCGGGCGCCCACATTCTGACTTACAAAAGTTGTAGCCGCCATGGCAACACTCTGCAGCGGAAGCATGATAAAGGTATCAAGCTTATTGTAGCTGCTCCATCCCGCCATACAGCTCGAGCCGAAATAATTTATATAAGACTGCACAAAAACATTTGAAAAAGCAGTGATCACAGACTGAATTCCGGCAGGGAGTCCAACGATAGCTATCTGCGAAATTATCTTCGATTCAATCCTTAAATCTCTCCAAACGAGCTTATATTTTTCGTTTGTCCTGCTCATCAGGATAAGTATCATGATCGCAGAAGCAAACTGGGAAACTATCGTTGCATAAGCTGCTCCTGCTATTCCCATCTGAAAATTTACCACGAACAAAATGTCGAGAACAATATTTGCAATACTTGTAAATATAAGGAAAAGCAAAGGATAAAAAGTATTTCCCACTGCGCGGAGGATTCCGCTGCCCATATTGTAGATCAAAAGACCTGATATACCTAAGAAATAGATTTTAAGATAAACAGAGGCTTCGCCAAAAACATCCGCCGGTGTTGACATGAAGTCCAGCATCGGACCTACTCCAAGATAGCCGATGATAGTAAATAAGACGCAAAAAACAAAGGTTGCCGCCATTGTTGTCTCGATCGTACGATGTAGATTTTTATCATCCTTTGCGCCAAAATATCGCGATATAAAAACGCCTGCCCCTACCGAAAAACCATTAAAAAAGAAAACCAGCATGTTGATTATCATAGTAGTCGAACCGATCGCCGCAAGCGCTTCCTTGCCGACATATTTTCCGACAACTATGGAATCAACCGTGTTATAAAGCATCTGAAATGTATTTCCAAGCATGAGCGGAAGGGAAAACATAATTATCTCTTTAAGGATATTTCCCTCCGTCATATCTCTTGTTTTAGTAACTGACTTCTGCATTAAAATCCCTCTTACTTTCTATAAAAAAGGCTGATCTGCCAATTTAGCCTTATTATTATTATAGCACAGGAACTCCGACACAAACGTCTCAGGATTTCAGCCGAAAAAGGAAAAGAGCCGGAACACTTTCGCATCCCGACTCTTTCGTAAAAGGATTTATTTTATCAAATATTTGTTGCTGGCCTTTAATTATTCAGATTTATTAAAGAGCTCTGAGAGTGTATCCGAATGCTCCTCAAGTGCTTCGAGAACCTTCTCACTCCAGTGTCTTGCATCATTTTCCTCATCGCCGAATACATAATCTTCCTGACCGTAGTCGATTACATCAAATCCGGGACAGGACTTTGCTGCGCCCTTTGTTCTGTAGCTTACCGCATCTGCAAGACTGAATGAAACATCAGATGTATCAGAATAATTTACCCATGAGGAAATATCTGTTCCCTCTGCCTCATCAGAATCACCGTTCTTGGTCTGCTTCTCTGCGGCCGGCTTCTCAATGGTCTTTGCTCCATCAACATACTTGCCATACATAGTGTCTACATAGAGTGCAAGGCTGTCGCCTAAGATTTCAGACGGTACGTGTCCGCCATCCCATTGCCAGTCAATTGTTGCATCAATGCCGGCATTGAGCATTGCGATCTGAAGGTTCAATGAGTTAAACATTGAAATATCACCTTCTGATGCACCGCAAAGGATCCTTACCCATGTTGAATCATCAGTATCTTCATCGCCTATATAGTTAAGAGGGTTATAAAGGTCTACGATATTATTGCCGTATTTATCGCCTTCTTTTATAGAAGCAATGTCTGACTGATAAGCTTCAAGCAGCTCGTCAAATGTTGAGTAGTTGGAAGAATCTGTTGAAGATCCTGCTGACTGGGTAGTTCCTGCGTCAGGTGTACCTACATCCATCGTATCTCCTGCAGAGTTTTCAGCGATCGCACTGTTAGCAAAGCTTCTGTCAGATGAGCTGTCATCTGTAGTTTCTGTTGAAGCAGTGTCTGCTCCTGGCGCTCCACCCGGTGCTCCTGAAGCATTTCCGCCGGGACCTCCTGCTGCATTTCCGCCGGGACCACCTGCCATGTCTCCTCCGGGTGCTCCACCGGGTGCTCCGCCGCCGGGGCCGCCCATCATATCGCCCGAAGAGCTCTTTGTATATCTGCCCTCGATAAATGCCTTAGCCTTATCCTCAGAAGTCATCTCGGCAACTTCCTCATCAGAGAGCTTATTTCCGTTTTCATCAAACCATGTCCAGTCCTCGGCATAGTCAAGATTGTCGAGATACCACTGAAGATTTGACTCAAATTCTGCGAGATAGAAATCTATATAGCTTCCGCCATAGCCGTTGGTATCAGCATATTTATCCTTGTCATATTCGATAGAGCGCTCGATAGTATCGTCTTTATCGCCATCACCGTTTATATCGAGGTCAACATCGGATTCCTTAACAGAAAGATGCTGGTCATTGATATAATCCATATATTCTTCTGAAAGATATTCTGCAAGCTGAGTCTTAAAAGGTGTACCGAAATCATAATCAGTGTCCATATAATACTCAAATGCCAGAGCCATATCAGCCTCATAAAGTGAAGTAATAGCTGAATATGCCATGCAGCCCCATACACCGTCTGAAATCTCGTAGTTTGTTCCGTCGATATTTACGGTTGTTGAATAATTTCCGTCAGAGGTTTTGTAAACACCAACAGCTCCGCATTCGATCTCATAATCATAGAAATCAGAATTATTGCTGGTTGCCGCAACCATAGTCGCATGAGCTCCGCCGCCGGAACCGCCTGTAGATACAAAGTAATCAACAGATCCCGGAAGATTACCCAAAAGAATATTGTACTTTACAAATCTAATGGCATTTTTCTGATCTACAAGACAGCATGGAGCATCACCTGTGTAATACTCATTTCCATCCTCATCGGTTGCCGTATCATTTTTACCCCTGTTTCCGCAGGACATATTGATATAACCCTCTGCCGCATAAGTCGTTGCAGCATTGGTATTTGTTGATGAGCTGTAGCCTGCAGCACCTGTATTTACGATAACAGGAGCAGTAGCAGCTGTATAAACCTGTCCGTTAGTGCTCGTTACCTCTGCCTCATAGTCAATAACAAGAGTTCCGTTCACAGCGTCTGAATAATCTGCTGCAGTAACATCTGCTTCTCCGTCTCCGTCCGTGTCCACGCCCTTTATATAAGCTCCGGGGATACATACAGAAACACCCTGCTCGTCTTCTATCTCAGGATAAGCAACTGCCGATACGATCGACATAACCCATGCATCAGCATCGGAATCATAACTCCAGCTGACATCGCTGTTATTTGCAAGATCAAGAGTTGACTCAATGCTTGCCTGTTCCTCGGAAACTTCTGCTGTTTCTGTCGCAGATGCTTCTTCCGAAGATGCTGCTGCAGTAGAGGCTGATTCAGTCGGTTTAGATGGAGCAGTTCCGTTCGCTCCGCATCCTGCCGCGGTCACAGTCAGCGCTGCCGCCAGAAGAAATGTAACAATTTTTCTTTTCATGATTTAAGACGTCCTCCTAAATAAATATTTAAATGTCTGTTAAAATCAACCATAGTTCGGAAATACCACGTACGTTCTCGTGATGGGATAATAATATTAAAGAATGCTTGAAGAAAGCTTGAAATGAAGTGAAAAAAATGTGAAGAAAAAATATAATAAAAAAGACCGCCTTCGGATAAGATCCAAAGACAGCCTTTTGATCAATGACAGATCAGATCATTCATAATCATCGTAATCATCAAACATTTCATAATACTGCATTGCCGAGTATTCATCGAGCTGACTCATTACGTCATCAGTAGCATAGGAATTTCCCTCTGCATCAACCGTTCTGATAGCTGAAATAACAGGATATTTTTTAGAAAATTCATCCGTAAAGGTTCTGTATCTCGTAAGAGGTATACCTGCTGCCTTCAGCGCAAGATTTCCAAGGTAGTTATCAGATATTTCCAGCCCGGTCATCTCTTCTATATCGTAATTTGCCCAGACAATAAAAGGCACACGATAAGTATTAAAAGTATCCTCAGTGGAAAGCTCCTCTGAATTCTTTCCATTCTGATTCCAGAGAACATTATAAACGCTGGGATCCGGCTGGTGATCGCCGAAAAATACTATCAGAGTAGGCCTGTCAGAATTCCGGTAATGATCGATAAATTCTTCAAGAGCCTTATCTGTAAGACTGATAAGGTTGATATAGTTTGTCATTCTCTGACCCTGACGATCCATCTCCTCAATTCCATTGATAGAAACCGTCCAGGGCAGATTATCATAGGTCTCTCCATAACTCGAGTGATTCTGCATTGTTACATTGAAAGAAAATACCGGACCCTTCTCTGCGCGCTGATCCACTTCTTTAATGATCTGATCAAAAAATGCATCATCGGAAACATATTTTCTAACCTCTGCGAGGTTCATATTTTCAAAATATCCATCCTCAAAATACATCTCATCAAAATTCAGCAGAGGGTAAACCGTAGTTCTGTTCCAGCCGCTCGAATCATAAGGATGCATCGCGATCGTCGAATAACCAAGGCTCTTTAAATAGCTCGGCATCGAATCAATCTTATGACGGATAAACTGCTGATAAGCAATACTTCCTCTCGGGAGAAATGCCATCGAATTACCTGTAAGGAATTCAAATTCGGAATTGGGAGTATTTCCGCCGATAACCGACATATTCAAATGTCCGGACTGGGTGTTCTCCGCCCCCGCCAAAAGTGAATGCACAAAAGGCATATAATCAACATTTGTGCTTATCTCTCCATCAACTGCCGGATCCGAAAATGCCTCATCCATTATTACTATAATATCCGGAGTCTGATTTCCTGATACTGCAGCAGGCTCGGTATTATCAAGGATTTCCTTCTGTTTTGCCGCACTGTATCCCGGAACCTTTTCAACCGTCAGATACTTGAGTTCATGAGCAAATGCCGCAGTAAGACCGTTTTTTCTGACGAGACCGTCTGTATCAAACTGGATCGTATAAATACCAAGCTTTTCAACCACGCTTTCCTTCTGCAATGATATCGCCAGACATACTGTCACAGCGAGCGAAACAGCCGTCAGTATAAAGCGTTTGTATTTGTGACCGAATAATTTGGAAAAATCCAGTTTACAGAAGCCAGCCAGAATAAAAAGACCTATAAAAAGTATCGTCGTGACGATCATTCTGACCGTCGGCACGTAGCTGAAATTATTTGCAACATTGAGCGCCGTTCCCACCGAAAAAATATCCCAGGGCATTATATAGGAACCGCGAAATTCAAAAATATAGGCATTGACCAGGCTCACAAGCCAGGTAATGGCTAGCGTGACCCTCATTCCTATTGATGCCTTCGAAAAGATCGATGAGCTGAAAAGCATAAAGAGCAGGAAGAAAATGATATTTACCAGCTGCAGCTTCCAGTTTATCCGCTCCAAAACCCCTGCAAGCATGTTCTGGCTCACATAAAAAATTGCAACGGAGATAAAAAGAAACAATCCCCATCCGTTAACCTTCTTAATTAATTGTTTAACTTTCTCCAAAACTATTTTTCCCTTCGTCTGTGTTTTGCACTATATATTTTACCACAGACGTCAAGCCGACATAAAATAAAACACTCTTAAATCCACTATTCCGCAGCCCTGTCAGGATTCAGCGCATTAAAAAGCATTTTCCAGGTTTCACTATAGCCGGGTGTCGCAGGATTTCTGGGCTCAGGAACTTCATTTCTGATATCGATCTCCAAATTTCCCTTTGAGTCAAATAGAATTATCCTGCTCCCAAGTTTTATCGACTCCTGAATATTATGGGTTATAAAAATGATCGTCGTATTTGTCTTTCTCTGAATGGCCAGGAGCTCCGGCTGAAGTCTGTTTCTCGTCTGGGCATCGAGCGCCGCGAAAGGCTCATCCATCAGAAGTATCTTCGGCTGCGTGGAAAGCCCTCTGGCGATCGCCACTCTCTGTTTCATTCCACCGGAAAGCTGGTGCGGATAACAGTCAGCATACTCCCTTAAATTCATTATATCCAAAAGCTCCATAGCCCTCTCTTCCAACAGGGCTTTATCCTTGATCCCACTGCATTTCATTGGATACTGTATATTTTTCTTAATGGTCTTCCAGGGAAAAAGCTGATTATAATCCTGAAATATCATCATCCTGTCATTTCCGGAGCCACTCACGCTTTTTCCCTCAACTTTTATTTCCCCGCTGTATTTCTCAAATCCTGCGATACAGCGGATAAGTGTGGTCTTACCACATCCGGAAGGTCCCAGTATACAGAGGAACTCCCCTCTTTCAAGTTCAAGATTCAGATCTTTTATAACATCTTTATCTGAAACGCCGTCCTCATAGCGTTTTGTAAGATGGCACAATTCCAGAAGTTTATCGCTCATGATGTAAGTCCCCACTTTCTAACGGTCATTTTTTCTATACTGCGGAAAATAACGTATTCAACAAAAACGCCAATGAGAATAATAACTATCAGGGCCGCAAAAACGCCGGCAATGTTAGCATTTGTACGCTTCATAAAAATATACCAGCCGATCCCCGCGCCGGAGCCTGTCGTTCCAAAGATCATTTCGATCGCGATAAGTCCTCTCCAGGCTCTTGCCCAGCCTACTCTCATTCCGGAAAGAAACGCACTGAAAGACGCCGGAAGATATATTCCCCTAACCAGTGAAAGCCCTTTTAAGCCATAATTTTTACCGGCTTCTATATAAAGCTTCGGAACACCCTTAAAACCATCGAGCATACTTCTTGACATCGGCCATATGACACCATGTACCACCACCAGGATTATCGTATTTTCGCCTATTCCGCACCAGAGTATTGCGAGCGGAAGTATTGCCACGCCAGGGATCAGGTCAAATACCGATACGAGCATGTTGTAAATGCTGTGAAATGTCTTACTCACCATTGATAGCGCAGAAAATACAAATGCCAGCAGCACTCCCCAGAACAAACCTCTTATCAGAAGTGACACCGAGTATAAAGTATATTCAGCAAGATTATCTTCTCTGAATCCATCGATAAATTCCCCTATAATATCTCCGATCGACGGAAACAATATCTTCGGAAATACTTCCAGCATATAAAGCGTTTGCCAGACTGCCAGCAGCGCCGCCAGAAAAATCAGCTGTGCCCTCAATTTCCTTGCCGTTTCTTTCTTCATCTTTCATCCTTTTCTTCATCATAACTTTTTATTTATAATTATATAATCATTTTTATATTATAGCAGATATATTCTCTTTTTCCAGTGAAAAAAATGTGTTTATCGTTAGCGTAAAATTTCCCTCGGAAAATTGAATAGAAAAGAAAAAAGAACATCCTGACGTGTGATATGATATTAGCTTGTGACACAAATATCATTACGGAGGATGTTCTCTTTATGGAAAACATTATACGCTATTTTATGTATGACTGCATCAAAAATCTTTTCAACACCAAACTCAATCTTTACAAAGATACAACTGACCTGGCATACTTTGTATTAAACGTGCAGGAAGAAGTCCAGGAGCTTGGAAGACGGTTCATACAGGATACTCTGCAGGAAATGAACCAGCTGATTAAGGATATGCCTGAGCGCAAAAACAACTGGTATGTTGAGCATAAAGGAGATTCCAAAAAGATCCTTACGTCATTAGGAGAGGTCATTGTAAACAAGACCCTTTATACATCAAAATTTGAAACAGATGAAAACGGGAAATATCTGGAATGCTATCTTTTGGATAAGGTTCTCGGGCTGAGTCCAAATCAAGCCATGACAGAAGATGTCACAGCAAAAATATACAAAGAAGCAGCGCTCACCTCGTATCAAAAAGCAGGTGAGGAAGCAACTGCCAGAGAAGGTGTTACAAAAGCTGCAGTAAAAAATATACTGCACAGTACACGCTTTCCGAAAAACTTCCAGATACCGGAGCAAAAGCGTATAGTAGAATACCTCTATATTGATGCAGACGAAGACCATTATCATCTTCAGTTCCAGTCCAGTCGGGGAGACCTGAAATATAATTCTGTTGGAAGAAAACTGAACGGTGCAATCAATAAGATCATATATGTATTTGAGGGTATAGAGCCTGTTAGTCCTAAAAGCAAACGGAATCATTTAATAAATACCCACTATTTCTGTCGTGGCAGTGAAGAGGATAATAAGCAGCTCTGGAAAGAGGTATTTGATTACATAGAAAACAAGTATGATACAAGTGCAATAAAGAAAATATATGTCAACTCTGATGGAGGAACATGGATCAAGTCAGGTTACAGAGGGCTTGCGGATGTTACATTTGTTCTTGATGAATTCCATATATCAAAGTACGTTAGCAAACTTATTCAGCATACAAAAGATTCTGAAGATGATGCAAGATCAGAAGTAATGGCAGCCATACGGGATGGAAAAAAATCTGATTTCTTTGAGGTAGTAGAAAAGCTTAAAAACTGTACCACTTCGGAAGCAGTAGTTCAGAGGATTGATTCTGCAGCGTCATATATTTCTTCAAACTGGACTGCGGCAAAGTACCGGTTAAAAAAATCAGAAGGAGTTGTAGCCTGCAGTGCAGAGGGACATGTCTGCCATGTACTGTCCAAGAGGATGAGTACGTTGCCGATGGGATGGTGCAGGTTAGGCGGATCCAAGATGGCTCGCTTGCGTGAGTATTATTATAATGGTGGAGATATGCTGGAACTGGCAAGGTTTCAGAGGAAAGAAATCCCCATGGCTGCAGGAGCCGAAGAAGTAGTTCTTAGTGCACGGGCAATGCTAAATTCAGAGCGAACTGACAGGAGTAAATCACTGATCGAATATGGCAAATATGCTGAAAGTATCCGCTCAAGTATATCAGTACAAAGCAGTAAAAGACTAAGTTTCCAACTTAATGGCAAATTGAAATTTTGATAGTGATAGTTTGAGCTATTTGAGCCAGGGATGATCGTCACGTATCAGCAAAATATAGTGCCAGGTGAGGTATGAAAACATGATCCATGGAAAAGTCTCAGATGAACCTTGAAATGAAAAACTGAAGATGTAGGTTTAACATTGCAGAGCCACTTTTCGCCCACCCCGTTTACTTTTGATGGTAAGCGAAATGCAACTGCCCCACCCCAGCTCAAAGTGGCTCTGTGGATGTGACAGCACTTGTACTGTATATGTCGTTGCCGAATTTCCTAAGGCTTAAGACAGCTTCATGGAATTTTTATCTATTTTGACTTCCTTAAAATCAAGGTTTTAGAACTAAAGACATGCGGTAAAGGTTACATTACCCTTCAAAACTGCGAGGGCTTATTTATTGAACCCTGAAATAGAAAAAGCCAGGGGAAAGGTGGAACGTATCCAAAAGAAACATCATTTGAACCCGCCCGGCGAAATCAGCTTTTTACGCAGACTTGTGCCACAGGCGAAGAGCTCTTAGTCTTGAACGAATCGCCTGTGGCACTATGTCGGAGTTAAAGCGGAGTTCGACGGAAAGTCGGGTTCTTGTGTTTCGTTGGATACGTTCCGACCTTTCCCCGTCAAATTTAAAATATTTGTCATAAAGGGCTTTTTAAAACAAGAAAAACATGATACAATCTATATGCATCTAATATCATATCTGAGTGCATAAGGATTTTCTATTTTCAAATTTCCGAGTACAAATTTACGCTGCCGTGTTTATCAAATCGATTTACTAACCCATGATAATTCGATAAAATATATATCTAAAAGGAGGAATCTATGAACGAGAACATTGTTAAAAGAAATGACCTTCTGGCTCAAAATGTCATCAAAGGACTGGAATCGAGAAATATGTCCGGCTATTATGCAAAAAGCAGTGCCGAAGCCGTTGAGCTTGCCCTTAAATTGATAAAAGAGGGCGACAGCGTAACCATGGGCGGTGCCATGAGTGCCCATGAGATCGGACTTGTTGATGTGATCAAAAACGGAAATTACAATTTTATCGACAGGGATAAAACAGAGGATAAGCGTGCTGCAATGCTAGCCGCCTATGATGCTGATGTATTTTTGTGCAGTGCGAATGCTATGACCGAGGACGGAATCCTCGTAAATATCGATGGCAACGCAAATCGTGTTTCCGCGATCGCCCAGGGACCTAAAAAAGTTATTTTCATCGTAGGCATGAATAAGATCTGTGCCGATACAGACAGTGCTATGAAGAGAGCCAGAAATGTTGCAGCTCCGATAAATGCCCAGAGATTTAATCTGTCAACACCCTGCGCTAAGACCGGTGCCTGCATGGACTGCAAATCTCCCGACACAATTTGCTGTCAGTTCCTTATCACCAGATATTCAAGGCATAAAGACAGAATTCACGTAATCCTCGTAAATGAGAATTTAGGATTCTAAAATCTGCGTAACACCGGAGGTTTCCAAATGGAAAATGCAGTTTACAGACAAAATACACTTTTCAAAAACATGACCGATGAAGAGTTTTCAGAAGCAATGACCGGTCTAAAAACAGTTCAGAAAAAATATGAAAAAGGCAGCAGTATTCTTCTTGCCGGAAACGATCATATCTCCATGGGACTCGTTCTTTCAGGCAGCGTGACAATAGAATCCAACGATATCTGGGGTAACCGCACGATACTGAGCATCGTTCAATCCGGTCATTTTTTTGGCGAGACTTATGCCTTCCTCGAAACTGAACCCATGCTCGTAGATGTCATTGCGAACGAAGATTGCGAAATACTCTTTCTCAACCTGTCAGTCATTAAAGGACCTTCGGTGGCAGAAAAACAATGGAAAATAAAACTCCTTGGAAATCTCCTTGCAATCTCTGCAAGAAAAAACCTTGCCCTTTCCGGAAGGAGTTTTCATACTGCTCCAAAAACTATCCGCGGCCGTGTTATGGCCTATCTGAATACTGTTTCCCTGAAAAATAACAGTAAAAAATTCGATATCCCGTTTGACCGGCAGCAAATGGCAGATTACTTAAATCTCGAACGAAGTGCGCTTTCCAAAGAGCTCGGTAAAATGCAGCGTGACGGGCTTATAACAGTTCGCAAAAACCATTTCAGCATTTTATAAGGCGTCTTGATATTCTCCCCTAATCTGACTATAATGTTCCCTGTTATCTGCTGAACGACAAGTCAGGCATAGGTTAAATTTTTATTTTTTAAGGGAGAAAAAGGTATGAGCATAGAATCATATATCAATCCGGATTTCGGAACCGCAGAAAAAATTATATTCTTTATAGCGGCATTTATAATGACCTCAGTATGTATTTTACTGATCATAGGCTTTACAAGCCTTGGACGACTTATCTTTAGAAAAAACGCCGAAGAGGAAATTTATTCCGATAACATTAAAAGAAAAATCCAGCTTTTTTATGAAATGATGATCTCCGGAAGCTCGGTAATGTCATTTTCCTGTGCATATATAATCCTGAATCATATATACAGCCTCTTAACGAGCGGCACCGTAAGTTATGCCGCATACAGCGGCAAAGCTTATTTTATAGATATCTGGGAAGGCGGTAAAGATTTCATTTTGCTGCTTCTTATCTGCCTTTCCTGCATATTAAACAGCATACTTGATAAATTCATAATCCCACTAAAAAACATAAGCAAGGATGAAAAGGCTTCTGTCAGACTCCTCGCAATGTTTTACGTCATCATCATTCTTGTATGGCTGAACCATATCGGTGATGAAAGTGAATACAGCCCCGTAATGATGTATTACCTCGGTCTGATGGTTGGACGATTCATCTACTTTGATGCTTCCTTCATGGACTTCCTGACAGCCATAATCAATGCTTTCAAAAATATCTATGTTCTGATCCTCGCACTTACGGCCTCAGGAATTCTCTGTTATTTAGGCTTTTCTTTGGGATTCCTTCTCGAAAGAAACTACTATATAATGGGTGTTTTATACACCAATCTCTTTATACTGGCTGTAATTTTTATCATCAATTTAAGCCATATATTGAATTTCATATTGTCACGTTTTGATAAACAGTAATCTATAGTTTATTGTCAGAGTGACGCCACTCTTGACTACAGATAAAAATAAATGCTGAAATGACGTTACCGACGGCGAAGAACTCAAGAACAATTAACTTTTCTCCGTCGCCCGGGGCATTTTAGTATTTATTTTTATCCAGTCAAGAGCAAGCCGCTAACGCGGTGGCTGGTAGAACCGCCGGCTCAGAATCTAAGAACAATCTTGTGGACATCCGGAAGTTTATGTGTGCAGATTAAACCCGTTCTGAAAAGAAAAGGTTGTTGAAATATGCTCTGTTGAGCCATATTTTATATTTATAACATATTTTGAAAAATAATCTTGCAAAGTGTTATAAAACCTCGCTTATTGAGCCGTTTATAATCATTTTCATGAAAAACGCCAATGATTATTTATGGAATTGATCCGTTAAAAAACGGATATTATTTCCCTTTATACGTTTTCTGCATTTCTTTCCCTTTTTTGCCTAAAACGGCACGTTCTCTGTGTTTTAGGTACACTTTCTTCTTTTTTCTTTCACACGGCTGCTGCATTTCTTTCCCTTTTTTGCCTAAAACGGCACATTCTCTCTGTTTTAGGCATACTTTCTTCTTTTTTTCTTTCACACAGCTGCTGCATTTCTTTCCCTTTTTTGCCTAAAACGGCACGTTCTCTGTGTTTTAGGTACACTTTCTTCTTTTTTCTTTCACACAGCTGCTGCATTTTGAAAGAAATCGGAGAAAAATTTGCCTAAGATATGGGTTTTGAAGTGTTTTAGTCATAAAAAAAGGAATGCAGACGGAATTGGAAAAAAATTTAGCTAAAATGGTGTTTATAAAGTGTTTTAAGAATGAACGAGCCTGATAATGCTGATTTATTTCCTATCCGGATGTCCACAATAATTGTTCTTAGATTCTGAGCCCGAGGTTCCTATCAGCCACCGCGTCAGCGGCTTGCTCTTGACTGGATAAAAATAAATGCTAAAATGCCACGGGCGACGGAGAATAGTTAATTGTTCCTGAGTTCTTCGCCGTCGGTAAAGACATTTCAGCATTTATTTTTATCTGTTGTCAAGAGTGGCGTCAATTTGACAACAACGTATACTTATCTATTCCCTTTTTTTACTTCAGCCGGTACTTTTTCATCCTCGTGAAACGGCACGAGCTTTGCACGTTTGAGCGCTACCATAACAGCCGGAACAAGGATCAGCAAAAGTATGATCCCGGGGATCGCATTGAAAACTGCTCCTGCTAAAAAGGCTCCTAATCCAAAGCCTTTGCCCTTCATGCCAAGAAGCATCAGCATTGCTGCACCCCAGACCAGTCTTCCGATTATCATCGCAATTATCATGGATCTGTACAAAGCACGGGTGCATTTCCATTTTGATCGTTCATAGAGAAATCCCGCGACAAAAGCATATGCTGCAAGTTCAAATGCCATGGCTATTGCCGTCGGAAAGATTGGCGGCATTCCAAAGATCACCGACCTGAAGACCGGCAGTATAAATGCCATGGGGGTTCCGTATCTCCAGCCGCAGATCAACGCACAGAGAAATACCGGAATATGCATCGGAAGCAGCATATTTCCGATTCTCGGTAGCTGTCCGGTAAAGATCGGAAGTATCATTCCTATCGCCATAAAGAGACCTGTCAGAACCAGCTTTTTTATCTCATCTTTCTGCATAATAATTCCCCTTTTCTCAATTAAATTTCTTTATTGCCGCTTCAAAATCCTCCGGATAAGACGCGTAGATATCTATCTCTTTTTCCGCAAAAGGCTGCCTGCACTTTAACCTTACGGCGTGAAGTAAAGCCCTCTCAAAACCATGATTTTTCCCGGGATCCCCATACAAAATATCCCCCAGGAGCGGATGTCCTATAGACTGCATGTGAACCCTTATCTGATGCGTCCTTCCGGTTTCAATATGTGCCTCAATAAGGCTTATCTTTTCTCCATCTATACATGCTCTCTGCAGGACTTTATAATGTGTCACCGCATTCTGCCCGTCCGGCTCCTCACAGGTTCGTCTCAAAAGCTTTACACCGGGTATAGGCTCTATTGGCTTGTCTATAGTATCAAAATCTTTTTCCACCCAGCCCTGCACTATCGCATGATAAGTTCTTCCGCTCGTACCTATTTCCCGCTGATCAAAAAGTCTTCCCGCCGAGGCTTTATTTTTAGCAAAAAGCAGTGCCCCGCTGGTCTCCCTGTCCAGTCTTCCGATCGAGCGGCATATAACATCCATTCCCTTATTTTCATAATAATAGGCAACTATATTGGAAACCGTATCGTAATAATGTCCGAAACAGGGATGCACAACGATTCCCGCCGGCTTATTTACGATCAAAATGTCCTCATCTTCATAGAGTATATCAAGCTCGCCCTTTACAGCTTCAACTCTGTGCTCTTCCAGTGCCTGAGGCGGATCGCTAAGTCTGACTTTTACTGTCTCTCCGGGCAGAATTTTCTCATTTGCGTAAACAGTTCTTATATTTCCGTCTAATCCCGTGACTGTGACTCCGCCTTTTGTATATTTGGCATGACACCATTCATGCGCCTTAAGTTTCAGACATTTCTTTATGACCTGACCTACGATACCGTTAACAGTGATCGCAAGATCAGATTCTTTTAGTTCATATTCAAAAATTCGTTCCATATATGCAAGATTCTAACACATCCTCAGAGCTCCGCCAATATATCAGCACGCTCCATTATATTTAATTCCCTGAAATACTTTTCTTCCAGCGGTATCCATTTATTCTTAAAAATCTCATAGCCTTCCGAACCATTTCGCTTTATAATACGCTCTTCCTGAAGCTTCTCACTGATCGTAAGAGCAATCCTTAAGTCATAGTCGTCAAAAAACTTTGGATGACAGCTGTAGGAGCCCTCCACAATATTTATTTTTTCCGGTCGGATCACTGTTTCCGGCATCAGCTTCATCTCTTTGCAGCTGAATTTCCTGTATTTAATAAGCTCCGTTCCTTCCCGAAGCGGCTTTAATATCTCCTCATAAAACCTCTCACGATCAACATTTCCGCCAGCCTCCCTTAATCTTTCCACAGTTCGCTGCTCAGGACGCAGAAAAAAATCATCCATGTGAAAAACACTGCATTTTATATTTTTTTGCAAAAATTCCGCAAGGCTTGTTTTTCCGGATGCGCACCTGCCGTCAATGGCTATGATCAGGCGTTTACCCGCTTTTTCCGACGCCATACCTTCTATCATTTTTAATATTTCTTCTTTTTGCATTTTAATTTTACTCTTTCAAAAAATGATTTATATGTTACAATGTCAATTGCGACTTTTTTTGTCGTTGATCAAACAGAAATAACCAATATATTCTTAAAGGTGAAAATTTATGAATGAAATTATCGAAACTCCAACAATCAATTCTGCTGAAAATAAAGTTTCCTTCAGTGCGAGGCGCCTTGCAGGCTCTGTTATAGGAATAATCATAATAGGTATCGGCTGTGCGATATTTAAACAGTCAATGCTCGGAAATGATCCGATCACAGCGATGAATCTTCGCCTTGCGGAAATTTTCAACATTCCGTTTGCTATCTGGAATTTAATTCCGAATGTTTTGTTCCTTATTATTCAGATCATATTCGGAAGAAAATATATCGGCCTCGGAACCATCATCAACGGCGGTTTCATCGGCTATGTTATTTCATTTTTTGCAGCTTTTCTGGTAAATACCTTCGGAGAACCCTCAGGTCTTCTGATACAGATTGCCTGGGTACTGATCGGTGTCATCGTGACCAGCCTCGGCGTATCCTTCTATCAGGTCTCAAATATGGGAATCGGCCCTTATGATGCACTTTCAATGATAATGAATGAGAGACTTCATTTGCCATATTTTGGCTGCCGTCTTTTCACCGATGCTGTTTGCACAGTAGTTGCATTCCTAACCGGCGGTCTCATAGGTCTCGGAACTCTGGTAAGCACCTTTGGCTTCGGACCTTTTATTGCCTTCTTCAACAAACATATTTCAGAGAAATGGATTTATTAAGCTTGTTGCGGTTAGCGTTTTTGAACGTAAAGTGCCGGAAAACGCTTATGCGCATTCTGCGGATTTTTCGGAAGCAAATACCATTCTGGCCAACAGCAAATATATTGTTATCCCAACCGCTATCTGCAAAGGATAGCTTATAAGAGCATCCTCCGGGATCAACATTGCAAGCAGTGTTACCGCGCCAAGAGGCGGCAGGTATACACTGCTTATATTTATTATGGCAAGCATTGCTATACATGCTATGACCGCGGTCAGAGTAAGCGGCATTCCAAGTTTCAATGTTGTGAACTACCCATCACCTAAAGGTAATGGGCTTCTAAGAGCCTAACGGCTCTATTTAAGAAGTTTGATATTTAAGTTTCCACCTGAAATATCAGGCAATCCTTATTCTTACGGGCGTGTCCACTTCGCCCCTACCGTATAGGATACTAAGATCCACAACGCTACTTTTACGCATAATGTTTAATGCTCCATTTACATCGGCATTAAATGTTTTACCACTCGCTGTTTTGTAAAGACCACGATATATTCTATTACCGCTAAATTGATATTCTTTTGGGTTATCAGCATTATAGACAGGAATATCATCTTTATCCCAAAATGAGGATTTAGACGTATAGCTTTCTTCCTGTTTCACAAACATAATACTGTTAAGTTCACAGAGATATTCAAGCTTACTACGCAACTGGCCATATGGAATATTGACAAAATTCTGATTGTTTTGTTTACCGATACGACTACCACGCTGAAATGTCTCATTATAGCCAACTACAAGAATTCCTATGTCATTTAAAATGCAGTGATCTATGATTTTACGAGCAGCTTTATTCATATAATCATTGACTTTGTTATTACGATCACGGACTATCGCTTTTTGTCTATTAGTAGTCTTTTTCCCGTAATGCTGTTTATCTTTAATAGACTGTAAGCGAGCATTTTCCTTGTTGAACCACTGATTAATAGATTTAAGCTTTTTACCGTCAATAATGAAGGATTTACCATTACTTGATACAGCTGTTACGAGATTATTGATTCCTAAATCCAAAGCAAGTGCATTGTTTTTATTAAGATTTCTTTGGACACATTCAGCTTCGTAAATATACTGAATTTCAAAGAACCTTGCATTAGCTTTAGGTATAATACGAATCTCTTTGACTTTTTTATCAAGCAGTACAGGTGGTATTGTGATTTCAACAGGTTTATGTAATTTCTTAAAACTGTTAGAAAATGGAAGTATTAACTTATTTCCATTAAGTCTTACAAAACCTATGACAAGTGTTGTATATCCATCTTTAGGAAGATAATGTGGCAATTTGCAATCCTTAAAAGTATATTTACCTTGTTTAGCCAGTTTTAAAAGTCCAAAGAACGATTTGAAAGAACCATCAACTTCTTTAAGGATTTGTTGTGCCATATTGGAATTTAATGATTTATAGTTAGGACTATTCTTCAATAGGGCATAATTCTTTTCGTATTTAAGAAATTCTCCTTCAGTAAAGTAATACTGTCGCACATTGTAAATAGCTTCGTTAGCAAGATTTTTTGCAGTATGACACAATTCTTTTATTGTAAGATACTCTTCCTTAGACAGATGCTTGACTTGTTGTTTTACAGTAAGATACATGCAGATTTCTCCTTTCATAGACTCGGAAATAAGATTTCCTGTATGTATATTATATCATATATTTTACTGATTTAATAGTCTTTCAGTAAAATATAGGCATTCTAAATCTGACGCCATTCATCCCACGACCTAAAAGGTCATGGGTTTTCTGGCTGATGTATTATAAAAAACAACTAAAATATAATCTTAGTGACATCAACCCTTCAATTTTTCTATTGCGCTCTTTATAACAAGTCCGACACCCACGACTATCGGAACAAATACCAGTAAAATATCGGTAAATGAAGAATAGGCAAAATGCAGTCTCATTCCAAGTATCAGCGAGAGAACCATAAGTCCGAATGACCCCACGAGACAACCGTAAGTAAATTTACTGCCCTTCACAACAACGCCTATCGCCGATAAGATTATCAGCACGAAAATAATGCTTGATGTACTTATCCCGCCTATCGAGAAAAATCCGAATGATGAAACCCTCACCATCTTAAAGAGCATAAAAAGCCCAATTATAACCAGTATCCATCCTATATTCTTCTTCGTCATATTCTGCCTCCGTTTTTCGATACTTTTAACACGCCGTGAGCAAGAAATCCCCCACCTCTATAGGTGGCGGGATGAATTGCGATAAACACGGCGTTTCTTGACTTTTGTATCTGATGATATTATAATCTAATTATAAATCAGTCGTATGTATAATAAAGGTTAGAAATATTGTGAAATTAGATAATAATAATCATTCAGTGTTCATGCTGAATTATCACCTTATCATGTGCGTAAAGTACCGCAACAAGGTGATAGATGACAAAATCTCAATCCGTCTCAAAGAAATATTTGAGAAGATTGCTCCTACATATAACATTACGTTAGAAGAATGGAATCACGACATTGACCATGTTCACATCCTGTTTCGAGGACAGCCTAACACAGAGATAAGTAAATTTATCAATGCGTATAAATCTGCAAGCAGCAGACTTATCAAGAAAGAGTTTCCTCAGATACGTAAATCTCTTTGGAAAGAGATGTTCTGGTCACAGAGTTTTTGTCTGCTGACCACAGGCGGTGCTACCGTAGATATTATCAAGCAATATATACAATCTCAAGGTAAGAAAGATGACAAACAGAGCTATTAAGTATAGAGCATATCCTACAACTGAACAAAGTGTTATGTTTGCCAAGACCTTCGGCTGTTGCCGCAAGGTCTATAATCTCATGCTTTCCGATAAAATTAAGAGCTACAAGTCTACAGGTAAGTTTGTTACTGTAACACCTGCCAAATACAAAAAGGATTATCTATATCTCAAGGAAGTAGACAGTCTTGCTTTAGCGAATGTACAACTAAACTTACAAAGCGCTTTCAAGAACCGCTTTAGCAAATCCCGTAAGAAAAACAACGGATTTCCTAAATTCAAATCTGCAAAACGCAGCCGTAAGTCATATACTACAAATAATCAGCATGGTACTGTTGCCATTACTGATAACAGCATTAGACTCCCTAAAATCGGTCATGTGAAGACAGTTATCCATCGTAAGCCTGATGATAGCTGGATAGTCAAATCAGCTACTGTATCACAGGAATCTGATGGAAAGTTCTATATTTCCGTATTGTTTGAGGTTGCAGATAGTATAAATACCTATGTAGCAGACACGAATAACTGTATTGGTCTAGATTATGCTTCTGACGGTCTGTATGTAGATAATAATGGTAACGTAGGTACTAACCATAAATACTATCGTGAAAGCCATGGTAAACTTGCCAAAGCACAACGTAAACTATCACGTAGGCAAGGCTCGAAAAAACATGAAGCCAAGTCCAATAATTACATAAAACAGCTCCGTAAAGTAAATAAAATCCATCGGCACATAGCAAATCAGAGACTTGATAACCTACATCAAATATCTACAAAGATAGCCAATTTGTATGATGTTGTATGCGTAGAATCTCTGGATATGAAATCTATGTCAAATAAAGGTTTTGGTAACGGCAAAGCTACTCTTGATAACGGATACGGTATGTTTCTGTCGATGCTTGAATATAAGTTATCAGAGAGAAACAAATATCTTGTAAAAGTAGATAAGTGGTTTCCGTCATCACAGATATGTCATTGTTGTGGAGAGGTACATCCTGAGATGAAAAATCTCACAATTCGTACAATGAAATGTGATTGCGGTCTTGTAATAAGCCGTGACCAGAACGCTGCTATCAATATCTTACGTGAGGGATTACGCATACTAAACGAATCTTTTGCAGTAGCCTAAAAACTAGATATACAGTAGGGATGGAATAGCCCTAACTTATACGCCTGTGGACATTGTGTAAGACATTGAGTTGCGTATCATCGTAGCCAATGCAGTAGTGGTTGAAGCAGGAAGCTCCGACTTCAAATTCGTAGCATTAAGTCGGAGTAGTTCACTATTCTATCATCAGATATAAGGCGAAGTCTAGACGAAAAAATCCGCTGACCGAAAGAGAAGTCTTTTTCATAAACCCTCCTTTTGAACTTTCTGTTCTTTTGGAAGTTTACATGATTTTTTCTCTTTTATCCAGTGAAGTGTTTCATAAAACAATTTGGATTTTTTTTGCGGCAGCGTGTTAAAATATTAAAGTAGAATAATAAAAAAGCGATAGGGGGTTTTGTTATAGTGAACGTCAAAAATAATTTGACGTTCACTATAAAGCCTCCGGCAGGATGTGCCTGTCAGCCTGCTACTTATTAATTTCCGAAACATAATCACTCAATCTGGATGCATAATTTGATACTCTTTCTCCCATCATGTCATTATTATCTGTCCAAAGTTCACACTGCAGCATTACCGTCTGAACAGCATCATCCATGCCTTCCGGCGGATATTTATGTTTCTTCAATAGCTTTTTTATCATCATACGCATTTTTGCTCTGGCTGAATCACGTTTCTGCCAGTCTATCGTCTTATTCTTTCTTAACGCATCTGCCAATTCCTTAGTAATAGCTATCAGCTCTTCATTCTCGTAAAAATCCTTTATAGCCTGTGGTTTTGTTAATGCGTCATAAAATGCCAATTCATCTGCCGTTAATCCCAGCTTTTGTCCTTCCTGCTGCGCAGCCTGTATTTGCTTTGCCAGATTAAGAAGTTCCTCAATGACCTGCTCATTCGTAAGCATTCCGTTGAGATATCTGTTCATCGCCTGCTGAATTATTTCACTGAATTTTACAGATTTAACAACATTTGTACGTTTGTAAATAATAACCTGCTCTGAAATCAATTTTTTCAATAACTCAACAGCTAGGTTCTTCTCCTTCATCTTGCCTATTTCTTCAAGGAATTTAGGATCAAATAATGAAAATTCACCATCCACATCTGAGAACAGGTTAATAACGCCACTACTCTTAATACTCTGTTCAAGCAAAGCATTAACCCTCGCATTCATCTCTGGTAAAGAGATTTTCTTACCTTCCCCCTTATTCATAAGGCGCATCACAAGAACACGTACAGATTCAAAGAACGCAGCTTCGATTCTTAACTCTTCAGGTGCGAGTGAGGAACATAGGGATAAAGCCTGACGGAGCAACAAAGCTTCCTTAAGAAAATCTTCACGTTCTCTTTCTTTGCTTACATCGACGATAAAGTTTACTGCTCCACTGATCGCTTTAGATCTTTCCAGATCTGTACCATTGGTAAATTTTGAATAATCATATCCATGGAATAAATCACGACAAACAGATAGCTTCTCTAGGAATTTTGGATAAGCTACCGTAGCAACATCTGTATCGCCATAGTTCTTTTTATCTCTTGTTGTATAGTCATTCATTGCCTGCTTAAGAGCTGATGCAATGCCAACATAATCTACGACAAGGCCACCTTCTTTATCTCCAAAAACTCTGTTAACACGGGCAATAGCCTGCATCAAATTGTATCCCTGCATAGGCTTGTATACGTACATAGTAGCAAGGGATGGAACATCAAATCCGGTAAGCCACATGTCTACAACAATTGCGATTTTCAACGGGCTCTCATTATCTTTAAACTGCTTGGCTAATTCATCTCTATGACGCTTATTTCCGATTATTTCACGCCAGTCTTCCGGATCTTTGTTACTCTCTGTCATTACAACAGCAACTTTTTCTTCCCATCCAGGACGAATCTCTAAAATACGTCGATAGATTTTTAAAGCAATTGCACGAGAATAAGCAACAATCATAGCTTTTCCTGTTAAAAGGTTTGCTCGATGATTCTCATAATGGTCTAAAATATCATCAACTAATGAAGCAATTGTCTCGTCATTTCCAAGAATTGCCTCCATCTGGCCAAGTTCTTTTTTGCTCTTTTCTATGACCTCTGGATCTGCGTTATTAGCCATGATGTCATATTCTGCATCAATCAATTTCAAAGTATCCGGATCAAGTTTAAGCTTAATTACACGGCTTTCATAATAAACAGGACGTGTAGCTCCGTCCTCTACAGCCTGAGTCATATCATAAATATCAATGTAGTCACCAAAAACCTCTCTGGTACTTCTATCTTTCATAGAAATAGGTGTACCAGTAAAACCTATATAAGTTGCATTAGGTAAACTGTTTCTGATGACTCTCGCAGTACCAATCTTAATCTTACCGGTTTCTGCATCTACTTTTTCTTTTAAGCCATATTGTCCACGATGAGCTTCATCAGCCATTACAACAATATTACGTCTTTCTGATAATGGTTCATCTGATTCCTCAAACTTTTGCATGGTAGTAAAGATAATGCCATTGGCCTTTCGTCCATCTAATAAGGACTTAAGATGTTCTCTACTCTCAGCGTGTACCGGCTCCTGGCGTAAGAAATCCTTGCACTTTGCAAACTGTCCAAAAAGCTGATCATCCAGATCATTTCTATCAGTAATAACAACAATTGTAGGACTCTCTAATGCATCCTGAAGTAAATGAGCATAGAAAACCATAGATAAAGATTTACCACTACCTTGTGTATGCCAGAAAACACCACCCTTACCATCTGTCTCTGTTGCATGTTTAGTAGATAGCACGGCTTTATTTACAGCAAAATATTGATGATAACCAGCTAAAATCTTAGCTTTCTTGATTCCATCATTTGAAAAACAAATAAAATTCTTTATGATATCCAGAAATCTTTCTTTTTCAAAAATACCTTCAAAGAAAGTGTCAAACTGAGCATACTGTGTATTCTCATAATTGCCATCTTTAGTCTTCCATTCCATAAATCTGTCTTCGCCAGATGTTATGGTTCCGGCTTTAGATGTAAGATGATCGCTCATTACGCAAATACAATTATAGATAAACATTGATGGAATCTCATGCATGTAATTTCGTATTTGTGTATAAGCTTCTGATGCATCTGTTTCTTCTCTTGATGGGGACTTTAATTCAATCAAAACTAAGGGAAGTCCGTTAATAAACAGCAAGACATCTGGGCGCTTATTACTGTTTTCAACAAAAGTCCATTGATTCGCAACAACAAAAGAATTTTTCGATGGGTTGTTATAATCAACAAGATATACTAATCCAGAACGTTCTTCGCCCTTTACTAAGTAGCGTACTTCAATACCATACTGTAAATAATCCATGAATACAGCATTCTTTTGTACTAACTCAGCATTTTCAAAATTCTTCAATTTAAATAGTGCATCAGAAATAGCATCAGCCGGCATATCCGGATTAAGCCTTTCAAGAGCAGCTTTAATTTCGGTTTCATATAATGGATCAGCAAAATCCCTATCTATGTCCGGACCATATACGTGCTTATAACCCATATTTTGGAATAATTCAATAATAGAGTTTTCATAATCAGCCTCAGTATAGAATGCTGTCATAAAGCACCTCACTCTCGCATTATTTCAGGAATCGTAACTGTTCAGGTTCCCTGAACAGTTACCAGGAATCTTACTTTTTCACCCTATGCCGCTTTTGTATAATCCATGATAAAGATTTTGCTCGCAATATTTTTTATTCTATCAATAATTTCATCAATTTTTTCCATTACTGAAGCAGAATATACAATCTCGCCACATTGACCACATTTCATACACGGTACGTTTTCAATAATAATGTAACAATCTCCAAGTTGAGCAAAATATGTACTTTTCGATTCAATCATTGTTTCTGCCCTGCATACTAAACATCTCATTATACTGTCTCCTTTCTGATTCTAAAATCATCGCTCCATTTGTCTTCATCAGGATAATATGCCGTTATTATTCTGCTTGCGCTCCCCTCATCACTCATGCACACATGCAAACATTTCCCATTTGCATCATATCCAAGAATTAAGCAATTCGGAAACGGATAATCATCAGGATACTGCTCTATGATTTCTCCAGTTTGCACAGCATTTCTGACATCCCTTGCTTTTATTCCTCTTTGTCTGTATCTTTCACTTGCATGTTCAGTAACAAAAACCAAGTCTCGCATATAATATTCTCTTAGTTTTTCTATATCAATCATGATTATTCTCCTATAAGACATGTTTCCATTTTTGACATCCATAATGTTGTTCGCTTCATGTGATAGCGTACCGGTATCTGATGACTTATGATCAACATATTCACGCCTACCATCCGGATACTCAAGATATGCCCGTTGAGAAATATCATCGTATTTTGCTATTGGTAATCCTTTTATTTTTCTTATTTCATTATCTATCCTGATTGATTCCTTAAATCTCCAAGTTAGTTCCTCATCTGAAATTCCACAAGTAGAATCTAATTCATTTAAAATAATCATGAATTTATACCCCACATAAAAGCGACAACTATTCTGCAATGGTCTATTCAATTGTTCCGACAACGTTGGCACAATTCCACTCTATTCGGATTCTGACGACAGTGTCGGCAAAATCTCTATAAAAGTCTTATAAAACTACCAAAAAAAGTAAACTGTCCTACGTCTAATTAAATTGTTCCTAAAAAGTACATTTCAAAATTTTTTGTACATTAAACGATAATTTAGTGGCTTAAATGTCAATGTTGGAGACATCTAGCTTGCCAGACATCAGTTGTGGCAATAAAGTGTCACGAACCTGAGCTAATCTTACTATTTCCAGTTCGTTAGATTTGGTCATAGCAATAAGTGGGGTAATAAGCCCAAGGTATTCAAACATTGCCTGATCACTAAGTACAGGTATTGGTAATGATTTTATGGTTCCAAGGCTTAAGTTGGCCTGTACAGCTTGTTGGATTCGTTTTGTATAGTAGTCATTATGCCAGTTGCCTAAGAAAAAGCTATATAGGTATTCAGGAGTTACTTTGCTCGTGTCAGCTCGTATAATAGCAACAGCCTGATTGGTATTAGCAGGCAAAACACTGTCATCAACGAAGGCAAAACGCCCAAGCGACCCAGCAATGGTAAAAACAATATCCCCTGCTGAAATAATTGACCGCTTTAAAAGATTATTTGTTTCATCATCGATATAGGCGAATTTGTTTTTATCAATTGAATGATTATCTTGTATGGACTCAGCTTTTATAAAGTTGATACCCTTAGATACAAATGGCTTACCAAGGGTTGTAGGTGTTGTACCTTTGGTAACAACAGCGCAAAGATCAGCAAGAGGAACTTGAGTCATGGAATCCAATTCTGGATTATTCGTGAACCAATGCTTAAAAATTGCACTTATTTGCTGTAGTAAATTATCGTTTATTGCATTATTATTTTCTATTTTGTCATCAATCGCGGATAATATAGATGCTACCTTTCTCTGTTCTTCTATAGTTTCAGGTACCTTAATTTCAACATTACGCATTGTGGATCCTGAAACTTCCTTAAATGTAGTACCACTACCAAGATTCTCTATCTTATTTTTATTATATTTAAGCAAATAATATAGAAACATATAATCAGTATCTGTATTTGGAATGACGCTTTTAAATCCCTGATTTGTGCATACTTCATTTTCTGCAATTGCCACATAACCAATCGGTGCTCTTGAAGAAAAAAGGACAGTATGTGCTGGCATCAACTGTGTGGAACAGCTATTTAAACCTATTTCTGTTATATTTCTTTCTCCTCTAGATATATATCTACCAGAAAATCCAGCTAAATCCTTCGGAGTAATCCATGATATTGTTCCATCTAAATAGTTTTCTTCTTTTTTCGTAGAAGGTGTCGCTCCACCAACTACCGTACCTATATCACCAATGATACAAGTTTTCCATTTACTCATCTATTTGCCTTTCTATCCTATATATTTTTTATGAGCAATCTTCACGTTGCTCTGTTTAACCATTGCATACTGCAACGTCGTATCTATTCTCTGATGCCCGAGCAACCTTTGTAATTGTTCTATAGGCATCCCTTTGTCTATGGCCATTGTCGCCAGTGTTCTTCTAAATTTATGAGGATGTACCCTGCTTATTTTCAAGCTTTTTCCAAGTTCACGTAATCTACTCTCGATTCCGCCAATTTGAATCCGTTTATATGGCGCTCTTAAAGTCACAAACAATGCAGGATCCTCATCTACTCTACTTTTCAAATATTCTTGTAAGTGCAATTTTGTCCTTGCATCAAAGTAAACTATTCTTTCCTTGCTGCCTTTACCAAGGACAATGCATTCACGTTCATTAAAATTCAAATCATCACGGTTCAATAGAACCATTTCCCCTATACGCATACCTGTTGATGCAAGCATGTCTACAATAGCTAAATCCCTTAGTTCTTCACAATTATCACGCATCATTTCAAGTTCTTCATCTGTATAAGTTTCTTTTATATTACTTACTGTCTTAACTTTATGAATACGTCTAACAGGGCTTTTGATAATGTAATCTTCATCTTCAAGCCACGAGAAAAAACTTGATAATATTCTTCGTATATTATCTATAGTCACCTTGCTTGAACCATTTTGTGTTTGGTAATCTGTAAGATATTTTCTCAAATCTTCGGTTTGAATAGTTCTTACATCTTTCTCCAAACTGCTAGTCATCACTTCAATTGTTGCCAAATAATATTTCAGCGTCTTTTCAGAACACCCTTCTACTCTTTTTGCTGAAATAAATTTTTCTACCAATTCCTGACTATCATTTTCTGAGTTGCCACCTTTAATAAGTTCTACATCATATCTTTGTAGAACCTGATTCAAATTGCTTTGTAAATCTGCCAATTGTTTATTATCAAGGTATGGCAACATTCTCTGAACTACTTCATAAATCAATTCATCTCTCATATCGTTACTCCTTATATATGTAAGAACGATACGGGCGGCAGTTCCGTATATTTACTCCCGCCGCCTATGAGAGTTTTATTTACTCTTTTCCTTCATCTTTTTTCTGCAAGTAATAAAATTCTTTCTGAGTCTCAATCTCAGCTCTTAACTCCTCTTCTGTCGGAAGATATAATTTATACTTTGAAGCAAATAATTGCTCGTTCTCATGAAGCACAGAGTATTTCGCTATGTCCTCATCAGTATCTGTGCATAGGACAATCCCCAAAGTTGGATTATCATCTGATGCTTTTTTTAGCTCATCATACATACGGATATACATATCCATCTGTCCAACATCTTGATGTGTAATCTTCTTTGTTTTTAAATCAATAAGAACAAAACACTTTAATATGTAATTGTAAAAAACAAGATCGATATAATAATCTTCCTTTTCTGTATGGATGTGCTGTTGTCTTGCAACAAATGCATAACCCTTTCCCAACCCCATTAGGAATTTCTGCAAATTATCAATAATACTTTGCTCTAAGTCTGATTCAAGATACGAAGTATCTTGCTGCATTCCTAGGAATTCTGCAATAACAGGATTTTTTATAAATTCTAACTTATTCTGATAAGACGAAGTCAGTTTTTTCATCTCATCTTCAACCGCCTGTTTATCCTGTGATTTTAAAATTCTATAATAATACTGTGAAGAAACATTTCTTTGCAAGGTTGTTGTACTCCAAACTTGCTCATAAGCTTCTTTTTCATACCATTTTCTAGCCGTAGTATCTTCTACCTGAGTTAATATTCTATAATGTGTCCATGAAAGAATTCCTGTTTGTGAACGAGCCTCGTTCATTTTTTCATTTGGCAATAATTGTGAACGAGCTTCGTTCACAATCCCTGGAAACATACGGTACACTTTTAAGCACTGATAAAGTATTCGTTTTGAATACCCTTTTCCATAAATACCAGTTAGTTCTTTTGATAATTTATCAACGACCTCTGCTCCATATTTTGCCCTGTCTTTTCCTTCAAGCACTTCTTCATCGATACGTTTCCCTATATACCAATTTCTAAGGACTAATGTAGTATCAACAGTCTGATATGCAAATTGTTTAGCTTCATCAATAATAGTGCATATGTCCTTAACCAGATTGTTTGTATTTTCATATTTAATGATTGTATTCATTTCATCAGTCCTTTCTTGGTTAATATAAAAAACGATAATTTACTACAGCAAATAAGTGCAATTTTTAAGCATTGGTTCACGAATAATCCAGAATTGGATTCCATGACTCAAGTTCCTCTTGCTGATCTTTGCGCTGTTGTTACCAAAGGTACAACACCTACAACCCTTGGTAAGCCATTTGTATCTAAGGGTATCAACTTTATAAAAGCTGAGTCCATACAAGATAATCATTCAATTGATAAAAACAAATTCGCCTATATCGATGATGAAACAAATAATCTTTTAAAGCGGTCAATTATTTCAGCAGGGGATATTGTTTTTACCATTGCTGGGTCGCTTGGGCGTTTTGCCTTCGTTGATGACAGTGTTTTGCCTGCTAATACCAATCAGGCTGTTGCTATTATACGAGCTGACACGAGCAAAGTAACTCCTGAATACCTATATAGCTTTTTCTTAGGCAACTGGCATAATGACTACTATACAAAACGAATCCAACAAGCTGTACAGGCCAACTTAAGCCTTGGAACCATAAAATCATTACCAATACCTGTACTTAGTGATCAGGCAATGTTTGAATACCTTGGGCTTATTACCCCACTTATTGCTATGACCAAATCTAACGAACTGGAAATAGTAAGATTAGCTCAGGTTCGTGACACTTTATTGCCACAACTGATGTCTGGCAAGCTAGATGTCTCCAACATTGACATTTAAGCCACTAAATTATCGTTTATTCTATTATTAATCTGAATTTTACTATCTATTCTTTCAAGTAACGCTGTTATTTTCATCTGCACGTCTAAAGGAGGAAATGAAATTAACATTCTTTTAAAATCTTTTAAGACAATTCTTGGAATTGCCGATCCTGATCCATAATTATCTCGTACATCTTTTTTCACTAGAGGATTATTAAATGTATAGTATAAAAACTCTGGAGTAATCAAAGCAGCATCTGGTCGAATTATTGCTATCGAAGAAAGTAACGCAGGTCTTTCCTTTTGTTTATATATAATAATATCTTCAAAATACCTAGCTCCATCCTTGCCTACAAGAAGGTCTCCTATTTCAGGCACACATCCCTGCCTTTCTAGCTTAATATAATCTTCTTTTGATATCTTTCGACAATTCGAAAAATCTAAACCATATGTAGTAAAATCTTTGACTGATGCCATAAATTCCCCGTCTTCAACACTCTTAGGACTATTATGTGCACCATCTGTAATTACCATACAGACTTCCTCTAATGTTCTTTTTTTCCAATCAGATTTCATACCCAATAGCCCCCAGCTTTCTCCTTATCTCATCTTCAAGCTTATGAGATTTTGCAAATAAATCTGAAAGCTCAGATGTTAATCTACCCATTTTTTCTTCAAATGGCTCACCGTCATCTTCCTGCTCTTCAATACCGACATATCTGCCCGGAGTAAGAATATAATCCTGTTTTGCAATCTCTTCTGTGGTTGCAACCTTACAGAAACCTTTAACATCTTCAAGTGTTCCATTCTGGAAAGCTTCAAATGTATCAGCAAGCTTCTGAATGTCTTCATCATCAAAATCACGATGCTTACGATCAACCATATGGCCCATATTTCTGGCATCAATAAACAGAGTTTTTCCCTTCTGCTGTTTATTTTTAGAAATAAACCAAAGCGTTACCGGAATAGTAACGCTATAGAATAACTGAGTAGGCATTGCAATAATACCTTCGATCAGATCATCTTCAATAATATTTTTTCTGATATCGCCTTCACCACTTGTCTGTGTAGATAAAGCTCCATTCGCAAGTACCAAACCAATCTTTCCATTAGGTGCCAAATGATGAATCATGTGCTGAATCCATGCATAGTTGGCATTTCCTGCCGGTGGTAATCCATATTTCCATCTGACATCATCTGTCAGTTTTTCCTGATTCCATGGATGATAATTAAATGGCGGATTAGCAAGAATGAAATCTGCCTTAAGCGTTGGATGCAGATCATTTGTAAAGGTATCTGCCTGATAAGGTCCGAAGTCTGCATCAATACCACGGATAGCCATATTGATTTTTGCCATCTTCCATGTATCTGCATTTGCTTCCTGACCATATACAGAGATAGATCCCCTGTTGCCGGAATGAGCTTCAATAAATTTTGCGCTCTGGACAAACATTCCGCCCGAGCCGCAGCAGCAATCATATACACGACAGTTTTCAAAAGGTCTCAAAATAGAGACAAGTGTCTTAACTACACTTGATGGTGTATAGAATTCTCCACCACCTACGCCTTCTTTTTCTGCAAACTGAGCAATACAATATTCATATGTACGACCAAGCAAATCTTCACTTGCCTCCGTGTCACTCATATCAATATTATTAGTAAAGATATCTACAACTTCGCCAAGAACTCTCTTATCAAGATCCGGACTTGCATAGTTCTTAGGTAATACATTCTTAAGAACTTTATTATCTGCTTCGATTGCTCGCATAGCATTATCGATCACTGTCCCAATTTCCGGTGTGTGAGCTGCTGCTGCGATTGTACTCCATCTTGCTTCTTCCGGAACAAAGAAAACATTTTCCATTGTGTATGCATCAATGTCATCTTCAAATCCGTCACCTTCATCTACAAGCTCCTGGTATCTCTTTTCAAAAGCTGCAGAAATATATCTAAGGAAAATCAATCCAATGATCACTTTCCTATATTCCGCTGCAGGGATATGTCCCCACAGCACACATGCAGCATCCCAAAGCTGCTTTTCAAAACCTATATTTGCATTTGTCTTATCTGCCATTGTCACAAGCTCCACTAAATTAATCTATACATGATTCATTACTTCCCTGCCGCTGAAGGCTCTTTTATCAGCAGTTCTTTTCCTTCAAATACAAATGCAAACTTCTTTATTCTTTTCTTATCATAACCGGCCTCAAGAAGTTCCAGTTCATATTTCTTATCCTCGATCTGCTGTAAAGCCTTGTCGGCAAGTTCATCAAGGCTCTTGCCCTTTTCACTTCTCCGTTTTGACTTAAATTCTATGATTATCGCATTGTCATTTTTATCTTCTGGTCTAAGCATCACGTCATAACGGCCAAGCCCACTTTCACGATTTGACTTTACCTCGTAACGCCCCCTGAGTTCAACCAGCAGTCCGATTACAAGTCCATGATAAAAATTCTCCGGTGCCGACTTTCCGCTTCCGTCAAATGTACTGATCATACTCTCACAAATTTCCGAAAGAGTATCTGTCATATCATCTATATTTCCTTCCAGGAGTGCCTTTACAAAATAACTGTAGTTTTCCCCTGCGTTTTCAAACCATCTGTTGACCATAAGGTTAAAACAGTCCCTTACCTCATAATTAGTAAGACATACGCTGTACTCAGCAAGGCTTCCCGTCCCATCTATCTGCAGAACCTTCAAATAGCCGCTTGCGAGAAGCAGACTCCACACAGACTTTTCATTCGCAGACATTTCCCCGTAAACAAGCTGTTCATCTATTTGTGTTTTAATAATTTCACCATTCAGAAGCTTTTCAAATGACTTCTTTATTTCACCGTCACCCTCCCTGACGAGCTTTGAAATAAGTGAATTCGAGCTTGTATTCGCCCAATAGGGTTCATATTTACCAGACTGTAGAAATGATATTATCGACCATGGATTATAAATATCATCATGCTTTCCAAACTTAAAGCCGTCATACCATTGCCTGACTTTTTCCTTATCTTTGCCGTAGCCGTATTCATCAAGCAAAGAAAAAACCTCCTCTTCCGTAAAGCCAAAACAATCTGAATATTCTTCAGAAGAACCCGTCACAATTTTTATGTTGTTTAAATCCGAAAAAAGCGATTCCCGGCTCACCCTTGTTATTCCGGTCATCAATGCTTTATGCAGATACGGGTTTGTTTTCAGGGTTAAGTTAAAGAGATTTCTCATGAATTCCGTTATCTCCCCCCAATATCCGCTGACATAGGCTTCCTGCATCGGCGTATCGTATTCATCGATTAATATTATGGCTTTTTTCCCATAATACTTATTAAGCCATAATGAGTATCTTTGAAGGCATTTGATCGCCATCTTTGCGTCCATGTTATCAGAGATGGCATCATAAAATTTCCTTTCTTTTTCATCAAGTCTATCTTTTAGAAATCTGAGTTCTGATGCCATATCTGTAAAAATCTGATTAAACTGTACAAGTGCTGCCTCATATTTACTGCTTTTTACACTCGCAAAGGACACAAAAAGAACCGGCCAGCTTCCGCATTCCTTCATCAGCCCGGCATCTTTCGTTATCTCAAGCCCCTCGAACAATTTCCTCGCCTTTTCCTGCCTGACCGAAAAGAATTCCTTCACCGTACTGAGCATGAGAGTTTTTCCAAACCTTCTCGGACGGGTTATAAGCGTCACCTTATCCCCACATTTCCACCAATCCGATATAAATTTCGTCTTATCTATATATAATATTTTTTCGTTGATGATATCCTCGAAATCCTGATGTCCGAGTCCAACTGCCTTTCTCATATACGGTAATCCCTCCAAAATCATCTCTTCTCAAATTTTATCACAATTTACGATCAAGTGGTACATATGGTGTTTCTGTTCACACTACAAGTCCCCTGGCTGTTACTGTTCACAGGCAAACTGCGCACTCCGCTGCGCAGTTATGCCACAATAACTCTGACTGAACACTGGGTTTTGCCCATTGCCGTAGGCAATCTTAAATGGCAAAACCCGTTACTGGAGCACGCTGAAAGCGTGTGAACAGTAACCCCTGGCTGTTACAATTCATCAGGACACCATTTTGGGTACAAATAGCAAAAAATCGGGTTGAAGATCAAATTCTTCTACCCGATTTTCCAGTAATTTCAAATGTTTAAATACAGTTCCCTGCCTTGATTCAGTTGGTATAATTATTAATTATCGACAGTAGCTCCGTCACATCAAAGGGCTTGGAAATGTGGCTGTTCATCCCGCTTTTTAGGCTTCTCTTGCGGTCTTCGTCCCTTGAATTCGCGCTTAAGGCGATTATGGGAAGGCATGGGATATCTTCTCTTTTTATCGCCCTGATAGCCCTTGTTGCCTCATAGCCATTCATTACAGGCATCTGGATATCCATAAGCACAAGGTCATAATAATAAGCAGGATGATTTTTTATTGATTCCACCGCATCTGAACCGTCAGCCACGGACTCGACCAGGAAGTCTGCATCCTCAAGAACTGTTTCCGCGAGCATACGGTTGAATTCTATGTCTTCAACCAGAAGAACCCTGAGCTTTTTTCTGCGTTCCGATAAGGAGCCAGACAGATTCTCGTTCTTCCCGGTACATGACTTGTCCGGAACCTGCATGGGCAGTTCGATGCAAAACTCAGTTCCTTCGTTTTTCCGGCTCTTTACCTCAATCCTTCCTCCCATGATATCGACCAGCTTTTTTACTATCGAAAGACCAAGCCCCGTCCCAAAGCTTCCCGTTTTTGTGGAGCTGTTTTCCCTTTCAAAGCTGTTATAAATTTTGTCGATAAACTCTTCTGAGATTCCAACTCCCGTATCAATTATCCTGAACCTGTACAGGGCAATCCCCTGTGTGGATCTTTCTCCCTCTTCAGCCGTCAGGGTGACCGTTCCTCCCTCCGGCGTGAACTTAAAGGCATTATTCAGCAGATTTCTGATTATCTGGCGAAAACGCTTGGGGTCTGTCATTGCCTTTTCATCTGTCAGGCTGATGCTGCTCTCAAATCTGATCTTCTTGTTTTCCGCCTCAGCAGCAAAACCTTCGATTACAAGTTTGAGCTCATCCTCTATCCTGCATGTTTCATTTACGATCTCAACCTCATCATTTTCCAGACTGCTCATTTCAAGCAGGCTGTCTATCAGCTCCTGAAGCTGTTTTGATGAAATATCTATTTTGGACAGGTACTCATTTAATTTTTCAGGATCATCCTTATGCTTTATCGCAAGGGATGTAAATCCCATGACAGAATTCATCGGGGTGCGTATATCATGCGATATTCCAAATAGAAAGCGGTTTTTTATTTCCAATTCGTGTCTCTGGCGTTCAAGCTCCATATCAGTCATCAGCTTTTTGGAAAGCTCCTTCTGGGCCTTGATGGTCTCCTCCGTAACATCCCTGAATGAAAGCACTATCCTTTCATTGCTGTCATCGCTGTTGGTACGGTTGACCGCCATGTTGACATATACAATTCCCCCGTCATAAGTAGGGCAGCGGAAGCTTACTATATAGCTCTCAGCTTCAGCAAGTTTTTTCCTTATGTAATCATCCTGAAGGCTGTTCCTGAAATTCTGGCGGTCCTCTTCGATCACGTATTTATCGGCATAACAGTCCATTACCTCGTGCCACTGATTGCTCTTGCCTCCGATCATGCCTATCTCTTCGGATATATTGCTGAAAAAATCCGACTGTACGTAATATGTCCTCATTAATCCGCTTGTCAGATTAAGCAGATAGATACAGGAATATGTCTGGCTCAGTCCATGTATTACCTGCAGCGAAAGCCTCGTTTCAAAATCACTTTCCTTTTTCTGCGTTATATCATTAATGAAAACAAAATAAACCTTGCCGCATCCCGGAAGCTCTGCATAATGTCCATAATCCTCTACCCAGCGGATATAGCCATCCCTCCGCACTATGCGGTATTCGACATAGTCAAGGTTTTTATTGCTTTTATCGGCGATCTGTGCCTTGATCGTTTCCCTGACGCTATCCCTGTCCTCGGGATAGACAAGCCCACTGAAGGTAAATCCCGTAAGTTCCCTGAATTCCTCCACTGTTTCACACGCAAAAAGCTTCAGCGCAGAATTATTTATATAAATGATCTTCTCCGAATCATCAGCACTGTATATGAGAAATCCTCCAGGCATCTGTTCTGAAAACCACTCCACCACAGGAAAGAAATTCTCCTCTATAAACGCATCTTTCGACAGCTGCCGCTCCCCGTTCATAAAGTCTTTCTGTTTTTCATCACTCATAATATCAGACTCCATTTTTCTTATTAAGAACCCTTGCGAGTTCTTCCTTGATCTTATCAACGTCGATAGGTTTTGTTAAATGCCCGTCCATTCCGGCAGCCTGAGCCGCCTCTATATCTTCCGCGAAGGCATTGGCAGTGACTGCAAGGATCGGAATCCCGGCAATATTTCTGTCTTTAAGAGAACGTATGGCACGGGTTGCCTCATAACCGTTCATGACAGGCATCTGCACATCCATAAGTACCACATCAAAATCTCCGGGAGCTGATGAAGCTATCCTTTCATACGCGTCCTGTCCGTTTTCCACCGTTTCCAGCTCAAATCCCTCAAATTCAAGATTAAGCTTTGCTATTTCGCGGTTGATCTCATTATCATCTGCAAGCAGTATTTTTATTCCGCTTAAATCTATCTCTGCAGGATCAGTTTTTGTCTCTTTATTTGCCTCCCCGGGTGCTTCTGCTATTGGAAATGAGAGATTTATTATAAAGCGGCTTCCCTTTCCGGGTTCACTTTCAACCTTTATTTCTCCCTCCATCATATCTACAATTTTCTTGGTGATGGACATCCCGAGACCTGTTCCCTGAATTTTTGATACCGTCTTTTCCCTTGTATATGCTTCAAATATCGTTGTAAGAAACTCCGGACTCATACCCATTCCGGTATCGGCTACGACCATCTGAAGGTCAGCCCTGTCATTTTCCTGTCCTCTTTCAGAGATAATGACCGAGACACTCCCTCCCTTTGGGGTAAATTTGTAAGCATTGCTTATGAGATTCAGGAGCACCCTGTTCAGGCGGTTTGCATCACACATAAGGTATCTGTTTTTTACTCCGGAGTAATCAACACCGTAATCCAGACCTTTATTCTGCATCTGGTTGGAAAACATATCCCTTACATCGTCAAAGAGCTTAAACATATCGGTATTTTCGGGAAGAAGCTCCATTTTGCCGTTTTCTATCCTGCTCATATCCAGTATGTCATTTATCAGTGCCAGCAGATGTTTACCCGAAGACTCTATTTTTTCCAGATAATCACGTGTTTTATCCGAAACAGCATCATCTTTTTTTGCTATTGCGGTGTAACCAATGATCGCATTCATCGGAGTCCTGATATCATGACTCATGTTTGACAAAAATATGCTTTTTGCCCTGTTGCTCTCCTCTGCCTTTATCTTCTGGTATTCCATCTCCTTTTCACGTCTGATGATGGAATTATATACACTTATCATTATTACGAGCACAAAAGCTATGACCGCCATCTGAGCCCAGCTGGAACGGACCATATCCGTGTTTACCTCATCCATTTTTGACTGCAGAAAGGCTGACGTCTCCTCCATATCTTCCCTGTCCGGAGTGATGCCGTTTTCCCTGAGCTCCATGCTGTTGAAATCATTCAGGTCATGGAGTATGCGCTTCGTGCTGTCGAGCGTAGTCTGTCTGAGCCAGAGCATCGTCACAAAAAGGATCATGAACAGGAGGACTATCCATGTCATGGTACTTTTTCCTACCCTGTTCTCCCTGTCATGTATCAGGACATACCTGAAAAATACAAATCCCAGGACACTCCATATGGTCAGTATCAGATATGATTCTGCAGAAAGCGCCGCTGCTGACCAGATATTCGGTATAAGGAAATAGAGGAAAAAGATAACTGCCACTGATAATCCTATGATACCGGTAGCCTTGATGAGCCTGTTCTTTTCAATGCAGGCTTCCCTGAGCGCAGACGCAGAAGTATAGGCATATGCAATGAGGGCACCTATCGTATTTATGTCTATTATCCATCCGATAGCAACCCGTCCCGCAAAAGGAACCGCCAGTGAAATAATTATCAGGAATTTATAAACGTTTACAGGATTATTCTTATCATCGGTAAAGTGAAACCATTCCGGCAGAAATCCCTTTTCCGCCATTGAAAAGATAAGCCGCCCTGCAGCTATATAATTTCCAATAAGCCCTGTTATTATGCCGCTCACCACTGCCAGCGAAAGGATTATTATTCCGCCCTGTCCCATCCGGTCATACACGGCATTAAAAACAGGTATGGCTTCAAACCCTTCGAGTCTGTCCAGATTGTTGATATAATCCGTCCTGTCTGTAAATCCGGGAGCGATCCGGGAAGCCGCGACCAGATTCAGGGATATGTAACAGAGTGCTGCCACTACGAGCGATGGCATCATGACCCATATTATTTTTTTTAGTGAAAAATTGAATTCATGAGTTGAATTAGATATTGACTCAAAACCTGCAAAAGCCCATGGCGCCAATACTACTATGCTTAAGACCTGATGCATCCGGTTTCTGCCGGAATCAGCAAAAGACGGCGGCAGCTCACTTACCCCTCCATGGACAAGCAATACAGACACCGCACAGATCAGCACCCCTGCCACAAGCAGAAGGGCCATGACTGTCTGAATCATAATTGCAAGTCTTTTATTCAGCATACATATGATCCCGAAAAAAATGATCACAAAAAGGGTCAGCGCAACCTCTGCGCCAAATACGTCATAGCCTTCAACCTTATAATGAAATCCGGATTGAAAAACCTTTCCCAAAACATTTCTTGCAATGAGCACTACTGCCGTGGCATTTGCCCACATTATCGCAATATATACAAGGATAAGAAACCAGGCACTTAAAATCCCATGGTCAAAGCCAAATGCGCGTGCCGCATAAGTAAAAGTACCTCCGTCATCAGGATACTTTATCATGAGGTAATGGTAATTAAGCCCTATAATGAGCATGAGAAATGCTCCTATAGCTATTCCGAACGATGTTCCAACAGGTCCTGCCAATGGGAGAAAGGTGGTTCCGGGCATGACAAAAGCCCCCCATCCCACCGCGCACCCGATTGACAGTGCCCATACGTTAAGCGGGGTTAAATATTTCCCATTTTTACAATCTGTTAATGGTTCTCCCATAGTTACAGCCTCTTCCCACCTACTAAGGAACTGTCGATAAATAACTTATCCTACGCAATTGCACATGTTATTTATCGACAGTTCCTAACAACTCAGTTATTATTACTATCATTACTATAATTATACTAATTTTAAAAAAAGTATGTTGTATAAAGGCTGTTGTTTTTCAAAAAATACAGGCTGTTCCGTTACTATTTAGTAGCCGGCACTTTGCTGCCGGCTACGTAAGAACATGAAGTGGGAATTAAGTAATGACTTAGCGCATGTTTTTGATGCGCTTAGACATTACTTATGCAGCGTTGAGGGGCACCTTTTTGCGTAGCAAAAAGGTGCCCCGAATGTTGCAATTCAGTTGACAGTTTGGATGATAACTGAATTGTAACCCTGTTCCAGTTTTCCACATTACAATATCATTCCGTCATGATATAGCTTACAAACTCATTTCCCTGAGTCTGGAACCATGCCGTTGAATCATTCATTCCCTTTTTATAAACCGTTCCCGTTGTCGGATCCATGATTATAGTATTCTTGCTGTCATATCCGACTATGAGCACATTTTCTCCTCCGTCAACTCTCGCAAGTACCGGAGTTCCCTGGCTCACGTAATAGAGAACAGAGCTTAAAGAGCATCCATAAAGGTCAAGTGCCTTTGAACCCTGTATCTTATCCTCTATGATCTCCATCGCGTCTTCATCTGCGCTCAAAAGATCTGATACCTTTACGGAAATTCCGGCATTTGAAAGCATTTCCTCCAAAGATATTGCAAGGCTCGTTTCGCCCTCATTAACACCTTTTCCTTCTATAGATGTTATCTTCGTTTCAGTCTTTCTGTCGCCCTTCTTCCAGATGTAATCCTGCTCATTATCAACTACTATGCCGGCAACCGTGTCCGCCGCATTTACTGCTTCACTCGCCGTCGCATAGATTCCCGTGATGCTTCCCTTAGAATAAACATAATAGAGTTCATCCGTCTGCTCTGTTGGAATGGACAACGATACCGCCGAGCTTACCATTACCTCTTCCGGCTTCACCGTCCTTACTTTTGCCGTAAGCTTGTGGGCAAGGTCGATCTCAACAACTGTTTCCAGATTATCGATAGTTACTGCCGAAATAGTGTTTTTAGCGACTTCTTCCTCAATATTGCTGACTATCTCATCATCGGAAACACTCGAATAACTTCCGCTGCCGCTCTGCATATAAATACGCTTTAAGAGTACTTCTGCATCAGTTACCACCGCTCTTGTTATATAAATATTTTCCTCTGTATAGGTCTTAAGCGTAGTTCCTTCATAATCTTCTATATAAACAGCACTCATAGGCAGGATAGAAACACCTGAAGAATTCTTGATATAATCCGATTTGCCCGAAACTCCGTAAACAAAATCATCCCCGACAAATCCAAGAGGTGTTACTTCATAATCGGAGCCTCTGGTTATCTCACGTTTTCTTCCCGAACTCAAATTTGCAAGTACAACGGTCGCACCGTCCTCGCTCTGCCATGCCACATATCTGTTGTTTTTAGAAACCATTATGCTGTTTCTGTCCAGATTTCCGGCAACCGTCTCTGCTATGCAGTTTATCAGGTCTACCTTATAAATAGCTCCATCCATGTAGATACTGAGCTCATTTCCGCCTCCTGTATATGAAAGGAGTTCCACATCATTTTTGAGTATCTCAAATGACTTGCTTGCCGGGATCCAGACCTGCTCTACAAGCCTGTTTCTCGAACTGTTGAAATAATAGACAGCAACCCCGACCTCGCCTTCGTGTCTGCCCCTGTTCATATATCCATAGACCATGAACTGCACATTTCCAGCCTCATCGACAGAAAAGATCTTTATATCGTGATCATCAAAAAGATTTCTCGGATCATCTCCTCCGTTATCGAAAAACGAGAATACCCTTGCGATCTTTGAATCAGCTTCCCTCAGCGAATAAAGGGCTCCATTCTGAACAAAGGCTATGACACCTCCGTCCTCACTCTCCATCATATTAACATCAGAAGCCGTAATTCCTAAATAAACAGTACTCTTTGTGATAGCAGAATCATCATCAGCATCAAAGACCGCATCCATGTCACGTTCGTAATCCAAAAGATAGGTACGGCTCGCCGTATAACGGATCCTGTAATATTCATTTACCTTATAATATACCTCTTCCCGGTTCAGAATATAAGACAGGCCTATTGAAGCCGTAGTCTCATCCATTTCGAAAATCTTTATATCAACCTTTTCCGGTGCTGCAATATTCAGGTTTCCCCAGGTTATCTGGTCAAAACTCGAATGGATATTTACATGGGCAAAAGTCGAATTGTCACCTGTGGAATCACTTTCGAGGTAACTTATAATAGATTTTGCCTTTTCCTTATCAAAAGTAAGAGTTGAAAAATTAGTCGCAAATTTCAAAAGCTCGTTCTGATGGAAATCTTCGGCATAGATGATCCTCGTGGTATAGTAAATCTCCCTGCCTTCTTTATCCGTCAGATTAAGTCCAAAGATATACTCCTTGTCGCTCTCGATAAGGTCTTTGATCTGTATCTTCAGATTTATCTTGCCGTTTTCTTCCTTAAAGTCAGTGACTTCGGTGTTTTCCACAAGTCTTGCTGCATCTGCAGATCTTACCTCATAACTAATCTTTTTTATCTCATCCCCGTAAGTATTGATAAGAAGGGATAAAGTCCTGCCCTTCTCTAAGGGTGTCAGTGAATCCCTCAGAAGATTCTTGTCGACAGTGCCGGTGTAGCCATACATATCGTTTATCTCGAAACCATCGGATACAACAGAAGTTACCGGAAGCGACGCCTCTTTCATATCCACCGTGATCTCAGTGGCTTCCCTGTTCATCAGGGCGCTGAAAATAAACAGGCCAAGTCCGAAAGCCAGAAAAAAGGCTGCAATCTTAATAATTAATTTTTTCAATTTTATTCCTCGCTATATATGTTAAGACAGCCGGTGCTGAGCCCGTGCCGTTCATGCTTATTTTTAAACATAATCTATTTTATTTTAAGCCTTTAGCCCATATTTATGCAAGTTTTAGTAATAATACCTAATCAGATTGTATTTTTAATAGTTCTTTTTCGTTTTAATTGACTAAGTTAATTTCATACGATAAAATAAAATTACTGTATCTATCAATGTTTCGGGCATTTTATTGTGCGAATTGCCGTACATTGTATGCAATTACATTAAATGCATTAAATTTAGTGCCTTTTAAACATCATATGAAACAGAATCCATTGGAAAAAGGACGGTGAAAGAGATTGGCGACTGACACAATCGAGGCGATCCGCAATGCGGAACTGCAATCGGACGCAGCTGAAAAACAAGCTCATCTCGACGCGGAGGAGATTGTAAAAAAGGCCGACGCTGAAGCAGCTGAACTAAAGGTTTCCATGACAAAGGAAGCTATGGCCGGAGCGAAGAGCGCTCTCGAAGCTGCTGAACTTGAAGGTTCGAAACTTATCGAATCAGCAAAGTCTGCCGCACAGCAAGACACGGAAACGCTGCGTAAAAACGCAGCAGCAAAAGAGGATGAGGCGATCCAGTTTATTATTAAGAGCCTCTCCTGAACCATTTTAGTTTTTTGATTAGCTTTATTTTTACACTTTCTTAGCATTACTATAATACGAAAAGGAGGTAGCAAAAGGTATGGCTGTTTTACCCATGAAGCGGGTAATGATTCTTGGATTAAGGAAAGACCGAAAGGCAATCCTTGAGTCATTGCAGCGTCTGCAGACAGTAGAATTTGAAAAAGATTCTGCTCTTCCTGCCGACGACCCTGTCTTTTCGTTTAAGGACACATCTGACGCAAAAGCCCTGTTTGAAAAAAACGGAGCTCTGGCAGCTTCTGCATTGGAAATTCTAAACACATATTCCCCTGAAAAAAGCGGACTTGCCGATTCTTTCAAAGGCCGCACAGTTATCAATACAGCTGAATATGAGAAAAATGTCGCTATGCGTGACAAGATCATGGAAACGGCAAAACGTCTCAATGCCCTCAATAAAGAGCTTGTAGATGCAAAAGCCGAAATTCCTAAAACAGAAGCGCAGATGGAAGCCTTGAGCCCATGGACTTCAATGGACGCACCATTGAGTTTCAAGGGAACGAAAAAGACTCGCGCGTTTATAGGATCTTTTCCGGAAGCCTTAGATGAAGCGACCATTGTCGGTACTATCGAGTCACATTCTCCCGATATCACCGGCCTCGATGTCAGCGTAATCTCATCTTCCGATGAACAGACCTGCGTTATGATCCTCTGTCTTAAAGAAGACAGAGATGCGGTAGAGGAAGCACTTCGCCGCATGAATTTTGCCCGCGCACCGGTTTCAGACGCAGTTCCCAAAGAGGAACTCGACAATTTGAAAAAACACTATGCTGAAACCAATGCTCAGATCGAGCGCCTGCAGGGACAGATCGCAAGCTACGACAAAGAGCGTTCTAACCTGAAATTCCTTCAGGATTACTTCACGATGAGGTCAGATAAATACGACATAATCTCAAAGCTCACAGTAAGTAAGAGAGTATTTATCATAAGAGGATGGGTTCCTGCAGCGGAAGCCGGACGGATAGCCCGACTGATGTCCAATTATAAGGACGCTGTAGTGGAGTTCACAGATCCGCTTCCATCGGATGATGTGCCCATAGTCCTCAAGAATAATCCTTTCTCGACTCCTGTCGAAGGTGTTGTAAGCGATTATTCACTGCCGGGTCCCGGCGAGATCGACCCCACGGTTCCTGTATCATGCTTTTATTATATCCTTTTCGGCATGATGCTTTCCGATGCGGCCTACGGTCTCATAATGGTCATTGCGACCGGAATACTTTTATCAAAATTTAAAAACATGGAAACCGGCATGCGGAAGATCCTTAGAATGTTCTTCTTCTGCGGATTCGGAACCATCATATCCGGAATACTCTTCGGAAGTTATTTCGGTGACATGATCCCCGTAGTAACAAAGACATTCTTTGGTAATGAAATTACTCCCTGGTGCTGGATCGATCCGCTTAAAGATCCTCTGAAGATGCTCCTCGTTTCCTTCACAATAGGAATCGTTCATCTTTATGTAGGTCTTGCAATCCTTTTCTACACTGACATTAAAAACGGCAAGCCTTTAGATGCCCTCTATGACGTGGTTTTCTGGTACATGCTCGTTACCGGACTTATCGTAGTAGGACTTCACGAAAAGATCGTTTACGGTATCGTAGGACTTACAGCTCCTCTTGGAAATGATACCAGCGTTCTGATCGGCACAGTAGTTGCCCTCGTCGGTGCAGTGGGGATCATCCTTACAGGCGGCAGGGAATCAAAGAATCCCTTCAAGCGACTTATGAAAGGAGCTTACGCTCTTTACAACGTTACCGGTTACTTAAGTGACCTGCTCTCCTATTCAAGACTTCTTGCTCTTGGACTTGCGACAACAGTTATCTCGCAGGTTTTCAACAAGCTCGGAAGCATGGCAGGCGGCGGCATTGCCGGTGCGATACTCTTCATAATCGTTGCACTTGTCGGACACTCAATAAACTTCGGTATAAATGCTCTTGGTGCATACGTTCACTCAAACCGTCTTACCTTCGTTGAGTTCTTCGGAAAGTTCTACAACGGCGGCGGTCGTGCATTTTTACCGTTCTCAATGAACACTAAATATTTCAAGGTTAAGGAGGATTATTAATTATGGGATTAGCATTAGCAATTCTCGGCGCAGCTTCAGCAGCGCTCTTCGCAGGAATCGGTTCCGCAATAGGTACAGGCCGTGCGGGCCAGGCAGCAGCAGGTGTTGTTACTGAGGACCCTTCAATGTTCTCTAAGGTTCTTATTCTTCAGCTCCTTCCCGGTACACAGGGTATCTACGGTCTTCTGATCGCGTTCATCGCACTTTCAAATATCGGTGTTATGGGTGGAACAGTTCCCGATACAGCAGCTAAAGGTCTTGCATACCTTTTCGCATGTCTTCCGATGGCATTCGTTGGTCTTGCATCCGCAATGATGCAGTCAAACGCAGCAGTTGCTTCTATCGCACTCGTTGCAAAGAGACCCGATCAGTTCGGTAAGTCAATGATCTTCCCCGCAATGGTTGAGACATACGCAATCCTCGCTCTCCTGATTTCAATTCTTGCAATCAACGGTGTAGCAGCTCTGTAATATTCTCAAACGAAAGGGGACAGCACATGACTGGATTAGACAAAATAATCGGTCAGATAAAAAGTGAGTCCGACGCACAGGCCGCTTCCATAACGAACAAGGCCCGCAGCGAAGCCGATAAAGTCATTGCAAAAGCAAAGGCTGAGGCCGAGGGTGAGATCGAACAGATCAAGGTAAACGGCGACATTGCCGCAAAAAATGCCATTGCCCGTTCAAAGAGCCAGGCAGACCTTATAAAGAGGCAGGCAGTTCTTGCTGAGAAGCAGAAACTCATTGCCGAAATGTTCGACAAGGCTGAAGACTATATCAAGAAGATGCCGGCAGACGTTTATTTCAACCTTATGACAAAAATGATCAAACGTTATGCCGTAGCCGGAAAAGCCGGTGAGATCATCTTCAACAAAGCGGATCTCGGTCGTCTCCCGGCAGGCTATGCAAAAACCGCAAGCCTTGAAGCCGAGGCAAAAGGCGGCAAACTTACACTATCTGACAAAACGGCAAATATTGACGGAGGCTTTATATTATCCTACGGCGGAATCGAGGAGAACTGCTCAATAAAGGCACTCATCGATGATGCAAGAGAAAGCGTACAGGATGATGTTCAGAAGCTACTCTTTTCATGAGCGCGGCTTAAGGAGGATAAAGATTGGCAGATAAAAATTATATCTATGCAGTCGCGCGCATCCGTACAAAAGAATTGTCACTCTTAAATGAGAGCTATTTAGAGCAGCTGGTAGGTGCAAAAACCTACAAAGAATGCATACAGCTCCTGGTCGATAAAGGCTGGGGCGAAGGCGAGGACAACTCGGCAGAGGGCATGCTTGCCGCCGAGAGGAAAAAGACCTGGGCTCTGATCGCCGATCTCGTGAAAGATATGTCGGTCTTCGATGTATTCCTTTACGCTAATGATTATCACAATCTGAAGGCAGCGATCAAGGCAGTATGCACCAACTCAAAGAGAGATGACATTTATATCAATCAGGGCACAATAGAACCGGCAGTCATACTGAAGGCTATAGAGGAAAGACATTTTGACCTCCTTCCCGAACGTATGCGAGCCGTAGCCGAAGAAGGCTTTAACTCCCTACTTCATACGAGGGACGGCCAGCTTTTGGACGTGCTCATTGACAAGGCGGCTCTGGAGGCAATTCTGGAAGCCGGCTACGCAACAAAGAATCCTATCCTCTCGCTTTACGGCGAGCTTACAGTGGTAACGGCAGACTTAAAGATCGCTGTCCGTGCCGCAAAGACAGGAAAGGATGCCGCATTCCTTGAGAAGGCACTTGCACCTTGCAAAACCCTCGACATAAGGAGACTTAAAGATGCGGCTCTCGACGGATTCGATGCGATCTGCGATTATATGCAAATGACAAAATATGCCGACGGCGTTGAAGAGCTGAAAAAATCAATGTCAGCATTTGAGCGCTGGGGCGACAATCTGATTATAAGGGCTATAAAACCTGAGATCCATCATCCATTCACCATTGGACCTCTGGCAGCCTACATTCTCGCTAGAGAGAATGAGATCAAGACAGTTCGGATAGTTCTTTCAGGCAAGTTGAACGACCTGCCGGAAGAATCAGTCCGGGAAAGGGTAAGGGAGATGTATGTATAAGATTGCAGTTATAGGTGACTGGGACAGCATCTACGGCTTCGCAACCTTAGGACTGGACACTTTCCCCGTCACCGATCCCTCTGTCGCCGGAAAGAAGCTCCGTGAGCTTGCCGAGGGCGACTACGCTGTTATCTACATTACAGAGGCACTTGCCTCAAAGCTGGAAGCCGAGATCGATCATTATCGTGAGGCAGAGCTTCCTGCGATCATTCTGATTCCCGGTGTTTCCGGAAATACAGGTCTTGGTGTCGATGCAGTAAAGAAGTCCGTAGAGCAGGCCGTAGGAAGCGATATTCTCTTCGGCTCATCAGAGTAACTAAACTAAGAAAGCAGGTGAAAATACATAAATGAGCAGCAAAGGTACGATAAAAAAAGTATCCGGACCTCTCGTTATCGCTGAAGGAATGCACGATGCGAACATGTTCGATATTGTGCGTGTAAGTGATGAGAGACTTATCGGAGAAATTATCGAAATGCACGGCGATCAGGCTTCCGTGCAGGTATATGAGGAGACCTCCGGCTTAGGACCCGGCGCTCCTGTAGAATCTACCGGCGTTCCAATGTCCGTTGAACTTGGCCCCGGTCTTATAAAAAGTATCTATGACGGAATTCAGAGACCTCTTGTTAAGATTCTCGAAGCAACCAATTCAAATCTCCTTACCAGAGGTGTTGAAGTTCCTTCCCTTGACAGAGATGCAAAATGGGATTTCAAGGCTACTGCAAAGGCAGGCGACAAGGTCGTTGCCGGTGATATCATCGGTACCGTCCAGGAGTCAAAGGCTGTCGTTCACAAGATCATGATCCCTTACGGTATCGAAGGAACGATCAAGTCAATCTCCGACAAGACCTGCACAGTTGAGGAGACCGTAGCTGTTGTAAGCGGAACAGACGGAAAAGACCACAATGTAACACTTATGCAGAAGTGGCCCGTTCGTCGCGGACGTCCTTATAAGAAAAAGCTTCCGCCCAACACACCGCTTATCACAGGACAGAGAGTAGTAGATACCCTCTTCCCTATCGCTAAAGGCGGTACCGCAGCCGTTCCCGGACCTTTCGGAACAGGTAAGACGGTTATCCAGCACCAGCTCGCTAAGTGGGCTGAGGCCGAGATCGTTGTCTACATCGGATGCGGCGAGCGTGGAAACGAGATGACAGACGTTCTGAACGAGTTCCCTGAACTGAAGGATCCGAAAACCGGATACTCCCTCATGGAGAGAACCGTTCTTATCGCAAATACATCCGATATGCCTGTTGCAGCCCGTGAGGCTTCAATTTACACAGGTATCACAATTGCTGAGTATTTCCGTGACATGGGTTATTCCGTAGCCCTCATGGCTGACTCTACATCGAGATGGGCTGAAGCTCTCCGAGAGATGTCAGGACGACTCGAGGAAATGCCCGGTGAAGAAGGTTACCCGGCTTACCTTGGTTCCCGTCTTGCCCAGTTCTATGAAAGAGCAGGTAAGGTTGAAACTCTTGGTTCAGATGAAAGAGAAGGTTCCCTTTCCGTTATCGGAGCCGTTTCTCCCGCCGGCGGTGACTTGTCAGAGCCCGTTACCCAGGCTACACTCCGTATCGTTAAGGTGTTCTGGGCACTTGATTCGGCACTGGCACAGAAACGTCACTTCCCTGCTATCAACTGGCTTACCTCCTATTCGCTCTATCTGCGTGAGATGGGCGGCTGGTTCGATGCAAACAGCGACGGAAATGACTGGATGAGCCTTCGTCAGCAGCTGATGAACCTCCTTCAGGATGAGTCAAAATTAGAGGAAATGGTACAGCTCGTCGGAATGGATGCCCTTTCGGCACCTGACCGCTTAAAGATGGAAGCTGCACGTTCAATTCGTGAAGACTATCTGCATCAGGATTCCTTCCACGAAGTTGATACTTACACCTCCTTAAAGAAGCAGCATCTCATGATGCAGCTTGTTCTGGACTTCTACAATGTTTCCTTAAAGGCTCTCGAGCAGGGAGCTAACATCGAGAAGCTTGTTAACATGTCTTCCCGTGAGGAAATCGGTCGTTATAAGTACACGGTCGAGGATCAGATCGAACCCGAGTACAAGAGGATCTTAGGCGATCTCAACAGCGAAGTACAGAAAATAATTGCTGAAAAGGAGGACTTCTAAATGCCAAAAGAATATAGAACCATACAAGAAGTTGCCGGTCCTCTGATGCTTGTTCGCGGCGTTGAAGGCGTCACCTACGATGAACTTGGTGAGATCGAACTTGCCAGCGGTGAAAAGCGCCGCTGCAAGGTACTTGAGATAGATGGCGGAAATGCGCTGGTACAGCTTTACGAGGCTTCTACCGGTATCAACCTTGATTCTTCAAAGGTACGTTTCCTCGGTCATACAATGGAACTCGGAGTATCCGAGGATATGCTTTCCCGAGTATTTGACGGTCTTGGACGTCCTATCGACGACGGTCCTGAGATCCTGCCGGATGAGAGACGTGATATCAACGGTCTCCCCATGAACCCGGCTGCCCGCTCCTACCCGCAGGAGTTCATTCAGACAGGAGTATCTGCCATCGACGGACTTAACACTCTGGTTCGTGGTCAGAAGCTTCCTATCTTCTCTGCATCAGGTCTTCCTCATGCAGAACTTGCAGCACAGATAGCACGTCAGGCTAAGGTTCGCGGAACCAACGAGCAGTTCGCCGTTGTATTCGCTGCCATGGGTATCACCTATGAAGAGTCCAACTACTTCGTTGAATCCTTCCGTGAGACAGGCGCTATCGACAGAACAGTCCTTTTTGTAAACCTTGCTAACGACCCGGCCGTTGAGCGTATCGCTACACCTCGTATGGCTCTGACCGCTGCCGAATATCTTGCGTTCGAAAAGGATATGCACGTTCTCGTAATCCTGACGGATATCACAAACTACGCAGACTCACTCCGTGAGATCTCCGCCGCTCGTAAGGAAGTTCCCGGACGACGCGGATATCCCGGATACATGTACACCGACCTGGCTTCCCTCTATGAAAGAGCAGGACGTCAGAAGGGACGCAAGGGTTCCATCACAATGATCCCTATCCTTACGATGCCTGAGGATGATAAGACACATCCCATCCCCGACCTTACAGGATATATCACAGAGGGACAGATCATTCTTTCCCGTGACCTTTACCGTAAAGGTATCACACCGCCCATCAACGTTCTTCCGTCGCTTTCCCGACTGAAGGATAAGGGTATCGGTGAAGGAAAAACCCGTGCAGACCATGCGAACACCATGAACCAGCTCTTTGCCGCTTATGCACGAGGCAAGGACGCTAAGGAACTCATGATGATCCTCGGTGAAGCAGCCCTTACCGAAATCGATAAGAAATATGCTGAATTCGCAGATGCCTTCGAGAACGAGTACGTTTCACAGGGTTATGAGACTGACCGGTCAATCGAGGAAACTCTTGCCATCGGCTGGAAACTTCTCCGTATCCTTCCGAGAACAGAGCTCAAGCGTATCAAGGATTCCTTCCTCGACAGTTATTATGATCCAGAAGATGAGAAGGCTACTATCGCTGCTTCCGAGAAATTAAAGTAAGGGGGGGTTTATTGTGGCAGGAACACAGATTACACCTACCCGAATGGAGCTGACCCGTTTCAAGGGCAAGCTTGCCACTGCGAGACGCGGCCACAAGCTCCTTAAGGACAAACGTGACGAACTTATGAGACAGTTTCTTACTCTTGTACGTGAGAACATGGAACTTCGTAAGCATGTCGAGGCCGGCATTAAGGCCGCCAACAAGAACTTCGTTCTTGCGCGCTCCTCTATGTCGGCAGAGGCTGTGAACGTTTCTTTCATGGCTCCGAAGCAGGAGGTTTCGCTCGAAACAGGGACTAAGAATGTAATGAGCGTGAATATCCCGACTTTCGATTTCGTTACCAGAACATCTGATACCAATGACATATACTCTTACGGTTACGCCTTCACCTCGTCAGACTTAGACGATGCAGTAAAGAGCCTTGCAGAGATCTTACCGGATATGCTTAAACTTGCAGAATCCGAGAAATCCTGCCAGCTCATGGCTGCAGAAATCGAAAAAACAAGGCGACGCGTAAACGCACTTGAGCACGTAATGATCCCCGAATATGAGTCCAATATCAAGTACATCTCCATGAAACTTGATGAAGCTGAGCGTTCGAGCCAGATCCGACTCATGAAGGTTAAAGACATGATGCTTGAAGAAGCCCACCACTATAAAGAGAAGTCCGAAGAACTTACTCGTGAGGCTTTCGCAGCAAACAAAGGTCAGTAAGATCAGAAATTCAAAAAAAAACTTTTTGGCACCTGTATGGCTCCGGTGCCAAAAAGTTTTTTCAAAATCAGCAAATTTACGTTCTGAGCGTAATTAAAAGCCATGGGAGGATTCAAGATGACTGAGAAGCCTAATCTTTTCCGCAAACGCATTATTCCTGCAGAAAACGTTCCCTTAAAGGACGATGAAATTCTCTATATAGATGACCGCATCATAGTGACCAGATGGAAAACCCTCCATCCTAAAACGGACTTTTCTCATGGTGCGTCCATTTATTACTTAAAAGAAGGCTATAAAGTAAGTAAATTTCTAAGAACGGATGAATCGCTGCTCTACTGGTACTGCGACATTCTAGACTACAGCTATGACAAAGACAGTAATTCATATACTTTTAGAGATCTGCTTGCGGACGTCATCGTCTATCCTGATGATTTTGTCAAGGTAAACGACTTGGGCGAATTCAAAGAAGCGATAGAAAACGGCGACCTCACAACGGAAGATGTGGTGTCGGCATTGAAATCCCTGTCAGATTTGTTGGATATAATCTACGGAGGAAAATTTTCAAAACTTACAAAAGAGCTGGAAGGGTATTTGTAGTTGTGGGGAGATGAGGTATATGGGAGATGAACCATAGGGCGTGTTGTGGGGGAGATGACATAAGATTTTTTTCTCTGGCCGCAGCATTGAAGTTCATCAACTCTAATGCTTCATTGTATCTAAGACCATTTACTATCTCTTTAAGATTTTTTCCCTCAGCAAAGCCTTCTAAGATACTCTTGTATAATTTATCATGATTTTTTACTTTCCCATTTACGCTGACCTGATCACTATAAAGAGCCATCATATCAAGATATTGCTGCATCTCTGGATATTCGTCCTTAGTATTTCCTATATCTAATCTTTTCGTTAATTCCATAAAGTCATTAATGATCTGTTTCTTCATGTTGGCTGATGGTGTCAGGCGATCTGCAGACGGAAGCTCAGGGTTTAATTTAGGATTTTCCTTAACCCTGTTTGCATAATAAGCCGCATAAGCTTTCTGATACCAACTTATAAGAGCTTTATAATTATTGGGATTCTCCAGGATGTCCCATTTACGATAACCATCTTTGTCAAATTTATATTGAAGTGGGTTTTTATCTAATCCATTAATAACATCTACAAAAAGTTCCTGATTTTTCTCATCAGAAAAAAAATAGCTGAATTTCAGAAAGTTCTTTTTCACCAAACCAGGAATTCCGTGGCATCTTCATACCATTCTAACCGGCATAAAATTTTCTCCTTTGATACAATAAAAAACTATCTTTTCCCTGCTATTCACTGGCAGACATTTAATTAACTCTATTTAATATACGATAAAAAAAGAAAAATCTGCCGCTATTTTAATTTTATTAAAGTCCCTTATATCTTTTTGCGAGGTAAATTGATAAAAGCAGAAGTCCGGCCGTCTCAATAAGGTGATAAATGATAGACGTCCATACGATGCCGATCTCACGACCCATGAAGGTCACGGTCTGCATCTGAAAAACCGCAAAAGCCGTCAGGAAGATCACCGTTACTGCAACTGCCGAAATCTTTAAGAGCGTGTCATTTAAAAAGATGCCCGTTACTGCAACACCTAAGATCAAAGCGATCAGAATCTCCAGATACTTAAATCCATGCGTCATATTATAAACTGTTGTAAAATCGTTGGCTGATATCAGTGAAAGGCTGAAAATAGAATTAACAAGAACAAGTATAAATCTGCGGTACATCATCGAACTGAAGGCATAGATAACCTCTGCACCTATAAATATCGCTGTCCAGAGCTGTAGGAGCCGGTTTATCGAGCTCATACTAAGCGTAGAGATATTCTCGGATAAATATTCACGCTGCAGGAGCGCTATCTCCTTCTGCTCCGAATTTGGCACGATATTCAAAAAATGATTCATCTTTCTTCGATAAAAGAAAAAAATGATAACCGTAAGACCTATCTTCAAGAGCGCAAGAAGATTCTGAATCATCCAGGACGCACTGTTAAGCATGTCCGGTGTAAGTGTCTGATTCCTATTCAAAAGAAACCTGAAACCCACCGCACTGCCCGCGATTATCGTCCTGATCACCGCAATAGATAATATGTAATTCGATAAGATATGTTTTCTTTTATTTATATACATATATTAATTTTAAGTTATCAGATTCATTAAATCAAATTCTAAAATCAGTACTTTTCGTAAAAATAAATGACCCTGGGGGTTCCTACAATTAAAGTAATCAAAACATATGACTTTTCGTCACTGCGTTCCTCAAAGTCATGCAAACGGGCCATTTAAATGCAGCTGCGCTGCGGGCCTGTTTGGCACTTGTTTTACTTTATCAGACGGAACCCGCAGTAAATGCGGATTCCTGTAATGAACTGACAAAAATACATACGTTGTTGTCAAATTGACGCCACTCTTGACAACAGATAAAAATAAATGCTGAAATGTCTTTACCGACGGCGAAGAACTCAGGAACAATTAACTTTTCTCCGTCGCCCGTGGCATTTTAGCATTTATTTTTATCCAGTCAAGAGCAAGCCGCTGACGCGGTGGCTGATAGGAACCTCGGGCTCAGAATCTAAGAACAATTATTGTGGACATCCGGATAGGAAATAAATCAGCATTATCAGGCTCGTTCATTCTTAAAACACTTTATAAACACCATTTTAGCTAAATTTTTTCCAATTCCGTCTGCATTCCTTTTTTTATGACTAAAACACTTCAAAACCCATATCTTAGGCAAATTTTTCTCCGATTTCTTTCAAAATGCAGCAGCTGTGTGAAAGAAAAAAAGAAGAAAGTATGCCTAAAACAGAGAGAATGTGCCATTTTAGGCAAAAAAGGGAAAGAAATGCAGCAGCCGTGTGAAAGAAAAAAAGAAGAAAGTATGCCTAAAACAGAGAGAATGTGCCGTTTTAGGCAAAAAAGGGAAAGAAATGCAGCAGCCGTGTGAAAGAAAAAAGAAGAAAGTGTACCTAAAACACAGAGAACGTGCCGTTTTAGGCAAAAAAGGGAAAGAAATGCAGAAAACGTATAAAGGGAAATACTATCCGTTTTTTAACGGATCAATTCTATAAATAATCATTGGCGTTTTTCATGAAAATGATTATAAACGACTCAATAAGCGAGGTCTTATAACACTTTGCCAGATTATTTTTCAAAATATGTTATAAATATAAAATATGGCTCAACAGAGCATATTTCAACAACCTTTTCTTTTCAGAACGGGTTTAATCTGCACACATAAACTTCCGGATGTCCACAAGATTGTTCTTAGATTCTGAGCCGGCGGTTCTACCAGCCACCGCGTTAGCGGCTTGCTCTTGACTGGATAAAAATAAATACTAAAATGCCCCGGGCGACGGAGAAAAGTTAATTGTTCTTGAGTTCTTCGCCGTCGGTAACGACATTTCAGCATTTATTTTTATCTGTAGTCAAGAGTGGCGTCAATTTGACAACAAAGTATATGTTTTGGTCACTTCATAGCAGGAATCCGCATTTACTTTATTATCATCTTATCGATCTTTCAAATACATTTTGATCAGTCATCATCATCGTCATCATCATCGTCGTCATCATCGTCGCCGTGCTTATCATTTTTTTCTTCATCATCATCGTCATCGTCATCATCATCATCGCCATCATCATCGCCATCATCAGAATCATTATTCTCAACTACAGGCGTATTTTCGACCGTGGTATCCGTGATCGGTGTTATCGGAAGCACCGGCAGAACGACTGCTTCATTTTCATTATTCTGAGTCGTATTGTCTGTCACAGGAGCAGCCGGTTTCGGGCTCTCCTTTACAGGCGCCTCATCTTTAACCTCTTCTGTTGCCTCTTCCGGAATATCATCCCAGGACACAGGCTGTGCGGAAACAGTGTCTGAAGAAGGAGTAACCTTGTCTTCCGAAACCAGATCAAGAGCCGGATCCTTTAAGGGTTTAGAACTCTTATATCCGGTGTAGTCCTTGATATCGACCTCATTGTCCTCGAGGATAACCATCATATCAGAAAGGCTTACAGAAGCAAGTTCCTCCACAGTGATATTTTCATTGTCCGCGGCGATCTTCTGCGCCAGAGCTGCCTTACCGTTTGAAATATCATATTTTTTCGCAAGCTCTACAGTATCCTTATCGACCTTGACAGTCTGGTTCAGGATTTCGTGAGAATCATCGATATTTGCAAGGGTCTCGGCTGCATCCTCTGTCAGCGTCTCCTTAATCTTATCCGCCTTCTTCTTGCTGCCGCTTTCTACCGAAATCAGCATGATATCGTTCTCTTTGCCGATATAACCATGCTTATACATCGAACCCACAATTGCATTCATGGCAACATCCAGCGGCACGCCCTTGAGCTCCATTTCGTCTAAAACCTGCTCTCCTCCTCCGTAAGGACCTTGGAGGCAGCCTCCAGAACCATCCTGTCTTCACTGTCTTTTACGGCATCAAAAAGCGATTCACTGTCTTCATCAAGCGGCATATCACTTGTGTATTTACCGCTCCGAAGCTTCATCAGGCAAAGATTCCTCGTTATCGTGAGGATCCATGCCAGCGGCTTGCCCTGCGGCGTATACAGATGCGCTGCAGAACGGATCTTCAAAAAAGTATCCTGCATTATGTCCTCTGCATCCGATCTGTTTCGTAAAAACGTAAACGCATATGCATATATCGTTGTGCTGGTTGCTTCATAAAGTTTAGCGAAAGCTTCCTTACTCTCCCCAAGCTCCGCAAACCATCTTTCGTCTATATCCAGCTTTTCTTCATTTATAGGCGTGTCATACGCCATTGCAGCAAATATCAGCATTTTTCTTCCCTAATTTTCATTTTAACGGTTATCAAGTGAACATTTTATTATAACGTACCCTTGTCGTCCTGTACAATTCCCATAGTGATCGCAAGGTTACCGTTCCTGCATCTGATCTCATCTATAAAATCCTTTTCGCTCTCCGTAGAATTAAGCCTTACTCTGTAGGTCAGCTCAAACATCGAGCCCATATTCACCGTACGTACCCTTTCAAGTGTATATCCCGATGTATAAGCATTCATAAGATCATCGAAAATCCCTGAATAATTGAGATCCTCCGGAATAGTGATGCGAAGCTGCCTCTCCATCATAGTCGGATGTCCGAAACCGGTCCTGTCGAGCAGGAATAAAATTATTCCGACAAGAACCGTTATAAAACCTGCAATTGAAACATAACCAAGGCCGGATGCAAGGCCTACCGCCATTCCATAAAATATAAATCCTATCTCCCAGGCAGATCCCGGCGCACTCCTGAAACGTACAAGTCCGAAAGCTCCAAGCACTGAGATCGACGCACCGACGTTTCCGTTTACAAGCAGGATTATCGACGCCGTAAGCATCGGCAAAACTGCAAGTATCACAACATAATCACCATTCTGCGGCCTAAGTGTCCTGTAAAGGCAGGCTATCAAAAGCCCCAGGCAAAGCGCCGTTCCAAAAGTCATAAATACTGTTTCAAGCTGGAAATTTCCTAAGTCCAATATACTGTTCATCATTTTTCATTCCTCCGTAAATACTCAACCTCTGATTTTTAACTGTTTCTTTTTTATAGATATTTCCACCGCCCCCATTATCTTTGATTCCATAAGAACCTTGTCCCTGTCCAGCAGGGGTTCTCCCCTGTCTCCATCCTCAAGGCGGACATCATCTCTCCGACTTCTGATATTTTTGTCAAAAGTAAGACGGAATTCAGGATCCTGCTCGTCGAAATAAGCCTTGCGGTCATATGCCAGATAAAGCGCCGGTATCAGCTTCTCCCTGCCCAGCATGAAATCGATCTCCCTTAAGATCTGCGAATCCTTTTCAGGCCTCACTCCCTCGTTAAGATAAGCATAAGCTTCGTCAAGCTTCAATGCGATACGCCTTTTATTTACCACACCCTTGTATTTTTTCTTAATTTCTAAAAAAACCGTCGTGTCCATTTTGGGTAAGCCATAGCTTCTGAGTCTCAGCTTTTCCTTATATTTAGGCTTTTCTATGGATCGCCTGATCAGAAGATTGTCATAAGTATCATAGTAAATATTTGAAATGGTATGCTCACCATACTGATCGAGCTTCATCCGATATCCAACCTTCGAAAGAAGTTCTTCATACTGATCCATTGTCAGAAGATATTTCTTTTCACATCTGTTAAATACGGTCTGCGCCACATTTATTCCTCCCTTGAAATTTTTTATATCATTCCGGATGATCTAAGGCTTTTTGAGCCTTTCATATAGTTAATGCACGGGAGTGGAAAAATATTGCAGGAATTTGAAAAAAATTTTTGTGCTGGCGAAATGACATCCCATAGCTCATTTTGCCCCCACGCACTTTTTTCGCAAAATCTCTTCTTTATCCCCACCATTTTTGCCGATAAAAATTTCGTATAAAATCTTATATAGATTTAGGAGGGTATAAATATATGAAACAAATCTTATCCAGGGGATTAGCCGTGGCTTTTTCCTCTATTCTGTTCACTACATCTGTTGCAGCTGCGCCGGGAGGCAGCTCATCAAGTCCGACCTGGTCAGGAGCAACGACCATTACCTCATCCATAACTACAAACGATCAGACTTATTCATCAACCACAGCTGACCAAAATGCTCTGCTCATTAACACCGACGGTGCAGTAACGATCAATAATCCCACTGTCACCAAAAGCGGAGGCACAAGTGCCAGCGATGACTACAGCTTTTATGGAATAAATTCAGCCGTTATGTGTAAAGGCGGCGGAACTACCACAATAACCGGCGGCAGCGTTAATACAACAGCAGCCGGAGCCAACGGAGTATTTTCCTATGGCGCAAATAACGGCACGACTAACGCAACAGGAGACGGAACTACAGTAAAAATCTCCGACATGACAATCACCACCACCGGAAACGGAAGCGGCGGCATCATGACAACCTACGGCGGAACCACTATCGCAGATGATCTTACCATTACAACCGCTGGCGGCTCATCAGCACCGATAAGGACAGACCGGGGCGGCGGCTGGGTAACGGTCGACGGAGGAACTTACACTTCCAACGGACAGGGCTCACCCGCGATCTACTCTACCGCAGATGTGGAAGTTTCAAATGCCACACTTATTTCAAACAAATCAGAAGGTGTCTGCATAGAAGGAACAGGCTCGATAGAACTCACAGACTGCAGCCTTACTGCAAATAATACCTCGCTCAACGGCAATGCGACTTTCTATGATACCATCATGATCTATCAGTCACAGTCAGGCGATGCCAGCGACGGAACCTCTTCATTTACAATGACCAACGGTTCTCTGACTTCAAAAAAGGGGCATACCTTCCACGTTACCAATACCACGGCAACGATCGCACTTGAGGATGTAGATATCACAAATTCTTCAGATGACGTGCTGATCTCCGTATGCGATGACGGCTGGAGCGGTGCTTCAAATGTCGCAACCCTTACGGCCACAGATCAGGATCTTTCCGGAGACGTGCTTGTAGGCAGCGATTCGACACTAACAATGGTACTCAGCGATGATTCCTCATTCGAAGGAAAAACCTCCGGTGTTATCAGCAATGGAAAAGGAAGCAGCGTCTCAACCACTATCGGAACCGTAAACATGACGATCGGTTCAGGCTGCAGCTGGGAGCTTACCGGTAATTCCTATGTAACTTCACTCACCAATAACGGAAGCATCGACACCAACGGATATACACTTTATGTAAATGGAAATGCCTACGACGGTACAGATGACGATGATGATGACGACGACGATGATGACAACTCAAACAACAACAGCTCAAATAACAGTTCCTCATCATCCGACAGCACACAGTCCTCAAATACCTTTGTCGGCAGCGAAAAGCTCAATATCAGCACATTGATGGGCTCACTCAGCAACGTAAAATATAAATCTTCAAATAAAAAGATCGCAAAGGTAAGCAAAAAGGGAATCGTAACCTTTAAGAAAACAGCCGGTACAGTAGTCATCTCTGCAATAGATAAATCAACAAAATCTACTGTAAGTTCTGTTTCTTTAGACGTGAAAGTTCCGTCATTTACCCAGAAAAAGCTCGAACTCAGCTCTTCAGGCTCAGTGAGTGTTAATCTCTATAACTATTTAAGCGCTGACGGAATAAGCGAAAGTCCGACCTGGATCTCCTCGAAGCCATCTGTTGCGTCGGTAGATTCCTCGACAGGAGTGCTGACCGTAAAAGGAACAGGTTCCGCAAAGATATACGCAGTATACGGCGCAAGCACCACTTCGGACAAAATGGGAAGCAGGAAAAAATATAAGATAAAAATAAAAGTGAAATAAAAAAACGCCCCGTGGCAGAAATCGCTCCGGGGCGTTTTGGGGACAAAATGAGCTCATTTCCCCAAGGTCATTCACTGAATATAAACCATCGCCGTTTTCCTAAACGCAGTAGCCGTCCGGATGATCGACGATATCATCAGTCCCGTCGCATAAACAAACGAAACCGTATTATGATTTCTGATAAATATGATGCAGACCAGCACCAGTAAAATATTGATCATCCCGTGGGTCAGCTTCAATCTCCAGTTCTTAGCCCCCATCTTCCTCGAAGAAAGCGAGCTCAAAATCTTAAGAACACCATCCAATCCATTAATAACAATAAGATATAGCAGAACATAAATCCTCGGTACATTCGAGAGCGTTCCCGTAAAAAGCCCGAGGTCAAAAAGCATCAATCCCCTGTATAGGGACAACTTCCCGCCCACCATGAATCTCGCCATGGTAAAATAATAGATCAGCATCCTGATTCCCGTAAGCATCAACCCCAAAGTGATAACGAATAAAATAACATAATATCCGTCTTCAGGATCCAGGATCATCATCAGCGAGCCGATCATCATGAAAAAAGCCATTATCAAAAGCCTGATTCGCTGAAAGAACGTCATAAAATCACCCCTTTAAGGAATCGGAAGACACCTTAACCTTAGAATAACCTGCGAGTTTATTTTTAGATTGGAAAATAGCATTCGTGACCATGCCCTTCTGCGCGATGGCCGCCCTTATAAAATTACCGAGAAAAGTATCCTCCTTCTGAGACTTAGACGCCGTAATATACTCCTCCTGATAACGTTCAATATCGAAATCCTCGATCTCAACCCCCGAAAGCTCTCTCCCGAACTCCTTCCAGTCCGCAGACGAATTAAGCTGCCTCTTTCTGAAAATTCCGTCGATCCGCTCCCTGTAAGGCTCTACAGCCGCCTCATCATACTTTTCCTTTTCAAACGAATCATACTCTCCCCTCAGATACTTCATCGCATAGATCATCTGGCAGAAAGCGTGCATGTAATCAGACGGATTATCCTTAATGATAAAATTGTAATCCCCCCACGCCGGAAGATATTTATACTTAGCAAAAGAATAATCCGGCAGATGACCTGCCCTGCCGTGCCCCAGGTTCATTATCGAATTCTCATCCAGCTGATAGATACTGTTCGTATATAAACTCTTCTCCAGATCATCCGGAGAAGAAGCGCTGTGTCGAAACTTTATCTGCCTCTCAACAACTTCCCCATTTTCCTCAAAAATATCATAAAAATACTTGTCAGTATTATTAATCACAAGTGAAGGAGTGCCCGCAAAATACATGTGAGCCCAGGTATCCGCCAGAACATGCATCGCAAGCCCCACAGCCTGCAGCCCCTTATTCCTGGCGAGCTTTACCGTCTCCAGGAGCAGATCGCCATTTGGTCCGCAGATAAGCCTGAATTTATTCATATATTTCCGGCCGCGTTTCTCCTTTTTCGCATAAAGATCCCTCGGAAGAAAATGAAAAGACGACCAGATCCTCGTGATATCCTGTAAACCGATCAGGTCAGTCCTCGCCTCCGCAAGCTCAAGCTGAAGCTGCGTCGTTGCAGCGATCTGAGACCCATGGATCTTTGATAAAAAAGCTTTCGAACAAAGATCCACAAGCTGGGCACAGTAGGCTATATCATGGCTTTCCTCAGGCGAATATCCGGAAATAAACGCTGCACAGTAAGTTGCATAATAATGAAAATCTTCCTGCATTTCATATGCCCTCATCAAGTCTTTTCGTCAGGCGTAAAGTTTTAAATGAAGAATAAATAAGATCAAACAGGATAAAACAAAAAGTCATATCGATAACTACCGACGCTGTCTGCGTCAAAGGATAGGTTTCATATACCTCAGGCATAAAATAGGTCGGCAGTCCGAACACCTGCACCATCAGGTCGATAACCGCCATTATTATAAATATCCGCCCACCGATATTTCCATTGGAAAAGTGAATGGCACCTATCCCGACAAAGAGATTTAGCATAAAAAAGATCATGTAGACAATGAGCACCGCTGCCAGAAAAATATATTTAGACTCCTCCCAGACAGCATCCTCGATTCCCATGATATCCTTAAAGCCATCGTCCCCCATAACCATCATGATAATGATCTTGATAATCGACCAGAAACTGAAAGCAATTAGACCTACCCCGCAGATCCCGACATTACGTCTGTACTTCCTTATAGATACCATATTTTTTTCATTCATAAAAATCTCCTCTTCAGAAATAATTGTATAACATCTGTAGAGAGAATTTTGTGTTTTTTAGCGGACAAAAAAAGGTGAAGGTCCTTGCGAGCCTTCACCTTAAATACCTCACTATATATAACGGTTACTGCTTAACAGCGTTATAAAGCTCATTTGCCTCTGCCTCTGAGAGCTGACCTGCTGCATAAGATGTGCCCTCGGAATCAACGATATAAACATCATCTCCATCCTGAACATAACCAAGAGTAAGTCCGCCGACAGTTACGAGAAGGAAATCAGTTCCGTCATCAGTTGTCGCATTCTCAACAGTGTACTCAGCAACAGCCTCGTCAGTTCCGTCATTTACATAAGCCATGTCCTTGCCGTCAACCTCATAAAAGGCGATCATAAAGTCATGTCCGTTTCCGTCATTTGCATAATATCCATCAACAAAAACAGGCTCGGATGAAGAATCTGCTGTGTCAGAGCCGCTGTCTGCACCCTCCATCTTATCAACAATGCCGCCAAGAGCCTCAACCATGGTAACCATCGAATCATTTATTGCCTGAATGTCCTCCTGACTCTCAAAATCCTCCTCCTTAAGCTCACCCATCTGATCGATGACATCCTTTGCCTCGGTAAGAAGACTCTCAACCTCATCACTCTGAGCTATGGTCTCATCCATATAAGCTGCCTCAACCTTGTCATAAAGATCCTTAAGGATAGCGAAATTATCCTGAAGATCAGCAAATGTCAGCTCGCCGGATCCTTCCGCATCACCTGCATCAGCCTCTGCATCAACCTCTTCAACGTTTTCTTCACCGGTCTCTTCAACTTCCTCTTCAGCAACTTCTTCAGATTCAGCCGGAGCCTCAGACGCTGCAGGAGCTTCAGCAGCCGGCTCAGATGAGCTTCCGCCGCATCCCATCAGTGTGCATGAAGCAAAAACACCAACCATGAGTAGCGCCAATAATTTCCTTTTCATTCCTAATCTCCTCCTCGAGAATTTTAACCTACGAATAGCCTTAACTATTCATCTCCTCCCTGCTACATTATTAATTATAAATTCAGCCTTTTTAAAAATATAGTACCCCTAAGGCTACTTTGCCTGTTTTATTCGAGATCGTACCATTCATCATCATCCTCGTCATAATAATAATAACTGTCATCCGATTCATCATAGAGCATCAGTATATCCTCAGTATCGTCATACATGTATAAATAGCCGTCCTCGTAGGTATACCAGAGCTCATTCTCGTAATCATAAAGCCAGTCATCATTAGACTCACCATCGCTGTAATCATAATAGTCAGAGAGAGAAGAATCAGAAAAACTCTCACTGTAAGAGCCGTCATTATCATAAAACCACGAATTTGCACAGCTTCCGCCGCTGCAGCCATAGTCCTGCTCATAGTCCGCCCAGCCGTTCCAGCTATCCTCGAACTCACTGTAATCATAATGATCGTCAGCCGAAGAATCAACAAAACGTCCCAGCCATTCGAGATAGTCCTCATCAAATCCCAGTGTGCCGTAACTATCCATGAGACAGTCGTATAAATAATTGTCGCCGTAGGGCAGCGAGACCGCGATCCCCGTAAGCTCATTTTTATCAGACGTATGACCGTAATAAGCCACGCATGCCTTCAGAGCACTCATCAACTTCTTCGCCTGCTCAGACTCGGAATCAACACTTTCAACGATCGCCAGCATGTCACTTATATAATAATCCGATAAAGTCACATCGCTCTGGTCGTTTCCCCAGGAATCCCAGAAGCCCTTGCCCCGGGACATATGCTGCGTGCTGAAATTATTGTTAAAAAGGGAATCTTCGTTAAGATATGCATAGTCCTTCCACGCAGAAAAAAGGCTGCTGATAGTGGACTCATTAAAAAGCGCCATACATGAGGACTCCCCGACCTCCTCATTTTCGTCGATAACACTGTCAACTATATACTTGCCCAGCACAGGAGTTGAAATCCCGGGATTTTCCTCGAGCTCCCTCATCCATTTTGTATAGCTCCAGCCAATCCCCGACTCAAAATCCTCCGATAAAAGCGCATATTTACAGAAAGGCGCGAGCGCATAGCAGGTCTCCATGCTTCCCATGATGCAGCAATCCATCCCGATGATATCAAAATGAATATCGTCATTCTCAGAAAAAGCCTCATGCATTTCGGCAAGAGTCAGACTATCCTCTTCCGAACGCCATTCATCATAGCCGAAACCAAAAACAGGTCCTCCGCCGTGATCCCAGAAAATACAGATATAACGGTCTGCCGGATATTCGCTCTTGCAGTAATTTATAAATTCAGAAAGAGTCTCCGGCGAAGTGCAGTCCAGCTGCCCAAGGTCATCGCGCAGGAGGATCAGCTCCCCGTCTGAGGCCATAAAAGTCTGTGCCGTCTTTGATGAAATACCGTGATCATGCCATTTTTTCGTACCCATCGTCTGGATTATAACATTGGCATTTTCTCCGATCCCGGAATCCAGCATTTCAGAAATGTCTACAGACGCCTGTCCGTCCACAGATTCCAGATCCGAGCCGTTCATATAGACCATGACCGTGGCAGACTGCGCATCAGTTCCCACGGAAATACTTTGAGCCTCTATATCCTTTGCCGGAGAATTATTCTCCTTCTTCGAGACCTCACTTTCCGCCGTTTCAGTCTTAACCGTCTCTGCGCCGCCTGCGACAGCTTCCGTATCGGATTCATCCTCCGGAAGCAGCATTAATATTATAAAAAAAATGCCGCAGAGAACCAAAAATCCGATAAAAATCTTAAGAAAAATATTTCCTTTCTTCTTTTTTACAGGTTCCATATCCGCCCTCATATCCCAAATATTGCTGATTTCTTGCCTTCAGCGAGAAATTCCCCATAATCCTCAACAAACTGTGCAAGCCGAAATCCCGCTCCGATATCATCCCCATCCAGATCAGCAGTAACACGCCTGATGAGTTCATCATCCTCCGTGATACCGCTCTCCATCAGCAAAATGATATTTTCGTCCTCCTTCTCGACCCGCTTCCGTTTATTTCCGGAATTCAGCCAGATATCATCCCCATATTCAATTCTTACTCCCGGTCTCCATCTCATCCTTCTCCTCCTTCACAGTCCTCAGCCATTGCCTCCTCTGTGAATCAGCCCGAGCTGCCCTGCTTTTCTCTCAGCCTCGGCCCTATTTTTAGCCCCCAGCTTTTTGTAGATATTCCTGTTGTGTTTTTTCAGCCCGTCGTAGCTTATCTTTAGCTCAATGCATATCTCATCCATAGGCATACCCGAGCAGAGAAGCGATAAGACCTCAGTCTCCCTCTTCGTAAGCTCCACCGTCTCCTTCGGGATAAATTTAAGGTAATCCGGATAAAATAAAGCCAGCCTGCTGCACTCCTCAAAGATCTGCGATAAATAATCCTCAGGCATATCCGATAATTCTCCCAGCTCAAGGATTTCCTTGAGCAGAGGCAGTAATGCAGCGCCCTCCAGCGAGATCATCCTCCGGAACTTATATTCATAAGCCTCATAAAGAGCATTTTTAATGTGCTCCTTCCAGTGTTCGTCCTCAAGCCTGTAGAGAATGATCGACTTTAATAACTCATTCTCCATCCAGTAGTGATTTCTTTCATAGGAAACCAGATAACCCGTTAAAAAATTCGCCAGGTCCAGCGCCTCGTAAAGACGGTTCTCCGCTATCAGACAGCGAAGCTTCACCATCTGCGTATATCTGTCAAGAATGCAGAAAGAAACCCTCGCATCCGTAATCTTTTCTATATAATCACGGCTCTTCTCACTCTGTCCCGAATAAAGCGAAAGACACGTCTCAAAGGCCTCAAAATTCGGCATAAGCTGATCCGCCTTCTCCTCCTCTATCTTCAGCCTGAAACTGCTGCAGATCCGCTCGGCAGAGGGCATCTGCCCCTCCACTAAGTGCTGCTTTACCTGGATTCCCACCGAAGCAAAACATATCTCGATCTTTCCTCCGTAGGACGCCGCTTCAAAACCGTCATTAAGGCGGGTAAGCACCTCATAGGCTCCCATGCTTCCCTTTTCAAAGCCGCATTCCGCCGCAAGGATCGTGATCAGACCCTTTCCATGTTTTCCGGTTATCGTCTCTAACGATCCCGAAATAAATTTGATTATCTGCGTGTCATTTTTAGCCCACTCACAGAGATCCAGACCTCCGTTCATTATCGAAGGCATATTCCCTGTAACAGAAAACTCCGGAAGCCTGATATTTCCCTTAGTTATAAGGTTAAAAGCATTTCTCAGAACCCGGAAGATCCCCTTGGTTCCCCTGTGCGGCAGAGCGATGTCGAGATAGGCAAGCCAAACCTTCGCCTCTCGCCTCTTCTCCAGCGAATTAAGCTCATTGTCAGCAAAAGCTTCCAGCTCACGATACCAGCTTTCCGATAACTCAGGCTGCAGGATCAGTGAATGAAGCATGCTCATCCCTGCCATCAGCACCGGAACGCTCACAATCTCTTCCTTTGGAAGCTCCAGATAATAATCCCTGGTTTCTATATAATGCCCGTTGCCCGGGTGAGAATAAGCATTCCTGATCAGAAGCTCCTTGATCCTCTGCGTAGCCCCTGCCAACTTGTAAAATTTAAGGGCATTCGAAATGTCCCCATGCATTTCATAAAAATTCGCGCCCCTCCGGTAATTCTCGATTATCTCCTCTTTAGACCAGGTAAGCTCCTGTTTCCAGCAATAATAAGCCCTGACCTCATCCCGGAATGAATAATGACCATCCGCCCTATATCGAAGCTGGCTCATAGTCTCCCTGCAATACTCAATGATCTGCTCAGGGTTAGAATTACCCGTGAGATATCTCACCATCTCGGTCGTAAAAGACTCATAACGGCAGACTCCCAGCGCAAAATCCGCGAACTCCTTGCTCCACTGCTCATTTACGCTGCCGTCCCAAAGATGAAAAATATCATGCCATACCGCTGTTCTGACCTCTGCCGAGTAGTGCTCTCCATTCGCAAGCCTCGCCGCACAGTAATGAAGTGCACAGGCATAGCCATGGGAATATTCAGCGATCGCCGTAACTTCCTCCGGCTCCAGCTCGATACCGCGTTTCTCAAAATAAGCCTTGATCTCATCCGGTCCGAAAGTAAAATCAGCTTCCTGTATGCGGACAAAGCCCAGACTGATATCCTCGCTGACAAGATATTTAGAAACCGTTCCCCTCGTCAGCATAACAACCTGCCTGCCCTCGTCATGCAGAAGCTTTTTCAGATAGTCAATAGAATCCTTTTCAGAAAGCCACTGCATATCCTCTACGATAATGATACTCTCCCGGATACTGCTTAAATCCGGCATCCGGTCCAGCTTTCCGTCCCTGCATCTAAGCAGAAAAGTCTTCTTCCTCCTGTAATAATACTGCACCGCCGCGCTCTTGCCCCAGCCCGTGGCCGCAGTCATGATCACCGGTGAATAAAAACTCTCTGCCTTCCGTAACTTTTCATATAACCTTGGCAATTTAATATAATCCATTGCCGCCCCTCCATAAAAACTGCCCGGTCCTCCCGGCACAGATACGCCTGTTACGCTAATTAAATTATAATTTCAAAGAAAAAGCCTGTATAGTACCCTTAAGGCTACTTTGCCTGATTTAAAAGCCCGCTCGTTACTGTTCACACGCTTTCAGCGTGCTCCAGTAACGGGTTTTGCCATTTAAGATTGCCCCCTCTGTGTGGCATAATACTAAGCTCAGCTTTGCTTCGCTAAGTATTATGCGCATACGGCAATGGGCAAACCCCAGTGTTCAGTCAAAGTTATTGTGGCATAACTGCGCACACATATTTCACTTAGTGCTTCAGCACTTAGTGAAATAGCGTACAGAGTAGCGGAGTGCGCAGTTTGCCTGTGAACAGTAACGCCCGCTCCTCAGTTCAAACGGATGTCCCCGTTGATAAAATCCCTGATGATCCCGAAATTTTCCCTCATCAGATTATTCGGAATATAAAGAGGATTCATATCAGCTGCGATCCCGTAGACGTCCCTCTTAAAATATCTGTCAGTGATCTTCATCCCCCTGAAAAGATGAAAACCATTTGTCACGATCCCGATCTCATACTGCGCATCATCCATTTCATCAATGATCGCCAGCGAGTTTTTGATATTTTCAACCGTGTCACGCGACCGCTTTTCAACGATGATCCGCTCCTCCGGGATACCCCTTTCCAGGAGATAATCCCTTCCGCCCTCGCCCTCGGTCAAAAGCTCATTATTCCCCTTGCCTCCGGTAACAATGCAGACCGTATTGTCATTTTCCATAAGATAATCATAAGCCGCATCCAGGCGCTTCCTGTAGACCACACTCGGTCCGTTCTCCCTCATCTGCGCCCCGAGGACTATGATATAATCCAGATTCGCCTTCCCCTTATCAAAAAAATGTGAAAGAATACAGATCTGGCATATGGTGAAAACTATAAAAATAAAAGCAAAGAAAATAACTATCCCCGTCTGCAGGTAAAGCGGAATCCTCCGCCATATATTAAAATGCGCCAGACAATAAAATGCGGAAAAAAGAATCCCCCAGCCGATCCATATGGCAAAAGAAAAAGTCCCGCTCCTCACTGACAATACAATTAAAGAATAGCCCAGGCAGACCACTGCCAAAATCGCCCAAAGAATACATATTCCGGGCTCAAAAAGGTTTTTTATCATAATTATTCAGACACTTTCTAATTGATGAATATATTTTAACAAGATTCAATAGAAGATACAAATCCACCGACTTATCCACATTTTTGGTGGATAAGTCGGTGGATAGCCATGTGGAATAGATGTGGAGAAATGGGGATAAGTCGGTGGATTTTGTGTATAAATAAAACTGTGTTCAAAATTGTATGGTAATTTAAGTCAAAATAGAGCAAGCGGTCAGACTGATCACAGTCCCATTAAATAAATTCTAAATCCAATATAATTCACACCGTTTTTATGCCAAACAACTTCTTCGTTCTATTGATCGTCTTCTTTATAGCCCCCAGATACCAGTCTCTTATTGGTCTCAACAAATTTACTTTTCCTCCAATGACACATAAGCTTCTGCATAGCCCATAATACGCTCACGAAAAGCAGCCAGTACGGCGTAACTCCCAAGGCCTCGCATATAGGCATTATCTTTTCAGACGAAGGATTGGTCTTGTTCTTCTTCCATTCACTTATTGTGCTGGGCTGAATCCCCGTCTTTTCTGAAAACTTCTTTTGTGTCATAGAAAGCTGCGCTAATCTTTCAAATATTCGCTCGCTAATTGTCATTTAATAATCCTCACCATTTAACTATAGATTTCTAGATAATATCAACAGAACAGTCTCTATTCAATATAATGATATCATTTTCAATTATATGTATCCTACGTTAAATATAAATGCCTGTCAACCGTTTTTCGAACGTCTGTTCACGTTTTGTTAACGGTGACAGACACACCGTGATTCAGGTATTCTCCTCTTTTATTTTTGACCCCCGGGGACGGAGTTACATGTTCATGAACCTGTAACTCCGTCCCCGGGGGTCATTACAGCGAGTGATATTGTTAAAACAACAAATAAAACGGTATAAACTATCGTGTTTACAAATACCTGTCGAAAGGTCTCAGATCCAAATATTTCGCTGTAATTTTCAAGTCCTACAAATTTTCTTTTGTCCGAAATAAGGCTTCCATCGAACATTGAATAAAAGATCAGATATCCTACCGGATAGACAGTAAATATAAAAAGCAGTATCATTGCCGGCATTGCGGTCACTACTCCCAATATTCTGTCTCTTTTTTCGCTGACGCTCATTTTCTCTTTCATAAGTCACGCCTCCGCATTGTCAAAAGCTCTGATAACTATAGCTTTTCTTTCCTGATCCATTTCAACGCGGTCTCCGTTTTCGTCAAAAAGATATATATTCGTTAACGGGATCTGAATTTTAAGTTTCTCATCTTCAGGAATATCTATATCAGTTTTTGACATAAGATTTCCATATTTCGTCTCAATCGAGTATATTATTTCTGCTCCAAGCATCTCCTTTGTTTTGATCCTCCCGCTCATGCTTATATGCTCCTCTTCGATCTGATGCAGAAATGTCTTCTCAGGTCTGAAGCCCATCTGAAGCCCTCCCGGAAGTATATCTTTGACAATATTCATCTGAGGTGTCCCTATAAACTGAGCTGCATATACACACGAAGGATTATTATAAAGTTCTCTCGGTGCTGCCTGCTGAACTTTTTTTCCTTTATCTATAAGAACTATATCATCTGCCATGGACATAGCTTCTACCTGATCATGAGTTACATAAATAAAAGTTGTTCCAAGGCTTTTATGCAGTTTGATCAGCTCAACTCTCATTTGACCTCTGAGCTTGGCATCCAGATTCGAAAGCGGTTCATCCATTAGTATCATCTATATATACTTCCTGAACTGGGTTCATCCAATCCTGAGATCATACGCAATGTGGTCGATTTACCACATCCGGACGGCCCTACCAGTACGGTAAACGATCCGTCTTTTATTTCCAGATTCAAATCCGGAACTACTGTGTTTCCTCCGAATTTTTTTGTTACATGTTCGAGCTTAATAGTCCCCATTGTTTTCCTCCGATTTACTGCCTCTCACTATCTCAGGCCTAAATTTTTTCTTGATTAAAGTCTATCATCCGGGGAACTTTTTATTTTTGCTCTTTTTTATTTTTCTTTGCTTTTTTCATTCACATTATATAAATTGTTTAAAATTCAGATTCCTATTTTGTTAATTTTAGACAAAAATGCAAAATAAAATGTCCACTGAGCTCATTTCTTACCAATAGTGAAGCCTCACACGACTAAAGTCGCGTGCTTCCATACCCGTTTTTCTAGGGTGCGGACTCATTGACTACATATACGGTCTGACACCGAGACACTTACGCCGCAGCGCAAAGCTCTGCATTCAGACTAATTAACGTAGACAACGTGCATGTGCTCCTATACACAGCTTCTGGAACTTTTGCCAAAAGCTGCTGCCCTTTCGTCACCGAAAGGGACTTTATGATCTCACGTATAAAATATCTTGCTCCTATGTTGTATGAAGCATTTAGATCACAGTTATATATCTTTCCTGTACTGAACTCGCACAGACTGTATTTTCCCTTAGTTTTTGCCGATTCATTTCCTCGCAGCACTCTGCCGGAACCATCAAAGGCAAGCCTTGACGTGCCCCATGCATTTACTCTGGATATACGCATACTGAGCCTGTGAGCCTTGTCTGCTACCATTGATTGAACATAACGGGCTTTCCACATTTGTAATCTCATCTTTTTTGAACCACGTTTTCTCCCCTCAAGCTCAAGATGCTCAAAAACAATGGTATTAACGTTATATTCCTGTGCCATATCAACAATGAAATGTGCTGTTTTTACTGCGATATCATCGTTTACACCGTCAGCAAGTCTCCATAGACGTGATAATCTGCGTGAACCATGCCGCTGGGCTGCCTTAATGCGGTCAGTCTTACGCTTCAGAGAGTCGTATTCTCTCGGCAGTCGCAGGAAACGCCTTCCGAGGATCGTGCCATCTGATCGCATTACTGAACATGTGCAGGCATTATTGATACCTAAGTCAACAGCAAGTACTGTCTGATCGGAAATATCTGTTTCATCGAGTTTTACCTTTTCCTCAAATGCAAAATCAAGAAACCACTGTTTACCGCGTTTCTGTAAGGTAGGCACACATTCTTTCCTGGAAAAACAGTATTTTTTTATATAATCAACATCCGTTTTTCGCAGTGAAACTGTGATCCAGTCCCATGTATTGTGATAAAACACCTTTAATTCTGCATGAAGATCATCAATCCTCCTGAAAGTATTCCCTCTGTACATTGCCGGATATATGTATCCGGCCTTTGGAAATGACGGTTGTTCACCTCTCAGGTTGTGGTCTGTATTTTCCAAGTTATCAAGGTTTGATTTATATGAACATACTTTTCCGTATGCTTCAGCAATCGCAGCTCTCCTAAGATATGAAGGAAACTTATAAAAGTTTACAGCAAGATCATAGATCACAACCGGTCTTTTCTTTGATGTGACACTATAGCTCTCCGCCAGGTTCACAGCCTTGTTCTGATTTGAACATACAGAAAACTCATCCCATTCTTTAAGCATCACATCAATATAAAAATCAACAGCTCTGCGATAAAGTATGATCGTCTCCTTGAAAATATGATTATATTCTTTTATTTTTACCGAATATGTGGACATTATCTTCATATCACAGAGCCTCCTTTCGCCTTAACGTTCTTTTTGTGAGTCGATGTAATGCTTTACCTGCTCAAAACTTCTGTCACTGACAGTAACAATGCAATAGGATGGATTCCAAAGATGTCCTCCCCACAACTGTTTTTTTAATTCAGGATGTTTCATAAACAGCCATCGTGCCGTATTTCCTTTTAGGATTTTTATCATATCTGAAGGAAAAAACTGCGGTTTGCAGTCTACGAGAATATGTATATGATCCGGCATAACTTCCATTGCAAGTATTGAAAAAGAATACTCCTTTGCCAGCTCGTTAAGATATCCCTTAATATCATCATCGATACCTTTAGAAAGAACTTTTTTCCGATACTTGGTACACCATACAATGTGATACTGTAAAGAATATACATAACCTCTACCATATGTAAGTTTGGAGTAATTTGTATTATAAACAGTTTTATCCATGTAACTATTATACCATATGTAGGCATAAAGAAAAAGAAGCGGCGGCTAACTCACGACTAAAGTCACGAGAATGCGCCGCCGCAGTTATTCAATTATTTATTCTTCGCCCTGAACCAGTCTGTCTTTTTAGTCAGGATATAAAGGATAAGGACATATACCCCGTCAATGATAATTACATGTATTACATCTACCCATGCAACTTCTGTATGCACAGTATCAAAGCCTAATCCGCTCATATAAAAAAGGACCGTATTATTTACTACATGAGAAGCACTCGACGCTTCGAGACCATTCGTTAAACAGACCATTACTGTCAAAAGTACACCGGCTATCATTATTTCTACTCTTCCTGCTATACTGTACGGATGACATAACATAAAGAAAAACGCCGATATAATCATCGCCGGCAGCACTTTTTTGATCCATCCTCCTAATGTCTGAAGAAGTATTCCTCTGAATAAAAATTCTTCAGCAATACATTGCAGCGGTGTCAGTATAGTACAGAGTATTAGACCTGCCGGCGAAAACCTGATGCCTGACGTTTTCTCCAATGTTAAATATGATATGACTGCTATTGGGATTCCTACAACCACAATGGATATTCCCAGACATTTAAGGAACAATTTCATATCCCATCCGCCTCTTGATGAAGAATAAGTACTCATCGGTCTCCATTTTAATATCTTTCCAGCGATCATCATCGCAGGCAGTATAGATGCCAGTGTTCCACAGGAATAAATTGCTCCCCATGCCGTATAAGTATTAAAACCATCATAACCGCCCCTGATCATTCCCATGATCTCAGCAACCTGCATTCCATCGTTGATCACAATAATTACTACTATAACTACTATAATATTTATAAAAATAAAAGCAAAAAGCCCTGTCAAAAGCATAGCCAATATCGGTTTATACCATTTATAACCTTCCAGCTTCGCTGAATAAGTTATATAATCGCCATAATTATTTTCATTCCCTTTTACTTCCATTTGCTTCCCCCTTTTCTGAGCCCTAAACTACGTCCCCTAGGCTCAGAATTCAGTTTACAGTAATATCCGCAGATATACAGCCTGCAACTGCTATCAGATCTTTTGCTGCAAGCTCTATCTGGTATCCAACTTTTCCCGCACTTACAAATATCTTGTCAAAGCCTTCAGCTGTCTCATGAATAAAAGTCTTAAACTGTTTTTTCATTCCTATAGGTGAACAGCCTCCGTGAACATACCCGGTGAGCGGAAGCAGTTCTTTCTGCTTTATCATGCTGACTGATTTCTCTCCGGCGGCTTTAGCTGCCTTCTTCAGATCAAGTTCTTCTTTTACCGGAACCGCAAAAACATAATAAGTTCCGCTTTTTCCCCGGGTTACAAGTGTTTTAAAAACTTTATTGACATCTTCTCCAAGGATTCCTGCTATCTCCTCTCCCGTAAGACGCGGATCCGCTTCATAGCTGTGGCTCTCATATGGAATTTTCTTCCCATCCAGCACACGCATTACATTTGTCTTTTCTTCCTTTTTCATTATTTACATCAAAACCTTTCCATTTCTGTCACATTTATTTTACATCATTATAAATAAAAGAAAAGTACGCAATTATTGACAAAATGAGCTCTGGGGACGTTGTTTAGGGCTCATTTTATGAGCCCTAAACAACGTCCCCAAGGCTCATCCCCTATTAAGTTCCAGCAAATAATCAACATTCTCCGGACAATACTCTATCTGCTCGGAAAATATGCGAACTGCCTCACCGGTATCATTTATCAATGCATCCTTCAGAAATACAAAATCTGTGCATACCAATGCATAAATCTTTAATTCCTCCCAAGAACATTCATCGAGATATTCAATCTGTCTGAATAAAATATACGCATATATCCGATCATAAATTTTTTTATCATAACAGCTAATATAAGCCGAAGTCTTCTGAAGCAGGCAGCTTATATTCGATCTCATATCCTCAAGATCTTTCGTCCATTTCTCATCTATCGGCTCAGTTTCACCATATATCTCCAGAAGCTCTGCTATTGATTCCTCACTGAATTCAGGCTCATATTCGAGTTCTCTTAAAGGAAAGAGCTTTTCAAACTCCTCTGCTCCTTCACCCTTAAATCCCAAAGGTTCCCTTGATCCGAGCAGAAGCTCACAGCTTTTCTCACAGCAAAGCCCGACTCCGGCATAATCAAAGCCTTCCATTGTTCCGTAAAACCTCGGATGTTCACTGCAGATATCGCAGAGTTTATCTTCTCCTTCTGCCAGTACCAGCTCACAAAGCCCATTCTCTTTAAGAAGCGGACATTTTCCATTTACCATCTTAAAGTGTGCACTCTCTCCATCTTCCGGATCCAGGACTGCTGACTCCCGTACCTTTTCTCCGATCGCTCCGGACATTTTTTTATAACATTCCCTTGTCTTCTCATCGATGTCGATCTCCCAGCCCGCAGCGCAGCAGCTGTGAACACATTTATCTGCCTTACATACAAACTTCTCAAAAAAATCAATATAAACCAAAACATTTCTCCTAATTTGATATTCTTCTATTCTCAAAAATTATAGCACATCTTTTTGAATTATAAATTACAGAAAACCGCATTTACTGCGGATTCCTGCAATTTAAAAATATAATTTTTATACCATTATCCCCACTCAGTCGTATATATAAATTGAGAGAATAAATACTACAGCATCTAATTACGATCACGCGCTGACTGAGGGAGGCAAATATGAGAAATCTTAAAATGAAAAAGTTACTCGCAGCTGCTGCACTTTCTATACTTACAATGACTGCCTGTGGTTCTTCCACAGCTACTGCTTCAACATCTGCCATAGAAGCAGAAACACCTACGGAAGAAGCACCTTCCGCCACATCGCAGGATGAACAAAATAAAGCCTCTGCTGCAGCCGCTACTGCTTCCACCGAGACAGAGACTACTGAAACTGCTTCTTCTGAAACTTCAAAAGCAGAAACAGATTCGGCAGAAACTCCGGAATATCTTCCGGAATATGTCTATCAGGGTGATGATCCTTATGCGAAGGCCGCATGCGACTTTACACTCGATGAGCTTGCCAAAGGCTATACCGAGGGAGATGCGCTCATCCCGGAAATCCTTATTATCGCAGAAGATGACAGCGATCCCGAGGACATCAAAGTATATGGTTCTTTCGACATCTGGACCTATGATCTCAATGGTGAGACTCTTGAGAGAGCTGCCGGCGGCACTAATCCCGGATGTATCCATATGAAAAAAGATGACTCCGGCGAAATCACTTTTACAGATTTCGAGCTTGTAGCAGACGGCTCCGACTTTGATCCGACTGCAAAGAAGATCTTCGGCGATCATTATGAAAATTTTTCAAAGGCTTTCTCCGATGACGAAGCAAGGGAAGCTGCAAGAAAAGAAAATATCAAAGAATATGTTACTGTAAATAACCTCTCAGTTAAAGCTTATCAGGACTATGGATGGGATCCTGTAGAACTTTTCTGATTTCTCTCAACAATAAAGAATCCTGCTCCGCAGGATTCTCCGCGCAAGCGCGGGAGCCGCAGGCTCTTCCTATCCGCGCTTGACGCATCATACGCACGCAGTGCGTTTTTTGCATTATGGGGAATTCCATCGGAATTTCCTATAATGCAAGAAAAAGCCGCAGCTCTGTATTTTCAGAACTGCGGTTTTTTATTATCATCCTTCTATTTTCCAGAAATTCAGATCTATCTTTGCATTTCCCTCTGCTGAAAAGCTTATCTTATCTGCATTTTCGGGGCTGTGGAGTGACGCCGTGAAAGCCTCTTCTCCATCATTTATAAATATCTCCGCCGAGAAACGGTCAAGTAGGATCCTTAATTTTATTTTTCCTCCGTTATAATTTACCGGTATATCGCGCTTAGAGATAATGTCGTAGGGAAATCCCGAATAAGTCCTGTCAAAACGGGCTATTCCCTCCGCCGGGATATATTCAAAGCTCGTCCGGAAATTTTCATTCGCATTAAATTCTATCTTAAATTTCCTGTAGACCTCTGAACCATTAGGCTCTATCTCAATCTCCATATCGCAGACTTTTCCGCTGACTCCCGGAAAAGAAATTTTGCTGTCTGCTATCGTGTCCTTAAATGCCAGATGGTCTTTCCTATAGTTCTCGATTTCCCTCACCGGCATCTGGCAGAGCCTGCCGTTTTTGATAGATAATTCTCTCGGCAGTATCATCTGTCCGAACCATTTCTGCCCCTCGGGAACGGAATGCGAGGATTCCCAGGACTGCAGCCATGCCGTCATTATCCTCCTGCCGTCCGCTGCCTCGGTAGTCTGCATTGCGTAGAAATCAAGTCCGTAATCTATCGCGTACACTCCTTCACGAGTAAATTTATAATTTTCCCTATCATAAGAGCCGATAATTACGATATTTCCATTTCCGTTATGAAACTCTATCCCCCTCGCCTGCATAAACTGCGGAGAGGTTATTATCAGCTGCTTTCCATCGAGTTCAAAAAAGTCGGGACACTCCCACATTTTTCCGTATTCGTTCCTGCATCTGTCGAGCACTGTTACGAAAGCCCAGTCTGTGCCATTTTCACTCTTGAAAAGGACTATCGAACCGCTGCCGTCATCCGTCAGATTACCTGCCACCATATAATAGCAGTCATCTTTTTTATCAAACCAAATTTTCGGATCTCTGAAATGCTCATGACTCCAGCCCTCCGGCAGATATGACGCATCTATCACCGGATTTGCAGCATATTTTTCATAATTCTCGCCGTCTCCGAAAGCGAGACACTGGGTCTGTCTTATGATCTCTTCGCCATCTTTTTCGCCTACGCGGACACCCGTATATATGAGCATCTGCCGACCGTCCTTCATTTCGATCGCCGAACCGGAAAAGCATCCGAAGTTGTCGTATTCATCCCCGGGAGCGATCGCTGCCGGAAGGTATTCCCATTTGACGAAATCCTCTGAAACTGCATGTCCCCAGTGCATCGGTCCCCACATAGTTTTGTAGGGATAATACTGATAAAACTGGTGAACCTTTCCTTTGTATAAAGAGAAACCATTGGGATCATTCATCCAGCCCGCCAGTGGAGTCAGATGAAATACCGGTCTCTCCTCTTCTTTTATCTCTGCTCCGGCTTTCGCCTCGTAATCTCTTGCCTTTTTTAATACTTCACTAATCATTCCTTATAAGTCCTTCTCCTAATTTTCTTTTGTAGACATACCCCTCTTAAGCTCCAAAGGAAATGTTATGACCGTTTCTTTTGGCTTTTCACCGTCTATCCTGAGTTCCAGCTGTCTGAAGCACTCCGCCGCAAGATCCTTTATTGGCTGTCTTATCATTGTCAGTGAAGGATGCGAAAGTTCAACTATCTTCGTTCCGTCATATGCCACGATCTTGAAATCTTCCGGAATCCTCCGGCCTGTCCTCAGCGCCTCCAGCTCCATATTTAATGCCAGCATATCTGTTGCAAAAACCCCATCAGCGTCTGGATATTCCTTAAAAAATTCCTCGCAGAGTTTTTTATCATATTCACTGCTCCAGGAATTCCACTTGGTATATATATTTTCGATCTCAACTCCGTTTTCTTTGAGCAGCTTTTCAAAAACATTATGACGGACTATAAATGGTGCCGTTTTTTTATCCTCTGCCCTGAACTGGACTACTTTTTTGCAGCCGGAACGGATAAATTCCTCCGCTGCTATCCTGCCGCCTGCCTCGTGATCCGATCTGATGCAGGGGATATTGTTGCCAAGCTCTCTGTCGAGCGCGACTATCGGTCTGTCGATAGAACTGTAGGCCTCTATATCAAGGCTGTGCGACGCCACAACCACGCCATCCACGAGCTTTTCTTGAAGCATTGCCAGATACTGATGCTCATAATTTTCCTTAAACCAGGTATTGCAGAGCATTATCTTATATTTATGTGCCGCGCATATTTCCTCGAGCTCATTGACAAATGATGAGAAAAAGGGATGGTCTATTTCCGGGACTATCACGGCGATTATTCCGTTTTTATTTCTGTAGAGATTTCTCGCGAGCGCATTCGGAGTATAATTTAACTCCTTTATCGCTGCCTCGATCCTTTCTCTTGTCTCCTCTTTTACATATCCTGTTTTATTTATGACACGCGATACAGTGGCCACTCCGACGCCTGCCCTTTTTGCAACTTCCTGAATTGTAGCCATAAAAATTCTCCCTTTCGGTTTATCATATATTTTATTCTATCAATCCGAAGCTTTAGTTACAAGCATTCCGCGTGTTTTATCCAGCTTCATCCCTTTATTCCGGAGGAAGCGATACCTTCTACATAATATTTCTGCATAAAGATGAACATGACTATCATCGGTACTGCCGAAATTACGAGGGCTGCCATTATTGCGCTGTAGTGAACCGGCTGTGTTCCGAAAAATACCTGTACTGCAAGCTGGATCGTTCTTTTATCCTCACCTGTCATTACGAGGAAAGGCCACATGAAGTCATTCCAGTGTGCCACGAAATCCAGGATAAATACTGTCGCATAGACTGTTTTTGAGATCGGCATTACTATATTGAAAAATGTCCTTATGGGGCCGCTGCCGTCGATGGATGCCGCTTCTATAAGTTCATCCGGCACATCCGAGAAAAACTGTCTGAACATATATATCGAAAAGCATTTAGGTATAAAAGGTATTACCAGTGCCTGCAGGGTGTTTACCCAGTGAAGCTGTGACATCTCGATATAGAGCGGAAGCATTATCGCCTCCATGGGAAGTACCATCAATGCTATGACCAGATTGAGCACGAGTCCTTTTCCCTTAAAATCGATCTTTGCCAGCGCATAGCCGCATATCGAATTTAAGAAAAGATCTCCTATAAGGATTAATGCTATATAAATAAGGGTGTTTTTTAATACGTTTAATATATTAAGTCTCGTAAAAACTTCTATATAATTGTTGAATGACGCATGTGTCGGAATGAAGGTCTTTATCGAGTTCATATTTGCAAAGATCTCTGCCTCCGGCTTTAAGGATGCACACACCATCCACAAAAGCGGTGATACAAATATTATTCCGATAACGAGATTTCCGCAGTAAAATAAGAATTTTTCGAGAGCGTTTTTTCTTCCGATCGAGCTTTTGTTATTATTCATTAGTCTTTCCCCCTTAATCCTTCGCTGCCGTCAGACGTTTCATTAATAGCGACATGGTCACGACTATAACGAAAAATACCGCTGCTGCCGCGCAGGCATAACCGAAATTACCTTCCTGGAAGCCCTCTGTATAAATATAGTAAACGAGGGTTTTCGTTGCATTCTGCGGGCCGCCCTTTGTCATGACGTAGGGCTGGGTGAAAAGTTTCATAGCCTGTATCATTGTTATCATTATTACGTATTTTATCGTGGATTTAAGTCCCGGAAGCGTGATATATATGAGCTTCTGGAATGCCGTAGCTCCATCTACCGATGCCGCCTCATAGTGTGAAGTCGGGATTGCCTGAAGTCCTGCGATAAAGATCATCATCTGGTATCCTGCACCCTGCCATGCCGACATGAATATGATGGAATTCATGGCAGTTCTCGGATTTGATAAGAAGTTTACCGGCTCCATTCCGAGATTTACGAGCAGTGAATTTATAAGTCCTGTGGACGGATTGGAATTATACAGTATCGTCCAAAGGATCGATATAACTACCATTGATGTAAGCTGCGGTGCGAAATACATTGTCCTGAATACCGCAACGCCCTTTGTCTTTGATGCTACAAGCAACGCAAGTGCAAGTGCGACTACCGACTGTACCGGTACTATGATGACCGTGAAATAAAGGGTATTTCTGAAAGCATGCCAGAAATCCGGATCCTTAAAAAGTTTCACGTAATTTTCGATATTTATAAAAGTTATATCATTCGGTCTCATTATCTGGTAACGGAAAACCGAAAAATATATCGTGTAAAGCATGGGCACCAGCAGAAATGCGATCAGGAGGACAACTGCCGGTGTGACAAATACCGCTGCTGCTATTGACTGGCTTTTATTCTTTTGATTTTTCGAACTTAGCATAGGGCTTTCCTCATATTTCCTTATAAGAAAAGTGCTCCGTCAGACAGAGCACTTTTCGGCTTTTCTGTGATTGTCTTTATTTTGCGTAATAGGTGTTATAGTCTTCCGCAAAGTCTGATGCTACGCTGTCGAGCTGTTCTTTGATATACGCTTCATCAACAGTGTGGTCTGATGCTGCTGCCGAGAAGATATTTGTCATTGCCTCTGCATACTTTGTTGAGAAGGAAGCATAGGATGGAGTACGGGGGCGGGGAACTGCCGTATTGTTAAGCTGATCTACCATAAGTGAGAGTGGGAACTCTTTATAGTCAGCCATTGCAGGATCATCATATGATGAATTTCTGGTTGCAGGCTTTGCGATCGCTGCCGCATAGGTTGCAACATTTTCCGTGTTCATGAGCCACTGCATGAATTTTCCTGCTGCTTCCACGTTTTTGCAGTCTTTTGATATTGCAGCCGACCAGTCACCGCAGGGTGAAACTGCCTTTTTGGTATCATCGGCTACCGGATAATATGTAACACCCCAGTCAAAATCAGCATTTTCTGTAAGAGTTGCAACATCCCATGAACCACCGAGCATTGTTGCGCATGCCTTATTTAAGAACTCATCTGTGATAGGCTCGATATTTGCATATCCATCTGCTATGAGTTGTGCAAGGAAAGCACTTGTCTTAACTGCTTCATCGCTGTTTACGAATCCATCTGCGGAATCACCGCTTTCATTTATATAATCTTTTCCTTCTGAGATATACATGGGCTCAAGTGCATAAGGAAGTCCTTCACCGTGATCCATGATTATATGTGTTCCAACATGTTCGGGAGTTGTGCACTTCTCAGCTATCTCTCTCATCTCTGACCAGGTTATCGGGTTATCAACTGTCCTGCTGTCGAGATCATCTACATCAACACCAGCCTCTTTCAGCATGTCTTTGTTATAGTAAAAAGCAACCGAGGATTCTGTTCCGGAGATTGCATAAAGCTTTCCATCATAGGTGCACTGTGCAACTGTTGAGGGAACGAAGTCTTTCAGATCTTCCTCTGAGAAATAGTCATCAAGTGGCTGGATGATACCGTTTGCTGCATAGTATGAAACCTGCGGTCCGTCTACGAAAAAGATATCCGGAAGTGAGCTGGATGTAACTGCCGTAGCCACTTTGTTATCATATGCATAGGAGTCGGAACGGTCGATCGCTTCTCTTGAAACCTGTATATCGGGATTTGCTGCGTTCCACTCTCCGATCTTTTCTGTCCACCAGGTCTCTACAGACTCTTTATCCGTCGGGCTCCAGATCGTGAGGTTTACTGCTCCGTCAGCGGCCTTTGAAGCTGCTGTGGATGCCGTCTCCGACGATGCTGCGGATGATGCGCTTCCTGCTGTTGCTCCTCCGCATGCAGTAAGTGATAATGCCATGATTCCTGCCATTGCTGCGCTTATTAGCTTTTTCATTTCTTCTCCCTTTCTCCGCGTGATCCGCGGTAAAACCTTTTTACCTTTTAACCGGTATATAGAAATACCTGCATCTCCCAATTCCCCATTTGATTTCTTTTTTTAATGGTGAAATGCATTTGTGGAACCGTTTCCATCTTTTTTGATTTTAAAAGCACAGCTCAATTCACTGTGCAACTTTATCATTTTCTTTTAATATGGAACCAGTTCCATATGACATTTTCACTATACAATCTTTTTTATTTGATGTCAATATGGAAATTTACATAAGTGACATTTGTCATACTCTTATTATTTGTCACTCCCTTATCATTTGTCATTCTCTTGTCATTTGTCACTCCCTTATCAGCTTCCATGCCTCGATCAGCCTGTCAAGCTTCCAGGCGGCGTTTGCCGGACTTGTCGATGGCAGGCAGACAGCCTCTCTCTTTATCTTATCCCTCGTATATTTCTTATAATACTTCTCTGCTGTTTTGCCATTCACAAATATCTGCCTGATATCAGCCTTTTCTAATATCTGAGCCAGATCGTTCGCGATCACATTTCTGATCGTAGAATCCGCCGAACCTTCTATATCACAGGACTTTATAACGTCCCATACCGCGATATGATTTCTCAGCAGAAACTCTCTTTTTTCCTCTATCGTCTCCGGGACTTTATCTTCAAATACCGCTGAGGTTACCTTCCAGAAGCGGTTCTGCGGATGCCCGTAAAAAAATGCCGTCTCCCTCGACTTTACCGAAGGAAAACTCCCGAGTATCAGTATTTTTGAATTTTCATCATAAACAGGCGCTATAGGATGTTCTATCATATTTGCTCTCCGTATAATTTGTTTTTTGATATAAATCATTATAACATTTACTTCAAATTGTTTTTTGTGACTAAATCGCTTCACAATCTCAGTTTTAGTCACATTTTCCAAATTTCCACCTCTGTGAATTCTTTGGCAAGTATTTTTTGATTCTATGACATACTTTGAATTGACTCACAGCTTTCCGGGTATCCACAATAATTGTTCCTAGATTCTGAGCCGGAGGTTTTCACCAGCCACCGCGCCAGCGGCCCGCTCTCGACGGAATAAAAAATCAAGAGTGGCGTCAATTTAACAAAAAACTATAGATTTTTGATGCAAAGCCTCAAAAATCCCGCAAACAAGCCATTTATATGTGGCTTCGCCACGGGCTTGTTTGCCACTTGTTTTACTTTATCATACGGAACCCGCAGTAAATGCGGTTTCCTGCAATTAAGTCACCAAAACACATAGTTAATTATGTATTTAAAATTGTCCACATAAAATTAAAAAAACTTTATACTTTTTATTTCCGCTTAACGTATAAAAAGACAGTTAAAACAAATCTGAGAAATTCAGATAAAACTTAATCAAAGAGGAGTGTAAAATCATGATGAATGCAGAAGTAAAGAAAATGGAAATCAACGAAGAGTCACTTAAGAACGTAAACGGCGGTGAAGAAATGAACATTCTTCCTGTATTAGAGCCAAAGGGAAGCCAGAAAAAGAATTCAAATAAGAACGAAGTATATAAAATCAAGTCTTCCGTACTTTGATCAGATAAAATTTCAGATAAAATCTCATTAAATAGAATTTTTTACTAAGGAAAGGTATTTTATTATGAATAATAAATGCGCAAAAAATCTACTCAACGATCAGGATCTTAACCGTGTAAACGGCGGAGAAAATCTGGATGGCATTGAGTTGATCAAGCCAAACAAAAAGAATGAAAAAGCCGGTATAGCTGTTGGTACAGTTAATAAAACCGGAGCTGCAAAGAAAATTTTAGCTGAAATTGAATGAGCAAATATAAACAGCCTAGGCTGAAAAATAACCGGCTTTTTGAAAGCTGACTCTAATTCGGCAGGATTTACAGAAACACATTATTACCAGTCAGCATTAAAAATTTCTTCTTTAAGATATTCCTTTACCGCATCCCTGTCTTCCGGATCGATATCTTTTTTCTCCAGCTCGGAGGTCAGAGAACTGTATGCATAACGATATAATTCCTTTCCGTCACTGTTCCTGACTTCGCAGTAGGCTATATCATTTTTACTTATCTCCCGGTTTGCCGTATAAATCTGATATATGAGCTCTGCTGCCTCTTCAGCATCACCACCATCATAAATAACGGTGAATTCATCCGCATATTCAGAATCCGCAAGCTTTTCCCAGCTTTTATACGAACTTAAGTCAAAGCTTCCTTTGAGTGCATTTTCAATCCTTTTGGCACCGAGATTCTGTCTCACCAGATAATAATCCTCAGGATTTGAAGCACCTGAATTTGAAGCTATACCATAACTATATTCATAAGCATCAAACTGAAGGCCGCTGCTGTCAAACATTTCATAGTGAACGGTAAATTTATATCCGCTGGAAACCTTTTTCGTTATGCATTCCTTCTTACTAATACTGAATTTTTCTCCGAAGAGTTTCTGAAGACTATTCTCTATCGCCTGCTCTGAATGCACGTTATCCGCACCATATCTGTAATATTTCTTCTGCAGATAATTCCATACCAGTGAAGATGCCACTATAGCCGCTATTACCAGTACCAGATAGGTTATTATCCTTATCTTATTTGCCAATATTCTATTCATAAATTCCACACATCCTTCCGCTTCACATCATGTCCGTCCATCTGAAAATCGCGAGATTTCGAATGTATCTCAATTTAAAGTTACCACTATAGAGCCCGAAAGACAAGTTCTCTGTCAGAAAAGACCGGCAGATAAGCCTGATCTGTCGGTCTTTCTAATATTCTATCTTTATTATTTTTATGCAGCGTGTCTTGAATTATTTCCAACTACCTGCATTTTCTTTGCATCAGCTGCGTAAATTGCCTTTAAGATTATAGGTGTGAGGATCGAGCTGATCATTATAAGGAGAATGACAGGTGTGAAGAATTTGCTGTCGATGATCTCAGCTTTAAGTCCTCTCTGGGCTACGATAAGCGCAACCTCGCCTCTTGTCATCATTCCGACGCCGATCTTCAGGCAGTCAGAATTCTTGTATTTCATTATTTTTCCTACAAGTCCGCATCCTAAAACTTTTCCTAAAAGTCCTACAACTACAAATGCTGCTGAGAATACGAGGATCGTAGCATCTACTGTTCTTAAGTTTGTCTGAAGTCCTACGCTTGCGAAGAATACAGGACCGAAGAACATGTAAGAGCTGATGTCCATTTTTCTGTCAATATATTCTGAATCCTCAAGTGAGCTCAAGATTATTCCGGCAACGTATGCGCCTGTGATATCTGCAACGCCGAAATATTTATCAGCAACATAAGCAAGTACAAGTGCGAGCGCCATACCGATGATCGGGATTCTTCTGGTGTGCGGCCATTTGCGGTCGATCGCTTTCATTACCTTGAAGATGATCACTCCGGCAATGATTGATAAAGCGAAAAATGCAACTGTCTTGATGCATACTGCACCGAGATTTGCGCTCGGATCCTTAAGACCAAGAACTGCTGTAAGAACGACAATACCGATAACATCATCGATTATCGCTGCGCTCATGATAGTAGTTCCTATCTCGGTAGAAATCTTACCTAATTCCTTAAGTGCCTGTACTGTGATACTTACAGAAGTTGCCGTAAGGATTGTTCCGATGAATACTGCTTCAATGAACTTGGTACTTCCAACAGGGACAAATCCATAAAATGCCATGTAAAGGATCGTACCTAAAATTAAAGGTATTGAAACTCCGGCAATAGCAAGAATAGTAGCTTTCAGACCGGATTTTTTAAGCTTATCAATATCAGTCTCGAGTCCGGCACTGAACATAAGGAGAATTACTCCGATCTCGGCCATTCCTGCGAGGAAATCATCATTTGCAACCAGGTTTAACAGCGACGGTCCGATAAGAAGTCCTGCAATTATCTGTCCTGCTACCTGAGGCGCCTTGATATTTCGTGCTATAAGACCAAAAAGTTTTGCACTTATGATGATTATAGCCAGGTTTCGTAAAATTTCTAAAGTATCCATGGTTAGTCCTTTCAACACACTAAAAATAAGGATTTTTGAAACATTTTTTCAAACAATCCATGATCAAACGCAGACAATTGATTATTTTATCACACAAAAATGATAAAAACAACGGAACACAAAATAAATAAGAAGAAAAATGCCTTATATGGTTTTTTATTTTCTAATTTGTTATTATAAAAAAACTCCCGGTTCATTATTTTGAACCGGGAATTTTATTAGCCTTTGCTATTTTTTCTGCTATCTCCAATGCAGTTTTTGAAAAATCATGATCTCTTAAAAATTTCTCATCTGCCTCATCTGACAGACCGCTTTCTTTTCTCTGCATGATATTATTTAACTCTCTGAATTCGGCTATAAGCTCATCCAAATCATTGTTTTTCTCAAGAAACGATCTCCCCTCTGACTGAATTTCATACTCAGCCGTGGATATCATCTGCATGCAGAGTTTTAATTCTCCGTATATATCCGAAGTTTCCATCAGCAGATCAGGCTTTTTTTTGAGGCCTTCCATAAAATATTTTCTGGCGCCCTCCGGATCCTTAGCCCGGAAAAATCCGGCAATCCTGTCTTTCATTTCCGCAGTCTCTTTTTTCTCACCCATCATGGCGACCTTGCATTCTTTTACCCTTAGATCATGCCTTCTGATAAAAACAAGGAGCAGGACTTCTGACAAAAATCCATATACCCTTTTTTCATAACCGTCGTATTTGCTGGGGTCTATGCGTTTCTCCAGTTCGAATAAAATATCAAAAAGCCATGAGGCATATTCGTCAAAAATCTCTGCAGGACAGATAAAAATATTTCCAAAATAGGTTCTGCTGCCATGAACCACTGCCTCATATTCGGCATAATCCTCCGGATGCTTTTCTTTCACAACCGCCGCAAGTGCATCCAGATCCCCGGCATTATGATCCACTGAAAAGGCATCGTAATAGCTGTAATTAAGCTTTATAAGCTTGGTTGAGATAATATCAAACGGCTTGTCCGGACCAATGGTATCCCGTATCTCCTTTTCATTCCAGAGATGACCTTGATCATTCATGAGGTATCTCCGGTAATGGCAAAGTCCCTTTATATCGGCCTCGCGGTCATTTTTCCAGGCCCAGTAGATTCCCGTAAGCTCGCTGTAATATGGGTTTTTTTCGGAAATATTATCCCCCCTGTTATCCGGAAGATACCCCAGATCATCATGCAAAGCACGCCCGACCTGTATCGGAATGTATATCGGATTTTTAGGAAATTCATAGGCCTTGTGCGTTGAAACATAAATATGGATCATAACTTAGCCTTTCTTTATTTTTCAGGAATGACCGATCTTGTTTTTTCTCTCCATTCGCCTTTATCGATGATGATCACATAAAATACCTTTCCGTAAAGATCATTCTCAACAAAACGTCCGCAGTCTATAACTTCCCTGACCCTGCCGCTCCTTGTACGGATCCGGTAGTCAACATAGTCCTTGTCCCAGCCATTATTTATCTGGAAGTTGATTCGCTGTTCGGTAGCCTCGAGGTCGTCCGGATGTACGATGCCACGGAAGCTGCCTCTGGTATAGGCGATAAAATCCTCCAGACTGCTGCATTCAAACATACGAATGAGCTCATCATTTGCATAGAGAATATTTTCATCCCCATCTGCGCGATAAACAAGAACTGCCCCCGGAAGGTTCTTTGCAACCATTTTCAGATTAAATGCCAGCTGAAGCCTCTTAGTAAGCTTGAGGTCTGAAGTATACTGACGATAACCATGCTTTCCCCTTGACTTTACCGCATAAAGTGCGGCATCCGCCTGCTGCAGGAGAGTGGTCAGATTATCTGCCTGCTTAGGATATTCCGAATAACCGATCGAAAGCATGAAAGGATATTCCTTTCCTTCGAAGATAAAGCTATGTTTCATATCCGAAAGTTCTTTAATATACTCCCCGGTCTCTTCAGCATTTTTATTTTTAACAAGCACACAGAACTCATCGCCGCCGCTTCGGGCAATAATGGCTTCATCACCAAATACCAGTGTCAGATCGGCTGCAAGTATTTTCAATACATCATCGCCGGTTCCATGTCCATACATATCATTTACTAGCTTGAAATCATCCAGATCAACTATTATGAGTGAAAATGTCTCATGCGGATGTTCCTTCATGTAATCCGTCACGCCCTGTCTGAATCCATGCCTGTTCATAAGCCCGGTCAATGCATCAACGTTGCTGAGTTTATCCAGTTTCGTGACAAGATTGTGCGTAATGGTTCTTGCCGATACAAAATAAGATACCTCTTCTACCAGTCTCTTGGTATTTATCATATCGTCTTTTTTATAATTATCGGCACCGAGGAAACCTACCAGCTCATTATCGTTATATAAAGGCGTTAATATCGAGCAGGACATATCCTCTTTTTTCATATATCTGTAGAGCGGCATACTCCAGTCCCTGACCTCTTCAACATCATTTATCACGATGCTGCTGTCATTCTTAAGTGCCTGTTTCATGCCCCCTAGACTCCAGTAATCACCCCTGTTTACTTCTCTGTCATGAGGAATGATCCCATCATCACACCATTCCAGCATGATCTCCCCGCCGGAATTGATTATATAAGTCCTCTCTGAACGGATCGCCCTGCCGAGTTCCATGAGGGTCTGCTTCATTCCTTCTTCGTAGCCCTCTGTTCCCTGCAGATAACGTGCTGTCCTTATAACGGCATTATCAGTGGCATGACCCTTTGTCAACTGGTCTCTCTTCTTTTTTTCCTCATCTATAGGCCAGTAAACTATGAGGCAGCAGCCCGGCAGAGATGACGGTACAGCCACGAAGTCAAGCCAATGTCCCAAAGCACCTCCGTAGGCTCTTCCACTGACCGTTTCTCCGTTCGCTGCCCTTACTCCATAGCTCAGCCAGTTTGGATCAGTCGAAGGAAAGCAGTCAAGATATCTCCTTCCGATCAGGTCAGACCTGTTCATTCCGCATAGTTCAACGTATTTCTCATTTACAAAAACAAATTTCGCATCGACAACTTTTCCGTTTTCATAAATTGGACGCATGATATTGTACGGCAGAGGCAGATCCCTATAAGGGTCAGGAAGCTCATATTCCAAAACCTCGTCCATATCATATATATACTCTTTCCTCCGTTTATTATCTACGTCTGCAGAAAGATTGCCTATAAGCTGCTGGAGCGAATTATAGGAGTCGCCGTCCGAAGCACTGTAAATAACCTTTATCTCTTTTATGTTTTCATCAGCAGATTCTATTTTAGAAATCTTTTCTGCAGATATCCTTGAGCGCTCCTCCATCTCATCTTTAGTAATTTCCTTATCAATGATCATGAAGCTGCAGCTCTGAGTCCTTGCAACAGCCGCTCTCGCTCCAAAGACCTCCCTGATGATCTGAACGCACTTTGCCGCGAGCTCCTCAGCTTTATCCTTTCCTAAATCCACATATATTCTGGAATATTCAGGTACCGAGATCATCGCCAGCGCGTATTCCACATGAGATACCCTGAAATTATCATCATAACTCTGGATCGTCATGAGCAGTCCGCGGTTATTTAAGACTCCCGGGATCGAATCTGTGAATAGTGACCCATAGATCCCTGCATCTGAATTCATAATTACATCTTCATCAAGGAAATAACCGATAAGTCCGATTATCTTTCCATCTGAATAAAGCGGATATTTAGTCGCAAGAATATTTTTTATCTCACCTTTTACAACTATTTTTCCCGGAGAATTAATTATGATGTCTCCGTGCTCAATGACATTTACTTCGTCTAATCTGTAGGGCTCGTCATCCGGGTGCCAGCCTACCTCCGCATCAGTCTTTCCCGCAATCTCATCAAACGATTCCATCCCAAAATAATCAAGAAAAGATTTGCTCGCGCCGCAGAATCTCCTATCCTGATTTTTCCAGAAAAATCTTATGCCGCCCACATCCATGAGGGATTTCCATAAAAATCCCGGATCATTGATAGTTTTATAAAATTTAGACTGCTTTTTTTCACCGCCGTTTTCTTCTAACTGCAGTCCCTCAAATCTCTTTATAAAATTCACAAAAGCATCTTTATCATCACCGGATACAACATTCAGACAGAGCATTGCCTTTTTCATATCAGTATCCGGAACTGCAACAAAGCGGAACCATATCCAACGGTAAATCCTGCCGTTTTTTATCCTGAAAAGATCAAAACAGCTTTTCTTTTCATTCTTTTCCAGACGTTCTCTGATATTATTCCTGTCAAAGAATCTCCTATAACGTTCCCTGTCTCCGGGGTAAACATTTTCTATATGATCGTCATTTAAGAATAAATGACTTATCGCTCTTTCGCCCCTGCCATCTTCCTCTACAAAATCATCCGTGCGGATCATTCGCACAGTATTTTTTTCCATATCAAAAAGATAGACTTTATTATAAATAAGGGCAGCAGTTTTAAGGAGCTCCTCATCGCTCCCCTTAAGTCTTTCTTCATCCGTTCCTGTGATATCGTGCAGAAATACCCGCAGCATATGTCCCTTCGAATATCCTGCGATGTCCCAGGTCTCTATAGAATATTTTCTGCTGCCGAGCGTAAAGTTATATTTCACATTTCCGCCGGTCCTCACAGCTCTGTCGGCACCTTCCTTAAAGTCTCTTCCTATCTGCGTATCAAGGGAATTTACCGTATCGAGAAGTATTTGCTGTGAAGAGCTTCCACCCTTTTTCAGCATTTCTACATAACGCTTGTTTCTATACTTAACGTCAAATTTCGATCCGTTATAAAATACCAGTGAACCTGCATGCTCTGAGATCAGATTGACTTTTCCGACCTCTTCATAAAAAGCTCTCTCCTCGAGATTTTCTCTCCGCATGTTCTGATATTTGCGGCTTCCTAAAGTCTCATCAAAACTTTTCGGCTTCTCATAATAATATCCCTGAACAATTTCACAACCGATCAGTTTAAGGTAATCGGCCTCCTCCTGATCTTCCACACTTTCTGCCATTATATGGATTCCGAGCCCTTTTGCCAGTGAAACAAAGGACTCTACGATCATTTTTGTCCTGTCATTCAGTCGCTTAACTGTCTGCATATCAATTTTTATCACATCAAAATGCAGCTCTCCCAAGTCATTCAGGGAAAAATATTTGCCTCCAAAATCATCTAATATAACACGAACCCCGTTTTCATGAAGGCCTTTTATTATACTTCCCATATTTTCAGGATCCTGAATGAGCATTTCTTCTGTTATCTCTATCTGAAGAAAGCCCTTTGGCATATCGGTCCGCTCTTCTAATTCTTTAAGCATTTCCACCGGATCCATCATAAGGAAATCCGACCTCGAGAAATTAAAGGAGATCGGAACCGGCTGCAGCCAGCGTTCTCCGCAGCTTATAAAATCCCTGCATATCTGCTCTAGTACAAACTCCTCCAGTTTATAGGTCAGATTATTTTCCTCAAGTACCGGGACAAAATCATCCGGCATGAGCAGACCGTATTCAGGAGTGTCCCATCGCGCCAGTGCCTCCGCTCCGCAGAGTTTTCCCGTGATCACTCTGAACTGCGGCTGATAATGAACTGTTATATAATTTTTTTCAAGAGCGTCTTCAAAGTTTTTGATTATATATTCCCTTTTGAGAATTTCGCGTTCCATATCCTCAGTGAAATAGACGATCTGCGAAATATAGGTTGTCCTGTTTCTGTCACAGGCCATTCTTGCCCTGTCACAGGCTGTAGACAGCGAAATATTTGCATCGTATTTATTATAAATTCCGACGCGTACAGGCAGAGTACGACCGCCATTGATTGTTTTCATATCCTGGATAAGCGAATCTATCTTTTCATCCAGACCATCCATTTGGGTAAATACGTAGAAATGATCCTCTCCAAATCTGGAGCAGTTTCTGTTGCTGAATTTTTTTCTTAAAAGATCCGCAAAGTTTACGAGCAGATGATCGCCCTCTTCCATGCCGTAGCGGGCATTAAATCCCTTCATACCCGTCAGATTCAGGGAGATTAGGGCAAAATTTTCACCCCGCTGCCTGATGTCCTCGAAATGCATCGGAGCAAGGAGCATAAAATAAGACATGTTGGGAAGTCCGGTCAGCAGATCGTAATAATTGCTGCCCTCCAGCTCTTTGCCGCTGAACCCGTCAGCCTGACCTTCTTCATTTATAAATAGCATCTGAATGAGTTCTGTTCCGTCCTCTGCCGTAAAATGGCTCCCCTGCATACGGATCAGCTTTGCTTCTTCTATTTCATCTGACCAGAACCTGTAAACATAGTCAAAGGAACTCCTGTTTTTTATGAAATCATCAAGTTCGTCACGGACATTGCTCTTCCCGTCCGTATCACGTTTTCCGAAGAAATCATCATTCAGGAATTCCAGAAGTCTGCTTCGTTCTGTATCCAGCATACAGCATAAGCCGTCAGATACCAGGAGCGCCAGCATCTCATCATCAATATATTGAAAAATAGCAAAAGCTATCCCCTGTCTTTCATAAGCTGATCTTGTCAGTTCATCAAAGTTAAATTTTCCCATCATGTCCCCTCAGATCTGTCATCAATTTATAGAAATGTTTATATTATCTTCAATGAATAAATCCCATAAAATAAATATCGGATAAAATCAGATAAATTTCAAGTTTTTTTATAAAAAAGTGCCTTCGGCACTTCAACTCCCCTGCCCCTCACTCATGAGGGGTGGGGTTTTCTTTTGCTCCATTTTCATTCATAATAGTTATATGAACATACTGCAAAAAATCTTTACCGACTACTATGAAACAATTATTTTCACAATGAAACCTCGCTCATCTGTCATTGAAAACATCGACAAGATGATTAATTGTGGCAATCCAGACTTTGGTGGTGCCATGTATGGATGCCCGGATTGCGGAAAACTTAAATTTGTTCCCTTTCGCTGTCACAGCCGCTTTTGTCCTTCATGCGGAAATAAGTATTCCATGGAACGCACCACTAACATGTCCTTCAAGCTGATTAAGGTCAATCATAGACATTGCGTTTTTACCATTGCAGAAGATTTAAGGATCTACTTCTTACAGGATCGTACTCTTCTAAATTGCTTGTTCCACGCTGTTAACAGTGTTATTTCCCATATGTTCCGCAAAATAAATAAATCAAAAAATTTCACTCCCGGTTTTATCATGGTCCTGCACACTTTCGGACGTGATCTAAAATGGAATCCGCATATTCACTGTCTAATATCTGAAGGCGGTTACAGTGACAACGGCGAATGGCGAAACGTAACTCATTTTAATTACAAGCTTCTTCGCAGTTCATTTCAAACTGCACTTTTAAATGAATTAGAACCTTATCTTGGCTCTTCCTTTAAGAAAGTCAAAGCTGCCTGTTATGACAAAAATAAACAGGGCTTCTATGTTTATGCCAAGCCCAACAAATGCAACCCTACCACCGTAATTAAATACATTGGACGTTACCTTGGCAGACCCGTCATTGCAACTTCACGTATTGACAAATATGACGGTGATTATGTCACTTTCCACTACAACCGCCACGAAGATGACAAATATGTAGAAGAAACCATCCCTGCAACCGAGTTCATTGAACGTCTGATACGGCATATACCTGAAAAACACTTTAAGATGATACGTTATGGTGGTATTTATGCCCGTCACAGAGACATTGACAAAAATCTTAACCGCGCCATTTCAAAAGAAAAGCACTCATTTCTTCGTGGCTTCAATAAATGGCGTACTGCACAGCTTTCCGCGTTCGGATATGATCCTCTAAAATGCGATTGCGGTTCAACAATGCTGTTCCTGGAACTATATTTTAATCATAAGCGCGTTTCTCTTGAAGAACTATACGAGAAAGCCATGTCCAAGTCTCGTGGATTGCGTTCATCTGCATAACTTTATTAATCCGACTATACTTGGTATAATCCTTTCAGGAGGATACCAACATGAAACAAAACATTGAGAAACTGCGCAAAAAGTACATGGATAACCCACCAGAAGGTTTTTCTCCCAAGGACATTCGCAATATGAGCGAGGATGAACTTTTGGATTTGGATTATTTCTTAAATGATGACGAACTTGATGACGATTTTGGAGAAGATGGTTTCTACATCTTTTAATTTCCATACCGTCTGTTTGTCATGCATTCCTTCATTATTCATTTCAATTTAATGTCCGAACGTACGTTAGGATTTGTTGTCCAAAAAATTGGAATTTCCTATAAAGTAAAAAACAGGAAAGACCCCTTTGGGGATCTTTCCTGCCAATAAGCATTATCAGTTTCTGCCGTCTCTTTCTGCCTGCATTTCGCCAAGGCTCTCGTCCGAAATATCAGCTAAAGAGCTGACATAGCTGTCAAGCCCGTCTACCGTGTATTCTTTCGTTAATGTCGACGGAACCATACCGAAGTTTTCTGCACAGGTGGCAGCAGGATCCTCACCATTGTAACCGGATATCGTAATAGTGATCACGTCACCTTCGCTTAATCTATCCATGCGGTCTGCCGAATATCTGAGTACTGATGCCGGTCCTGATGTCGACATTCCACTGATGTTTGCAGTTCCATTCAGAGCTATGCCTGAGAAAGTAACTTCCAGCCCGTCAAAAGGATCAAATTTTGAAATTTCTTTCAAACCTTCAACTGTATATTTAATATCAGAATAATTTGAAATTTTTTATTTTATTTAATGCTTTCTGCCATCAAAAATTCAATTATTTATCCTGTAAAATTCCTGAACTGCATAATATTTTCCGCCTGATTTAAATACCGCCACAGAAGCATAATTGTAAGCGGGATTAAGCATTGCCTTATTATGACTATATGAATTTTGCCATATGCTCATTAGCGAATTGGCAATTTGCAGATCAGATCCATCAGCCATAAGATAAGCCAGGTTCTCTGCCCTGGCTGAAATGCTCATTCCCTCCGGAACTGTTATCTGCCATGAATCACTTGCATTCGGTCTCAAATGTGAAAAATTCACAGCAATTTCTACTGCCCTGCTTTCTGCCAGAGAATCAATCTCATTCAGCTGCGAAAGGCAATAATTATTTCCAATATTTGCAGCTCTGTACTGATTCAGCATCACAAAAAGTATATTTGATGCATTGCTCATAAGCTCTCCGCTGAGCTGAACTGTTTTTCCGTTCCCCATATCGACCATGAAACTACCTGTCTCATTTGCGGTCAGATACGTCGAGGAATTATCATTTAATTCGGCTCCATATACTTCATCCGTTTTAAAATACAAACACTCCTGCACTTTTTCCTCTGCGTTTATAAAGGCCGGAGCTGATGAAAAAAACATTGTCGTAGTGAGCATTAATACAGTCTTTTTAACTAGTCTTCTATTCATTGTAAGTTTTCCTTTTGTGTTTTATTTGGGATATTTGTAATGAAAAAGTTGATTTAAGCGATCTGCCCCTCTATATATCTACGCAAAATAAAATAAAAAAAGCTGGATATATAAAAGCGAGCAATTATAGTTCGCTTAATTAGATATGATGCAATATTAACTTAATTTAACAAATTTGTAAAGCTTTTTTAAGGATTTTTAATCTTATTCCCTTATCCCGCTCACAGCGATTCCCATAAATCCGTCAGCCTGTTCTCTTCCGGATTCGTCATCCGAAAATACTATTTCTATTTCATTCTTAACAATAAAAGGATTTTCATTCCAGTCCTCATTTACGATTACGATAAATCTTTCGTTGAAATCGTAATCAAAAGAAATTTCACGCTCGACAAATTCTTTGCCATCAACGAGGATTTTGCAGTTGTTATCGCCTGAAAAAAGTGAGTAATCTAATCCCAATACCTTTCCGATTATATTTGTTTTTAAGCTGTAGCTGTTTCCGTTTCTCTCAAATTCATCTGCTCCATACCATTTAAAGCTGTCAAAAATACTGACCTCTTCGTTAACAGGCTCTATATTTTTCGAATGATATGAAGGCAGATTTTCTGTTTTTTCATCGATAACGTTTTCAACTGTTTCGGCATATATCCTGTGTCCGGCGTCATTTGGATGAACATCATCTACCGTAAGTTCTTCATGCCTGTTTTGGAAAGGTGCTATGGTATCTGCCAGAGGGATTTCATAATGTTCTGCAAGTTCTTCTATCATCTGCATTTTGGCATTATATTCTTTCTGGCTTGATTCGAGGATTGATATGAGCGAAGCCGCGGGATATTTATATCTGAGCGCCCTGATAATTGATTCATAATGAAGACTGAAGGTCTTTTTGCTGTCGTTATGACCATAACAGATTATAGCCGCATCATACTCTATATCATCATCGAGCGTCATTGTCCGGACATATCCTGCATATGACGAATTTCCACCCATTGAAAGATTTGTCAAAGTCACCTCTGAGCCATATTTTTCTTTCAAATATTCTGATAAAAGAACTGTCCATCTTTCTTCTGTTCCCGAAGCTCCCGAGCCTAAACCTATTGAATCACCAACTATTAAGATATTTACAGCTTCGCCCTCTGCAAGCTTTTTATAAAAAAGCTCTTCTTCGCTTTCAACCCTTTTTGATCCATTATTTGCTTCTTTTATATCTTCCGTTTCCGATTCTTCTGTTCCTGTTTCCATTGTTTCTGATTCTTCCGTTTCTCCCGAAAGCTCTGGTTTAGATGACTGTATTTCACTCCTGTCCGCAACAGTTTTTTCTCCCGCAGAACAACCTGTAAAAATTAAAATTGTAAAAAGAAGCATTATAAAAGAACCTTTAATTTTTAGCTGAGCTTTATTTATCAATATCGTCCTCCGGCCATACCGAACCTTCATCCAGGCCTTTTTCCAAAAGCCATTCATCCTCAACGGAAATTAATTTTTTATCTCCGGCTTCATTTATAAGAGTGACTGAAACCTTAGGCTTCTGTCCAGCTGCCGGTTCTTCACAGCCATATTCGCCGTCAAAGATATGCTTGATTTTCCACATATGATACTGCTCACTTTCTTATCTTATTTGTATTGGGAATATCTCGGTTTTTTATTCAGGCAATAGCCAAGAAGTGCCCCCACTGCACCGCCTATAATATGTGCAAGATTCGAGATATTATCGCTTACCGTTATTCCCTCGACCACCTGCTGACCGATATATATGACGGCTACAAGAATAAATGTGAGCGGTATTTCGCCCGAATTAAATCCCGTGAAAGATGCCATTATGATAAATGCGAAAACTATTCCGCTGGCACCACACAAGCCAACATTCGGGAAAAAAATATAATTCACTATCCCGGTGACAACTGCGGTTATCACTATGGTCTTTATAATAGTAGCCGATCCGTATTTTTCTTCCAGCATAGGTCCAAGGAGTAAAATAAATGATGCATTATTTATGAGATGCGACCATCCGATATGCCCCAGCACATGTGTAAAAAATCGGATATAAGTCAGCGGATTTGCCAGCGATGAATGATATGTAGTGAACAGAAACGGAATCACCTGCCCCATGGTCAGGATGTTGATCACAAGCACAGATAAACAGATCAGAACAAAAGTCAATACTGCCGGTGAATTGTACGATATCTTTAATCTTCTTTTCATAGCCTTCTCCCCTGGAATAATTTTTTCTATATAATTTTAACTCATTATGGACGTAAATACACCATCTATATCTTATCAGGTTTTTGTTTTTTTCTTTACATCATGAACATGAATTATTATATTGTAACTATTATATTTAAAAATTTCCGCAAGTTACACCTGACAATTTTTGCATCACCTTTCTAAATACCCTAAAACCGATTTTGTCTTTTAAGAAAATTTAGGTAAAAGCATATGAAAAAAAATATCATCAAGAAATCTGTTTTCATACTGACAGCAATTTTATCAATCTTTCTTTTAACAGCCTGTGGACTCAGTCCCAAAAGCATGCTGAGCTCAATTAAGTATAAAATGACCGGTAGAGCAAACGCCGTTAAATATATCAAGGAAAAATACGGATTTAAGCCAAAAGTTACAGAAGTAAAGAACCAATACAATGAACCCGGTGTAGTTCCGATACTTTTTCCTGATCCAAGCGGTATGGTTACTGTAAAAATGGAGTACGAGGGTACGGATTTTTCCGTAAGCATAACGGGTAAAAGCAAATCCACGGACGGAAGTGACTCTTATGAGAAAGATGCGATCCTGGCATCTTTAGAATCTGACATAAAAGAAATATATCCCGATCTGGTAAAAGCCAATTTTCCAAATATCGAATCAGAATATTGTCTTTTTGACGCAAAATTCGATGGGGAGAATTATCAGGATCTTTTTGACAAAATTCAGATTGTCTTAAAATTCAGCGGAAGGGATTTAAGGACTGTTGATTATTCTCTTTTATTTGATAAATTCGACTGCAGGAATATCTGCATGATAGATTATAAAAATACTGATCGCATGCCTTTAGATACCAATGGATCTTTCACCAGTTACGGCTATAATACAAATTCTCTTATGCCCTATGTAAATCAGTATCTGTTTATTTCTCCTGATATGGAGGAGCCTTATATTGAAGATATAACTTCTTACGAATACGACGGGATAGTATATTGCACGACAGAAGATGAGCCAATAAAGGTTTCTGTCCTCAGCGAGACTGAAAAGCAGGAGCTTTTGAACCAATTATACAAGGCAGACACTATCAAGTCCTTCAGCATAGAATTAGCTGACGCTTACCATGTTCAGTCAAATGCAAAAAGCGTAGTAGCCTGCGTACCTTTATCCTATAAAAAATCCGGAACCTATTTAGAGATATCCTCTCCGGGTCCCTCCGGCTGCGATGAATCTTTTCGCATAAAAGACTCTGAATATCTCTGTTGTGAGCTTTACAGTTCAAAAGAGGATTATCAGACAGACATTCAATATGGAATATTCCTTCTCGAAAAAGATGAAGATTATTTTATCGATAAGTACTTAGAGGAAATTGAGTATGGTATGTTTTAGATTTTTAGAGCTTAACCTGTTATGCCGTTCGCCTTAAAGTTATATAAGCAGCTCTTTTATCATTTTTCTGATTCCCTTTATATCCAACGGGCTTTCCTCACTTTCGTAAGTGATCAAAAGATTTTTCCCGAGGTATATTCCGTTCTCCCTATATTCATCTAGTTTCTTGAAATTACTTTTTCTATACTCTTCATCATCTAACAAGCCCATGTGTTCAAGATATATTTCTTCTCTTCTTTTAATGTTGAGTAAAGTAAAATCAGGATATTTATTCTTTCCATTTTTTAATCTGATCTGCTCTTCATAGCGGTAGGGTATTCCCAGTTCATAAAAGATATCCGCCAAAATAGCCTCAGATTTGGATCTGACTTTGTCTCCTTTTTTCGTTTCATATTTTTTCTCTTCCGTCATAAACGGATTAGATTTATAATTCTTTTTCTGCCATTCTTCAGCGTACATTTCATCAGTTTGAATATAAGGAGTAATAAGATTTTTTCGTTCCGGTGATAGGTTTAGATATGCCAAGTCAGCGTTGTCTTTTGATAGTTTTGATATGATCTGTTTCAGGATTTTAAGCTCTTTTTCCGCTTTTTTCAGAAAACGTCTGTTATAATCCTTTTGCGCTAATGCTATTATGATTTGTTTATTCTCTTTTGTTATATACTTTCCAGTTGTATCACTATTCTCCGTAACAATATAAAATCTCGTATAACTACCAAGTGGAGAAGTTCTCAATCTCCCTTCCGGAAATTTATCTTTATCCTGTTTTGCTTTTCTTATTGCTTTTATCAATAATTCTTCACGTTTATTTATATACTGTATTATTTTATTCACTATTATCCTTTCTCTCAATAAATATTTTTCTTAAATTTTAATCGTTTTCTCTTTTTGCCTAAAACTTCACATTACTGTATTTTTAGGCAAACTTTCTTCTTCATCCCTTTATACGTCTGCTGCATTTCTTTCTCTTTTTTTGCCTAAAACGGCTCATTTCTCTGTTTTAGGCAAACTTTCTACTTTTCCCTTTATACGTCTGCTGCATTTTCTTTCATTTTTTTTGCCTAAAACGGATCATTTCTCTGTTTTAGGCAAACTCTCTTCTTTTCCCCTTTATACGTCTGCTGCATTTCTTTCTCTTCTTTTGCCTAAAACGGATCATTTCTCTGTTTTAGGCAAACTTTCTTCTTTTCCCTTTATACGTCTGCTGCATTTTCTTTCACTTTTTTTGCCTAAAACGGATCATTTCTCTGTTTTAGGCAAACTTTCTTCTTTTCCCTTTATATGTCTGCTGCATTTTCTTTCACTTTTTTTGCCTAAAACGGCTCATTTCTCAATTTTAGTCATAATAAATAAATCTATTAGGGATTTATCACCGATTTGTGAATCTGAATATTATGATATGCATTTCACATTATAAATTAAAGCCTTGAAATTGTAAAGAAACGCTCCCGGACTGCCATAAATGCAGACCGGGAGCTTACAACTTATCTGTTAGTTTCTAAATTTTCCATATTCATTGCACAATACGCGGTATATCTCTTCATCTTCTTCAACATCTGAAAATCTTCCGACTGATCTGTTAAACCAGTAGTTATCATTGTTGTCGTCGTTGCACATCGAGACTTCACCTATCAGCGTCATTCCACCCGTCTCCGGCACAATAAAATCATGAAATAAAAATGGTGTGATCGTTATGCTGTCTCCGGGATGCAGTACGATTTCCGAACCTGCAGGAACGATATATTTCCTGCCGTCAGTATGAATTGTTACATCCGTATCAAGAAGCTTAAAATCCTTGCTGCCGTTCCAAACCTTTATGCTTATATCATTTCCGCCGCGGTTTATAATATCTTCCATTTTTGCAATATGATAATGGATCTGCGCCCGTTGTCCGGGATACATTGCAATGATCTTCTCCGCATAAGTCTTGGGATATTTATCTTTCATAAAAATATTTCCGTTCCTGATAGTAAATAACCCCATACCATATTTATAAAAATCACCAAGTCCAAAATCAGTGATATCCCAGCCCAGGAAATTATCGAAAATCTCATCATATTCTTCATTGGCTTTTTTTATATCATCGGCTGTCCACTTTGAAAAGAAAGGTAAATTAAAATTGCAGCTTTTGCAAAGCTCTTCCATATCTTTAATTATTTTGTTAATCTCAGATCTTTTCATTGTTAAATTACCCCTTTCTGTCAGCATCCATGACACACATCAAACAAACCCGTGGCATCAGGATCCCAAAAGTTGTTTTAGCAGCTGTTCCTTATGTTCAATAAACATTTTTGTTATCTGATAACTGTCTGTATCCTCATAATCAATCGTATGAATCTGACCATCATCGAAAGTTAAAATCTCAGCGCCGGGTATGCCCAAAAGTATTGGTGAATGAGTAACCATAATAAACTGCGAATCTTCTTTTGCGCAGTTTACAATTTCCAGCAAAAGAGTAAGCTGCCTCTGTGGAGACAATGCAGCCTCCGGCTCATCCAAAAGATATATACCATTGCCTCTGAAATTGGATTGCACCAGCTGCAGAAAACTCTCACCATGTGACCGTTCATGAAAATGTTCTCTGTGACCATGTGGGTCTTCTCTGCTGTAAATTTCCTCTGCTGTTGCGACATTATAAAAACTTTCAGCCCTCAGGAAATATCCCCATCCCGGCTTATTAAATCCTTTTGAAAGCCTGATGGCATCACATAGTTCTGAATGAGAGTCATAGGTTGAAAAGCTATAATTCTTTGTTCCGCCTTCCGGATTGAAGCCATAGCTCACAGCAATAGCCTCAAGCATTGTTGATTTTCCGCTTCCGTTTTCTCCGACAAATATTGTTATATTCTTGTGTAATTTCAGATGATCCAGATTTTTTATAGCTTCTATCCGTCTAAGATAACTGTTCTCATCTATTTTATCCCAGTTAATACTTACGCCCTGAATAGGTAGGCTGATTCCATTATCCAACACTTCTTAAAACCTCGTTCCGCATTTGGGGCAAAAATCAAAGTCCTCGTTAGTTTCATATCCGCATTGTCTGCATTTTTTATAACCGCCGGTGAAGCCGCTTCCGCCGGTTACCTGTGTCAGGTGACTTTGAAGAATTTCTACCTCTTCGCCCCTGGCGATCAACCTTCCAATCTCGGGATCAAGTTCATATATAGTTCCGCAGCAGCTTGTCTGTACATAATAATGCTTATTCCACTTTATGGTCGGGATAAAGAAAAGAGACAATACTGTATAAGTCATGAATACATTGAATCGTCCATATTTTCCGCAGATGGTACATGTGATCATCTGATTAAAAGCAAAATCTTTCCTGCCGTCTGTAATTCCAATTATAAAAAACATCTGTATCCATCTCCTCGGTTATTCATTTATCTTTGGGTTACTTCATTGCAGGAATCCGCATTTAATGCTGTTTTCGTCTGTTAATCTGCAACATGTCTCAAACTGATGTTATCATAAAAAAATAGGCTGTTCAATTCATGATCTATTATTGGCAGCGTAAATTTGTACTCGGAAATTTGAAAATAGAAAATCCTTATGCACTCAGATATGATATTAGATGCATATAGATTGTATCATGTTTTTCTTGTTTTAAAAAGCCCTTTATGACAAATATTTTAAATTTGACGGGGAAAGGTCGGAACGTATCCAACGAAACACAAGAACCCGACTTTCCGTCGAACTCCGCTTTAACTCCGACATAGTGCCACAGGCGATTCGTTCAAGACTAAGAGCTCTTCGCCTGTGGCACAAGTCTGCGTAAAAAGCTGATTTCGCCGGGCGGGTTCAAATGATGTTTCTTTTGGATACGTTCCACCTTTCCCCTGGCTTTTTCTATTTCAGGGTTCAATAAATAAGCCCTCGCAGTTTTGAAGGGTAATGTAACCTTTACCGCATGTCTTTAGTTCTAAAACCTTGATTTTAAGGAAGTCAAAATAGATAAAAATTCCATGAAGCTGTCTTAAGCCTTAGGAAATTCGGCAACGACATATACAGTACAAGTGCTGTCACATCCACAGAGCCACTTTGAGCTGGGGTGGGGCAGTTGCATTTCGCTTACCATCAAAAGTAAACGGGGTGGGCGAAAAGTGGCTCTGCAATGTTAAACCTACATCTTCAGTTTTTCATTTCAAGGTTCATCTGAGACTTTTCCATGGATCATGTTTTCATACCTCACCTGGCACTATATTTTGCTGATACGTGACGATCATCCCTGGCTCAAATAGCTCAAACTATCACTATCAAAATTTCAATTTGCCATTAAGTTGGAAACTTAGTCTTTTACTGCTTTGTACTGATATACTTGAGCGGATACTTTCAGCATATTTGCCATATTCGATCAGTGATTTACTCCTGTCAGTTCGCTCTGAATTTAGCATTGCCCGTGCACTAAGAACTACTTCTTCGGCTCCTGCAGCCATGGGGATTTCTTTCCTCTGAAACCTTGCCAGTTCCAGCATATCTCCACCATTATAATAATACTCACGCAAGCGAGCCATCTTGGATCCGCCTAACCTGCACCATCCCATCGGCAACGTACTCATCCTCTTGGACAGTACATGGCAGACATGTCCCTCTGCACTGCAGGCTACAACTCCTTCTGATTTTTTTAACCGGTACTTTGCCGCAGTCCAGTTTGAAGAAATATATGACGCTGCAGAATCAATCCTCTGAACTACTGCTTCCGAAGTGGTACAGTTTTTAAGCTTTTCTACTACCTCAAAGAAATCAGATTTTTTTCCATCCCGTATGGCTGCCATTACTTCTGATCTTGCATCATCTTCAGAATCTTTTGTATGCTGAATAAGTTTGCTAACGTACTTTGATATATGGAATTCATCAAGAACAAATGTAACATCCGCAAGCCCTCTGTAACCTGACTTGATCCATGTTCCTCCATCAGAGTTGACATATATTTTCTTTATTGCACTTGTATCATACTTGTTTTCTATGTAATCAAATACCTCTTTCCAGAGCTGCTTATTATCCTCTTCACTGCCACGACAGAAATAGTGGGTATTTATTAAATGATTCCGTTTGCTTTTAGGACTAACAGGCTCTATACCCTCAAATACATATATGATCTTATTGATTGCACCGTTCAGTTTTCTTCCAACAGAATTATATTTCAGGTCTCCCCGACTGGACTGGAACTGAAGATGATAATGGTCTTCGTCTGCATCAATATAGAGGTATTCTACTATACGCTTTTGCTCCGGTATCTGGAAGTTTTTCGGAAAGCGTGTACTGTGCAGTATATTTTTTACTGCAGCTTTTGTAACACCTTCTCTGGCAGTTGCTTCCTCACCTGCTTTTTGATACGAGGTGAGCGCTGCTTCTTTGTATATTTTTGCTGTGACATCTTCTGTCATGGCTTGATTTGGACTCAGCCCGAGAACCTTATCCAAAAGATAGCATTCCAGATATTTCCCGTTTTCATCTGTTTCAAATTTTGATGTATAAAGGGTCTTGTTTACAATGACCTCTCCTAATGACGTAAGGATCTTTTTGGAATCTCCTTTATGCTCAACATACCAGTTGTTTTTGCGCTCAGGCATATCCTTAATCAGCTGGTTCATTTCCTGCAGAGTATCCTGTATGAACCGTCTTCCAAGCTCCTGGACTTCTTCCTGCACGTTTAATACAAAGTATGCCAGGTCAGTTGTATCTTTGTAAAGATTGAGTTTGGTGTTGAAAAGATTTTTGATGCAGTCATACATAAAATAGCGTATAATGTTTTCCATAAAGAGAACATCCTCCTTAATGATATTTGTGTCACAAGCTAATATCATATCACACGTCAGGATGTTCTTTTTTCTTTTCTATTCAATTTTCCGAGGGAAATTTTACGCTAACTCTATTATTGATAGGCATAAAAATTAACAGTGATTACTGCTTACCTGAATTGTATTTTTTTACCGGAATCAGCTATTTAGTTTGTATGCCTGAATGACTGATGATAGAATTAATGCAAAGGGAATTGCAAATATCATTGACTATGTGGGAGGTAGAATATGACAGAAAAATTTTATACCTTAAACGATGGTTTCAAATTACCTAAGATTGGATTCGGAACTTATAAGGTAAATTCCGGAGATGGCAAAAATGCAATACATCAGGCAATCGAATGTGGCTACAGATTTTTTGATACCGCATCACTCTATGAAACGGAGCGAACGCTCGGTACGGCAATAAAAGAAAGTGCTCTGTCGAGGGAAGATGTCATCATCGAGACAAAACTCTGGATTGATGAGATGGGTTCTGAAAATGCAAAGAAAGCCTTAGAAAAGTCACTTACCAGATTGCAGATGGATTATATTGATATCTACATGATACATTGGCCGCGACAGACAGGTGCAGACAATGAGAATTGGAAAGAACTGGATCTCGAAACCTGGGGAGCAATGGAGAAAATGGTAAAAGAAGGAAAAGTAAGACACCTTGGTGTAAGCAATTTCCTTCCGCATCATTTAAGAAATATTTTAGAAAACTGCAGTATTCGTCCTGTAGTTGATCAGCTGGAGCTTCACCCCGGATATTCGCAGGAGGCTGCAGTGGCTTACTGCAAGGAAAACAATATAGTTCCGATAGCATGGAGCCCGCTTGGAAAGGGCAGAGATAACTCACTGATCGGAAATTCGATTCTTTCCCGTTTATCAGAAAAATATGGAAAGAGTATTCAGCAGATATGTTTAAGGTTCCATTTACAAAAGGGAATATTGCCGATTCCAAAAGCTTCTTCAAAAGAGCATATGCTGTCAAATATGGATGTCTTTGATTTCGAAATCTCAGAAGACGATATAATGATGCTTTCATGCATGCCGCAGACAGCCTGGCTTGGAGAGCACCCCGACTTTGCGATACCTACAGTTAAGAGCAACCCGAATAATTTGTAAAAGTGCATAATAAAACTATAAAGCTCTGCAGCAAATAACAATTATTGTGAAACACCAGGATTGGAATAAGAATATGAATTATTGTTGATATATGGTTTTAAATCTTTAGAAAGTTTGCATACTATTGTAAAAAATAATTTAATTCTTTTCAGCAACAGAAGAAATGTTATAAAACCTCACATATTGAATGATTTATAAGCATTTTAATGCAGCTGCGCTGCGGGCCTGTTTGAGTAGAGTACTTAGCGAGGTTTTCTCGAGCTTAGTACGAACCATACAAGTTTGCTTAGCGAGGTTCTTTCGAGCTTAGCAAGCTTGTTTGACATATGTTAAAGTTTACCATACGGAACCCGCAATAAATGCGGATTCCTGCAATAAAGTCACCAAAACATATACTTTCCCTGTGTAAACTTATTTCTTCACCGGAATCGGATTTTCCTCAATATACTTCTCAAGGATTCCTGCTGCGCAGGCGCAGAGATCAGGGCAGGGACGTTTCTTGTAATATTCTTCCGTGCGCTTTTCCGGCACTGACACATCACTCTTGTGGTCGAGCCCTAAAAGTTCACGGCATACTATCGAACCGTTCTGTTCTCTGAATCTGCCGGCAAGTTCCTGTACCCTTGCATAGAGTTCCTTTTTTCCTTCAAAGTCTTTCGGGTCCTTGTAGCCATAGAGGATCCCAAGAACCATAAACATTCCGCTGACGGTTCCGCAGACTTCTCTCAATCGTCCCATTCCACCTCCAAAAGGTGAACAGAGCATCAGAAGCTGCTCACTATCCATGTCATACATATCTTCAAAGGCTTTTATCACTGACTGACTGCAATTATAACCCTGCAGAAAATTTTCCTTGGCTTTTGCCGCGTGATCGATCTTTTCCATTTTGATTTCTCCTAAAATATATCTTTTGAATAAACCCACATCAACTGTGGCTTCTGTAGACTAACCAGACACAACTTTTATATAAGTTTATAAAACTATCAATCAATAGTCAAACCCGGCTTTCAAAATAAAAAAGAGCTCCTCCGATATAAATCAGAGGAACTCCGTTTTTAACTATGAATTAAAGAAGGTGCGCTCTTAATTCCTCGCCGCTCTTCTCTGAAAGATATGCAGGCGGGATATCAAGGATCGTCTTGCAGCCCTTAACTCCTTCGGAATTAAGTCTGCAGGCTGCACGTGCGATTGCCACAAGTACACTTGTTGTAAACTCAGGGTTTGAATCAAGCTTTAAGCTGTACTCGATAACATGTGTATGCTCTTTGTTGGCGCCAGTCTTTCCTGTTCTGAAAACGAAGCCGCCGTGAGCCATACCGCTGTGATCTCTTAAAAGCTCTTCTTCGCTGATGAAATGAACTGTTGTGTCATAATCAGCAAAGTAATTGGGCATCTCTTTTATCTCTTTTTCTACTGCTGCAGCATCTGCGCCTTCCTCGAGAACAACGAAACATTCTCTTGTATGCTTCTGACGTGTTGTAAGTTCAGGATTCTCACCATTTCTAACTGACTCAAGTGCACTTTCAACAGGGATGGTGTACTGCTTTGCATTCTTAACGCCCTTAACTCTTCTGATGGCGTCGGAATGTCCTTGTGATACGCCCTTGCCCCAGAAAGTATAATCATTTCCGTCAGGAAGGATAGCGTTTGAATAAACTCTTGCAAGTGAGAACATTCCCGGATCCCATCCGCAGGAGATAACAGCAACCTTGCCTGCTGCCTTTGCTGAAGCATCGACATTTGCGAAATGCTCAGGAATTCTTGCGTGAGTGTCAAAGCTGTCAACTACGTTAAAATACTTAGCGTACTCAGGAGTCTGTACAGGAAGGTCTGTAGCGCTTCCTCCGCAAAGGATCATTACGTCGATCTTGTCTTTATAATTTTCAACTTCATTTACGGAAACTACCGGAACACCAGCTGTTTTAATAGAAAGTGAAGAAGGATCTCTTCTGGTGAAAACAGCCACCAGCTCCATGTCAGGTGCTGCAGCAACTGCAAGCTCAACACCCTTACCAAGGTTTCCATATCCAAGTATACCAATTCTGATACTCATTAATTTTCCTCCATTTTAAGAATTTTTATTTATTTACTTAAAGTATTTTTATTTTAAACCAATCGGGTAAAATTCTTTCGGAAGCCGCTGTATATGCGGTTTCCAGGGCTTTAAGTCAAAAAGCATTATACTATCTTTTAACAGTTTAATCCAGTAAATTTTCTTAAAGATTTCTTAATATTATCAATCATCCTGTCTGAAAGCTTCCACATAATCGCGGGCTTCCTCTGCTGTCATACCCTTCTTCTCCACAAGCTGCTTCTCATACCAGTCATAAGCCCCTGTCGAAGCGTTTTTGAAGGACTCAGAGTCTATATCCTCGTACTCTGTAACGCCTAAATCTCCGGATTCTCTCCACTCTTCAACAAGAGCTGCGATACTTTCACGGTTAATATCAACCTGATATTCGGCTGCTTTTCTCGCATTTTCATCGATAACAGCCTTCTGCTCATCTGTGAACTGATCATAGGCTTTTTCATTTATGCAAAGGAAAAGGCAGTCATAATAAGCATTCCAGATACTTATATATTTCTGAACATCCTGGACGGATGCTGAATCGATCGAAGGCTCGGGATTTTCCTGACCGTCGATAGTTCCCTGCTGAAGAGCTGTGTAGGTCTCAGACCAGTTCATTGCAGATGCGTCACAGCCCCATTCTTTATAAACCTCGGCACAGAGATCATTAGAGCAGATCCTCAATTTAATATCTGAAAGATCCTCAACCTTGGTTATAGGCTTCTTTGAATTAGTGATCTGGCGGAATCCGTTCTCAGCGATTCCTCCGCAGACAAGACCATATTCGGAAAGAACAGATTTAAGCTCGTCTCCGCCGGTTCCGTTCATCACCTGATCAACATTTTCAGAATCCTCAAAAAGATATGGCAGTGATACAACGTTAAATCTCGGATCAAAATTTGCATAGATGAGATTAGAATGCAGTGATACCTGAATTGAATCTCCGTCCATAAGCGCCTGGATTCCCGCAACCTGGTCGCCGTTTGTCAGCTGTTCTCCGGGATAAACGTCTATCTTTACCTTACCCTTGGTCGACTGCTGCATAAGCGCATTGAAATAATATCCGGCCGAAGCCCAGGTGCTGCCTTCTCCTGTAGAACAGTCAAAATTCCAGGTCGTTTCCGGCCATTCCTCTGTACCCATATAAACGGCCGCATTGTCATGTGCATTATATTTGCCCGAATTTGTATAGTCATGATAGCTGAGATCACCCGAAGTTATAACTCCTGAAGCTGCCTGAACCGTCTCTGCGGCATCATTGATAAAAAGAAGGCTTATCTTCGGAATATAAGTTACCAGAATAAGAACCACAAGGCATGCTGCGATCATCGGCGCTACTGCCTTTGAAATCTGAGGCAGCGTTACCTTGTAAAAAGCTTTTACTTTTTCCTTTGCGGATTTTGCCTTATCTTCTATTTTAAGTCCCAATGCTACGAAAAGGTTCACTCCTACAGGCGGTGTTACCTGTCCGATAGCAAGGTTTACAGTTGCAAGGATTCCGAATGCCGTCAGATTATAGCCAAGTGACTGCGCAACCGGAGCCATGATCGGAATAAAGATATACATTGCAGAGTTCGCATCGATGAAGCAGCCTGCAATAAGGAAAATAATATTTACTATAATAAGAAATACGATCTTATTTGAAGCTGTTTCTGTGAGCAGCGCCTGTGCTGCCTGAGATATTCCGAAAAGCGTGCAGCAATATGAAAAAAGTGATGCTGACGCTACAATGAGCATAATACCGCCTGATGTTTTTGCAGAATCATAGAATATCCTGAAAAGATCTTTTATTGTTACATCCCTGTAAATAACAACGCTTACAAAAATACCATAAATTACGGAAACTGCTGCCGCCTCGGTCGGTGTAAAGATTCCTCCGTAAATTCCTCCGAGGATGATGACCGGCATTAAAAGTCCCCAGAAAGCATCTTTAAAACTTGCAAGTAGTTCCTTCATACTGCGTCTTTCATGTGCAGCCTCTATTCCCTTGCGGCGTGTTTCTATCAAAACAACGATTATAAGAGCAAGTCCCATGAGGATTCCGGGTATAATACCTGCCATGAAAAGTTCGCCTACATTTCCGCCGACAATTGAAGCGTAAACAACGAAAGCGATCGAAGGCGGGATTACGATAGCTATGGAACTGGAGGCCGCCATAAGTGCTTCCGAAAACGCCGGTGTAAATCCCGAACTGATCATTGCCGGGATCAGAACTGCTCCGAGAGCTGCTACAGTTGCCGGGCCCGAGCCTGAGATCGCACCAAAAAAGCATGAAACGATAACGCATACGATCGCCATACCTCCGCGGGTATGACCTACGAGATCATCTATAAAACGGACGAGACGCTTTGATATTCCTGCCTTTGCCATGATATTTCCCGAAAGAACGAAAAACGGGATAGCCAAAAGAAGGAATTTGGAAATACCTGTATATGTGTTAGCTGCTATAACTCCAAGCGTCAGCGTTGAAAACTGCGAAACAAAATTTGCCGCATAAAGAACCGCAAACATTGAGCTCATAGCGAGGCAGACTGCTATCGGCATACCGATAAGAAGCATTGCAAAGAATGATAAAAAGAGAATTGCTGCTATCATTTATGCTGCCTCCTTTCTGTATGCGGCTGAATAGTCCATGCAGTTTTCTATAAAATGAAAAAACAGTGATAATCCACCAATAACTACAAAAGCCCAGAAAAATGATTTAGGAATGCCAAGGATCGGGCTTGACGTCTGATCGGTCAATACACGTACCATACCTTCAAAGCTGAGCACCAACGAATAAATAATGCAAAAAACAGAGCTGATAATCTGTAAGAGAGCTTTAGTCTTTGCACTGACATGGTCTGTAGCAAGACCTAAACTTACCAGTCCGCCCTCTTCTCTGGCTGCAGCGCCTGCCCCCAAAAGTGAAATAAGAACAAATACTGCAACTACAATTTCCTCGGTAAAGCCCCAGGAGTGATGAAAAAGTTTTCGCGCTACGACGTTGCCAAAAGTCAGGAGCAGTACCAGCAGAACTGATAAAGCAAGTACGACATTCTCAACCATGACAACAATTTGCATAAATTGTTTATAAAGTTTCATACCAGAAACCCTCCCTGTTTTTTTGCTGCTGTTCGAAAACAGCATGAATAAATTATAAAACAATTTAAATTTTCGTCAAGCAAAACATTAACGCGTTCATGTATTAAAGTGCTTTCACAGTATCTTTCCATTAGATTAAGTCATGAATTGATAAAAAATAATATTGTTCGAAAAAAACAACATTTCCACTCATAAAGACATGATAGAATATAAAAGAAATCTAAAATCAGGGGGATTTTTATTATGGAATCAGAACACGTTGTAATAAGCGATCTTACTTCTACGATCGACAGAGGATACAACATAGTTGAAAACTTCATGTTTGACGTACGTATGAAAAAAGAGAACGAAGTGACTCTCCGACTTCTTGCCGAGGAATCGATCACTTTTCTTAAAGATATTGTTGACGGCCGGGAATCTATCTTTTGGATAGAGGGCGACAGGGATAACTGTAAACTTGTTTTTCTCTGCAAGAAAGAGCTTGATTCAGATAAAAAAAATGAACTGCTTTCAATGTCATCGAGCGGAACAAATAAGGCTTACAGTGGACTCTCCGGAAAGATAAAGAGCCTCTTTGCCAATCCCGATGACCTTTCATCAAAATGGACCCTAAGTAATTATAAAAAGAAAGTTTCAGCATCAGGCTCCGTCAAAAAGAGCCATGATGAAGCTGATGATATCGAAAGAACCATCATAGCCAGCAAAGCTGACGATATTGAAGTGTCTATCGAAAAAGACCGTATCAAAATGGTCGTTATTAAAAATTTTGACTGATATATCTCTTCGACATATAAGTATTTGCCGCTTATCAAATTTGGGCTGTTCTTTTTTATCAAAAACAACAGCCCTGACAGACTGTTTCAGACAGTACTGAACACAGGCCAGTAGGTCAATAATGCCCAGCTTATCAAAGTCATGGCTGCGATAACAACTATTGTCATCTTCCACCCTTCTCTAAGCATGTAATTCGGTCTGAGACCATATCCGACGGGTACGGCTCTGATCGAAGTCGGAAGCATATATGAAAGATTTACTCCGATCGATGCTATATAGATATAGGGTATCGGATTCTTACCAATTCCCTGTATTATAGAAATAACTATCGGCATTGCAACTGCTGCCGTAGCTGTATTACTCGTCACATCTGACATGAGGACCGTAACTGTTATAATGACCAGAATTGTTACGAAACCGCCCTTCATTCCCATTCCTGAAATCGCCGTTCCTATATTTTCAGTTGCCCCGGAGCCGCTTATCAGTGTGCCGACCGCAAGTCCTCCGGCAAAAATATAGAGAAGCTCCCAGACTATCCTCGTCTGAACAAATCTCCAACGCAAAAGAGTTTTACCATCTTCTTTTTTAATAAGAAAACTTAGTATCGCAAAAATTATAAATACATAGGCCGGTTTAAGTCCCGGAAGGATATCCTGATAAAGCTGTCGTGTAAAAGAAAGAACCGTGGCAATAATAAACATCGCAAGCGACCATTTTTCTTCCGGCTTCATTGGAGGAAGGTTCCTGCATTCCTTCTCAAAATATTCTTTTGAGCGTCCAAGTACCTCATGTTTTGGCACATCTCTCAGCATAAATATTATGTTAACCAAGAGTAAAAGGAGCATTATCGGCAAAAATCTCAATACCCAGTTTATATAAATATATTCCTGTCCTGTAATTTCTTCGAGATAGCTGATAGTTACAAGGTTCATCGCACCTCCGAGCGGTGATGCCAGTCCTCCGACACCTGTTCCATACGCTACATAGAGTAAAAGTTTCGAGCCCTTTGAGCTTTCTGCAATATCTTTTTCTCCCGCATATTTAAGCATTGAAACCGCGATAGGAGTGATCGTTGCACAGACTACCGCATTCGGCAGAACCGTTGACAGAAATGTAGACAAAAGAAACCAGAATACAAGCTGTGTCCGAAATCCGCTTCCAACCGTCATTAAGAATCTTGACGCGATCCTTTTATCAAGTCCGGTTTCTTCCCAGGATACCATCATTATAGATGCGCCCAGCAGGAGCAGTATCGTCTCCGACGCATAGTTCGCGATCACATCTTTCATATCCGTGATCTGCAGAACCGCATTTATCGCTATCGGCAAAAAGGCCGTGACCGCATAATCAATAGGTCCGGTCACCCACCAGTAAGCCATCCAGGCTACCGTTCCGACTGCCGCCCTGCTCTTGAACTCAGCGAAGATCGAAGCCGGCAGAAAGAAAGTAAACAATATCATTAATAAAGGTCCAACAACAAGATTAATTCTTCTTTTATGTTTTAACATAGTTCCATCCTTGCCTTAATAATTATTTCAATAAATAATTATAGTTCAGTTTTATTTTTTTGAAAACTCTCATCGGTTGACATTATAATTCAATGAATATATAATGTATTTCCGATTTAACAATAAATAATGACAGTTCATTTGTACCTTCCTGTCAATAAACAAAACCAGGACTACTATATTTCATTTATATTTTTAAAATTATGAAAGAGTAGCTCTGCAGTTTTGCAGGGCTTTTTTATTTGGAGAAATCAGTTATGTATTTTATTAAATCAGAAGACAGTTTTGATGCAGCTCATTTCCTTAAAGATTACGAGGGAAAATGCAGCAATATCCACGGCCACCGCTGGAGGGTCATCGTAGAAGTAAAACAGGAAAAATTAAGCGAAGAAAAGCATACCCGCGGAATGGTCTTTGATTTTTCAGACTTAAAAAAGCTTATCAAGGGACTCTGCGATAATTTCGATCACAGTTTTATATATGAAGAAAATTCATTAAAAGAAAAAACTGTTGAGGCTCTTAAAGAAGAAAATTTCCGACTCATAGAAGTTCCTTTCAGACCGACAGCCGAAAATTTTGCAGCATATTTTTATAAAGAAATAAGATCAAAAGGATATGACCTGCACCGTGTTGAAGTTTATGAAACTCCAAACAACTGCGCAGCGTATGAAGAGTAATAAGAGATATGAAAGTTGTAGAGAAATTTATAAGTATTAACGGTGAGGGCTGCAGAGCCGGTGAGCTCGCAGTTTTCGTAAGATTCAAGGGCTGCAATCTCCGCTGCAGCTATTGCGATACGGCATGGGCATACAAAGCAGACTGTGCTTTCGAGGAAATGACTCCGGAAGAAATTTATGAATATATAAAAAGCACCGGTGTCCGGGACGTCACTCTGACCGGAGGGGAACCCCTTCTGCAGGCGAATATGGATAAGCTTTTGGCAATCCTCATGAAAGATGATTTCTTAAGGGTTGAGATTGAAACCAACGGTGCGGTGGATCTGGCTCCTTTCTCAAAAGAAAATCGTCCCGTATTTACCATGGATTACAAGCTCCCATCAAGCGGTTGGGAAAAAAGCATGCTCCTCAGCAATTTCAATATCTTAAATGAAAACGATACCATTAAATTTGTTTCCGGAAGCATTGATGATTTAAATAGGGCAAAAGAACTGATCGATGAATATGACCTTCTCCATAAATGTCATGTTTATTTCAGTCCTGTTTTTGGCTCGATCGAGCCTGTTGAGATTGTAAATTTCATGATCGACAATAAAATGAACGAAGCAAGAATTCAGATCCAGATGCACAAGGTTATCTGGGATCCTGATAAGAAAGGAGTTTAAGTTGATAGATACCAAAGCAATCGAAGAACATATACGCGGTATTCTTGTCGCCCTCGGAGATGATCCCGAGCGTGAGGGACTTAAAGATACTCCGAAACGTGTGGCAAAAATGTATGAAGAAGTTTTTGCCGGCATGAATTATACAAATCATGAGATCGCCGAGATGTTTGATAAAACTTTCGAAGACGGTCTGGATGGAACGGACGAGTCAACAGAAGATACCGGGAAAGTCGTAGTGATGAAGGACATCGATATCTTCTCCTACTGCGAGCATCATATGGCTTTAATGTATGACATGAAGGTCAATGTGGCCTATATCCCAAACGGTAAAGTGATCGGTCTTTCAAAGATCGCGCGCGTTTGTGATATGGTCGGCCGCCGCCTCCAGCTTCAGGAAAAGATAGGTAAAGACATCGCTGATATCATAAGCGAGATCAGCGGAACAGATAATGTCGCAGTTACGATCGAGGGCTGCCACAGCTGCGTTACGGCCCGCGGCATCAAGAAAACAAATACAAAGACATTTACCGCAGAATTACGCGGTCAGTTCAAAACTGATCCGAGTTTACAATTATACTTAAAATAAAGTGAGGACTTAATATGAAGGCAATGGTTTTATGCAGCGGCGGAGTTGACTCCACTACTGCACTCGGAATGGCAGTAAAAAAATATGGAAAAGATAATGTAATAGCGCTTTCTGTTTCATATGGTCAGAAGCACGATAAAGAAGTTCAGGCAGCTAAGGATGTTGCTGAATATTATGGCGTTGAACAGTTATTCTTAGACCTCAGCAAAATATTTCAGTACAGCAACTGCTCTCTCTTAAAGCAGTCTGAATCAGAAATTCCTGAAGAAAGTTATGCTGAGCAGATAAAGGAAACTAATGGAGAAAAGCCTGTAACTACTTACGTTCCTTTCAGAAACGGCCTCTTTCTTTCATCTGCAGCCAGCATCGCATTAAGTAAAGATTGCAGTGTTATCTATTACGGCGCACATGCCGATGATTCTGCCGGATTTGCTTATCCCGACTGCTCACCTGTATTTAATAATGCCATGAACGAAGCAATCTGGGAAGGTTCCGGTCATCAGCTTAAGATCGAAGCACCTTTTGTAAATATCAACAAAGCTGAAGTTGTAAAGATCGGACTTGAACTCGGAGTTCCCTATGAACTCACCTGGTCCTGCTACGAGGGCGGCGACGAGCCCTGCGGAAAATGCGGAACCTGTATCGACAGGGCTGCAGCCTTTGCTGCTAACGGAGTAGAAGACCCGGCACTTAAAAGGAGAAAATAAATGCGAGATATAGAAAAAGAGAACTTAACTTTACTTGGAAATAAGGGCGTAAAATATGACAGCGAGTACAATCCGGATATACTTGAGACTTTCATGAACAAGCATCCGCAGCACGACTATTTCGTAAAATTCAACTGTCCTGAGTTTACCTCGCTCTGCCCTATCACAGGTCAGCCGGATTTTGCAACGATCACTATTTCTTATGTACCTGACGAAAAAATGGTTGAGAGCAAAAGCTTGAAGCTCTATCTTTTCTCTTTCCGCAACAGAGGAGACTTCCATGAGGATGTTGTAAATATAATCATGGAGGATCTGATCGCTAAAATGAATCCGAAATACATCGAAGTCTGGGGAAAATTCCTGCCAAGAGGCGGAATCTCCATCGATCCATACTGCAACTATGGCAGACCCGGAACCAAATGGGAAGCCGTTGCCTGGGACAGACTGTCAAAGCACGACATGAATCCGGAAAAAGTAGACAACAGATGATTTCTATTTATCAGAAACCTATAGATTTTTGCTGCAAAGCATCAAAAATCCCGCAAACAAGCCATTTAAATGTGGCTGCGCCACGGGCTTGTTTGCCACTTGTTAAAGTTTATCAGACGGAACCAGCAGTAAATGCGGATTCCTGCAATAAAGTGACCAAAACATATATTTTATTGTCAATTTGACGCCACTCTTGACTACAGATAAAAATAAATGCTGAAATGCCGTTACCGACGGCGAAGAACTCAAGAACAAAAAGTTTTCTCCGTCGGCAGAGCATTTTAGCATTTATTTTTATCCAGTCAAGAGCAAGCCGCTGGCGCGGTGGCTGGTGAGAACCTCAGGCTCAGAATCTAAGAACAATTATTTTGGACATCCGGATCGGTATCTAAAGCAGCATTGTTAAGTTCTTTCATTCCCAAAACAATCTATAATAACTATTATAACAAAATTTTCTTCCTATTTTGACTGTATTCTAGTTGCTTATTTCTTTTTATGCCTAAAACGCTTCAAAATCCACATCTTAGGCAAATTTTCCTCCAATTTTCCCTCTGCAATTTGACTCTATTTTATCTTTTTGTGCCTAAAACACTTAAAAATCCACATCTTAGGCAAATTTTCCTCCAATTTCCCTCTGCAATTCTGGCTCCATTTTATCTTTTTGTGCCTAAAACACTTCAAAATCCACACCTTAGGCAAATTTTCCTCCAATTTCCCTCTGCAATTTGACTCTATTTTATCTTTTTGTGCCTAAAACACTTAAAAACCCACATCTTAGGCAAATTTTTCTACAGATTGCACTAATCAACTAAAAGTAGACACAGTTTCATAAATTTCCGCACATGTTTTTAAGCATAGTACTCCCTGTACTGTTTGGAGATAGTTCAAAGAGTACGCAGGTCGTTTTTCATTAAAGAACACGATGTAGTCTGCTATCTTTTTTGCTATATTTTCATTGCTTGTTACATGTAGTTCTTTGAACATTTCTGCTTTGATCCAGCCGTTGATTGCCTCCATGGCAGCATTATCGGTAGGTGTTCCTGCACGAGACATTGAATGAACTATGTTGTAAAGTGGCAGGAGTTCGTTAAAGCTCTTTGAAGAATAAACAGAGCCCTGGTCAGTGTGCAGAACCATTTCCATATCAGGATACCGTGCCTTGATATCAAGGATTTCTTTGAAGCCACTCATGTATGTCATCCTGTCACCACGTTTCTTCGACAGGGAGTAAGATAGGATATCGTTATTCCAAAGGTCCATGAACAGTGTCAGCTCATAATAGACCCCTTGCAGGTAGAATGCTGTCATATCACTTACTATGCACTGCAGCGGCCCGGAAACATTGAGTCCAGTCATTAGAAGATTTGGATAAACCTTGTATGAATCACTAGGCTTCTTGTATCTATAATGTTTGGAAGCACTGACAATATGTTATCACTTCAAAATTGGAAGAAAATTTGCCTAAGACGTGGGTTTTGAAGTGTTTTAGGCACAAAAAGATAAAATGGAGCCAGAATTGCAGAGGGAAAATTGGTGGAAAATTTGCCTAAGATGTGGGTTTTGAAGTGTTTTAGGCACAAAAAGATAAAATGGAGCCAGAATTGCAGAGGGAAATTGGAGGAAAATTTGCCTAAAATGTAGGTTTTGAAACGTTTTAGGCATAAAAAAAGAAATAAGCAACTAGAATACAGTCAAAATAGGAAGAAAATTTTGTTAAAATAGTGATTATAGATTGTTTTAGGAATGAAAGAACTTAACAATGCCGCTTTAGATACAGATCCGGATGTCCAAAATAATTGTTCTTAGATTCTGAGCCTGAGGTTCTCACCAGCCACCGCGTAAGCGGCTTGCTCTTGACTGGATAAAAACAAATGCTAAAATGTCTTGACCGACGGAGAAAACTTTTTGTTCTTGAGTTCTTCGCCGTCGGTAATGACATTACAGCATTTATTTTTATCTATTGTCAAGAGTGGCGTCAATTTGACAAGAAAGTATATGTTTTGGTCACTGCGGGCTTGTTTGCCACTTGTTATACGTTATCACATGGAACCCGCAGTAAATGCGGATTCCTGCAATTAAGTCACCAAAACACATACCTTATCCTCACCTTATTATCTTCTCAAAATCTTCTTTTCCATGTTTGCAGATAGGGCAGATGAAGTCATCGGGCATATCCTCTCCTACGTATTCGTAGCCGCAGATAAGGCAGCGCCATACTGTTTCTCCCTTTGGAGTAGTTCCAACTTTTTCAGGCTTCGGTTTTATATTATTCTGATAATATTCATATGTTGCCGAGGATGTATCCGAAAGGACATCCATAAAGATTGGTTCGCAGATAAAGAGAGTGTGTGATCCAAGATCCACTTCACTTTCCACCTTTAATGAAAAATAAGCATTTGTTCCATTTACAATATAGGGGATTCCGTTCTCTGCGATCTTATAATCTGACTCCGGATAAGAAGAGTCAAATTTATTGACATCTCTTCCCGACTGGAAACCGAAATGCTTAAAGAGATCAAATTTCGCATCCTGACTGATAACGGAAATATTGCACGCCTTTGTCTCTTTGATCATATCATGCGTGTAGTTTGCCTTGTTGACCGCGATCGAGATCCTGTTTGGATCAGATGCTACCTGAATTGCTGTATTTGTAATGCAGCCATTCATCTTGTCCCCTCTTACTGCCGTACATACAAAAAGTCCATAAGAGAGTTTATACATTGCCTTTGTGTTCATTTCCGACATACCTACCCCTTTCTGCTGAATCAATGTCAGCGCAAAAATATTCACGTATATATATCGGAAATATTTATTTAATCCATAAGTCTCAGCCTAAATTCTCTTTCTGCTTTTCCTTACGATATTCTCTTGGTGTGAGCTTTTCTCTTTGTCGAAAGATCCTGGAAAAATAATTATTATCAGGGATACCGGATTCCTCCGCAACAGCTGCTATCGGCAGATTTGTACCCGATAAAAGTTCTTTTGCATATCTAAGCCGTATCTCCAATAGAAATTCCGAAAAAGTCTTTCCTGTTTCCTTCTTAAATTTCATTGATAGATAATTTGAGCTGTGATTTAATTTTTCAGCAATATCTTTAAGTGTGAGTTCCTCCGAAAAAGCCGCTTCTGTCAAATCGATCATTTCCTGCACCAACGGTGAATAAACAGCAGGACGTGCATTTCGTACTAGACTGCAGATAGTATTAAACACTATGCTGTAGTTTTTTACGTCTCTTAAATTATTGTCCGTCCTCGCCTCCAGTCCCTGAGCATTTGATTTTCTTATTACTGAAACAGCGTCATAATAATTTTCCTTTGAAATATAATCTATCATTAATTTTTCCTGCGCATAAACCTGCATCAGACGCTCTCTCTGGTAAGCACTGTCCCCCTCATCGTTTTCAACAGTTTCCGGACTCCGCATTAATTCCATCTCAAAAAAATTTAAAGTCATAACCACCAGCTCTGCTGGTGGTTTGAGTTAGCCCTTCCAGGGCTTGTTGCGTTTCCGCCTAAAGGCGGTCTAGCAAACCATTCATCATGTTACTGGTAGCCGCTTAAAAGCGGCTCATAATCTTTTGGTCTCTCCTTCCAGTCGATCCCTTTCATACTGTTCAGCAATATACTTTATTATTGTTGCCTCATTAACATTACCGATTGTTTCACAGTAATATCCTCTTGCCCAAAAATTTCTGTTATATCTTTCGCGATATTCTGGATGTCTATCGAATAGCATCAATGAGCTTTTGCCCTTTATCCTTCCAACTACTTTTGATACAGCCATTTTAGGTGGAATTGAAACATACATATGTACATGATCTGGTAATGTTGCAGCCTTTATTATTGTCACTCCCTCAAGCTTGCATATTTTTCCAATTGCTTCTCCAACCTCTTTTCTCAAATTTCCAAACATCACCTTACGACGATATTTTGGAATAAAAACGATATGGTAGGTGCAATTGTATCTACTATGTGATAGACTTAAATTGTCCATGGACACCTCCGTTGTATTCACTGTGGTTTGCTAGACCTACAGCTATTATATAGCGGAGGTTATTATTTTGTTACTTCGTTTATCGCCACTTGCGTCCTCTGGTCTCCCCAGCTCTGCTGGGGGTTTGAGAAGGATTCAATCAAATGCATCCTCTCCATATATCTCAGAAAAATGGTCCTGAACTATAAAATAGACCAGATTAAGGTCTCTGATATGAGGAAGCAGATGATAATATCTCGTAAGATATTGCATATTTATATTCTTAAATCCAAGCTTATCAAACCTTCTGCTGATCTCCGATATCCCCATATCTTCAATACGATATGGTCCGATAATTGCAGCCTCCTCTTCTCTGGGTTTTATCTCAATTATATAATGACAGCGAAAAATATCCTCCGCCATCCAGACTTTTATCTTATCCTCTTTGTTAACTGCTTCAGGCATATTTTCAGAAAATGGATTTTCCGCTCCAAAAATTGTATTTCTGAGACCCAGATCCGGAAAGTCCTGATTTCTTTCAGGCGGCAATTTGATCCTGACAGACTGTATTTCCATATTTTTAATGAGTTTTTTTAAGAAAGTCTCTTTCATGATCTCCGCATCCTCAGGATATTCCACCTACGCCTTTACGGCTTAGAGTCGGGGATTTTTTTACTTCGTTAAATTGTGCAAAATAAAATACCCATATACAATATAAATACAATATTTATATATATTTCTTGCAGCTAGCTTCCGATATAAATCTTATACTGCTACAAATGCAGGTGCAAAGGGAACTGGAATTATGGTAAAAGGGGGTAGCAAAATGCAAAGAAAGTTTTTACGCAGATCGCTGGCAGTGTTACTTTCAGCGACAATGGTATTCGGACAGGCGGCATTAACACTGGCCGAGGATGATGTTGTAGTTCTTGAAGAATATGATGACAGCGAAGAGGTCTCCACCCAGGCCACAGGTGATGTCAGCATAAATGCAATCGATGCTTCACTCGACATGGATAAATCAAGCTACGACAATGGTGATGATATCACCGGAACTCTTAAGATCAAAAACAATAACCCACTTGCAGTCGATGTGACTATAACAGATACACTGCCAAGCGGATACGCGATCAAATCCAAGAGTAAGAGTTCTCTTACTATCGCCGCAAATGAAGAGGAATCAATAACTATCGTCTACGAGGATACTGATGCGATACCGACTTATGTAGCAAAGCAGAAATTCAATATTTCTTCGTATTTTACGGAGCGCGGTGTTACAGGTATCAAAAAATACGAAGTCAGTGACAAAAAAATTGCAAAAGTATCCAAAAAGGGTAAGGTAAAGGTTAAGAAAACCGGTACTGTTACTATTACACCAATTCTTAAGACTGGCTCTAAATCCGATGTTACAGCTACTTTGAATGTCGAAAAACCTGTTCCTGCAAAGAATGTTCAAATGACTGCTCATTCTACAAAAAACGGCATTGAACTCTTCTCCGGGATCACCAAGGCAAAGCCCAGCAGCTGGACAAGCTCTAAGACTTCTGTTGCAACAGTTGATTCAACTACAGGACTTATAACAGCTGTTGGTGAAGGAAAGACTAAAATAACTGCTATTTTCGGTGAAGGAAAAGATGCAGCCAAATATAAGATAAAAATAAAGGTTACAGGTTCAGGAAGCTCAGGCTCATCTACAGCGGGAACAAGCTCAACTGTTGAATCTGTAGAATCTGTAGAAACAGCCTCAATAAGCCAGAATACAGTTACTGTCAGCAAGAATGTTATAGCCGATGGCGAAACTGTAAAATTCATTGAGCATGTTGCTTATAAATACAGTATCAATAGCAGTGGTTCTGTATCCAGCGATCTTTTCACTAATTCTGCAGTTACATTGGTTGGTAGTCCGGCCACCAGCAGCAGAACAATAAAAGCAGGCGAAACAAAAGATGTAGATTTCAGCGTACAGGTTCTCTCACAGGAAAACGTTGACAGCCTCGACCTTGTTGACGAGCACGGAAACACGGTAGGTGAACTTACCGATGACGATGGTGACGGCAAATTTACAGGCACTGTTGAACTCAGCCAAAGCTCAAGGGGTGAAAAGAGCTACCATGCTGTATATGGTGATGGCGATGGCAGTGTAGAATCCGATCCAACTGATATTTACTTCTATACAGAGATACCTGATGCGGAGAAAACAAAGGCCTCAAACGCTATCACAAATCTTGGAGGTGTAACAACAGCTTCGGCCGCTGTTACAGCGATTGAAAGCGCAGGTATAGCTTCTAATAATATCGAAAAGCTTGATAACGGCTCTGTTGTATTTACAACCGACAATGGAATAACCGGTATCTGGGAGAATATTGACAGCAGTGAAAAAGGTTCTGTTAACTCAGATGAAGATACCGAGATCAAGGCAGCCAATGAAGCTGAAGAGGAAAGTTCTTCTGTCTTTACAGAATCTGATCTTGGTGAAGAGAACAACAATGGCTCAGACACTGAAGAAGGCGTTGTAGACCTTGATGATATTTCCGAATCAGCTGAAAATTCATCATTGGATGTTCAGGCAGGAAGCGGTGTACTTGTTGCCAGACCTTTCCGCGGAAGTCAGTTCCAGTACGATAATTTCATCGAAGCAGGCGAAAAACTTGGAAGCGTTACAGACTTACAGGATACAGATGCAGATCTTGATACATTTAAGTCTTTTGAAAGCTACAGTGATATACTTGTCGACTCACACGGAACAATCGATCAGGATGGTAATCCATATCTCGTTACAGGAGAAATATTTGACTTTAATACTGCAAATGATGAATTTTATGCAGACTATCAGGCCGGCAGAATAGTTGTTTGCAGCGACGGCAATATCGCAGTAGGTGCTAAATGGTTCGATGCCAACTATGAGTCTGACTCTCTCAGCGGTACACGCATATTCCTTGGTACCTGCTACAGCAGTGCTGACGATGAGATAATTCCTAAGACACTGGTAGCAAAAGGAGCCCAAGCTGTTTATGGTTATGATGACACAGTATCTGTAACTTACTGTAATGATACTCTTGATGCAGTTACAGACGAGCTTGCAAATAATGTTACACCGTCAGTGGCTTACGATAAAGCCGTAGAATCCTGCGGTGGAAGCGATCCTGATGTTCCGGAGACCGATTTCCTTTTTGAAGGTCCGACCGGAGGCTACCGTATTACAGGAAATGTAACTAGTGATAATGGATCTACAATTTCCAATGTATATGTAAATGTTATCAATACTGAAATTAACTCTTATACCCGTATTCATGCCACAAATGGTCAGTTCAGCGCAGCTGTTCCTGAAGGAACCTACAATGTCGAAGTATGGGCTTATGGCTATTACATGCACGAGACTGAAGGCGTAGTTATTTCAGAGACTGAAAATACCGGAAACCTCGGAAATATTTATCTTACAGTTGCTGAAAGCGGAAGCTCAACAATTACCGGTAAGGTAATAGATGCATCAGTAGGAAACGATACTCCGCTTCAGGATGCTATTGTAAGAATCCGCAGAGGTCTCAACAATACCAACGGAAGCTATCTTGCAGACGAAGATGGAAACACTATAGTAATCCTCACAAATGAAGACGGCGAATATGAATTCAGTGATCTTCCTTATGGATACTATACTGTAGAAGCAGCACTTGCAGGATATTCATCAGGATACAGAAGCATTGTTGTAAATGAGGCAGAAGAAACTGTTGAGAATATTATCATCACACAGTTCTTAACAGATGGTCTCCTGAGTGTTACCCTCACCTGGGGAGAAACTCCTTACGACCTTGATTCACACCTTGTCGGGCCAACACCCGGAGGAACTACATTCCACACATGGTTCAGCGATCTTAACCGCTATGAGGGCAGCACTCTTGTAGCAGACCTCGACCATGACGATACCACTAGCTATGGTCCTGAGAAGACTACCGTAAGAGCCAACGCGGACGGAATTTATTATTTCTTTGTTCACAATTACTCAAATGAAGCTCTTTTATCTGCATCAGGTGCTAAAGTATGGCTTTACATTGGTGACGAACTTAGAGGCACTTTCTCTATTCCGACTGCTGCATGCAGCACAAGCGATATCTACTGGAATGTATTTACCTATAACTCAGAAACTGATACTATCACAACAGTAAATACCGTAACAGCTGCTCCTGCAACCGGAGATACCGGATATAATTCATACAATGTAAGCGATACTCTTAACAGTTACAGTTCTGACAGTGACAACGGAGAACTTACAGTTACAAGTTCACCTGAAAACTTCCTGTCCGAAGAATCAATTCTTGAAAAGGATGAAGATTATATCGAGTGGACAAAAGAAGTAGAAAAAGCACTTTACGGTAATGAGTAAAAAAGATATAAGGATAATGCGTAAGTAAAGTTCCCTTTGCAAAGTAAATATTTATTAAGTTAAAAATAAGCCTCAGCCGGATAGTATTAACCGACTGAGGCTTATTAACTATATGCAATTTAAGATTCATGTCACGCTGTCAATATTAAGTGGTCTTTCGTATAAAAACGGAGTCCCGCAATAAGAGCATTTTCTTTCTGTAAGATCTATACTGGCTCCGCAATAGGGGCATTTTGTTATGTTGAGTCCCGCCTTCTGCTGCGTTCCTGCCTTATCACTCTTAACCATACGGACACGCTTTACAGTCTCCTCAGACCTGATCTTTTCTCCGTCCCCACTCATCAGCCTGATCGAAAGATCTGTAGAAACAAGCACCTTTCCATCCTGTCTTATAAGGTTCTGTCCGCGATAATCCAACACATCAAAATCAATGATATTTTTTGTCTCCTCAGATTCCGATCCAAAATAATAATCCCTTAATCCAAGATTCAGGTTATTGGCAAAACTGCTCATTGTAAGTCCGTTTGCACTAAGGTCATTCTTAAATCTTGTCATCACCAGATCCTGCTCATATTTTTTTCTTATCTCTTTTGATGTCAGTGCAGACTTTGACTTGCTCGCGGCATAGATCAGATAAATTATCCCACCGACTATAGCACCTATAAGAGCTCCCTTTCCATAGTCAAAAATCGTGCTTGTACGACCCGTGGTTACTGTAATAAAGCTTCCTACTGACATACAAACCAGCATTATAAGGATCAATGGGAAAAGCAGATTTTTTCTCTCCTGAACAACATAATCGCTGTGTTCCCTGCCTCCTAAAAGTTCCGACTGATACTCCATATTGTAAAAGGCTCCGCAATAGGGGCAGCCGTCTGAAAAAACTGCATCTTCTCCTGTTCCTCCGCAATTCGGACACTGCACTTTTCCGTCGTCCGTTTTTGGGAAAATAAATGAATAAAGCATTCCCGGATTAAACTCAGTCTCCTGATGGAGAAGTTTCCCATGCATATAATATTTCTTAGCAAGGATAACTCCGGACTTTACATCATCAGCCCTGCTGTGATCGCTGCTCCGCTCCTTCGCACTGCCATTATCATAATAGTCAGTGACTATAACGACATCTTTTTTAAGCAGCCGTTTTTCATGAACCTTATCGCTGATCATGATATTCCCCCGTTATCAGTTATTGTTATTATTATTGTTGTTATTATTGTTATTGTTGTTGCTGCCGGATCCTCCTGAATAGGATGAACTCGACCTCTTCGAGGCCAGATAGGATGCCGAAAATTCGAAACTGTATCCTGCCTCGGTTACCGTTACCTTTTCATAAACTGATGGATTAAGATTAGTCTGAGTCGTGATCTTTTCCATTCTCCCATCATACAAAAAGGTGTTTATGATCCCGCTGGGTCTACCCTCCACGACTCTTACCTTTTTTGTACGGAGCAGATCATAGATATGCTCTGCCTGCTCATCCGTAAGAAGGAAGTCGCCTCGAAGCTTTTTTATACCTACCCATGCAGCCATTTCTTTATAAGTAGACGGATATATCATATTTTTTCCTCCAATGTCAAATAACAAAACTCAATGTTCTGAAATGGCAGATCCGCTGCCTGTATGTGATAAAACGCATTGTTTTTCTGTTTTGTGTAATGATAATCCCTGAGTGATGTCGTCGTAAAGAAAATATTATTCTCCTGTTCTTTCGAAAGATATTTTCCATATCGCCTTAAAAAATCTGAAATATCGATTTTTATATATCCCTCTCTGTCAGATTCTTCCTCTTCTGCGACCTGTTTATATATCATTTCATTTGCGATATGCCTCTGCTTTGTCCTGCCTTCATCTCCGTAAACTATAGTATCTCCGGTCAGCAGCTGTATATAAATGGCATTATTTTCGGGATAACTACATTCCTCATCAAAAATGCCTTTTTTAGCATAAAGCAGAACCTTACTCTCAGGCGTTATAAAAGTAAAAGAACGAACCTTTTTTATTATCTGTGACTCTAAATTAAAATCATTACCGTCTATATTCAGGATAAATACCGAAGGATCATAAATATATTTAAGCTTCGGATCCTCACGTATAATAGTCCTCAGATCCGGTATCCCATTCGGGATCCGCGCAAGTGCATAATCTTCTATTCTTTCCGGGTGCATTTCACAGACATAGTCGAGCGCATCGGGTCTTGGATAATTATGCGCCGGTATCTCCCAGAGCTCATATAATTCCTTCTGCAAAAGACAGGTATAGCTCTTCGCTCTTTTCTGCTGCCTTTTTACAAAAGGACATCCTGTCCTGCAAAGATATAAATATCCGCAGTTTCCGCATTCCTCATCAAAGCCGCAGGATTCGTGGACTGCGCGTATCTTTTCAGCCCCGCGCTCCATTATCCGGCTCATGCTCTCTTCGTAGATATTTCCATAATAAAAATCAGGATTTTTCTGCCCTCTCACGCAGGAATAAATATCTCCGTTTCTTTCGAGTAAATAAAATTTTCCTCCGCAATTGACGGAATTAGTACAATAATCCGGTCCAAATTCTCTAAACCAGGCTCCCTTTAATCCTTCCTCAATTTCTGTTCCCATAAAGGCATCCCGGATGCGATGGAAAAATTCAAGCTGTTCTTCCTCTGTAAGCGCATGCAGAATCCCTGCACTGTTTTCGAAACCTATCATGAAATTAAAATCTGTCATATCGAGACAGGTATTTTTATGCAGATACCATATGTCCTCTATGATCTCGTCAATGCATTCCAGATGTTCTCTGAAAATAGTTGCCGAAACTTTTTTGTGATTAGGCAGTTCTCTTAAAAGCTCCGCATTTGCAAGGATTTTATCAAGTGTATCCTTTCCGTCTTTTCCTACGCGGTATTTCCGATGAAGTGAAAGCGGCAGATCAATGCTTCCGCTTACCGAAACTCCATATTCGCGGATTGCGTCCATGTGACGGTCTAAATCCAGCAGATTAGTCTTTATATGTGGCTGCCCCACGCGAAATCCGGCACCTGTCAAAAGTCCGCCGTTTTTGTCATAATATTCCGAAATATATCCCGTGATTTCCCTAAAATCCTTAGGATCTAAGCAGGTGACCTCACCTCCGTGAAGTGAGATATTAAAGGGAATGATCTCCTCCTCGCGGCATTTTTCAACTGCATATTTAAGCGTTTCGATCGGACTATGTCCGGTCTTAAGATCTTTTGTCTCATCCTCTAAATAGCAGTATTTACAAGCCATATTGCAGGCCATTGTCGGGACATAGAGTAAATGTATATAACTCTTCATTGATCTCACCCCGTCAATAATAATATATTTCGGTCGGGCTTTCCTTGAATGCCCTTTCACTTACCATGGCATCCTCCGGGATCTCCACATATTCAAGAGAATAACATCTTCTGAAAGCTGAACTCCCGATCTCCTGTATCGTAGAAGGGATAAATATTATACTAAGATTAGGACAGTCGCAAAATGCATGCCCTCCGATCCTGGTAATCCCTTCTGGAAGATCAACTTCTTCAAGACTGCTGCAGTTCTCAAAAGTCGAACCACGTATCTCTGTGACATAGGTCGGGATGTAAACATATTTAATATCATCCATGTCGACAAAGGCACTTCCGCGTATTTCGGTAACGAGCTCCCCATTGTAGCTGTCCGGGATTATGACCTCTTCCTCCGGTATAAGCGCCTTTGTATAATAACGAAGTGAATATCCACCGTCCGAATTTTTTTCATATATCATATGCGGATGCATAAAGATCATTATCGCCGCAGCCGCTGCAATGATAAGCGGCAGCGTTGAAAAGATCCTGTTTACCGAGGCACTTTTAGCTCCGCTGACCTGACTTATAAGAATGTTGTCGAGATTGTCCTCCGGCCTGCGGATCACCTCACGGACAAGATAACGCTTCAGACTCTGGCTCCTGAAAAATATAAAATAAAAAATAATTTCCAAAAAGATGAAGAAGAAAACTATTCCCTTGTGATAAAGGGCGTGATAGACTATCTCGAGAAAAACTGCGACAGCAAGAACTATAGAAGCGATCAGCTTTCTCTTGCTGATAGCTTCTGTCTCATAACCGCCAAGTTTATTTTTCTTTATAAAAAAATCTATATATTTTTTAAGCAGATCTTTCTCCAAATCTGTTTCAGCAATATTTTCAAAAATCTGCTGCTTTTCTGTCTGATCAAGCGGATTTGCAATAACCGGTTCTTTCATACTTCTTCTCCTATTTTTACATAATCTTAATCTCGTTTTGATTTGCCTCCCTTTCCCACTTCAGGGAGTTTGCTTTTATAAATAAATTATAACATTAAAGAAAGGCGTTTTGCAGTAACTTCTGCAAAAACGCCTTTGTTGTTTACTGGATAAAATACTAAAATCATGGGGAGATGTCAAGCTTTATCTAAGTTCTGCTTAGATTTCCTGTCTTTTTATTGATGATCAGAATACCCTCTCCGGCATATCCTTTGAGATATACTGCATGTCGCTTACCTTGTAGACAGTGACAAATGCCTGGGGATCGATCTTATCGATGTAGGCCATCAGCTTCTGAAACTCGTTTTTATCAACGATCGTGATGATCTCATTGTGCTCCTGCATGCGATAGGCGCCTATCACCTTGTAAATGCTGGCTCCGCTGTGCAGTTCATTTAAGATGAAGTTTCGGATTTCCTTTTCAAAAGGTGATACTATGCAGACTCTTCGCTTGAGCTTCTGATCGAATATAAAATGATCGAGGATCATTCCGTTAAAATAGGTTCCGAGTAAGCTCAATATCAAGGTCTTGGTGTCATAAACCAGGATTGAAGACATCGCCACACATAAGCCTGCGCCTGACATGGCTTTTCCCAGATCTATCCTCAGATATTTATTCAGGATCTTTGCTACGATATCCAGTCCTCCCGAAGAAGCATTTCTGTTAAAAAGTATCGCAAGACCGATACTTACAACAAATATATAGCAAAGTACATCCAGCGCCGCATCTCCCGTAAAAGATTGGAAATCCGGAAATAATTTTTCAAATAATGCCAATACCAGCGGAAGCAGGATCGAGGTATATACAGTCTTATATCCGAATTCAGGTCCGCAGGTTATAAATCCGATCACCAAAAGAACTATGTTTAATATCATCGTGATCGCCGAAACCGGAAGCGGCACGAAATTTGTCAGAACGATCGAAAGTCCCGAAATGCTGCTGACCGATGCATGGCTCGGCATCAGAAAAAAGAAAACCGCTGCCCCGATTATAACTGTAGCCAGCGTGAGAATAAGGATTTCTTTTATAAGTGATAATTTTTTCATGATATATCTCCATTCAACAAATAACTTGCCTAATAGTTATATCACAAAAAGAGGAAAGATACATCATAGTTTGAGCTGAAATGAGCTCATTTCTCCACCAGCGCACCTTCAATTTACAATTGCCCCATAAACCTATATACTTGTTAGCTAGTGGGAAATGTTGGTCAGATAAAGGCTGACGAGATCGCTGGCGGAGCAGCCCTTGCCAATGGTCTCGGCGGAAGCTTCGGACTCGCCATAATACCTTTAGTAGAAAACGGATTCCTTGCAGGTATTGATACTGCATCTCTAATGATATTGGTGAGCATTGCCGCGCTTACTACGGATCTTGCAGAGGCCTTCGGCTTTTCAAATTTAGGTTTTCTAAGCAATTATTCATTTGGTTTTTTTGACAATCACTTCATCAGCATTATATGTCTTATCTGGTTTGGCCTACCTAAATTGCTGAAATGCTTCAGCAAGACCAATGCCTTAGGCCTCGCGATTGAAAGCCAGTTTGCAAAGCTGAACGGTGCCATCAATATTATCCTTGCAGCTTCACAGACTATCGCCAATGTTCCCTCAGGCGTCAGCGTTGAAGCCGCATCTTTAACTTCTAATATAAAGAAATTTCATTTAAGCGGATTTGATGCGTTAAAGTGCATATTTATCCTGCTTCTAACGCTGGTCGTTTATTTCTTCATCCGCTATATGTCCTTTTTTGTCGATATCATATTACTTCCCGTAATGACAGTTTTTCCCTTTGTTTCAACGATTTATGAAGGATTAAAATTTGTCATAATAGCTGCACTTATAGGATTGGCATTCTTAAATCCGACGCTTTTTGCAGCAATTTTTGCAGGTGTATTTATTCTTTCAGTATTATTTTTCAGACGTGCCTATATTACTGTCAGATATTTTAAGAATGTCTACATGAAACCGATATTTAAGAAACTTTTCGGCGGTTACAGGCAGGATATCCCTCTGGATTTCTCAAACGAGGAAAAAAAGATACGCCGGCAGCTTCCAAAGCAGGTCGAGGAATTTGCAAAAGAGCATTCTGCAGATATTCTGATCCCGATATACCTTGTTAAAAACATGCCCGGAAGTTTACCCGGACTGACAGCTTTTAAATATGACAGATACTGGCTCATCTCCTCCGAAGAAGGACAGTTTATCTGCAAAACAGGATTTATAAAAAAGAATATTGAGATTATGAAATTTTCTCCTATCAAGAATACAAAAGTATTTTTAAGGATGTCAAAACTTACACCTTTTGTTGATATATTTACCTTTGCAATGCCGGAAGAGGAAATCGTCAAGCCTTTGAAACACATTGCAAAACATGTGCATTTCGTATTCAGCAGAGAATATTTCTACAGATATGATGAGATCAAAGCAAAGACAGGTTATATCGACTTTAATGAATATAAAGAATTTCTGAAAGAGTCCATGGCAGAAAAAGATGGAAACAGCAATAAGAAAAGTGGGATCTTCGCAAAGATGATGGGATAACTAGAAGGAAGAAAATGAGCTATGGGGACGTTCTCATGTATAATGCTCTTTATCCTATACATGCAGGTTTTAGAGCTTTATACATGATAAAATATATTTGTATTCTAGTCACTCGTCAAATTAGTCTATATTGGGGATGGTGAATTAATATGCAAATTCTAAACTTAGAAAATCAGGTCAGACAAATTTCCGCTCGTTTGGGAAACTTCAGTATTATTGAATATGTTACAGACGCAAGTGTTTCTCCAAGCAATGCCACAACAGAGTATTTTATGAGTAAGATGGGCGTGCGGCGCAGACAGCTTGTCATCAATATGAACGGAAATAATTCCGCCATAATACAGTCCGGTGCAATGCAGTGGACTGCCGGAAATGTGCAGGCAAGCTCCGGAGTTAAAGGCGTTGGTGACTTTTTCGGTAAAATGGTTAAAGGAGCGGTTACAAAAGAATCTGCTGTAAAACCCGAGTATGTAGGACAGGGTGTCCTTGTTCTGGAACCTACTTACAAACATATTCTGCTTTTTGATATCGGAAAATGGGGTCCGGCCGGAATGACCATTGAGGATGGTATGTTCTATGCCTGCGACGGAACCGTGCAAAATAAACTTGTAGCAAGAACTAATCTTTCCTCTGCCGCATTAGGCGGAGAAGGCATGTTTAACCTTAGCCTTGTAGGTAACGGTATCGCTGCCCTTGAAAGTAATGTTCCAATAAATGAGCTGATCGAAGTACAGCTTGACAATGATGAATTAAAAATTGATGGAAACCTTGCAGTATGCTGGTCAAGCAATCTTAACTTCACGGTAGAAAAATCATCCAAAAGCCTTATGGGTTCAGCAGTCAGCGGCGAGGGTCTCGTAAATGTTTACCGCGGCACAGGAAGAGTTTTAATGTCACCTGTTGCAATTACAAGTTCAATGTATTCCGCATCTAACAGTTAATAATGAGCTCTGGGGAAAATGACCCTGGGGGACGGAGTTATAGGTTCATTTTGTTTCAAAATGAACCTATAACTCCGTCCCCCAGGGTCATTTTCCCCAGATAACTCCCGTCCCCCCAGGGTCATTTTCACCCAGAGCTCATTTCTCATTTTCCTTCCGTCACCATCTCCCAAAATTCCTTTGCCACTTTCGAAAGTTTGCGTTCCGCACTTTTCACTATCACATACCCGGCGCTTACATCCGGTTTTGTTATCCGTTTTATGACAACATCTTTCCCTGCATATTTTTCTGCAGAAGCGGGATATATAGCTATTCCAACCCCTTTTGCGGTCAACTCATACGCATTGATCACATGTGCCATCCGGCATATTATCTTCGGCTGACAGTTAAATGGAGCGAACCAGTTCTCTATCTCTTTTCTTCTTGATCTCCTGGAAGGAATTATCAGCTCATAAGGTGCGAGCATTTTCAATTCTATCCCGCTTCCCTTTTCTTCTGCCAAAGGATGCCCTTTCGGGATCATGGCAACCCAGGGCTCCCGGTATATCAACTTTCCATCCAGGCCCTCTTCATCATAAGGAAGCGTGATCACGCCTATTTCATTTAGTCCGGAATGTACCCTCTTTACAACATCGTCTGAATTTCCATTCCATACCTCATACTCTACCAAAGGATATTTTTTCTTAAATTCATTTATCCAGCCTGCAAAAAGCTCCGGCGCACGTCCTTCGACAGTAGCTAAATACAATCTTCCTGTCAAACCCTCCTGCATCTTGCTTATATCCTCAACAGACTGGTCAGATAGCTGTTTTATACGTCTCGCATATTGAAGAAACCTTTCACCAGCCTCGGTAAGTGCAAGTCCCCTTGACTTACGTATAAATAATTTTGCCTTCAATTCCTCCTCCAGATCCCGTATCTGGCGGCTCAACGGCGGCTGTGCAATTGATAATTTTTCTGCAGCTTTAGTAAAACTGCCTTCTTCCGCTACCGTGAGAAAATATCTTATATGTCGAAGCTCCATAACTCCTCCTCATTAACTGATGAAACACGCACTAAATGCGCGTTTCCGCAATTGCATCCCTAAAAATATACTTTAAAAGTATACCTTACCCATCATTATATGTATTATACAATAGCAGAACAAGGTGTTATCATTAAATCATCAAAAAAATAACTGACAACCGATCGGATAGAAACAATCAACTTTGAAACTGTTTTTAAAAAGGAGGTCCTTAGTTATGAAAAAAATTTTTGAAAAAATCGAGAAAATGCTTGAAGAAATCTACTCTTTAGATCGTAAATATATTTGACTACACCTAAAATTTGTTTATATAACGTTTAGCAAAAAGAGAGCTGCCGCACTTTAGCGACAGCTCTCTTTTTATTTACGTCCCGTTATGATGCGGTTTAATTCCATCTTTACCTTTGTAGGAATAAGATGATGTACTCTGCAGGCTTCACTTAAAGTTTCAAAACTTAAGGAAGCGCATCCGATACAATGCATTCCTAATTCTGCAAGAAAATCTGCTGCTTCCGGATAATAATTTATAATTTCAGCAATCAGATCATCCCCTGAAACAGGTCCGTCTTCATATTCATTCCAATCCATTAGAGACCTCCTATCTTTCTGACATTATACTACATACGAAAGATGAACTCCAGTGGAATGACTTGGAGCGCGAGTGTGTGGTGGAAATGACCCAGATAACTCCGTCCCCCAGGGTCATTTCAATTTAAATTTTCACTTACTAAGGTCTGCTCCGTTAGATTCAATGACTTTCTTATACCAGTATCCCGAATCTTTTATAAAACGGTGCATATCGCCGGTTCCGTCATCATGCTTATCAACATAGATGAAACCGTAACGCTTTCTCATTTCTCCTGTTCCTGCTGAAACAACGTCAACACAGCCCCAGGTTGTATATCCGATAAGATCCACACCATTATCAATCGCCTTGCTCATAGCCTCGATGTGAGGGATGTAGTAGTCAATACGGTAATCATCATGAACCTTACCGTCTTCTACTTCGTCAAATGCGCCAAGTCCGTTTTCTACAACCATGACAGGTCTGCGGTAACGGTCATATATCTTCTCAAGCGACATCTGAAGTCCTGTTGGATCAAGCGCCCATCCCCAGTCAGAATAAGTAAGATACTCGTTTCTTACTCCTGCTGCAAAGTTGCCGCCAACCTTGTCTTTGATCTCGTGGGTTGTTACGTTATTGGTCATGTAGTAGGAATAGGTGAACATATCCACAGTTCCCTCTTTCAGGATCTGCTTATCCTCTTCGGTGATATCAAGTCCTGTAACATGATGATCCTTCCACATACGCTTTGCAAACGGAGGGTATTCGCCGAAACACTGAACATCACCGCAATAGAACATGCCCTCTTCAAAAGTCTGCTGTGCTTTAAGGACATCCTTCGGGTCACAGGTATGAGGGTATACGACCATACCGCTGCACATGCATCCGATCTTAAAGTCAGGATTTATCTTGTGTCCGAGCTTAACAGCCTTTGCACTTGCAACAAACTGATAATGAAGATGCTGCAGACGTTTTTTATAATCCTCATCGGTAAATGAGAAACCAAATAATGAAAGTGCAATGGTATTGTTGATCTCATTAAATGTAAGCCAGTATTTTACAAGGTCTTTGTATTCGGTAAATACTGTTTCACAATATTTTACGAAATAATCTATATAGTCACGATGCAGCCAGTCGCCGTATTTCTCGACGAGGCCAAGGGGTGTATCAAAATGATGAAGAGTTACAAGAGGCTCGATATTGTGAGCGCGAAGCTCCTCAAATACCTTTCTGTAGAAATCAAGTCCCTCCTGATTCGGCTTGTCTTCCATTCCTGTGGGGAAAATACGTGACCAGGAGATCGACATACGGAACATCTTGAATCCAAGCTCACCCATCAGGGCAATATCTTCTTTATAATGATGATAAAAATCCGTAGCCTCTCTGTTGGGGTAGAGATAACCGTCTGCTGTTACATAATGAACTGCTCCTTCGGGAAGAGTATCATCCATCGGAACCTGATCTGTTACATGGATCTTTCCATCCTTGTCTTCCCAGGTAACCTTTCTGTGTTCCTTGACACTTCCACCTGTGCAAAAATCTGTAAGTGCGGGACCTCTTCCGCCTTCATTCCAACCGCCTTCATACTGGTTGGCGGCAGTAGCGCCGCCCCAGAAAAATCCTTCCTTAAAGCTCATTTTATTAATTCTCCTTATTTATCTATAACCTGAACTACTCTATCTCCTGCTTTAACATTTCCTTCTGCAAAAATAACATCTGCATAGTCATCAGCATTTGTTACAAGGATTGCAGTTGTAATGTCATAGCCCTTTTCTTTGATAGCTTTTGCATTTACTTCTATAAGACGGTCACCCTTCTTAACGAAGTCGCCCTGTGCTGCGAGCGGTTTGAAACCATCACCTTTAAGCTCTACAGTGTCGATACCGATGTGTACGAGAACCTCTGCTCCGGAAGGAGTATTAAGTCCAAATGCATGTCCTGTAGGGAACATTGTTGTAAGTGTTCCGTCAGCAGGAGCAACTACTGTGAAACTGTCACCCTCAGGAATGATCGCAGCTCCCTTTCCAAGTGCAGCAAACGCCGGATCCTTCATATCTTCAAGAGCTATAGCCTTACCTGATACAACAGCGGCTATTTCTTCATCCTGAACATGTTCTGCCTTGGGGTTATTATTGCCGCCGATTTTGACTGCCTTTCTCGTAGCCATTTCCTCATCAATCTTGAGCTCGCCTGCATCACTGTAAAGGATAAGTGTTCCTGCAATTGCTATCACAGCTGTGATAGCCCATGCGATAAGGAGATTTATAACACCTGCCATGGGATTGGCAGTTCCCGGTGTATTATCAATGAAGCCCGGAATTGCAAATATTCCAAGTCCGCCCATCTGCATGAGATAAGTTTTTGTAAATCCAAGGTAAGCAGAACCAATAGCTGATGAAATACATCCTAAAATAAGGAATTTCGGATTAGGAAGTGTGAAACCGTAAATTGCCGGCTCTGTAACTCCGAAAAATACACCCGATATCCATGCCGGAGCCATAAGCTGCTTTCTTTCTTTATTTTTTGACTTGATCCACATTCCCAAAACGATCACTCCCTGAGCAAAAGGTGCTGTCTGTATGAGTGAGAGGAAGAGATCCGGTGTTCCTGATGAAAGATTTATCATTGAAGGAACTGTAAGTGCCTGGTGTACACCGAATACAACAAATATCTGCCAGAAAAATCCTGCAAATGCACCACCGATTATAGGTGAGATAGCGAGCAATGTATTCAGTAATGATGCCAGAAGGTCTGATACCTGATTGGCAACAGGTCCGATGATCGCATAAGTTACCGGTACTACTACCATCAATACGCAGAAAGGAACCAGGAAGTTCTTTACTACATCAGGTATTATCTTCTTGAAAAGCTTCTCGAGATAGTAAGCCAGCGCTATCGCAGCGATAGCAGGAAGTACAGTTGAGCTGTAAGCTATGGAAGAAACATCTATTCCGAAAAGACTTCCAAGCTCAAGTCCGTTTGCTGCTGCATAAATAGGTACATATATGAGTGAAAGTCCTATACCCATTGCAGTGAACTTCTGCATTTTAAGCTTTACTGCAAGGTTATATGCTACAAATACCGGCAGAAAGTAGAAGATAACATCTCCAACTGCTGCGAATACTGCGCCTAATGTTGAGCTTGTGGGGATCACGCCCAACATGTTCATTATAGTATTGAAACCTTTGATGATACCGCAGGCACAAAGAAGATTCAGGTAAGGCATGAAGATCGATGTGATCATATCAAGAGCCTTTTCAGAGAATTTTCTGTTATCAGGACCTGCTGCTGAAGCTGCGCCGCCTCCGCCAAGGTCTTTATTTGCGAGACCTGCTACTTCACATACATCTGCATATACATCAGGTACGTGATTTCCGATAACAACCTGGTAATAACCACCGGCTTTCATCAATGTAACAATTCCTGCATGATTTTTGAAAGCCTCGTCGTTTGCTTTTTCCTCGTCCTTTAATGTAAAACGAAGTCTCGTAATACAATGGAAAAGGTCTGCAATGTTTTCCCTGCCGCCTACATTTTCTACAATGTACTCAGCTAATTCATGATACTTGCCCATAATTAATGGTCCTCCTCTTAGCCTTAAACCTTTTTTAATTTTGAAATTTTTACAGCCGTTCGTCCGGCTGGCTTGTCTTAACCTTGAGTCAAATATAGCACCGATGCCGCTTTCATGCCATATGAAACCTTTCAGAAACTTATGTAACATTTTGAAACTTAAGGCGTTTGTAAATTTTATACATAAAAAAATGCGCATAATAAGTCGTACTTTTGCTAAAGAAATAAAATCTAAATGTTTCAGAAACTTAAAATTATGTTATAATCTTTGGTAAATTCTGATAAAGAGGTTTTAATTATGATTAAAAAAAAGCCGACAATCTACGATATAGCCCGAGAAGCCGGTGTTTCTCCCACTTCCGTATCACGAATGATCAATCATCCTTCGACGATATCAGAAAATCTGCGTGAAAAGATAGAGGAAGCAATGGATAGGCTAGAATTTGATATAGAGAACAGCTGGCATAAAAATTATATAAAAAGTGGAATAATTCTCCTGCTTTATCCTATAAATGCATCATTACTGATCGAAGAATATGTGAAACTGCTCAGAATAAATGCTTCTAAAGATAAGCGCCAGGTCGTATTGCTGGCACTCCCGGAAGACTCCTCAGCAAAATTGCACTTTGAAGAGGCTCTTTCTGCCTATCAGCCAATAGGCATTTTTGCCTTTTACTGCAGCGGATTTTCCTTCTTTGAATCTATGAATCTGAATCTGCCGTTTATATATGTCTGTGATGCCCCGGAGAATCCTAAATATCCCTCAGTTGATTTTGATTCAGATAAGATCATGTCTGACGGCATAATTCACTTAAAGGGCAGAGGATGCAAAAATATAGTTTACTTAAGTCCTCCAAAGGAATTCCCGGGTATTTCACGGCAGATCAATGGTGTGATCGATGCATTGAGAGAAAATAATATTTATTCCTCAACCAATATCATAACGATGACAAACAGCTCCTATGAACTTTCGAGAGAAACAATGCTCAGTATCTTTTCGAGAAAATATATTCCCGATGCTGTATTTTGCAGCAACGACTATCTTGCGCTCCACCTCATGAAGGTCGCAGCAGATGCAGGACTCCAGGTTCCGAAAGATATTCTCGTATTGAGTATCGGAGGCTTTGAGATTTCAAAATACTGCGTACCATCACTTACCAGTTTTTGTTATCCTCACGAGAATATCTCATTTATTGCATACCGGATGCTTAACGATATGCTTAGCGGAAATGATATAGCAAACAGGCATCCGATCATAAGTGATATCGAGCTTGCATACAGAGAATCAACTTCTACAAAGTTAGAAACTGATGTTGAAAAAGAGCTTCCGAGCAATTATGGCGAAACGATCCATCATGTATTCTCTTCATTGTTCAGAAAAAAATAAGCTTGAAAGGAAAGCATTTTATTTCACAGGTATTTATTTTATGAATAAAAAAAGCGGACGAATAACAATTTATGATATAGCAAAGAAATGTGATATTTCTGTTGCAACAGTTTCAAGAGTCATCAATCATCCGGGCGAAGTATCCGAGGAGACCAGATCCCGAATAATCAAGGCAATGGACGAGCTGGGTTTTTCTTATGATTCCGGCAAAAAAAATCTTAAGAAAAACAGAGGTATAATCATTATAGACAATGCTCTTGGCAGCAATCCTTTTTTTGATAAGATAGCTTCAGGAATTTATAGTTATTCCAGCCGAACAGGCTATATAGTTACAAGTTTTACCGGTTCTTTTCTAATGGAGGACTTAAAGAAACTGGTCAGGCTGGCAAAAAGGAAATCCGTAGTAGGCTTCATCTCGCTTGGGAGACGGGAAACTGCTGTATTGAAGGAATTATCCTATATCGTTCCGGTAATGCAGTGTATGGAATGGCAAGATCCTTTCATAGCAGAGCTTCCCTCTGTAACAAGCAGTGTTTACGGAATAGTCAATAAAGCAATGTCACACCTCTATACAGAAGGAGCACAAAAAATAGTCCTTTTTGATTATATGCTGAATACCGAATATGGTAGACAGATTCTATCTGCCTACAAAAGTATCGTAAAGGCTCATGGAATGGAGGAATATACACAGGTTATCTATTCCCAGGAGGGATTTGGACAAGGCTATATCCAGGCAATGAGCCTGCTTCAGACCGATATTCCGGATGCGATTCTATGCGCTTCGGACGACTTTGCAGTCTCGGTTCTCAGAGCCGCAGACCGTCTGGGTATTTCCGTTCCGGGTTCGCTGAAAATCTGCGGCATAGGAAATATGCGCTATGGCAGCTATAATACTATTCCAATTACCACAGTCTCCGGACTTGATGAACGTCTTGGAGAGGCTGCTGTAAGAAAGCTTACAGGATATATCTCCAATCCCTATGCAGATGTTACACATGAATCAGTCAACTCGCGGATCATCGTGAGGAATTCCAGCTGAGAAAATGACCCTGTGGGGGGACGGAGGGACGGAGTATCCGGGAAAAATGACCCATGGGGACGGAGTTATCTGGGAAAAATGACCCTGGGGGACGGAGTTATAGGTTCATTTTGTTTCAAAATGAACCTATAACTCCGTCCCCCAGGGTCATTTTTCCCAGATAACTCCGTCCCCATGGGTCATTTCCACCACACATCTCCAATAAGCATATCAGGATTGGCTGTGTTGACAATGGCATCCAATTCCTTTCTATCTCTTCTTCCCGCTTAGTAAAATCATGGGAGCATACTGCCATTCCCAAATTTTATTTTCCCCTATTGCAGCCACCGGATATGCAGAAACATCTGACAGACCGTTCTCTGCAAACACCCTCGCCATTTCCATCGGTGATACACCTGCTGCCATGTCCGCTATCGGGGCATATTTACCATATACATTGATCAGCTTATCGTATAGCTCATCGTATCTTTTTTTCCAGCCAAAATAAAATGGCCAGGATCCCTTGTCATATATCGGATGCATATTTTCTGCCGCTGCTCCCGATCCAGTCCGGAATAAATTCCAGTGATTCCTTTTTCAATATATACGAGAAATATGGTATGTCCAGTCGCCTCAGTGCGGCTTTTTTTTCCATGTAATTATCATATCCTCAACTGCCTATATCCAATATCTGCCGCAGTCCTGTAGTAATCAAATATATCCGGACAAAGAAGCGGTTCCCCAAACAGCAAAAAAGTCCCCCTTCGTACTCCCATTTCATATGCTTCTTTGATCAGACGCATCGCCAGGTCCTTTTCCATAAAACGCCTTGGCGCCGTGATTTTAGAATTTGCGCAGAAAACACAATTATGATTGCATATGTTTGTTGGCTCGAGCTGTAAAAATGCGTTTTTAGGATCCGGATTCAGAAATTGTTCTTTATTCATATAGACTCCTACGATATATGAGCTCCAAAGCTCATCCTTTTATTGGCAAAACATATTCGTAGCAATAATCATCGGGTTTATAGTGTGCTCCCGCATAACTTCCAATATGCATGATAAAGCGAGCCGGCTCAGAGGACGAAAGATTCCTTTTGTCAACCTCATTCCAAAACGATTCCTCAAGCTTCGAAATTACAGAGAAATCACCAAATCCACGAAGTGAGAATCCCGGTGTTTCCGGGAAATAGCGTATATTGGATGACAGCTCCGTATCAGGAGCCAGCGGGATGCAAAAAGTATAACTCAGCCCAAAAGTCTCTGCATTTGACAAAGCGCTGCGATCCTCGATGATACCAAATAAAGGTTCACTGCCATGCATTTTATAACCCATATCTACACATTTTTCGTGAGCAAGATAGTCTAACTTTGCAGCTTCCTTAAGAGAATGCGCAGTAACTCTTGTACAATAGCATGTTACGGCAGACAGAGTTACAAATGATCCCGAATTATTCTTCTTATGATCGATGCGGCTTTCATACTCATCCAAAAAACGCTGCATCCTGGCAAGTCTCTGTCTCTGTGTTCTTAAAAACTCTGCGCCATCCACCCGGTTGTGAAATACATCCGTGATCTCTTTCTTAGATAATCCGATTTCCTGCATCATTTGATACTGACCCACAGCCGTTATGTTTTGCAGATTGTAATAACGATATCCCGTATCCGGATTAACATAGTACGGCTTAAGAAAGCCGCATTCCTCAAGGCGAAAAAGAGATGTTTTGCTGATCCCGCATGCATGGCATACTTCCGAACTTGTAAATAGTTTTTTGTTTGCAAAAAAAGCCACGAAATCCACCTCCATTTTATTGACTCTGCCATGGGTGGTAGTGTTTAAATTGTAATGGAGTATTATAGAAAAATCAATCTTTTGACAGGGATGATCAATAGTTTTTGATACTATACAAGGAGGCATAATATGAGGAAAAAATGCAGAACTGCAATATCATTTATTCTCTCTTTAGCTCTTTTGACCGGGTGTTCAGAACTTCCGGACAAGACCGGAAAAGCAGATCCTAAAACTTTGTCCGGAAATAATACTCAGGAAGCAGCAGCTCTTTCATCAGTCTCAAAAAATGCTTCCGGTCAGCATAGCATTAAATCAAAAAATATTCCCTTATATATGGAAGATGCAGAACATAAAGAAGATATTGATCTTTACTATATTGATGGAAGCACGGTTCCCTATATCTCCGCAGATACAGTTTTGTATTTTCTGCAAAGTATGCAGGATACCGTAAGTTATGAATTGGAGTACGACGGAGAACATGCGATATTTACCAGAAAAGGGTCAAAATTTACCTGTGATTTTGATTTCGAAAATGATAGCATAACATTTTTTGATTTTGATGCATTCCTTAAAGGAAATGCCGGTCCTGTCGTTAATGTGGTAATCCCGGATGACGGTGCTGAAGCCGCTTTATTTGATGAGGTCGATCTTTATTCAAATGACAGATATGGTAAAGTCATGACCTTCGATTTAAAACCGTATGAAATTTCATTAGTTCATGAAGGAGACGGATACTATCTTCCTCTTCAGACTATAAGTGATCTCATACTGACATATAATGCCACTTTTACACTTTGCAACGGAGAGGCGGTGTTTTATCTTCCCGGTAAACTTGATGACGAACTTGCCGAAATATATTATTCAGTATCCGGGAATCGTACAGAGGAATTTGCAAAATTTGATTACAATGAACTCTGCTTTGCCCTTGATAATATCTACGGACTTAAAGAAACACATAATATATCTGATTTCGATACTTTCTTTTTTGAGTGCGGAATCCGTAATAAGCTTAGGGGAACAGACCAGACAAAAGCAGATATCGCGCTAAAAAGTTTTATCGAATATCATCTCGATGATATTCATTCAAGCTTTAATAAAAGATCATATATGAGCGACGAAGAGTCTTTTGAAACAGCGGCAGCTGAGATATATGGTCCATGGCACGCAAGATACACCCGGATTGCAGACGAATTTTATGATACAAGGGCTGAATTTTTCCCGGATGGCGTTCCTCCCTATGAAGAAATCGGAGATACTGCATATATTTCATTTGATAAATTCACACATCCATCAGAAGATATTGATTACAAGTCTGAACCGACTGAGGACGAACTGTATGATACGATACGATTGGTGCAGTATTCAAGGAATCAGATACTTCGTCCTGACAGCCCGATAAAAAATGTGGTAATGGATCTGTCCTTTAATACAGGTGGGGATGCCATATCGGCGGCTTATGTTATAGCATTTTATCTCGGGCTTGGTGACCTTAGTATTGTAAACACCATGACCGGAGCGTCAGGTTCTGCAGCATATATGATCGACACGAACAGAGATGGAAAATTTACTGCAGATGATCATCTTTCATTAAAGGGACTCAATCTTTATTGCCTGATCTCTCCAGTCAGTTTTTCCAGCGGAAATCTTGTGCCCAATGCCTACATGATGTCTCCCAGAGTAACTTTGCTCGGAATGACTTCAGGAGGCGGATCCTGTGATGTTCATCTTATGTCAACTGCAGGCGGAAGCATGATACAGATATCCGGATACAAACGTATCAGCCTCTTTAAGAACGGCTCTTTCTATGATATCGACCGAGGTGCCACGCCCGACTTTGGGATTGCCAAGATGAAGAATTTTTATGATAGAAAAGCACTTACGGAATATATAGACAATCTGTTTTGATGAGCTATGTAGCAGGGGTGTTTGGAGCTCATTTCCCCCAAACACCCATTACTGCTTCAATATCCTTCCACTTCAGTCATTATCAGTGACTATTCTTCTTTGCAATCTAATAATAGATTATCCAAAAAGAAGAAAGGTCAACCGAAAGTTGACCTCGCCCTTGCTTCCGCCTTCCCACCACGGCCCGCTGGCATGAATGATGTATTTGGCATCAAGCTTAAATGCAGGAGTAATAGCCACATCACCCGGTTTAATATGTCCTATCTTCTGCCGCTCAGCAAGGAGCCTCTCCTTACCCGCCGCCTTATAAATGGCATCTGATCCCCTTCTATCTCTTCTTCCCGGTTACTAAAATCATGGGAGCATACTCCCATTCCACACCCGTCTTAGTGCTTGCCAATATAAAGAATTTTTAATCCCCAGTCTTTGATACAAATTTCATCATTGCGTTTATACTCTTTATTAGTCAGAATATCTACAGCATTATCAAAATTACAACTTATCTTTTTTTCACCGTCGCTATAATTAAATATGAACCTTATTTCTTTACCATCATCAGTTGCTAAACTCCTGATTATAATAGGGAATTTTTCATCCGGACTCTTCACTCCGGCTAAAGAAGCTGCTTTTCCAAGCTCATCCTTTACAATTTCCGCATCACAATTACAGCCAATATATATTGCATGACCTTTTTTGTATTTGTTATGAGTTATTGCGGCATATTTTCCCCAGTATTTGTGTTCATATCTTTCAGCTTCAGTCGACGGATCTGCAAATAAAAGTTCCTGCCATACCGTTATATCTTTTCCACGGAGCTTTGTTTTACCCGGTCTCGTAAATTCCTGATAGTAAGCGCCAAAAACATCCGTCATTCTATACGGCTGCTTTTCATGTCTTACCTGCAGATTTTCATCGGTAAAAAATGACTTAAATGAAGAAACGAGTACGCCTCCATTTTCCACAAAAGTTCGAAGATAGCTGATAGTCTCATCAGTTGCAGAATAAAGGGCAGGTGTTATTATCATGTCATAATCCCTGCTATTTTTTTCAAGTGATCGAACATCAATTATGTCACATTCTAAATTTTGCATATATAAAGCATCATAATATATTCTTACAACATCGTTATAAGAAATATATTCATCACCCGGTTCGTCCTTAGCATCTCCGATAGGGAATAATTCTAACGCAGTCTGACTGTGATTATCCGTGATCAATGCGATCCTGTTTCTTTTACTGCTCTTTTTGATATATGGATAAATTTTTTTGAAATCCTCTCCAATAGCCTTTGCTTCTTTATAGACCTCATTTTCTTCCATATCATGACTGAGAACACCCTTCCAGTAGGTCTCATAGCTATTATGTATACTATGCCAGTGCCAATATTCAACTCCCATAGCTCCGCTGGCTATATGCGAAAAAGCCTGTTGGTAAAGCTGCCCCGGATAAGGTGTCCAATACCTGAATGCCTGCGCCTCTGTCTCCAGGACTATATACGGGGAATTCTTAAGCGTACGTATGCTGTCTCCGCCATAGGCAATTTCAACCCCTGTTAAATCATCCTGTGTCGGATGATAAATATCACATCCTGCGATCGTTACTGCATCTGAAGCTTCATAATGGTTGATCCCCGGCTGTACACCATATGAATGTCCAAATGGAGCAAGTTCATCCTTTCTCCATTCAAAGTCAAAATTATGAGTTACAAACTGATCATCTCTCCTGTATTCATCAATAATTTTTCTCTGCCAGATTAAAAATTCGGCTGCAAGATGTCTCTGAAACCTTTCAAATTCTGCTGCATATGACCCGTTTATTGTTCCTCTCACATCCGGAAGATCGTCCCATTTTCCTATAGAATTACTCCAATATGCAAAACCAAATCTTTTATTAAGCTCCTCAACAGTTCCGAATTTTTCTATCAGGTATTTCTTAAACAATTTCTGGATATTAGCCCCTGAGGTACCATAATGTTTAGTCTCATTATCAATCTGATATCCGATTACACATTTCCGATCCTTAACAACTTCCATCATTCTGCGTATGATCTTCTCAGCGGCGTCCCTGTAAGTTGGATTCATAATATCCATTATTTGTCTGGCACCATATATTCCGCGTCCCTGTTTAGTTGTCGCAAGCACATCCGGATCTTTTTTTACAAGCCATGAAGGCACCGCATAGGTTGGAGTTCCTATGATTACCTGCATATCATATTTCTCCGCACTGTCAAGCGTATCCGTAAGGATTGAAAAATCGTATTCCCCTTCATTTTTCTCCCATGTACTCCATGTCGATTCGGCAATACGTATGGTATTCATACCCGCTGCCTTCATCATTTCAAAATCTTTTTCAGTTCTTTTTTCTATTTCATATTCAGGATAATATGCTGCTCCAAAAATTAATCCGTTCATTCTATACCTCTTTTAATTCAGCTTCATATCTGCTGATATCTTAAAACTAACCCGTGTTCCATGATCGGGACTGCTCTCTATATTAAAAGAGCACTCCTCTCCAAAGATCATATATAACCTTCTATAAACATTCTTTATGCCTATAGAATCCCTTGCATGAGTATCCTTGCAATTCTCTATAAGCTTTTTAAGCTCTTCTTCCGTCATTCCTTTTCCATTATCTGTTACCGAAAATAAAATCTTATCGTCTTCTCTGTAACCCTCAACTACTATGATACCTTTTCTTCCTATTTCGCCCTCCAATCCATGAGTAATAGAATTCTCTATAAGAGGCTGGAGCAAAAATCCCGGCATATAGCAATCACGAATATCCTCATCTACACTAACCTCAGCATTTATTCTGTCTCTAAACCTGTAATGCTGTATTCTCAGATAATCCTCAACAATCCTTATCTCATCCGAAATTTTAATTATGATATCCTGCTTTATACTTGCCCGCAGGATTTCTGCAAGAGATACTGCCATATCCGTTATTTCTTCGCTTCCGCACGAAAACCCCATCCAACTCATAGTATCCAATGTATTGTAAAGGAAATGCGGGTTGATCTGCATTTTCAGAAACTCAATCTCTGCCTGTTTATTGGACAATTCCAATTCATATACCTTTTCCATAAGGTTTTGAACCTGATCCGCCATGGAATTATACGCTTCCGTAAGTTCAGTTATCTCATCATTTCCACTTACCTCTACTCTGGCTGATAAATTTCCTTCTCCAAATTTCTTCATGCCGTCGAGAAGTCTCTCAGTAGGCCTGACGAGTCTCTGGACTGCAGATTTTGTCACAATATTTGAAATAATGATTATAAGTGAAAATATTACTGCAAAACCTAATATCAATTTTAAGATTTCATAAAAAAGCAGACTCTGCTCAACCGTAGTTAATAAAATCCATCCTTCATCCGAGCCGGTTTTCATTGAATAGTAAGCCTTACGACCGCTATAGAGATCCCGCGCTGTTTTTTTACCGCCTCTGTAAATATCAAGATCTGCCTTTTTTCCTATCAGACTATCTTCAGAACTTGCAATTATCATCCCTGTTTTAGATATCAGATAAGAACTTGTATCAAACGACCCTACTTTCCCGGGAAGCGCCTCTCCCATAAATGAAGGATCACAGATTATCACCATATATCCTATGGGTTGTATTGTGTCAGTACTTAATATTGCCCTTGCCATCCACAAATATTTTTTTTCTCCTGCGGTTCCCCATAATGCAGCCCCGTTTGCAGCAATTATCTCCCCTTTTCCGGCTGAATACTCAAGATATTCATTATTTGTTGTGCCAACAAAAATCTCATCATCCTTAAGTGAATATATCCTTAATGAAACTATCCCATCGATATTAAATACAGAACCCTGAACCTGTTTGGAAATCGTATTTTTCAGCGACTGGATCTCTGATCTGCGCCTATATTCATTTTTAGTATTATTTTTATTAATTTTTGTAAGACTGTTTTTTATGACCGGATTTGCAATGATCCCTACCGACAGCTGCGTTATGGTATCCGAATGATTCTCTATATTGGCATAAGCCACAGCTGAATTGTCTTCAAGATAGGCCTCGGCAGCCTTCATATTTATCCGGCTGAGCCCATATGCAGACAGCAAAAATATAACCATTCCCGAAAAGAAAGTGATGGTCAGTGCTGTTTTTTGAAATCTGTATCGAATACTGCTTTTTTTAGATATTAGTTTTTTCCTCATCTCCGATAATCTTTTTAAGAACTGTTTCAAAACCTATATCTCCATAGTTTAATTCTTCATGTGATTTCTTGAATTCAGAAGGACTTTCATTAATGTACTTTCTGAATACCTGAGAAAAATATTTGCTGTCTGTAAATCCTGTATTTTCACATACCTTTTGTATTTTTTCACCTTTCAGCAAAAGATTTACCGCCTCTGTAAGCCTTACAGCCATCAGGATATTTGCAAAAGATACCCCGGCATCTTTTTTTATTTTTTTAGAGAGATAATTCTCAGAAAAATGATATTCCTCCGCAAGCTGTCCAAGACTTATTGCTTCGTGAAAATTCAGTGCTATTTCATTCATTATCTCACTCGTGAGCGCCGAAAGGTCTGAAAAATAATTTAAGAGCTGGGAATTAATATCATAAATTCCCGGGGTATCTTCATATTTTCTTACAAGATCTATCTTGTATCTTTCCTGTTCTAACGAAAGCTTAACCTTCTGCACAGCTTCGAGTATTTCTTTGGGTCTTAGCGGTTTAAGCAGATATTCATAGACACCCAGACGAAGCGCTTCCCTTGCATATTCAAATTCTGAAAAGCCCGTCAATAAGATCACCGCTGTATCCAGGGATTTTTCCTTTACATATTTTGCCAGTTCTATTCCTGTCATTCCCGGCATTCGAATATCAAAAATAACTATATCGATTTTTTCAGAGCCTATAAGATCTGCAGCCTCAAGGCCGTTAGAAGCAGAATAAACCTCATCAATTCCTATAGATTTCCAGTCCAGGCTTAATAGCCCGGATCGTATCATTTCCTCATCATCCGCTATAAGCAGTCTCATAAAAGATCCTTTCTAAATATTGCAGAAAACAAGCGCCTGCTATTAATAAAGATATATTTATTCTATAATAAGGCTCTGAAAAAAACCACTTGCGATCATTAAAAATGATCAGCCTTTAACAGCTCCGGCCACCATGCCCTCCATGATCTGTTTATGCAAAAGAATATAAAGTATTATACTTGGAATGACCGTTATAATTACCGCTGCTATCATACCTACATAATCCGTTGAATATTGTGCCTGAAAATTTGTAAGTCCTACCGGCAGTGTCATCATTGAACTGTCTGTAAGGAAGATTCTCGGAAGTAAAAGGTCATTCCACACATTAATAAACTGAATAACTGCAACCGTTACAACCGAAGATTTAGCTATCGGCATTATTATTATCCTGAAAACCTGAAATACTGTGCAGCCATCAATAACTGCAGCTTCTTCCAGCTCCCTTGGCAGTCCTCCCATAAATCCGGTAATGATAAATATAGACATTGGAAGTCCGACAGCTATCTGCGGTAAAATTACAGCAAGATAGGTATTTAATAATCCCATGCTCTTAAATATTGAAAACATCGGAATTATCAACGCATAAATAGGGATCATCATTCCAAGAAGAAAGATTCCGTATACTGCCTTAGATAGCTTCCAGTTCATGCGGCTTATTGCATACGATGCCATCGTTGCAAATATGACCGTTATAATAACTGCACTCACAGAAACTATCATTGAATTACCAAAATATTTTAATATACCGCCTTTGGTTATAGCATTGATATAATTTACAGGGCTCCAGTTCTCAGGCAATCCCCATGTATTTGTATAAAGTTCCTGATTTGTCTTAAATGAGGATAAAAGCAGCCAGTAAATCGGATAAAGGCAAAGTATTGTAAATGCCGTAAGCGATATATATTTAATTCCTAAGATTATTTTTTCCGATAAACTTTTATTCATTTTGCGTCTCCTGTCCTGAATACAAAATCCGAGAGCTTAACCGTCAATATGCAAAGAAGCATAAGTACTACACCTATCGCACATGCATATCCATATCTCATAATATTAAATGACTGATAATACATATAGGTTGACATAACCTCAGTTGCATGGTTAGGTCCTCCTGATGTCATTACTGCTATCAGATCATAATATTTAAGCGATCCGGTAATTATCAAAACCGTATCTATTTTCAAAATAGGTTTTATCATCGGAAACGTTATATATTTAAACTGCTGCCAGCCTGTTGCTCCATCTATTTCAGCAGCTTCAAAATAAGACTCATCAATATTTCTCATAGCCGCAAGCTGAATTACCATATGATAACCGACAAACTGCCACATAACTACGATAATTATACATATGAGAGCTGCATGTTTATCCGAAAGCCAGACTCTCTGAAGACTTTCCAATCCTATGATCTTCAGAAAGGCATTTAAGAGTCCATAATTGCCGTTGTAAATAAAAGTCCATGTAAGACCTACCGCAACACCACACAATACACTTGGAAGGAAAAAAACAGTCTGGAAAAAAGCTGAACCTTTTATTTTTTTATAAATTGCATTTGCAAAGAACATTGCAAGCGGAAGATGCGCGATCAAAGATCCGATGACCATTAAGATATTATTTTTCAATGCATTCAGAAATGTTTTATCCTTAAACAGATCCATATAGTTCTTTAAGCCGACAAATTTACTTCCTGACATAAGGTCAGTATCAAATAGAGAAAGATATATATTATAGCCAATTGGGAATAACGCGAATATTGCATATATTATAAAGGCCGGAAGAACAAATAATGCTATTGTCTTCTTATCACCCATTACGCGATTCATATTTTGCCTCCTTATCATACCGGATATTCATTTAATTTTATAAAGCTCCGGATCCGCTGCCTGCTTTCTTTCATGTACAGACAGCAAACCGAAGCTCTTAATTTACCTTGATTCAGCGTAAGACTGAAGATCATTAAATGTAGTTTCTACGTCATCACCATTGGCGATCGCAACACCTTTATTGTTAAACTCATTTCCAAGATCGGTATCCATACGGTCAAACCAGGGAGTCATTGCTTTAGTACTCTCAAAAGCACTAAGAACATCCTGTCCGAGAGATGAAAGTTTTGTTTCATCCACGTCGATTGATATAGCCGGCATCTTTCCATAATTATAAAGAAGCATTGATTCGTTTTCTTCATTCGTCCAGAATTTAAGGAAAGCAACTGCTGCATCTACATTTTTGCAGTTTTTTGTGACAGCAAAGGAATTATCAAGTGATCCAACATTCACACCGGTATATGATGCATCTGAAGCCGGCATTACAAAGCATCCGATATTTGCTGCTTCAGGAGTGGTAGACTCATCAGCAAGTGTTGAAACCTCCCATGTACCATTGAAATACATAGCCGTCTGTCCCTGCTGGAACAATGATCTTGCTTCATCTCCGCCTACTCCGGTAAATCCATTTTCAAAATAGCCATTATCTATTTCACTCTGGAACAATTTACCTGCTTTTATAAAAGCTTCATCATTCCACTTTCCGCTGCCTTCTTTTAAGGAATTAAAAAGCGCATCGCCTGCGATGCCGTCAGAAAGCTGCTGAATATACTGGGAAACCAGCCATGCATCATCAGAAGTAGATGCAAGCGCTACCGGCGTTATCCCATTTGCCTTAAGTGTTTCGCAAACTTTTAAGTATTCTTCGTAACTTGTCGGAACTGAAAGATCATTCTCTTCAAAAATACGCTTGTTATAATACATAACAGCCATTGTCTGTGCTGTAGGAACTCCATATATATGACCGTCATAGGTTTCCTGATCAGTAGTTCCATCATTGAAACTTGCGGCCCATTCAGAATCTTTATCAAAATATTCCTGCAGATCAACGATCTTTCCGCCGTCTACAAAGTTTTGAAGATAACCAAGCTCGTAAGTAAAAATAATATCCGGCTCAGCATCTGATGCCATCATAGTTGCAAGCTTTGTCTTGTAATCTGATGTGCTCAAAAATTCCGGCTCTATTGTTACACCATATTCATTGGACTTATTGAATTCATCGATAAGATTTCTATAACCCTCGACAAAAGAATCAGATTCAGTTCCGCTTAGCATTATAGAAAGCGTATTACCGGCTGCCTCTGATGATTCAGACCCGGCTGAACCGGTTGATCCGCTTTCAGATGAACCACATCCGCTTAAAGCTGAAATTGTCATTATGCCTGTCATTAAAAGTGCCATTATTCTTTTCTTCATAATTAACCCTCTTTCTTTAATTCTAACTTTTTATCCCTTAACTCTTTCAATTAATTTATGAATTAATAATAATGCATTTTAAACAAACAGATAACTAATGATTATGGACTAATACCTTTGTAATTCTTCCTTTTTTATTTATATTTGTATATTTATTGGTAATTTTAAACAAAAGAAAAATCAGATCTGCAAAAAGTGATATAAATATAATGACCATAGCGACGTGTGTGGAAAAAAAATGACCCATGGGGACGGAGTTATCTGGGGAGAAATGACCCTGGGGGACGGAGTTATAGGTTCATTTTGTTTCAAAATGAACCTATAACTCCGTCCCCCAGGGTCATTTCTCCCCACACACCGCACCCCCGGAGCTCATTCCCAACACATTGACCCATTTTTCGTTTTCTCTCCCGAGCCTTGAATCTCCGCCTACAACGACATTTATAATCTGAAAGCCGGCTGTCTCAAAAAGCGGTATTATGCTCTTTTCCGTAAAATCACTGAACTGCCTTTCTCCCCTGACAGTCATTCCGTTGCCATACTTAAAAGAAGCATATATCACACCATTTTTCTTTAGTGATAGATAAATCTTTTTCATAACTCCCGGCAGATCATCCATCGGAACGTGAAGAAGCGATGCGCAGGCCCAGACTCCATCAAATTCATTCTTGAAATCCATTTCCTCAAAGCTCAGATTCATAACTTCCCTGCCAATATATTCAGCTGCTCTCCTGCACATTTCCTTTGATGCATCAAAAGACAAGACATCATAACCATTATCAAGAAAAGCTTTGCTGTCTCTTCCGCTGCCGCATCCTGCATCCAAAATCCTTCCCCCTGTGGGAATGTATTTTAAGAACTGCTGTCTGAGCTCAGGGAACGTGGTTTAGGAATCATTTTGCAGCTGCTTCATTTTAGTTTTTTAGTTTTCAATCTTTATAAGACTTGCCTCATTTGGTATCTTTGCAAAAACTCCATCCGGCTCTTTTGCCCAGAAACATTTTATCTCAAATCCGTGCCGAGTTAAAAGTATTGCCAGATTGGATGTCTTTATCAGATCTTTCTTATACCCAGAATTACTTTTGCTGCCCGTAAGCTCTCTCATATATTTGATATCTGTGCTTCTTATCAGCTCGTCTTCAAGATTCTTTACCTGCGTTACACAAATAATTGATCTTACCGCAGAAGCAGATTTAAGTTTTTTTATATTCTCATTTAGAATATCAATATTTCCTGTATCTGTATCAAAAACCAACACCACCGTTGTATCAGATCTCAGATTCATTAGCCTTGCTTTTGTAAGCCTGTTCTGAACTGCATTAAACTTACTTATCTTACCCGGTATAACCATATGAAGGTCCGTTTTAAGCACTGAAATGAGCTTTTCTTCGTCCTCTCCCTCAACGTAGTATTGAATGTAACTTCCAATTTTGTTCATATTACATCCTCCTACATTTCACCAATTTCAAAGATCAAGTCTGTGGAGGGTGCCACCGACATCAAATCATTTTCCACTGCTTTACGAACAGAATCCGTATTTCTCTTAAGAAAGGCAGACGCGCTGACACAAGAAATAGAATGCCCGGGTTCAAGTGCATCTTTTCTCATAAAAAGAAATGAATGTTTTGGAAGCGGAAGATCCAACATATCCGTATTATGCGTTGTGAAAAATAACTGATCATTATCCTTAAGACATTCGATCATAACTGAAACTGCTGCTTTTTCAATATCACTATTAATATATGAAAACTTTTCATCGCAGTAGTACAGCCCCTGCCCTTCTTCCTTTATTGAATACAGGATATCTGCCACAGCAATGCCCGACTTTGTTCCGCTGGATAAATATGCCCGATTCGTTAATTCACCATCCTTCAGTATAAATGAGCGCTTTCCCATTCTAATCACAAAAGAATTATCAACTTCTGTAAGCGGCTCCACCTTATCAATTGCAGGATCCAAAGCTCTCAGCATTTTCTCCATGATATTGCTGTAGACAACAGGCTTTTTTACAGTGTGAAGTCTATACTCTCCATCGGCATCCACGGGATATTGAAAACAAAAAGAAAGTGTCTCTATCTCATCAAGTATCTGCGCATAATTCCCACCTGTTTTTGGCAAAACTTCCTTAAACTTTCCTCTACAGTTTTCATAACTGTCCCTAATTCCAATGCTCGCTTTCAAAACAGTTACCTTGAGGTTATCCGAAGTATATTTCATACCCTGCATAGGGGCTATTTCTACTGTCATATTATAAAGAATCTCACCATTTCCGACAAAATCCAAAGAAAGGAATGCATCAGAGGATGTGTCGTTTACACAGTCTGTCAGACATTCAAAGCGTTTTGTATCAATGAAAGTAACTGCATTCATGATCATTCTTCCAAGAGATGTCTTTCCCGAAGCATTAGCTCCCATCACAATATTTACTTTCTTATATCTAAAGTTGGGATGATTCCTTAAATGTTCATTTTCAATGTACGAATCGACAATCTTCTTAGGATATGAAAAATCAACTTCAAAGTCCTTGAATGCTAATAAATTATTAACCTTCAGGTTCATTATGATCATAATACAGCCCTCATTTCCTTTTGTTATTAGTTCGTATCTTTCGAACTAATATACATATATACTAATCTTATATATCTTAAAAGTCAATGGAATTTATCTTAACTTCCTAAGAAATTAACACTCGTCACCTAAAAAATCTTCGTCATCCTCATCCCATTCATCATAATCCGGATACTTGTTCTAACACACCGACAGACTTAATCAACTCTGGTGCCGATTTGCTAAGTTCATCCTCAACTTTTTGTACATGTATGGTGAACATCCAGTCATCACCATAATCATAATGCAATGAAAAGTTCTGTCCTTTAACAAGTCCTATCTTATCTATAGCTATATCAGTTGATGGAGCATCATCTTCCGGATCATACTGATAACTATCTTCACTATACATCCTGTTATCCATGCAGAATTCATAGAGATGTTCATGTATAAAGTCAAAAGATACTATAATGAACTCACATAGTCTATCCAATGTCTCTTTACCCGATATTTTTATCGTGCGATATATTTTTCTCCCCTGCCCCGCAGGGTAAACCTTAAACGTATATCGTGCCATTACTTGTTCCTCCAACCCTGTATAAACAGACTTAATTATATATCAGCCTTTCTCCTAGCCATTGCACCGTCTCCTTAATCCGTTATCATCTTCAGACTTTTTGCGATTATACCTGCTTCCTTCTTGACGGTTGCTGCTGTCATATTAAATGCCTGAAGAATGTCCTTTTGAGTAGCTGTTACTGCATGATCAAGTCGGTACAAACCATCTATCTGACGAATCATCTCTATCTTGTCAAGTTCCCTTAGGCTCAAATGATGTTCCTGTATGTATCTGTTGGATATTTTGTGGAAAAAGTTGAGACTTCAACCAAGAAAAGCTTCTACTATTACAATTTGCAAGCCCAACAAATGCAACCCTAAAGAAAATACTGACTTATTTCCCTAATTCCCACTTCATATTATTACGCATCCGGCAGCAAGGTGGCGGATGCTGCCGGAAAATAATACCGCCTATGCACTTTTTCAGATGCATTAAGCATCTGCGATTGAATATATTTTTTATAATATTTATAATTAAAAAATATCTAAAGCATTATCAGAGGAGGATATGAGGGGGAATATGATAATAAAGAGAAAAAGTCTCATCGCAGCAAGTCTGGTTATATCAGTACTGTTCAGCACTGAGACATTTGCCGGTGTAACCCTGATGCCTGAGGTAAAGGATGAAATGCTGTCACCGCAATACTGGACAGCCGAATCATTCAGTGATAATAAGGCTCTCGCAAACGCTTCGGAAATAAAGAAATTAAACGAAAGCTTCATTAACGAAGAAAACTGCAATATGAATAACCTCATAGGTGAGAGAAGCCTCTTCGACGGAGTTTCGCTGAACCGCGCGCGCTGGAGAGCCGGAATGTCCGAGATGTCCGGTTTTTTAGATGGCGCGTATTATGATATAGACGGAAATACGGTGTCCGGTCAATATGCCATGGACATAGTTAAAAATGTCGAAGATCCCAATGCCACTGACTCCCAGAGGCTCAGATACGGGATCTGTGTACACCGATCAGATATAAGGGTTTTCCCGACTGAATTGATCATAGCTGATGACCCGGGAGATAATGATTTCGACAATCTGCAGAATTCCGGAATCCGTGTAGGTGAGCCCGTTACTATCTATGCCGAGTCGGAAGACGGGAAATATTATTACTGCCACAATTCCTGTGTTTCAGGCTGGATACCGTCAGAGGACATCGCTGTATGCAGAAGTAAATCAGAATGGCTTTCAGCATGGCAGATTCCTGACGATAAAGCCATAGTGGTTACTGACGGCAAAATATTTCTCGAAGAATCAAATACCAGCCCTGAACTATCCGGTCTGATGCTTACGATGGGCACTGTCCTAAAAAAGGCTGATCCGTCAGACTACGATAAACTCGTGACCAACCGTTCGTTATATTATAATTATCCGGTCTGGGTTCCCGTTCGGGATAGTGACGGCATGTATGACAAAAAGCTCGCCCTTATATCTACACATCAGAATATTCATGACGGTTATCTGCCGCTTACATACGACAATATTCTGACGGTAGCCTATTCCATGCTTGGCGATAGCTATGGATGGGGTGGAATGCTCTCTTCTGTTGACTGCTCCCAATATGTCCGTGATATCTACAAATGCTTTAATCTGGAGCTTCCGAGAAATACAACATGGCAGGCGGCAATGCCGGTAGAAAAGTATGATATGGAAAATGCCGACCGTGATACGAAGAAAAAATTCCTTGATGAGCTTGCCCCGGGTGCCATCCTTTTCTTCAAGGGACACGAAATGCTCTACCTCGGTCATTGCGGCGACAACTATTACGTCATAAGCTCAGTAAGCTCGATGCTTGATCCGGAAGGCACTGAAAAAGCCAGGATACGAAATATCGTGATCAACACCCTCGACGCTAAGAGGGCAAACGGAAATTTATGGCTGGATGATATTTATGAAGCGGCTGTTCCATATTCACCCAATCCTGAGAATCTTGCAAAAAGCATCTCTGAAAACAGCGTTTCAGATGACAGCGTTTCAGGTAACAACGTTTCAGGTACCAGCGTTTCAAGTAACTGCGTTTCAGATGACAGCGTTTCAGCGAACAGCTAAGGATCCGGTGTTGGCGGATTCTACGTATAATCGCGGTAATAAAGATTCCGGCTCTTCATTACCGCAATTTACATATTCGGTGTATCAATATCATTAAGCTAAGCGTTGAGATCAATTTTTGACCATATTTAATAGACGCTTTATGCTGCAAAAAATTATTTCAGCAGTTTTAGGAACTGTTCATAAACTTAATGATAAGCCTTCCTCTTATAGATTTTCTTAAAAATCTTCTCTAACGCAGACTTATCGGATGGACCTTCAACAATAAACAAAACTGTTTTTCTTTCCTCACCCATTTAAGAACCCCTTTCAATTTACTGCCTGAAGGTTCTTTTCTGCCTGCTCAGAAAAACGCAGTTCAACTTTATTATCTACATTTCCTGCTTTCCTAAAGGCATATCCCATAGCCAATAAATCTTCTTCATCATATAATTCCTCTTTCTGTCCTCCTACAGTAAGAGCACGCATATAATAATCGCGTTTATTATGATTTTTCTCAATTCCGGTCATTCGAATGTATCTATTATTAGGATTTACTGTTGAGCAAACTATATTTTTAGAATCAAGCTTTTCCAATATCCTTAAATTATGAGATGTAAAAATAAGCTGCCCCTTCATTTCTTTATGCATTAGGCCTAGCAGCTCACCAAGCAAATATTCAAATATACCAGAATCAAGCTCATCCACAACAAGGCAAACACCTTTATCATTAAATGCTGAAATAAGATAATTCAGTATAGATATAATTCTTTTAATTCCTTCTGATTCATATCTAAGAAGGAACTTCTTTCCATCTCTCATTGAATATATATCTACTTTTACTGCTTTTTTCCCGTCTACTCTTTCATACTCTGCATTCTTTTCAAGAACAATCTGCAAATTAGGTATAATTGATTTTAATGCGATATTAATAGCATTAATAGTATCTTCCACCTGATCATAAAGCTCAATGTCAATATCTGACTCCTCAGAAATAGGAAGTGGTATCTTAGATTGTGTTATTGAAGTTTCAGTTGCGCTTCTGCTATTAATAGGAATGAATATGTTTGAATTAATCTGTCCCAGTTGCTCTACTTTTACCACATTAAGATCAACCGCTCCAAACTGTATTAGTCCTATAATAACATCTGAAAAACTTCTAATTTCATCATCCGGAACTAGATTTTTACAAGCATCCACAACCAGCTTGTTGAAAAAAACTGAAACATGCTTTTGCGCACTTAATAATGCCAATTTTTGCATTGACCACAAAAAAGAAATAGATTTAAGGCTTGTCGCATGATTGGATTTTACTGTAAGATTCTGTTGATCTAACAAATCCACCTCGTCATAATATGGATTATTAAATTCTATATCTCTTTCCTTTATCCATGATGAGCCTCTTTGCCAATATGTAAGCGACTCCCCAACTATATCAATTTCAGATGATTCATTACCTCTTAAGCTAATTGCATACTCAGCCTTATATTTTACCCCTGCTTTTTCAATAAAAAAATCAGTAACTATTTTTGTTTGTCCATCTGCGGAAATAATACCTGAATATCTCTTAGGTATGCTACTTCCCATAAGCACCCGTTTCAATATGTCTAGTGCTTCAACCAATGCAGTCTTTCCAGATCCGTTTTGTCCATAAATCCCTACTACATCAGTTTTGTCTAATTCACCATTTGAATTAATGCTTCCATAATTCATGTAAGTAACTTCGCCAAAATTCACATTCTTCAAGTAGTAAATCCTAGAACGCATAATTCTAACGTTATACTTATTATCCATATTTCTCTCCACTGTGAAACTGATATTTTGTATAAATGCATCAAAAAAACGAAGAATCTCGCAAAATAATAATATATCAATTCCGATATTTTGTCCAGATTTATTTGATTAATTGTGTCGGATATGTTATCCTGTTTTTACAAAAACACAAAATAAAAGGATGATCAAACAAATGACCACCCTATCTTGTGGAATTTGCAATTGCAAATTCAATCCAACCAATTGAATTCTAGCACAGTTTCAAACTCCTTTTCAAGATAGCTCCTCCTTATTTTTGATGTTTTGAGTATCATGAAAGGAGACAAAGCCAATGAATAACCAGCATGTAGTCCCTAAAGGGGATATCTGGCAGGTAAAAGGCGAAAACAAAATGCGTGCAACAAAAAATTTTGATCGCCAAACCGATGCGATTGCCTATGGTCGAAAAATAGCCCAAAACAACAATAGCGAGCTCGTAATCCATGGTACCGTTTATCAGTCTTTCTTTTGTCATCGCCATGTTGACTGCGACTGTATGTGTGGTAAACCAATGTCCACGCCGACTGTTGCCAGCCATATGAGCCAAGTCCTCGGGTACCCCCATCCTCAAGAGATTGCGTACTTTAGTCTTTGGCTTCTACCACTGTTTCCATATACACATACGTATTCTGTGATAGAGCCATCCACTGATATCATCTATGTTGTTCTTCATGCTTGCTTTACCGTAGTAGTTAAGCCATCCTCTCGCATATATCTTGATTTTCTCAAGACTCGACTTGATGGACTGCACAGACTTACGGGAAGATTAAGCATTGGCACCGTGTATCATTACGTAAACATCGTCCATTTCAAAAGACGTTTCCCAGCACTTCTTATGCTTCCATCCATATATATTTTGCAGATAATAGCTGATCAACCGAACATCAGATACGCCTTCGACAAGAACTATTTCAATCATAAGCGCACTTCAAAATCAAATGCCATCCTGTTATCATACACATATTTCCCCGTAACATTTCTGGCAACTATGTTACTTTCAAATCCATCGCTAAAATCAACCTTTTTCAAAGTAATCACCTTGATTGGATCTTCTTTCTCATTAGAATTCTCATAATTACCATATCTAAGAATTGCATCTATCGCTTCTATGCTGTGAGTTGCAATAAACAGCTGAACATTAAACTTTTTGGCCAATTCAAACACTACCGGGAATAGAATATCAAAGTATTTTTTATGCAGCCCAGTCTCAATCTCATCAATCAGTAATATTGAATTAGAAGCGGCATACAGTCTATTGAGAATATATAGTATCTTCTTAATACCATCACCATATACAGAGAAAGGCATTGTTATCCCATTCTTCGTAATTATTGTTTCCAAAAAAGATCCATCATCTGCCTTTGTATAGCATATATCAGCTATATCCTTGTCAAATTGCCTCAAAATATCTATTACTAGCTTTTTGTAATCTAGATCATCCACGATGTTCTGAAGTAGATCATAACGCATATGACCAAAAGAAGGGATATAATGAACTTCTTTCCTAATGTCAGGTGAAGATGCTAAAGAATCAAGAGATGTACATCTTATGCCATCCTCCGTTATCTTTTTACCAACCTGTTTAGCAATACTACCTGTAAAGATCTTTGCGTTTTCTGGCAAAAATGCCGCCTCTCTTTTGTACTGAGTTTTTTGGCGTGATGACAAAGAGGATATCTGAAGCGCCTCCTCCCCAGAAATCACTTTTTCATTTCCGCTTATTTGAAGGTGTAAAATACCTCTTTTACTTTCCGCAGCGATATCAAATTCTAATTGATCCCTGCTTTCCGCCGCATTGAACATTTTAATAAATGAAACATAAAAACTGCTCTTATCCGGACTAAGTACTGTTCTCTGATCTATCACAGGTTTGATCGATCCAAGCTGTGACTTTGCAAACAGCAATTGGATAGCTTCCAATAATGTGGTTTTACCACTATTATTATCTCCGGCAATTAGATTAATGTTTGAAAAACCCGAAACAGAAAGTTTCTTAATGCTTCTAAATTGGTTTATTTCGATTGATTTTATATATGCCATAATCAGTAATCTCCATCAAGATGCTCAAAGCTGATAACAAGTTTTGTATGCGTTGCCTCTGCTATTTTTTGTAAAGTCTCAATTTTGGGAACCACCTTACCATTTAATATTTTGCTGATGTTAGATTGAGACATATCAGTTATTCTGCATAGATCTTCTTGAGTGAAATCATTAACATCCATTACTCTTTGTATTTCTTCTGACACTCCCGCTAATACGTTTTTTACTGCTTTATTTGAATCATCATCAGTTTTTTGTTCTACACTTGGGCTCTTTAGATTGTTTATCTGCTCTAATATGGTCTTTAATTCTACATTATTCATATAAAAGGCCTCCTTTTATGTTAAGTATAACATAATTTTAGGCATTTTTCATTATTATTGTTTTCTGTGACATAATCATTCTAAAATATGTCAGCAATAACATGTTTTCACCAAAACCTCTATCATCTTCGTATTATTAATTCTTAACTTCCTAAGAAATTAACACTCGTCACCTAAAAAATCTTCGTCATCCTCATCCCATTCATCATAAACCGGATACTGTTCTAACACACCGACAGACTTAATCAACTCTGGTGCCGATTTGCTAAGTTCATCCTCAACTTTTTGTACATGTATGGTGAACATCCAGTCATCACCATAATCATAATGCAATGAAAAGTTCTGTCCTTTAACAAGTCCTATCTTATCTATAGCTATATCAGTTGATGGAGCATCATCTTCCGGATCATACTGATAACTATCTTCACTATACATCCTGTTATCCATGCAGAATTCATAGAGATGTTCATGTATAAAGTCAAAAGATACTATAATCCTGAGTTTGACAGTTCAAGAGCAAAGAAAGTCTCGAAACCCCTTGTAAAATATGGGATTCCGAGACTTTCTTTGCTCTTGAAATGTCAAACTCTAGCTTATATTGTTTTTATACCAAATAGCTTCTTAGTCCTGTTGATCGTCTTCTTTATAGCCCCCATCCGCCTTTCCTCAGTGTTGAAGGCAGGAATCTCTGCAACCTTGAGCTTTTTATGCAGAACCCAGACCTGCAGCAAACGCTCGGAAATAAAACCAAAGACCCTCTCCTGATATTTATCCCCGGCATATTTTGCAATATCAATATCCTTCTCCAGCTCATCCATAATTGCAAAAAGCCATTCACAGTATTTGTTCAGAAGCTCTCTTTTGCAGATCATCATATTTGCATAATAATATTTATGACTCTCCATAACCTCGTCAAAAGCCGTCAGATAATCCGGATAAAGCTTCTCAAGAGCCTTTCGCGTTATATCGAGATCTTCTTCAACGTGAATATCCGCATAATACTGCCTCAAAGTCCTCACAATGTGCTCCCTCATTGGGAGAATTATATCCGTATCCCTAAGCCTTGCCTCCAGCTTCTCATAGGGAAGTATCCTCGGCTTAATATTAAAATAGGTGTATAAGAGATCCCCTATACTGTCAGTGAAAAAACGCCTGTAGTGAACAAGACCCGTTATCTCCGAAGCTTTTTCAGGCGCATTCTTCCAGATCCAGTAAAGCCCGGTAAGCTCACAGAAGTTTTTATTTTTGAACGAAATATTGTCACCACAGTCATCCCTCAGATAATCGTCCTTGCAGTTATCATTAGGTCCGACATGCAGGATACGATAGTGCTCTTTGTCGATAAAAGAATCATCGAATTTTTTGTGTGTCATTATATAGATCATGATATTACTCCGGTAAAAGAATATTCACTAAAAAACATCAGCGTTTCAATAATTTCCCCGTAATCTTGTTATCAAGAAGCCTGTATAAAAGATCATCTTTAAGGATACACAAAGCCAATATGTAAATTCCAAAATAAGCAATTGAAGTCATTGCCAGTCTTATAAATGAATTTGTAACAGACAGCCTTGCAAGAAATATCATCGGTAAAAGTGACAAAAGCGAGGTCAATAAATATCGAAGCAAATCAAGCTTTTTTAAAACCCCTGCAAGAAGATCCCTCGCTAATATCAATTGCACAAATAATACCAGGAACTCCGCAATAGTAGTCGCCATAGAAGCCCCGGCTGCACTGCCTTTAGGAATCATTATAATATTCAGGATAAAATCAGAAATGGCTCCAACCATAACAGAATAAAGAACCTGGCGCTCACGATTGAGCGGAGTCAAAACCTGTATCCCTATTACCCCAGTCAAACCAATAGGAATAATAGAAAAAAGTATGATCTGCATTGCAGTTATGGCATCTGTATATCCATTACCTGCCAAAAAAAGTATCGAATCCCTGGATTCAAAAACAAAATACGTCACAAGCGGAAGTGCCATAAAGAGCTCTGCATTTAATGCAAGAATCATCAATCTGTTGAACTTTTCCGAGGCCTTATGTTTTACATAGTATGACATTCTCGGCAGCAGCACGCTTCCCAGTGATGAAACGATACTGATCAAGATTCCCTTCACTCTAACAGCTGCGGTATATAATCCAACAGCCTCATCATTTTTCATAAATCCCAGCATAACCGAGTCCAGATTAGTGTAAACCGAGACCGTAAGATTCTGCGCAAATAAAATCATAATAGGCTTGATGTGCTGACTTAGATCATATCTTCCGATTGTCCTTAAATCGACTAGTCTTTGCAGCCTGATAAAATTAAAAATATTAGATCCCACTGCTGCAAAAACAGTGATTGCCGCATATATTCTGTAATCCGCCTGTCGGTGAACAAGCAGAAACATCAAAATCACTGATATAAACTTAAATACTACCGACCTTAAAGTTATGTAATCATATTGTTCCAAGGCTTGAAAAAGCCAGTTCGCACCAAACATATTCAAAACGATATTTACGCCATTTATCGCATATAAAATCTTGTCCTGCGAAAATCTCGGCACGCTCAATACACAGATAATATATGCAATTGTAACGATGAACGTAGATATCAGATTGATCAGTAATAATTCCTGAACAGTTTTAGAAAGTGCCCTCCTGTCGTCTCTAACCTTCGCACACGCCCGAATTCCGTAAGTCGGTATCCCAAGCGACGCAACCATCATAAAATATAGCGTCTCGCCATTTCGATTCTATCTGTGTTGACTTCCGCACTGTCAACTGCGTCGTCCTCTGGGTCTATAGTCTTTCGGTGTTCAATGACTATCCCTGCAACCACGCTGTCTACGCTTCGCAAGAGTACGTTGCCGCATCTCACGCAAAACTCGCTTCCGATGCCGCGGCTTACGGCTTATCGGGCGGATGTTTGCAACCCGCTATATGAAGCACCCTTAGCTGGGCGCACTGACAGGCACCAATGTTACCGGTTTCCCCGACTCATTACATGGTATGTAGCTCCCGGATACCACTCTCTTTTTGGTCTTGACAAGTTTAATTATCTCCAGTTCCTTTTTTCTTAGAATGAGTACCTTCATCCTTTTCTTTCAATGAAGCATAAGCTTCTGCATACCCAATCATTCGCTCACGAAAAGCCGGTTCGAGCATGTTATAGTAGGAAATCAGTCTTCCCATATCTGTATTCTTCTTCACCGTGTAATAATCACGGCTCTCCTCCCTGCTCCCCGCAGGATCTATTCCAGACAGCAACCACTCCGGTGTAACTCCAATTGCCTCACAAATTGGCATTATCTTTTCAGACGATGGATTGGTTTTGTTCTTTTTCCATTCACTGATTGTACTTGGCAGAATCCCTGTCTTTTCCGAAAACTCCTTTTGTGTCATGGATAATTGTGTCAGTCTTTCAAATATTCGCTCACTTATTGTCATTTAATCGTCCCCACCATTTAGCTTTACATTACAAAATAATTTCAGCACTACAGCATTTCTTCAAAATTATGATGAATACTTCAATTATATGTATAGCCCATTCTAAACAACGCCTGTTGAATCAGTTTTTATAAAGCACTTACATCAACAGGCACATTTAACTTATTCCGGACAAACAAATTCTATTACTTTCTCTTTACGGCAACACCTATCTTATATTCCCACATGCAGTTTAGACGCTACAAATGCTACCACCTCGGAATTTTTCTGTAATATGTCCTCGTCATTCTCCATATCAGTTATAGACATCCACCTATATTTATTATTGTCTAAACTAAACTCCGCAGAACTTATACCTTGTGGAATATCCCTAAGCTCTACGCTATATAATTTGTGATTATAAATCTTATATACCTCATCACTTACTGAATACTTGCAATGTTTTGCACATGTAACATATTCCGTCTCTATTTCAATATTAAGCAGATTTGAAATAAAAGTGTCAGCATTTATTTTGTTTCCCTCTGAACTTCTAACATACGGAAACAGCCAGCAATCCCATCTGTCATCATATTTTAGTAAAAAATCACCTTTATGGTTCTTTACTGCGATTAAAGTAAACTCATGAAGTTTATTCGATAAAATCTCCTTAACAAGCTGGAGAATCTTTGAAAGTTCCCTATCTGACAGTTACCCAATTTTATTGAGCATATTCCATTCAATTATACTAACGATCTTATCTATACGAGCCCATGATTCCCTTGTTAAGCCTGCATTTTTCCAATCTTCAATTTTAATACTAAATGGATTGTCTTTATTCTTACTCGTAACATACATAGCAAGGATAGCTATCTTTTCGTCATCAATAACAATTGCAGGTCTACGCTTATCATCATTTGAATCACTGAAAGGAAATCTTACCCACCATACGTCTCCAATATTATAATCTTCCATTCTTACTGGCAACCTCCTGCAAGTATATTTTATCCCATTCATCATCTAATGCCCATTCATCATCAGGAGACATATCCTCAATTTTAGTAATATGATTGTTAAAACTTTCTTGATTATCTCTCAGAAAATTCTTGAAGTCATTAATCATTTCTGTTCTATTCATTCGTAACCATCCATCATATAATACAAACATCATATGCGTCTATCTGTTCTAATTCTATCACACAAAGGCTTCTTATTCAATTTTTGCTTTTCAAAATAATTCAATATTACGGCCTTCATTTCATTTATATGAACTGTATCTCAGAATAAAATGCCTGTCAAGTGTTTCGCACATTTTTCACACTTTTTTTCACAGTGACAGGCACCAATGTGGTCAAATTTAGCTGTAAATCCGCATAAACACTGGATTTAACACATCTTAACATTTAAGAAAACGTGCCTAACTCCTTAATCTATATGCCTCAACAAATTGTTAATAATCTATTAACGCCCGAAATCCTTTATTTTTCGGGCGTTTTTTAATTAAAATTTTCGTAATTATTTTATAAAAGGGGTTGACAAAATCCAAAATTTGCCGCTTCGCGGCCTTTAAAAAAGGGATCTGTTTCCGGTCGCATCCGGAACATCAATTCAAATTTTGGAGGTGTTCATTATGACAAAGAATGAAATCTGTAGTCTGATCATCCAGACAATCAAAGACTACCTGTCAACCCCATCTCGCCTTGATCTGTTCAAGGCAAGTAATCATTTTGTCAGAAATCGTTTACTATCCATGCTTCACGTAATTATGTATCTGTTTTTCTCAAGCAAGGCTTCTATGGCTACAAACCTTACAAACATCAGACGTGAATTCTGCTCATTTACTACCTTTCCGAAAAAAATCAGTAAGCAGACAATTTCATATGCCAGACAATGGATCAATCCTATTCTTTTTAAGGAACTGTTCAATATCTCTGTTGATACTTTTTATAATAATCTCACTATTCGTAAGCTATGGCATGGTTTCCATATCTATGCTATTGATGGTTGCTTCACTTCTTGATATATCTTGAAAATCGAATAATTCATCCATACATTCACCGATTAAATCCCGCTATCAATGAAATAACCAAACCTATCAAAATAAGATGTCTCTCTGCAAAAACTTTTTTCTGTATTCCTTTATCAACAGTTCCATTCTCCGTGACTATGGAATTCTCTATGTAACTATTCAGCAGCGCAAAGCACTTGCTACTGAGCGACTGCCCAATAACACAAAGTAGAAAGTGCCGCTCCGAACTTTCCATGCCGATAGGCTTCGGAGCGGCGTAACTGTTCAGGGTACCTGAACAGTTGCGTTAAATTATACTATACAGAATCCTCAGATACCAAACTCTTCATAAAGCTTTTCCCGGTAATCCTTATCCGCAATGACCCTGTCAATATCATCATTACGATCTGACGCTCGGAGACATCCTATCAGCCTTGACAGCTTCTGTTCACCCATTTCAACTCCGCGTGTTTCGCCTATCTTTATACCACGTGCTTCAATTTTATCCAGTACTTCACACATACGCAGTTCCCTCCTTGAGTCATCAGGTATTTCCATTACTGCTTGTTCATATCTGTCGTCTCCTGTAAATACAGTCATCATCTTGAATACCTCGTCAACATGCTCTATTGTCCGTTCGTCCGGTTTATATTCCTTTTCATGGTAGACTTTATAAAAATAATCAGCTAGTATGTAAAAATCACTCTTGAACATATCAACCTGTTCCCGGGTAAGCTTCTTTATGTCAAAAAAATTTATCCTGTAATCACTTACGTAGTCATCCAGATAATCAGGAATATCCATTATTTCCCTTAAACTTGTTTTTTCCCATTGTCCAGCCCCAAAATATATCACAAGCGTGATCACCGGAACAGGCACTGGCGGTTTTTTCTCTCTCCGCCTGCATTTTTCTATTTCCGCCAACTGTGACTTATACATTATACCGTCATATGACATCACCCGAATTGGCATCATCTCGTCAATATTCGTCTGATTTTCCATTCCTATAAAGGCCAGCCTGACATTTTCGCGTATCCATCTCTTAACGACATCACGCTCCTGTTCATGCAGCTTTCCATCAGCCTTGAACATTGAACGTGCCTTTATATTCTGAAGTTCGTCCTCCTGCATACGGCGTTCTCCATTAAATAAAAGCACATTCACGATATCGGCAAAAACATCGTTATAATCTTCCAGTGTTTTTTCGATAATATCCTTTTCTGCCATCAGTTCCTTAAACTCCTGTCTACAGTTTAGCATAATTCAATCCAAAACAAAAGAATGGCATTGCAAACATTTGTTCTGACTCTGCACTGCCATTCTATCAAATATCAGTTCGAATTTCAATAAAGATTTTGGATAATCTGCTTGCTGTGAATTTCCTGTTCAATATGGTGGGATTTTCCACCATATTTGAAACAGCGGTAATCCAATGTAAACGGCAAGTAGAAACCAGCAAATTTTGGCAGTTTGTATCCATCACTTTTTGGCAGTTAACAACTGACAGAATTTGGCAGTCAGAAACCGCCACTTTTACTATTACCCACGTAGAAGGGGTACATATCATTTGTTCGTGGAAACCGGGATTTTTTACTTTACGCTAACGGTTGCTCAAAAAGCAATAAGTAACGGAGTTTGAGCAATAAGTTACGGAGAGCCCATGATTTGGTGCTAATGAATTTTCTTCAAACGATGCTTTATAATTCTTTATTACTGGTTGATCCTTATCTACTATATAACCCGTTTTACAAATATTTTTATTAGTTTGTCCCATCGTCTTTACCACAAGAATATAGATATGGATGTTATATAACAGACACCTCATCAAAAACAATTATTTTCTAGTCCAATATTTATCTAATATCAATATGATATTACTACGTTGAGGTATTTTTTGATTAGACGACAGTTGTTGTATATTTACTTTATCAATTAGGTTTTTCCTTTTGAATTCATCAGCTTTTTTGACCTTAGTATCATTGGGTACTTGAAATCCCCAAAATACATCTTCAACATCTTTGGTGAAAAAAACAAAATCATATTGTTTATCATTACAATACTTTTCTATATTATCAAACAGAATTTTTGTGGCTGAAGATATGTCATAATCATCCACATCGATAAAAAAATATTACTTTTGTTTCACCGTTGAATGCTCTTATTTTTTCTTTAATCTCCTTCTCCTTATCCTTTGCATTATATTTTGTTTTTGAGTCTAAGAAGATTGGTTTATATATTATTTTCTTGTCGTCTATATAAAGCCGCTTAATTAGAGATGAAATATAAAGATAATCTGTTCTGGCGTGCTTATTTGTTTCAACACATAATAATATTTGTTTACTCATCTGCGTCACCAAAAATCCCAAGAAAATCGGAAGCATCAACATTGAATGGAGAATCTTCAATAAAGCCATTTTTGTAGGCATTTTCAGGAGAAGAATTCCCGCTATTTGTCCATGTATGTACGGTGTTTATACTTGAAATAAAATTAATAGAGTTAGTGTTGCTTTTTAAAACTGACATTGGCGAAAGATTATGCGATGTAAAACAAAGTTGTCCTTTGCCGTAATAAACAAAGTATTCTATTAGTTTATCTAAATAAACATCATTAATACATGCATCCAGTTCATCAATAAAGACAACTGCTCCTGAGCTAGCAGCGTCTAAGTAGGTGAATAAATCCATCAATTTCTTTATTCCGCGGCTTTCAAATTCTTTGTCTAAAGTATAATCTTCATAAACCATTCTCAAATTACATCTATAGTATTTATCAAAATCTTTTTTTTCAATCTCAATTTTTTGCAAATCTGGTTTGAAAATCTTGATAAATTCAAAAAGTCTTTCTACTCTTTTTTTATAACGGCCAAATACTTTCTTGGGTATAGTTCGATCATTATCATTTCCTTTTAAAACTTTGCGACTAATTTGTTGAATTATATCTGCACCAACTACTTTTATTTTTTCTTCATCAAGTTCTTTAATTTTTTCTCTGAACACATAGTTTTGATGATTATCGGCTTCGTCTATTGATACATACATAAATAGAGCAAAAAGAATTAGCAGAGTAGTAATTGTTTGTGAATCACTTTTGTCTAAATGCTTTTTATCTATATCAATTTCTAATAAACTTGTAGCAAATGTCTGCTTATCAAGAAGATTTAATGTTTTTTCTTTGTAATAATCAAAGGAATCTTTATCAGCATATTCCACAAGTGAGCCATCCTTAGTAGCGTAGACAGTATTGTACTTATTTTTTGAATAGCTGCCCTTCTTCTGTTGTAAAAGTTCATGTGTGATGTAAAGTCTTCCATCTTCTTTTAGTTTAAAATCTACGCGATAATTCATTATAAATTTTAAACTATCTAGTTTTACGTAATATTCACATTCAATGTAACCTTTTTGTGTACGCTTATTTATCATTTCAACCAGATATCTTTGCGTATCATTATCAGAAAGGTAGTTCTTCTCTAATAACAGATTTTGTAACATTTTTACAGAAGTGATAATTGCTGTTTTTCCAGAACCATTTTCTCCATATATTGCTTTGATCTTGAACTTATCCGGGTTAAAGTCGTCAGCAATAGTTTTCTTGTAAAAATTAAATTCAACCGGCTTTTCTATATTTTTTATACCGCATATTTTTAATCTTAATACATAGAAGTTCATATTCATTGCTTTATACCTCCGTTAATTCATGATATCATAAAAAAAAGAAATAGTAAATAATTATACATTATGTATTAAAATTAACCCTATAATGCTGTTACTGTTCAGACCCAATGTCATTCACTTAACGGAATTCTATGAAAAATATAGGATTCCCTTTTTTATTACCAGTAACTCAAAAAATAAATATATTCTTGACAATACGCCGTAAATGTGCGGCATTTTTCTGATTATTAATCAGAAAAATGCCAATTAATTAGGATTGGTTCCTATTAACAACCTAATTAAGGAGACACTTATGGCATACTCAAATGTAGTAAAAACGACGCTTTTATCATCCATTGATAAACTGGCAAAAAATCCAGAAAAATTTGCTGTTCATCCCGGCAAAGATTTCACGCGTAACCGCAAACTTTATTTTAAGGATTTTTGTGAACTTCCTGGATAATTAACACTCGTTTGGAGGCACTATGTATCTGGATTTTAGAGTTGAGATTCCTGTTTTGAAGGTGGAATTTCAAAGAAAAAAATAAAAGGAACAACATACATTTATTACGAACATGGAAGAAAATACTATTCTGAAAAAGGTTATACAGTACCACAGTGTACTTCACATTGGTACCGTGTACCTTTAAATGGAGTTTTTGCACAGCAACTATATGGCTTTGGACGAAAATGGGATGTATTCCTTGGAATAAGTACAAGTGGTAATAGTAAAAACGTTATGTCTGCTATTGTTGTTGAACATTGGTACCGTGTACCAATGTGTTCCCTGACATCAGCTTAAATATTTTTTATAAGAATTATCCGCATCAAAGAACACTCCCTGGTGGGCAGTAGTTCCAACTTCATATTTCTTCCAATCACCGTATATTGTATTTAAATAGTCCATATATTTCCCCGGTACAGTTATATCCAACATTTCAAATTGCATATGATCCTTCTCATTGAACCATTCTTTCTTATATATGTTCCTTTTAGGTACCGGAGTGCGAAAAAGATTTCCGATCCTCGTGGTGTTTTCAGAATTGTATTTTTTCCTTAAAACCTCAAACTCTTCATAATATTTATTGGTTTTTTCCGAGATTCTGAAAAACCTAAAAATATAGCCTAAAAGGTCAAGTATTAATCCTTTTATTCCGGAAGCATGTTTCTTCAGATTCACAATGCGCCTTATTCGCATATCCTTTTGTTTTAAGGTATTTAATTCAGCTAAAAATTTTTCTGCCTCTGCCTCGTCATCAGGTATATTATCGAGGGGAAATATATCTAAAAAAATCCCCTGATTTATCTTAGGTGAACTGATCTCCCCTTCCAGTATCGCAGTAGTATCTGACCTGCGCAGCTGGGCATGTCCTCTCATAGAGCCCGGATCAGTCTCATTAGTCTGATAGAAATATGGTTTCTTAAATTCTTTAGGCGCTATTTCATTAAGCTTTTCAAAATCACTGCGGGAGATAGAAACATCTATATCATCATCCCAGGGTATAAAGCCTTTATGCCTCACTGCTCCGAGCAGAGTTCCCGAATCTGCAAATACCGTAATATCATATTTCCGGCACACACGCATGAGTTCAGCAAGCATGTCCAGCTCTACTGCCCAGACTTTTTTCATATCAGCAGATACTCTATAATCAGATCTTTCCTCTTCTTTATAAAAGTCCTCCGGAATATCCAGTCTCAAGTCAACCATTAAAAGCCTCCGATCAACGACTATTTTTATTAAACTTATTTATAACTTTTGTAATCTGCTCTTTTCCATATGAAAGCAGGAATTCATCCCTCAGCAAAATAAGGCATACTATATAAACTGCAGCTCCTGCAGCAACCTGTGCAATAAGCGAGAGCAGCGGCGAAGCAATAAGCTTTCCAATATTATAAACTACGAACATCATAATAATTCCGGATATTATTTTTTTCCATCCATCTCTTAAAAGCTGCCCCCATCTATAATATCCATTATCATTGTTCATATAGAGAATGGTTATTATAAGCTCTGCCGCCAGTGAGCCTATGACCGCTCCTGTTGCAGCTAATTTGGGGATCAATACGATATTCATAATAAGATTTGTCACTGCTCCGGCGATGATGAATTTTGCACTGAGCGCCCTATAGCCTCCCGGTGTATAGTACTGACTCCCGAGGCAGTTGCTGATACCTATTATTAGAACTATTGGGCTCAATAAGCTCAGCAGACCGATGACCGGCTCATATCCCGGGCCAAAAAAGAGTGGTACGAAACGGGTTGCCACACCAATGATTCCAAAGCATGCAGCAGTCCCCATCAGCAATATGAAGTTCATCGACTGCGAAATACGTCCTTTGATCTCGTCAAATTTCTTTTCAGCAAACAGATAAGATATCCTCGCCTGAAGCACGCTGTTTAAGGATGCGAAGCTAAGCACCTTTACCATATTTATTATCTTAGTCGCCTGCTCATAATATCCATTCTGATATGCATCTTTCGTTATGAGACCTATCAGTGTCTTATCCAGTACTGTATAAACAGATGTTGCAATTGTAGGGATGAAATAGATCAGTGTTTCATGGAAATGCTGTCCCAAATCTATTTTTTTTATTTTTACCCTGCTGATAAATCCTGGCAAGGTCAGCCACATCGACATCGTTCCCAGCAGAGTCGTTATCGACATTATAAAGACATAGATGGCGAGATCGTTTTTATCCCTTACGAAAATAAAAATCAGGAAAACTCCGGCTATTTTTACAATGGAATTCTTGGTCACGGTATAACTGAATTGCTCTAAGCCATCATAGAACCAGGAAATATCCAACATTGTATTTAAGATATTCAGAGTCAATATGATATATATAAGTCTGTATGCCGACTGAAAATAAACAAAGATTCCCCATCCGATCAGACAGGCGACTGAAACTATGATCGACAGTGTTTCTATCTGCCAGAAAAGAATGGTTCTCTTTTCTCTATCATCCCTTGCACGCGATATCTCCCTTAATCCATACGACGCGGTTCCCAATGCAGCGATAAGCGAAAAATACATCTGAACAGATGCTGTGTAGCTGTATATTCCAACCCCATCTCCACCTATGACTCTGGAGATATACGGTGCCGTCAGCAACGGCGTTAAGAAAGTTAAAATCTGATAACATGTACTTAATATAATATTTTTCTTAATACTTGGCGTTTTCATAAGAGTTATTATAGCATTGAGCATTGATATTCAGCAATCAACTGATAGATTCATTTCTATTTATAGGACAGCCCTCTTTTTCAAATAATTCCACTCATTCCATCTATTAATTTCTATCAAATTTTATATCGGAATATTTTCACAGAATGTTTACTTAGAAAATAAGGCATGATTTAATTTCTCCCCTATGTTATAATTTATTCACACTACCAAATCAAAAATATAAAAAAGGATAAATCAAATTGAAAGATATATTTGTAAATAAATATGACCATTATGAAATACTCATATTCATAAGTGGTCTTTTTTCAACTTTTCAGGCTTTAACATTCCATGGAATAACCGTATTTTCATGGTTTTTACTTTTGATGGTATTTTTAGGGATTGCAGAAAAAAGGGGAACTCCAAAGATTAACCTCCGGGGAACAAAAGAGATACTTATCGGCTTAGTTCTCATAAGCATGACAATCACAGAGTTAATAACAGTCTGTCTGAATCTATACCCTGCATGGACTTCACGCAGTATAAATAATTATATATTAATGTCTTCTGTATTAGTTTTGTATTTTATATTACGGGGAAATGAAAGATATAGAAAACTTTATATGAAGGGGATAATGATATCATGTATCATACAATATATTGCATGTTATGTAGAGTATCTATTATTCACAATATTTGATTTTGATCTTACATCAAAAATTCTTCATGTTGAAACTAGACTAAGAGATAGCTATCCAACCATAACCGGTTTGACAACAAATCAGGGCATGGTAGTCCCTGTCATTTTAATCGGACTTTGTCTTTCATCAAAACTGTATATCAGGATCATGGCTCTGATAGCAGCGATAATAATTAATTCATCTACATGTGTACTCTGTATAGCATTTTTCTTTGGAATTCTTTTCCTAAAATCCATGCAAGACAAGGCGTCAAATGGATGGAATTTCACAAAGATTGTTCTTTTTCTTGTAGCATTTGCTTTTATTGCATTTATCTTTTATGAACCATTACGTGAGAAAACTTATTCTCTCTCAAGCTATCTAATTAAAAGACTAAGTAACGCTTCCACTGCAACAGAAAATAATGACGGAAGTACATTTTTCCATTTTCGTTATTATTGGTCTATTCCTTATTTGTTTGATCATATATCAACATTACAAAAAATCTTTGGATTTGGAAAGAATTGTTCCGGAATACCATTCATCGAATACTATAGCCAGTATACAGACAAGCTTTGGATCCCGGAAAGTGATCCCATATCGATGCTCTATGATGTTGGAATATTTGGATTTACAGCTTTTTATACATTACTAGGTAAAATAACAATAGATCTTTACAGAAAAAAGACTCTCCATGGAATATTCATGCTCTGTGCTTTATTTGGAGGAATATTCTACGGATTTCAAATGACCTGGTTTCTTTTAATGGAACTGCTGCTTTGGGAAGAAAGCAGCAGTTCCATTTCTATATCAGCTAATTCTTTTTAAGTTTTACGGTAATTTCAAAAAGTCCGTAATTCTTTTACTCCACCGTAACACTCTTAGCCAGATTCCTCGGCTTATCAACATCAAGTCCCTTAGCAACACTTGTATAATATCCCAAAAGCTGTAACGGTATAATAGCGAGACTTCCTATAAAATGCTCATCCAGCTTCGGTACATATACTGCAAAATTACACTGATCTTCTACGTCATACTTACCGTACTCTGTAAGTCCCATAAGGTATGCACCACGGCTCTTGCACTCAACCATATTCGAAATAGTCTTCTCATAAAGATCACTCTGTGTCAGGACCCCGATAACGAGCGTTCCATCCTCGATAAGAGATATCGTTCCATGCTTAAGCTCACCTGCCGCGTATGCCTCAGAATGAATGTAGCTTATTTCCTTCATCTTAAGCGATCCCTCAAGACTTACAGCATAATCAATTCCACGTCCGATAAAGAAAATGCTCTTTGCATTTGCATACTTAGCTGCAAACCACTGGATGCGCTCCTTATCCTCCAGGATTCTCTTCATCTTTCCGGGAATAGAACGAAGCTCATTTATGTAATAATCCATTGGTTCAAAGCAATCCATTATCTCACGTACTTCACCAAATTTAACTGCCAGCATAAATCCACAAACAAGCTGGCAGCTGTATGCCTTCGTGGTAGCAACGGAAATTTCAGGCCCTGCAAGAGTGTACATTACATAATCTGCTTCTCTTGCAATAGAACTTCCGATAACATTTACGATTGCTAGAGTCTTCATGCCCTTTTCCTTAGCCATTCTGAGAGCTGCAAGCGAATCTGCTGTTTCTCCAGACTGCGAAATTACAATAACAAGCGCATTCCTGTCATATTTTGTTTTTCTATATCGGAACTCGGAAGCAAGCTCACATCTCACCTGCAGTTCCGTGAATTCCTCAAATACATACTGAGCCTCCATACCAACATGCCAGGCTGAACCGCAGGCAACAATATATATCTGTGAAAATTTCTTAATATCCTCATCAGAAAGACCCACTTCAGTTAAGTCGATCTCACCATTTTTGATATATTTATTTAATGTATCTTCTATAACCTTGGGCTGCTCATGAATCTCCTTCATCATGAAATGCTCAAAGCCACCCTTTTCAGCTGCCTCAGCCGAGAAAGTAATCTTCGTGATCTCCTTCTCAATGACATCACCATCAAGATTGTAAAATACTACATTTCCCTCAGTGATCTTTGCCATCTCAAGGTTTCCGATATAATAAACATTCTTTGTATGCTTGAGAATCGCCGGAACATCGGATGCAACAAAAGACTCGCCTTCATTGACACCGATGATCATTGGTGAATCCTTTCTTGCAACATAAATCTCACCCGGATGATCTGCAAACATTACTTCAAGAGCATAAGAACCACGTACACGTACTATAGTCTTAGCAATAGCATCGATCGGTCCGCCCTGATATTTCTTGTAATAATAATCAACCAGCTTAATAAGCACTTCCGTATCAGTCTGCGAATAAAACTCATATCCATGACGAATGAGCTTTTCCTTTAATTCCTGGAAATTCTCAATGATACCATTGTGAACACCAACAACCTCAGAATCAACAGTATCCGTAGCATTTCCGCTGCATTTTCCAGAAACATGAGGATGTGCATTAGTCTGACTCGGAGCTCCATGTGTAGCCCAACGCGTATGACCAATTCCGCAGTTGCCGTTAAGCGAATTGCCATTATCTGTTTTATTTATAAGGTTAATAAGCTTTCCAACTGACTTTACAACAACAGCCGGACGATCTTCATCACGAACAGCCAGTCCGGCTGAATCATATCCACGATATTCAAGCTTAGAAAGCCCATCCAATAAAATTGGAGCTGCCTTATGTTTACCAACGTAACCTACTATTCCACACATAATTTTTACACCTATTTTTCTTAATATTACAAACAATATCAAAATTGCTGATATATAAATACACTTGCATCATAGTCTGGTCCATACATTCCAAATACCACTACACTTATTATAGCTGAGTAATAAATGATCCATCTAACAACTAACCTCTTCGAAGCTATTTTTTCTCTAATATTGACCCCATTTTCATGTAAATAATCACAATATAACATAACTCCTATCGCAATAACAAGCACAATCCAATTTGCATTATTCAGCCCCATCTCTTTTAAATGTCCAGTAAGTATAGGAGAAAAATCATAAAATCTTTTTGTTAAACGTTTTAAAAGTGTTATTGCATCTAGAAATCTATCCGATCTTGGAAATACACGAATAATCGTTATTATAAAAAAAGTTCGTAATATCTGAAACAATTTCCAACTTCTACTTTTATCATTTATTCTGCATTTTTTTATTAATATCCTATATCGTGACTCCAGTAAAATACTTGTTGCTATAAAAAATCCATTGCAAAGACCATACGCTATATATTTCCACTCAGATCCATGCCATAATCCCACTAAAAAATACACAACAAACATCGATAAAAATGGAGCTATCTTTTTTCCAAATTCAATTCCTAAAATTTTTCTAGACATCTTTCCTAGCTTATTAAACAACTTAGACAAAGATAAAGGATAGAAAACATAATCCCTCATAAATGCACCTAATGTTATATGCCACCGTCTCCAAAAATTTTCTATTGATGTTGAAAAATAGGGTTGCTTAAAATTAATTTCAAGATTTATTCCAATTATTTGAGAAAAACCTCTAGCTATATCTATCCCACCTGAGAAATCCGCATAAATCTGAATACCATATTCAACTAATGCAAGAAATATCATAAATCCATTATAATTATAAGATTGTTCAAATACAATCGAAACAGGTATAGCCAGTCTATCAGCTATGACCAACTTCTTAAAACATCCCCATAAGATAAGCTGTAATCCAAAACAAAATCTCTGATAATCAAACTCATGCCCTTCACAGAGCTGTTTCGCTAATTGTTTATGCCTGGATATTGGTCCCTGGATAATCTGCGGAAAAAAAGACATAAATAACATAAATTTTAAAAAATTCTTATCTGCCTCACATTTTCCATGATATACATCAATGAGATACGCTACTGCCTGTAAACTATAGAAAGAGATACCTAATGGAAGTATTAAGTTAAGACTAGGAAATATATATCCTCTCTTAGATGTAATCAAATTAATATTGTGTACAAAAAAATTATAATATTTTAGAAATATAAGAACAAAAATAACTATCATAACACCAAAAAACATAATATTTTTTCTCTTTATCTTATCAATGATTCTTTTGTTCTTAATATCTTCATTGCTTAAATTATTCCTATTTTTACTGATATATACTTCAGATTTTTCATTCAAAGTTGAGATAATACGAGCCACAGTATATACAAAAAATATTTCAGACAAAAAAACAAAAAATAACCATTTACTATTAATAATATAAAATATACAATTTGCAAATAGAAGCACGCACCACCTGTGTCTAATTGGAACAAAAAAGTATACTAAAATTATTAATAATATAAATACAAAAAAATACATAGATGTAAAAGTCATGACAAGCTCTCCTTATTCATTAATAATCTTATCTTCATATTTTTTGTAAAGATTATAAGAATCTGTATGTATAGCAGTATGATCTTTTTCATATGTATCGAAACGTACTTGATCTATTATTTGATGTGTATCATAATCGTAGACTAAAATATTTAATCCTCTGGCTCCATGATAGGTTTTACCCCCCCTCGATGTTATGTAAACTTGTCCTAATGATCCATAATAATATCCCTTACTTGTTATTGTTACAGGTTGTTTTTCCAATTCTGTTTCATATTCCAACTCTTTATTCGAAATTGCCTCATATTCTACAATTCCTCTATTTATATATGCAATAAATGAGTCATTTATATTCATTGAATTAAAATCTGACATAAGTCCTAAAGAATTCAGCATATGAATATCTTCACTGTTCAATCCGGACTTCATATCATCTTCTGCCTCCATAAAAACAGCACAGTGAGATAATTCTGTTTTTAAATTTGCGATATAATCATTCAAACTTACACTCGTCTGGAGTTTGATTACCGGCAATGCCTTTTCATATAAATTTATTTTCTTATCATAGTAACTGCATTTTTTTCTATCAATTTTATAATTGGTTATAAGATAATCTATAATTGCATCTGATGCTTTTTTCTGCCCCAAATAATTTAAATGACCTCCATTATCATAGGATTCATATTTCCAATCTATATCTAATTCATAATCATACAACATGTCAATAAAAGGTATTTCAATTTCCTCTACTAATTTTGTCACTTGGGCATTTTTAATTTGTGTCCAACTCCCCTGATAGGTAGTAGGATTCTTTATACTTGGTATCTTAACAATAATTAACTGACATCCATTTTTATCACATTCCTCATCAATTTTTTTTATATATTCTTTCGTCCTATTACTTATTGTTGTATTATATGAGTTTTCATAGCTATCATTTTCAAAATATTCACCATCAATATATTCTTTTGTATATTTTTTTTTTTCAGAAAATAACTGTTCCGCGATTTTATTGTTCAATGACAAATCACAATTTGCTGCAGATACAATATCTGTTACCGTTAAACCACCTTCTTCAAAATAATACTTACTTGAAAAATTAAAATCTGACATCATTAAATCACACCATCTAGAATGATAATTGTATATTGGAAAAATTGAGCCTATCCAAAGCTTTAATTTATAGTCATCTATATTTTTATCATCATCTATTGTATCTGTTAATCGAAATATATATTTATCAACTAAATCAATTTTATCTAAATTAAATGCATCTATATCTATTATTTTTCTATCCGGTACTGACCCATTTTTATAATTATCTGAATAAAAAAAACTTGATGCATCTAATAATATAACCTTAGGTTGTTGATGTTTAAAAATATACTTTGTTAAATAATATGATCCTTCTATCGTTTGACTAGACGAAGCCAAATTATATGCTACTACTCCCTTACTTTTATACATGTAAATCGGTGAAGCTGCGACTAGAATATGACTTGTACCAAGCATACAAATATCAACAACACCTTTGGGTATAGATTTATATTCTTCTAATGAAAAGGTTAAATTATCTGTATGCTGAGGATAATTCCATCTAGGAACTAAAATTTTTTGAATTAAAGCGATTTGAATAATTAATATAAAAACAAATATGATAGATCTAATAAACCTATTTCTCACTTCAACACCTCTTATAACTACTAAAATTATTCTTTTTTCAAACTAAAGATATATGCCCCAATTTTATTCCACTTGGAGATGATTTAGAACTCTTAAAGAGTTCTGCAACAATTAATATTTATAAGATAAAATGAAATAGTATTAAAAAATGTAAAATAGTTTTTCATAGATTATTTAATGGGTAGGTGAAATATAAAAGAACGGGGATAAATCACCCATCCTTTTGCATTTCATGTACAGAATAATGCAGATTTAAATATATTAATATCTGTTCTAAGATTCAAAGAAATATTAGATATAATCTCTCCCAAAATATAAAAATGCTAACTTTGATCCGTCCTAAAAAAAGAGTTGCAAATATACATTTAATTCCATCGTGTTTTATATTTCTATACCCTGATCTTCTATATATTCCTTAGTAGCTATCTTTCCTAAAACTCGGTCCCAATAACAAGCCTTCTCGCCAATATCATTTCTTTTTATACAAATATTAGATTCGCTAAAAATTTCTCCATGCTTTATATTTTTTCTGGCCACAACTCTTTTTGTTACAACTTGAGAAATCTCTTTTTCTGCTTTTGAAGGTGTCTTAATGCCATTTCCCATACATTTTTCTACAACACGAATACCCCGTATCAAATCTGCGAACCCTTCTGGATCAGTACTTGCCGCATGATCTGGTCCTTCCATACTACAATCCAAAGTAAAGTGCTTTTCAATTATACTTGCCCCTAATGCAACAGCTGATACTGCAATATCTCTTCCGATTGTATGATCAGAATAACCAACAGGAAGATGAAACGCATCCCTAAGAGTAATCATTGCTCTAAGATTGACATCTTCATAAGGGCAAGGATAATTAGTAGTACAATGTAAAATAGAAATGTCCGTAGCTCCGCCTTCTTTAAGCGCATTAATTGATATATCAACATCCGCCAATGTACTCATCCCTGTGCTTAATATAACTGGTAGTCCTTTTGAACCCATATATCTTAAGAAGGATACGTTACCAATATCGCCGGATCCAACTTTAATAAACGGAATTCCTAAATCTATTAAAAAATCTAAGCTCTCTATCTCATCCGCTGTTGATGCAAATATTATTCCGATTTCATCGCAATGAGCTTTTATTTTTCTAAAATCTTCGTAAGAGAGCTCCAGTTTCTTCAACATATCAAACTGTGATTCTGCTTTACCTGTATTTTTAGTCTGATAATCAGCTTGAGCAACACTTCTTGTGATTAAATTTTCTGTTTTCCAGGTTTGAAACTTAACAACATCTGCACCGCATTTCTTTGCAGCATCACAAAGTTCTATTGCTAAATCCAATCTTCCATTGTGATTAACACCTGCTTCAGCTATTACCAAACAGCGGTTATTCATTAGCTTTCCTCCAAATAGTTATAATATTAATACCTATATTTTAACAGTCTATTACCATATACTTCTATCTTATCTTTATTATTGTTTTCCCATTCTTGACAAATCGAAATATACTCAGATTTATCAAAAATCTCCTTGCAAATATAAAATTGCTTTTCATTGTTACTGAATGCCTTCTTAAATTTATATAATGAATCCTCTAACGAGGAGCCTGTTCCTCCTCCAAGATGGAACTCTTTAACACCTAAATCATGCATTTCACAAGCAACTTTCCAAAGCAGATAATTATTTGCACCTAAACTTGAATATTCCCTGTCACTTCCCTCTAAATGATAATGACCATATAAATTTGAATACATAAAAATAGCTGCACATATCAATTTTCCATCTTTTCTGACAGTACCAAGAAAAGAACAATTAGAAAGTGCCTCTTTCAAATTCTCAAAATATTGATTATCAAAAAAATAGAAATCATCTGCTGATAAACGCTGCATCGTAGTTCTATATAGTTCTATAAATTCATCATATGATGCATAATCATACTCAGATTTATATATAAGCTCATTTTTTTCAGCCTTTCTAATCATATTCCTATTCTTTGAAGAAATCTGATTTCTCCATATTTCTTCAGGATTTTGAGTCGTATTAATTGCAATAGTCTGTCTATCATATATCAGCTGAATACTTCTTGCATCACTTTTAGTATTCGTATCTTCTCTAATAAGCTTCTCATTACTCAGCAATGGATGAAAACGTGAAAAACCACAAACATAATTATTTTCCTTAAAATAATCATATATACAATTATAAGCTTCCTGACACCACTCATAATCATCACAATTTGAAACAGGACCACCATATCCATACGCAGTTTCAAAATCATAATATCCTTTAATTTCACCTCTAAGATAGGGCATAAGCATAATCCTGTCTCCATCTATACATATAGCGCATAGTGCCTTATCCTTTTGAGTCTCATATAAGGCGAGATATTTCTTTGTAAAATAAATATCTTTTTTTTCCTTGGGAAACGTTGCTAAGATGTCATCCCATTCTTCTAAGATTTTACACTGCATTTTCAATTCCTCGTAATATTCTCTCCATATCTTCCTCGTTATATCTCTGATCACATATCAATGAAAGTTCTGTTTCATATAACTCATTGCTACCTTGAATTTTTGCATCTTTATTAGGCCAATGTATAGGTGAAAAAATGTTCTCAGAAAATAGAGCTTTTCTAATTTTATTTCTATTATAAACCATTATAGGTATGAATAATGGCACTCTATCAGCATTATACAGATGTTTTATACCCAATTTTAACAAACCTTCATGAAGTGTATTTGCATTTTTTATTCTTTTTTTTGCTGTAAGTTCTGTATCTACTCTTTTTAACAGTTTGCTTCCAATTTCAGAACATCCGAAACGATATTCTTCGTCCATCATATTTTCGCCCTTTTCAATTAATTCAAGCGAAATTTTATCTCCTATCATATCAACATGATTCTTCAAAAGATTCCCAGATGCTTTATATATAGCATACTCATTCTTCTGTGAATATACTTCCATCATATTTTTTTTATTATTTTGCATAATATCAGCGCCATCCGGAACTGAAAACCATTTTCTATAACTTGTAAAACAATAGTCGTAATCTATATGATTTCCAAATCCGTAATAATTCTGAACATCATCAACAATAATGATTGTATTAGGAAAATTAGAATTAATCTCAATTATAGTACTATCCAAATCAATCATTCCAAAATAAGTTATCAAGACAATAGCAATAGTCTCACCCTTTTTTAGCTCACCTTTTATTCCTGAAATATCAGGCAAAAGAGAGTTTGTATTAATGTGATAGTGCTTAATTGGAATACCTAGTCTAAGTGGAACTTCTACAACAGAACTACACATATAGTCTGGCAGAAGTACCCCCCCTACTTTTGATTTCACTGCATCAAGAATAGCATAAAGACATGTTCTACCCAATGAAAATTGTGGTAAAAGATTATTTCTAATACTCTTTTTCATCGCATCTGCATAAATGCAAAACTCACCACCAATTATTTTTCTATCTTCCATATATTCAAAGTTCCCTCTTAAGGATTTCCATTATCCTTTCAGCAGTATGACCATCACCCCAGTAATAATCTCTACTATCAGCATTCATTTCTTTAACTCGATGAATCGCATCTTTAATACTTTCAAAATCTGCATCACTCTGTATTATATTTTTACATTGATAACGTCCTTTTTGCCTATCTCCTATATTAACAACGGGGACACCTAAAGTTGGCGCTTCAACTATTCCACTGCTAGAGTTCCCAATTACAAAACACACTTGCCTCATATAGCTTAAATATCTTCTATTACCTAATGATGGAACAACTCTTATCAACTCTGGATTCTGCCTTGATATGCTCTCAAGATAATCATTTATAAATTTACCACCAAAATCCGCATTTGAATAAGTTGCAACTATCTGAATGTCATTTAATCCTTGTAACAATAAAAAGCAGTTTTTTACTGTATCCAAATTATATTCTAAGCTTTCTTTTGTTTCAGCATGAAATGTAAATAATATCCATTTCTTATTTATATCTAATCTAAGATTTTCAGCTAACTCTGCTCTACCCATGAGAGTTTCCCTATAAAATGAATCAAGACCTGGCTCACCAACTGACCACACATTTCTATCTGAACCTCTCATACGAATAATATTATCTGCGCTGTCTTTTGTCCCAGGAAAATGATATTCTGAAAGCATTGTAACGGCATTTCTAATTCCATTATCAATAGCGCCCTCAGTAACATCACCTCCAGAAAGATGAATAATTGGGATGCACATAACAAATGCTGTATTTACAATTGGAAGTAACTCATACCGATCTCCCAGTACCACTACATAGTCTGGCACCAAATCCGCAAATACATGAGAAAATAATTGTCCCATTCGTCCCATAGATTCTGCTATAGTCTCTTTAGATGTCGTTTCTAACTGCGCATCTACTATCTTATCAACCACAAATCCATCATTTTTTATTATATCTATAGTATGACCCTGTTCCTCCAGCAAGTGGGCACCAGTAACCACTACTTGAAGCTTAAACTCTTCAGCTTTTTCAACGTCCTTCATAAACCATTTCAAAAGTCCATATTCAGCTCTTGTAGCAGTAACAAAACATAATTTTTTCATTGTATTTCTCCGACTCAGTACATTCACGATTATTTATTATCCCATCATCACTTCAGCTAATTTAAAATCCAGTTCCACATCAATATCAATTGAACGTTCCCTAGGCATTATATAAGCATAGCATTTATTTGAAAATAATTCTGAATCAGGCTTATAAAGCAACTCTCTTTTTATTAAATATATCGCACCGTTCTCTCTGTAATACGTAGGTAAGTCCTGTCGAGGCATGTTGCTATATACATTAAAAAAATTATCCATATTCCCATCTTCAGGAAGAGTATTAGCCCATAAAGGTGAATGATCCATTTCTGTAAGAGATTCTACAGATAATGCGCTCTTATTATTCATCACATCTATTGCATTTTGAATATCTTCATGAGTACGAAGTGGAGATGTTGGCTGCAATAGCATTATTTCATCAAATTTTTTTCCCTCTTCTTCAAATCTTCCAATAACCTCCCTTACAGCATCCCATGAGCTAGCTTTATCAGTAGCATTAAGGTCTGATCTTAAAAAATGCGCATCAGCTCCTGCCTTCTCGGCTATCTCTGAATATACTTTAGAATCTGTAGAAACAAAAACAGTATCAAATGCATTACTTTTATTTGCTGCATCAATAGAATACGCTATAAGTGGTTTTCCATTCAAAAACCTTATATTCTTATCCTTAAGTCCCTTTGATCCACTTCTTGCTGGAATAATTGCAATTCTTTTCATTTTACTCTCTATCATAACTGTCTATGCCATTTTAATGTATTTATTCACCATATAATTTTATCCGCATTTTTTCCAATTCAGGAAGCTGTCCCATATCCATCCAGTCATTTTCACTTACCGGAAATACAGCCACACGCTTTCCTTTTTTTCGCTCTATCTCAATAATTTCTGGAAAACCTATAGAAACTCCATCCTCAATATCGTCTATGACCTCAGGTTCAACAATATATATACCAGTATTTGTCAAAAAAGATATCAAAGGTTTCTCCTTCATTTCTTCTATCGCACCATTTAATCCCATCTCTACAACACCATATGGAATGTTTATATTCTTATAAGCACATACCATTGTTATAACATTTCCGTTTTCTTTATGAAACTTAACCATGCTTTCATAATTTGCCGTCAACAATGCATCACAATTTGCAAAAAAGAATGTATCTTTGAATTTTCCTCTTAAAAGACTTAATCCACCACCTGTTCCAAGAGGCTTTTCTTCATCATACCATGAGATGTTATAGTGATTGTCATTATCAGCAAAGTAAGCCTTCATCAATTCTTTTTTATAGTTAACAATGATATGAAACTCATTACATTCATAAGATTGATACTCTCTTATTATATGTTCGATTATCGGAAGATCCCCAACTGGTATAAGTGGTTTTGGAAGAACCCTTGTAAATGGATCTAATCTTGTTCCTCTTCCACCTGCATTGATAACCACAGGAATATTCAGCGGATTATGTTCTTTCTGTATATTATTCCCATTTTCACCAGAATATACATCAATTATCTTTCCATCCACGCCAACTATAGGAATTACAACATAATTCTTTTTATGATATAAATGTTGCGCTTCTTTAGTGGAATAAGCAACGCGAGGAGTTTTATTAGCTGCATCAACAGCCATGTTATCCATCTTTCCCCCAGCAAGCAAAAATCGCCTTATATCTCCATCTGTAATACAGCCGCAAAGTTTATTATGAACATTTGTCAGAAAAAGAATCCCATAAGAATTACTATCAATTTTCTGCATTGCTTCAGAAATAGTTAGGTTGTCTTTTCCTATAAACTGTAGTAATTCTTGATTATCCATTAGCTAAACTCCTGAGAAGTGATTTTACTTCGTTAACAACGTACTTAATCTCATCTTCTGTTATCTGTGTTGAGGAAGGAATGTTCAATATTCTACTTGCATAATAAGGCGCTTTCTCAAGTTTATATGTTGCCTCACCTTCATAAGGTTTCTGCTCATTTATCAACCCCCAAATAGGTCTTGTTTCCATTCCTCGCTCTCTAAGCGCAATAATAATATCCTTCATCGTTGCATTGATATAATTTCTATCAATACACAAACTATAAAACCACTTATTAGAATCTGTTCCTTCTCTAAAAGGCATAAGCTTTCCATACTCAAACTCAAAAAACAATTCCTTATACAAATCATAATTCTTCTGTTTTCTCTTAATAAACTCTGGAAGCTCTTCCATCTGCGCCACACCAAGAGCTGCTTGAAGGTTTGTCATACGATAATTATACCCAATTTCATCATGAATATAATAATGAGGATCTGTCTTTGCCTGTGTGGATAAAAAGCGAAGATGATCTACTACTTCCGGTTTATTAGATGTAATAGCACCACCGCCACCAGTTGTAATAATCTTATTTCCATTAAAACTATAACAACCAAAATCACCAATGGTTCCAGCATACTTACCTAAATACTTACCTTCTGTATACTTTGTGCCAAGAGCCTCAGTAGCATCCTCAATAACTTTTATATTAAATTTATTGGCTGTTTCCATGATTGATTCCATATCAGCCATATTACCGAATACATGAACAACCACTAATGCCTTAACTGTTGCATTCCTATAAGTTAATTTCTCGCCGTCCCACTCACATTCTTCTTCACAAAATGAACGAAGCTTAATAGGATCCATACAAAAACTATCATCACAATCAATAAACACAGGTGTTGCGAACTGATACTTAACAGGGTTAACCGCTGCAATGAAAGTAAGCGGTGGAACAACAACAACATCACCAGGCTTAACATCAGACTCAATCAAAGAAAGATGCAGCGCAGATGTACCACTTTGGCATGCAGCCACATTATGTATGTGAAGGAAAGCTGCCATGTCTTCCTCAAGCTTTGTAATATAAGCGCCACCTGTAGAAACCCAGCCCTGGTCAATGGCATCATCAACATATTTTCTCTCATTACCCTCAAAATTAGGGATAGATAACGGAATAAATTTAGACATAACATTTTTCCTTTCATTTCTTTATTTACACATGAAATATATATTTCCTCACAAAACTATTATTACTACATTTTACTGTCTAACGATTTTCCAGTCTCTATATGTTCAAAATTAGGTAAGTATTCTTTCAGGACAGACACAATCTCTTCTTTTGTTGTTTCTTTTTCAAATACTGCGTTCAACTTTTCAAATAAAGCTTTAACTCTATCCTTATCAGGAATTACTTTTTCTGTTACAACGCCAAGAGCTTTTAATCTATTTAAATCAACAATTTCTTCATTAGTATAGAATTCTTCATAAGCCTTCTCTCCAGATGTGTTGGAGCCAGAATAATGAACAGGATATTTGTGACTACCCTTCTTCAACTCTTCAGCCTTATCAATAGCTTCTTCATCGCTATCACATTCAATAACCTCAAAGCCGTTCTCTTCTAAGAATGCTGTAGCAATCTTATCAAAAGTCATCATCTGCTCTTCTTCTAAACGTGGAAAAAAGATTTCTCTATTCTTGCCCAACATGCAAGCTAGCATACAAATCTGTCCGCTTTCTTCTGGCGATACGAAATAACGTTTAACATCCAAAGGTGCAGAAATCGGCTGTAGTTTCTGGAGTCTTGCAATAAAGCCTGCCGGTAAGGATCCGTTAGAAAATGCTACATTCGCAAAGCGAGCAGTCTTTACTGGGTACTTATCAGAATAAGAAAAGATTACATCTTCCATTATTCTCTTACTAGCGCCCATAATATTTACAGGGTTAGCTGCTTTATCTGTTGATACGCAAAAATATTCTTCCGGAGGAAACTCTGCTAATAAGTCTAGTAATTTTTTCAGATGTAAAATATTATTCTGTAACAATGCATCTACTGAATAAACATCTTTTTCTGACCTTACATGTTTATGTGCTGAAAAATTAGCCACTATATCAAACCCATTATGTTTTCGGAACATCTTTTCAAATATATCAGATGCAAAGTCCATTGGATATGTAATATAGTCCCTTGGTACAAACATATCTTTAGTTGATCTTAAGTCTCTTGTTAACTCGGCTAACGCATTTTCATTTATATCTACTACAACTAATGAAGTTGGCTTAAATGGCAAAATTGCCTTAATAAAAGAAGAACCTATTGAACCCGCGCCTCCAATCACAAGAACTGATCTTCCATTAATCTTTCTATTTAATTCATCTATATTTTCTTCTATATCTATCTTGAACATAGACTCTTCGCGTTTTGTTACATACCTATTAATAAACTTTGTCAAATTCATCATATATACTGTCCCTATAATAAAATATTCTTAAATTGAATCTATTATTTATACATTGTATTTTGCACATAAAATTTATTATTCTATTATTCTGCTGTATAATTTAGTTAACTTTTTAACTTTATGCCTATATCCAAACATATTATTTTCGTGTAATTCAAATAATTGTTTAGGTCTTCCAAATAAATATTTACTAATTCTTACATGGTCACAGTAGTGAATCAATATATCTCTTGCACCTCTAAATATATCTTTAATAAAAAACGTTTTTCTTCTTGGTACTACCACATCATATTTTTCATTACTGAGAATTTTTTCACAAGCATCACATATTCTTATATATGTATTACCATCTCCACTTTTTCCATAATGTTCATTAATTAAACCTTTATCAAGTGAAAAAGTATAATCAGAATTTCTAAACTTCCTAAATTCTTCATATGTACATATATATGTTCCATTTGTCATTATCTCAACCTCTGATTCTATTGGTAAAGCAAATGGACGTAATATTGCACATTTTTTCCCCATAAAAAAGGCTTCCACTATAGAGGTACTTATCCAAGTAGATATATAATCGCTTACCAAAATCCATTGACGTACAGATTCATCTCTTATAATTTTAAGACCAGAAATCGCTTCACATATATTAGCTAGTGCTGGCGTTGCTCCTTCTGATGGATGTGGTCTATAAATAATCTGCAGCTCTGGATCCTCACTAAGTATACGTTTAAACCATTCTAATACTTTCTTTTGTGTTTTTACAGTTAAAATAATATGATTAGAAATATTATCATCTACGCCAAAATTTATTTTCAAATCTCTAACATATTGTGGATCAGCTTCGGCAAATCCTGAAATAAACAACAGCCATTTTTTCCCTATATCTAAACCATACTTCTTTGATAGTTCTTCTCTACTATTATAAATTTTCCTGAATTTACTACTACAAAGATCCATAGTTATATGCCCAGTCTCAAATATATGATCAGATGATACTCCAAATGACTCTAATCTGGTTTTATTGATTTTTCCCCATGAAATATGTGCTGCTTTTCGCGCTATTCCTTTTGGACTATGATATTCAATATCCGTTTTGTCATCTTTACAAAAAATCTGCTCCCATTGGAGATTTAAATATTTTTTTACCGAATGATTTCCAAACATTGCTATTCTTTGCATAACTAATGTACTATATAAAAATGGAGCAATTACAACCTTAGGATAAAATTTATTTCTCTCAACCATATCATGTTTATATATTATTTCTGCGCTATATCCTCTTCTTTCTAACTCACATTTTATTAATGTTAATGCTTCGATTTCTCTTGCAGAATGTTCAAATAAAAGAGCGAAATCTATATTTTTCACTTTACTCATCTCCCCTTATTAAATCGATATTTAATTAAATCCCCAATTTTTTTTTGATTCAGCATAATATATATTATAAGAATAATTAGTATAAACAATAATCTTGCAAGTAAAAAATCCTTAAATAAATAAAAAACAAGTATTGATACAATAACACTGATAATAGGGACATAAAACATATTTATGTCCAAAATATGTTTTTCTAATTTTTTAGCATAACTAAAATGCAATACAAAAGCCACAATATATGAAAAAATTGTAGTACAAGCAGCCGCAACATATCCATATTGGGGGACAAAAATATAATTAAGACAAATATTAATAATAGCCGCTAAGACTGTATTAAACATAATGTACATTGTTCTTTTATGGTAATGCTCAATATTTACATATAATGAATACATAAAAATAACATAATTCGACATCACAATAGGCGGTATTATAATTATTCCTTCCCAATATGATGAATCCGCCATTAGAATAATAATTTCAGGAGAAATTAACATTACCACGCTCATTATGACCGCCATAGAAACTATATAAAATTTTGATTTTTCATTTATAATATCGTATTGCTTATCGCCAAGCTTAAAATAAAACCATGGTACCCATGCGCCATCAACTGCTGTTGTTATTGCGGTAGAAAGTGCTGCAAAATTATAAATCAAACTGTATATTCCTGTTTGATCTGCGCCAGAAAAAGATGTCAACATAATCCTATCTGATTGAGCTAAAACCGTAAGTGAAATCCCATGTGCTATCAGAGGAATTGATATCCTTATCCCATACATAATATATTCTTTTTTCAATACAGGTTTTGATTTTATAGTTATAATCACAACTGCAATTATCGCAAATATAAATTGTGTTATTGCTGTCGGAACTATACGCCCAATATAACGATTTGATAAAACTATATTATTAATTGTGTATACCGATAATATTATTGCTAATAGATTAGGTAATACCATAAAACAGGTTCGTATTTTATATTGATACTTCATCATTAAATAAACACTGTAATCTTCTATAACGCTAACGCTAAATGCGTTAATAAGGCACATTAAAACAAGAATATTCTTTACATTAGAAAAATGACTTATTAATACAAAGGCTATTACACCATCAATACATGAGTTAAGAATGGAGAACCATATTATTGATGATGTATACTCATTATAATTCTTTTTATAATCTACTACGCCAACTTGTATTGATGTGTGCAAAGCGAGACCCATAATCATTTTTGCAATGAGAACCCAAGAATTATATGTTGTTACAACTCCATAATCATAAGTAGATAATATTCTTGAAAAAATTGGTAGTGAGACAAAAGTAATTCCCTTACTAAATAATGTACCAAAAAAATAATATAAGCTTACTTTTTGATAATTTATTCCTTCATTTATACTAACCTTAGATTTAAACACAATTTTTTCCTTTTTTAATCAAATCTTTCAATACCCGCAACGATTTAATAGCATTTGAATAAAAAAACATATTTTTCTTTCGCTGATCAGCCAATCTACCCTTTGTTGACCCCTTTCTATAGTGTAAAATTTTTAATTCCGGTGAGTATCTCATTAAAACTCCATCTTTAAAACATATATACGCTAATATATTCTCCTCAAAATACATATATGTTTTTTCACACAAGCCATTATATCTATCTATATACTCTCTAGAAAAAATCAAACAGCTACCATGAAGAATATATGGGGGAGTAATGACTTGATCTCTCAAATAATCAACAGTTGAATGTGTAATTTTCAATCTTTTAAGAACATTACATATTCCAACAAAATTAAGTACTAATAATACATAGTATCTAAAGATCTTTTTATTAACGTTTTTAATTGTACAATCAAAGCCAACGGCAGGATTTTGATGGATATTTTCACTTGGCACATATACGTCTGGACCAATTACTCCAAATTTTTTTATATTATACTCATTAACAAGCTTTATAATAAAGCTCTTATCATAAAATACCACATCATTATTTACAAGTAATATGAAATCAGAATTGTTATTTTTCGCTAATCTATATCCTAAATTATTTCCTTTTGCAAAACCCTCATTGCATTTATTAATTATTACATTTACTCTATCATCATTTTTGTAACGATTTTTTAGTGACAATCCACTCTGATTTGGTGATGCATTATCAACAATAACTATTTTTATATCGTTTCCATCTGTATCAAGATTCATTATTGAATTAACGCATTCATTAGTCAACTCTTCTTCCTGATAATGCAAAACAATAAAGCTTATCGTCATTATAATTCTGATTCCTCCGACATTAATTAATTTCCGTCATAATTCAAATTATTCCAATTATTATTTCATTTTTTTTGGCTGATAATTTTTTATAAAAATACAAAAAAGCGCAAAATAAACGCCACAATACCCACCAGTCCAAACATGTCCTACAAAAAAAGATGCGATTACTACCATTAGAACAGTTAATAATAATAATTTATTTCTTTGTCGAATAAACACCCTTCTTATCACTACTGCAGAATTATATATATAAATATATCCCCATATTAATCCCCCATACATCAAAAGATCAAAAAAATCCATTTCCACAGTATCATCATAACCAAACCATGCTCCCTGTCCAACAATAAGTTTTAGAAATGCACATATGTATTCAATTATTCCTCCCATTGTAAAGATTCTTAAAATAGGATCAATAAGGAGCTTTGTAATTTTTAATGTCCTTCCAGATGATAGGTAAGTCATCCCACTAGATCTTATATATACGCCCATAAGTCGTGTCTGTCTTTCAATAAATGACGGAACAACAAATTTATATACAAAGAAAATGCCTATAATAATAATTATGATTCCAGCCATAAATAATATTACATTACGTATTGAGCTATAATTACGCGCTCTAACATATAGTATATACATAAAAAAAGCATAATATACGGCTGCCATTATCATCCCAGCTTTAGACTCTGTCATAACTAAGCATACTTCTCCACAGGCAAATAATAACATATCTAAAAAACTACTTCTTTCATGCATTAACCATAAAACAAACCCCATTACTGTTAAAAGAATAATCACTGGCTCATTAGTTCCCGAATATAAGCCCATTCTTCCCTTATTCCCCCAATGAGCATAATTACATGTGCCAGTTATATCTGAGATTAATGTTATTGATAGTATAACTATACATTGATAATAAATTATTTTTATAGCCTCTTGTTTACTAATTCGATTTGAGTCCATCAAATAATTCAAAGCAGCAAAATTAAGCATTGTCACTTCAATCTTAATTATTCTTTCTATTGAAATACTATCAATCTTCTCACCCATAATAAAATTAATTGTAATTGCTAATATAATTGTTCCAATAGATAAAAATAGATTCTTCTTAAAAATCCCCTTATTTGATTTTTTTAGTGTTACAACTACAAACAAAATTGATAAAAGCGTATGAAAAGAACTTCCTATTCCATAAAATCCACGTTGCCTTATCATGTATCCATTAATCATATCTGCGTACGGTAATAAAAACATCAAAAATAAATAAATAGATTTTATGGATACTTTTCGCAAATTCATATTTCCTCCAAGGTAGCTAATAGAGAATCAAGTATTGGATAATCAATAGACAATCATTTCTATAAATATCTTAGTTGCATGATTAATTTATCTGTTAAAAATCAACTAGCACAATTAATCCTTAAAAAACTAAATTTATTAAAATCATCACAATTCCTTCTCAATAAATTCTTCTATACTTTTAATTATTTTTTGCGTATTACTATTATATTTCTCATATTCATTTTTTTTTACCACATCAATGGCCTTTGAAATATCATCGCATTCTAAGCATTCATAAATCAGATTCAACTCCTTAAATTGTCTAATAAGTTGAATTTGATGATCATCAACGTGTTCTCCATACTTTTTCCGTCTTGGAATAGCTATGACCTTTTTCCCCTTTTTTACGGCTCCTATTATTGCACCAGTTCCACCATGTGTGATTACAATATCAGATTTGGTCATTGCTTCAGCGAATTCATCCCTATTTAAGAAATCCTTGTATTCAAAATTTATTGGCTTGTAATCACTTGCCCCAATTTGTGCAAATATTTTATCTGATATCTTTCCATTACGTACCTGCTCATCCACTGCTTTAAGAAGCCTATTGAATTGAAACTTTTGAGAGCCAAGTGTTATGAATATCATGCTTTTCTGAATGATGTACCTATAATTTAAATACATCACTTTTCCTTCCTATATTATACCTATATACCTATAATTAAATTCAAATCTCTCTAATGTTTTATTTTAACAAAATCTCAACTTCTACATTATCATTAAAATATAACTGCTTAGTTTAACCAATGAAAATAAGTAGTTAATATTATAAAAGTACAATCCTATCATAATATATATTATTCATACATATAAATTATAATATCTGAGTCTTAAAAAGTGATGAGAATATCCCCCATTACACAATCAGGTTACAGTGTCAACTAAATTACATCATTATAATTTAAAATCCATACTTCTTACCCATCAAAGCTTAATGGCAAATATATAGTTTTTATCACCTTACACAAAACTTATTATTTTATTATCTTGTATATTTCTTTACATTTATCCCAACTTTTTTTCTAATATATCCCCCCCAAATAAATTGCTTTAGGATATATTTTTTTCATCTGGGGCCACTGAACATAGAATTGATCTGCAAACTTATACATTAGTTTCCCTGTCTCATTTGCTGAATTTACCTTTGCAAATGACTCAATATAAATCAATTTTTTCCCAAATAATTTTGCAATAAGACAAATCGGAACCATAGCAAGAACACCCGTAGTGATAACAATATCAGGTTTTTCTTTTATAAAAACAGCAAAAGATTTAATACTATTTACTATCATTTCTATCGGAAATATAAACTCTTTTCGATTTACTTGACGTAAATAATACATTTTTACACCAATAATTTCTGTATTATATATGGTTTTTTCCGTAATTAAAAAACTATCATATTTTTCCATTAAAGGTTTTAGCATAATTATTTGTTCAAAGTGACCACCGGAAGATGCTGCAAAACACAACTTCTTTTTTTTATTAGACATACTATTAGTCCCTTCTATGTTCACAGTGACAGGCACTTTATTTTCAGCCTTACCTTGCCACTCCGCAAATTCATCACGGTTCAGAAAACCCTTATACTTAAAGTTCCGCGGTTTATAGTCACTCGCACCAATCTGCGCGAATAATTCATCCGTAATCTTACCTTCAGCCACCTGTTCATCTAATGCTTTAAGGAGTCTGTTGAACTGGAACATTTGAGATCCAAGTGTTATAAAAATCATGCTACGACTCCTTTTCTTAATAAATTCCTCCAAGGTATATGGCATTTGTATAAACCTCTAGCATCTGTGGCCACTGAACGTAGAACTGATCAGCATACTTGTATATTAGCTTTCCCGTCTCTGTCGGAGTGGTGACTTTTGCGAATGATTCGATGTATATTAGCTTCTTGTGAAACAGATGGGTCAACAAGCACATCGGAACCATAGCCAGCACACCCGTCGTGATAACCACATCAGGGCGTTCTTTGATGAAGATGAACAACGAGTAGAAGCTGTTTCCAATCATTTCAAGTGGAAACTTCCATTCCTTCCGGTTAACCTGATGAAGATAGTACATCTTCTCATTTTGGACTTCTGCTTTGTAATCCGTCTTCTCTGTGATCAAGAAGCTGTCATATTTCTCCATGAGAGGCTTCAACATCAGGATCTATTCGAAGTGACCACCAGAAGATGCAGCACAGCAGAGTTTCTTTTACTTCTTTGGCATACTGCATCAGCCCCTTCTAAATAAATCTCTCGATATTCTTATTCCGCTGATTTTACGTGCTTCTTCAGTAACAAATATGAACTCTTTCCGAACATGCTCATACCTATCAAATTCAGAATTATAAGGATAATAGCCGTGATCGCATATAGCATCCAACATTTCATATTTTGTCATTTGACCATCATCCTTTCGTCAATCTCTCCTAAACAGGTCTCGTGTGTAAACCTTCTCAGCCACATCATCTAATACTGTATCATAACGGTTAGCGATAATAGCCTGCGACTGTTTCTTAAACTCTGCCAGATCATTCACAACTTTAGAACCGAAGAACGTTGATCCGTCCTCAAGTGTCGGCTCATACACAATAACTGTGGCACCCTTAGCCTTAATCCGCTTCATGATGCCTTGGATAGAACTCTGTCTGAAATTATCGCTATTGCTCTTCATCGTGAGACGATACACACCGATCACGCAGGACTTTTCAGTATCAGCACTATAGTCTCCTCTATTGTAGTAGTCATAGTACCCGGCAAGTTTCAAAACACGGTCTGCGATGAAGTCCTTGCGCGTACGGTTACTTTCCACGATTGCCCGAATCAGATCTTCCGGTACATCCTGGTAGTTAGCCAAGAGCTGCTTAGTGTCCTTGGGTAGACAATATCCACCGTAACCGAAACTTGGGTTGTTGTAGAAGTCCCCAATGCGTGGATCAAGGCTAACACCACGGATGATAGAGCTTGTGTCTAACCCTTTGACCTCTGCATATGTGTCTAATTCGTTGAAGTAAGATACACGCAGAGCCAAGTAGGTATTTGCAAAGAGCTTCACAGCCTCTGCCTCGGTAGTTCCCATGAACATTATGTCGATGTCTGTCTTAAGAGCACCGGCTTTCAGCAGTCCTGCAAAAGTCTCTGCCTTATCCCTTTTCTTCTCATCTGTACCAACGATGATACGGCTTGGGTATAGGTTGTCATACAGAGCCTTTGACTCTCGGAGGAACTCAGGACTGAACAGAATCCGATCTGTTCCATACTTCTTCCGGACACTTTCTGTATAACCCACGGGTATGGTGGACTTGATAACCATCATGGCAGTATCAGAGGACTTAAGCACCAGATCAATGACGCTCTCCACAGCACTCGTATCAAAGAAGTTTTTATTCGGGTCGTAATTTGTAGGAGCCGCAATGATCACAAAGTCAGCTGATGAATATGCCGTTGCTCCATCCGTAGTAGCAGTCAGGTCTAATTCCTTCTCCGCCAGATACTTCTCGATATAGTCATCCTGGATAGGACTGATCCTTTTGTTTATCTTCTCAACCTTCTCTGGGATCACATCGACAGCTATTACATGGTTGTGCTGCGATAATAGAACCGCCAAAGAAAGTCCTACGTATCCTGTTCCTGCTACTGCTATGTTCATCGTATTGTTAATCTCCTACTATCATTTATTTAGTGTGGTCATCGGCGCGAAGCGCCGCCTATCTTGGTACGCTTATCTGCCAATTGCTTCCGGATATCTTCTCAACCACAATGTGCCCGACATGATTCATGATTGCTTACCAATCCTTTCTCTCAAACTCACGTATTCCATCATAAAGCGTTAATCCCATTGATATTGATTGCATAAACAATCTATAAAACTCAGCCTCATCATCCTTAGTTATCTCTGCTTGATGTTTAAATTCCGGGATTAACGCATCATAATCCCTCTCTACTATTTTTCTACGAGTTTCTGCATCTATGCCAAGATTACGAAGAGTAACTTGCTCATCATGCAAAATATTGCAGGAAACACTGCTTAAATAGTCATATCGATTTCCATAATGTTCATAATTGAATATGTCATGGTCGCCTTCTGGATACTCCTTTATGCCTTGTTTCGCCATAATTGTTTCGCAAGTCTTATCAATAATTGTGATTTGTTTATATATCTCTTCCGTTGACCTTAGTCTGCAAAAAATATTCCATAGTCCCTCAGAAACACACCATATAATGGGCATAATCTCGTGTGCCGTAGAATAGTTTTTTGAAAGCAAATCACTTTTAGGTAAACTACTCTTCTTCTCCTGCACTCTCGTAAAACAAAAATCCATCATTGAATTCTTAACAAAAACAGCAGCAAGCTTACTGCACGACCTATCAAGAAAGCAGAGTGCATTCTCAAGCTCATTATCTTCCCAATAATTCAAATTCCTTTGTATCACAAACCTTAGATTATCCTCCGTGGATGCCAAGAAAGGGTGTGCCGCCACCTCAAGCTTCTCCTTGTACACATCTAATAGAATGCTTAGATATCGACACTTAAATACCCCTCTAGTTCTGCCAAGGTATACCTTCTCCAAACGCCTTAACAAATTTGCTCTTTCATCTGGTGAAGCATTAAAAATCCGTCTCTTATACTCTTCAGCAGGTTTATATGATGTTGTTTCCAATTCCATTAGGCTGACAAGTGTCTTATTATCCAACAATCTTACGTGTTCAGTCTGAGCCCTATCTTTCTTTTCAAATTCATTTCTCCATAGTTGTTTGGAATTTTCTTTAATAGTCTTTTTAAGCCCAATTTTATCCTTTTCAAACTCCCTACTAAACTCGGATAGCTCTTGTTCATCAATCTCAACTTCGAAAGTGTTATGTATTCTTCTCAAAAGATCCCTGCGCTGTGATTGTAAAATAGTCTCTGCACCAATCAGCTCCCTCAATTCCTTAAACCTACTATCACAGTTCTTATAATCGATTGAAAATACAGGTTTCTCCCACTCCGAATAGTTATGGACATCATATATTTTGATTTCCCAACCATTGCACAAGACAATATAAGGGGTTTGAATTTCAGGATGCGTAGCATATAGATATGCCTGCAACATATCACCAATTTCCATTTCTCTAGGGTTGCCTGGTTTTGCTTCAAGTATCCAAAAAGCTTTAAGGCGTATAGTAGGAACATAGTCTATTACTATTTTCTTTCTTCCTAACCGTTGAAAACTTTCGGATAATGCAAGACTCTTCTCTGTATGAATATCATTGATCGTATTCTTGCTGTATCCTAAAATATAAAGTAACGGTGCTATGAAATTTTCTCGCACATCCGTTTCGTTGTATGTGCTGAAATCCGTATTTTGCCACTTATTAACAAATTCTATCTCTGTAATCAAATATTTCCCCCTGGCAATGATAATCACATAAAGAAGTCATCACATCTGTTGTATGTTAAAGTCTCCAATGATAAGGGACACACATAAAATCACTCCCCATCCATAGTCAAACTCCACCCGTATTCTACCTGCCTCCTATAGATACAGTGACAGTACTCCCCTGCGTAACCTCACCAGTGACATCAGGCTGTTTTCTCAAAGACTTGTATATCGCTTGTGCCCATCGCCCAACGGGCACACTCCCTGGTTATCAATCCTCAGTTCACGCCAGGACTTATGAATACACTGTAGTCACCAAAAAAACATGATTGCTTACCAACAGAATGACTCACCAATCACTTCATCTGAGTAATTGTCTTGTTCAACTCAGCAATCTTCTTGGCTCTTTCCCTTGATACTATCTCCTCATCGAGAAGCAGTTCTATTGCCAATCGAAAAGACGGAAATAGTTTCCTGCACTCTCCTTCCGGCACTTCATGTACGCCTTTGCTAAGAGCCCCATAAAGTATTCCTTTGATTGGAGAAAGCTCATCAGGGATTATTTTCTTCCCTTCATTTTCTAAAGCTTCGATTCTTTCATTCACACGCATCTTCTCATAAGCTTCATCAGACCACCCCGGCTTTTTAGCACATTCCTTATGCTTTTCTTCAATCAGCCATTCAAAGACACGTCTTAAATAAACAAGCGCTCCAGCGCCGACACCACATGCGGCCAATTGGCATCCCATGGTGTAATCGGTATATCTATTTCGTAAGATATTCTGATACTTTCTCGCATCATAAAGCTGTAAATCCGCTTGTGAAGGATACTGCCCAACCTTTTTCAGAACAACACATGTATTCAGCTTTTGCTGTAATTCAACAGCATCTGTATACTTCGGATCATCTATCAGAGGTAACTCATCATCTATCAAAGGATCTTCAATAACGAAATCCACAAAGATATGATGCTGCGGGTCGAATTGGCATTTCCCTTCCCGTCTGATCTCATCCATGATTAACAGCGCTTCTCTGCAGTTTCGTGCAACACGATAAATAAAGATTTGATAATTCTCTTGTATATCTGGATCACCAAAAATAACTCCTAACTCATCTTTACCTGGTACATATCTGAACTGATCTTCAAACACATTATGATGCTTTACAGAAGCAGCCTTTACTGTCTGATTTCTCGGTGTGGAATACGGTTGCATCCTGAATGCTTGATCTTTCATACAAGAAGCACACGGGAGCGAAATCGGCTGTCCAAACGTGAGGAACTCGTTGAAACGCTTCATATCTGAACTAACAACAAGCTCATCAAGTTGTGCATCACCATAATATATTTGTTGCACTTTCAGATCTGAGCAATCAATAAGTATCCTGTCGTAGAGACCTATATCGGTAAATATCTGTTCAATGCTAAAACTCGATAGTTTGGGAAGCTTTAGCACTTTTTGCATGTCAGATAACTTCATCCTCTATTTTCCTTTAATTCCTATTATTCATCTTTCAGATTTCTGAGAACATAAGCTCTGCTACTTTCAAGTGCTCTGCGGAGCCGTCTTCTCCGCCGTTTTCATCTTCTGAGTCTTCTTCCCCCGTGGTATACACCCAGCAACCACCAGTAACCCTGCTATCACAATCACAATCCACTTATACTTCGCTATCTCCCGTATCCGCACACCGACACTGGGAACTGCCAGCACTTGTTTGCCTAGATAAGTGGATGGGGTGACAGTACTTTCGCCGTTATCTGCCAATGAACATACTGTTAACTCATCCGGGGAGACAGCAACACATTTATGCATAGCTTCGACCTTGCCAAGGAGATAAGCCACGTTATCCCCCACGACAACATCGTTCATTTTGCTGCGTGTATCCAGCAACACCAGACTATTTTTCAGCACTTCCGGATGCATCGACTCTGAGATCATCACAAAAGGACGGATACCCATAACCACGCCTACCAGGCCAATAATTCCTATGACAATAACCACACAGCAAAGGACAGTGAAGATATTTGCTAAGGTAGAAATAATCACCCTTTTGTTCATGTCGTTTCACCATCTTCCCTATGCGTCAGTTCCCTACAGCCTGTATTTCGGCGCACCATGGTTAATAAGCCAAACCACCCCATTTTACATAAATATTATCGCTTTCAGTGATGCCACTCAAATCTGGGGGCTCAATGAAAGCACTCTTCGAAAAGCCATCGCTTATGGAAAACTGATCAATGGTCAGGATGTATGTAAGTTTGGCAAACAATGGGTCATCTCATCTTAAGCCATGGAACGCGAATACGGTTTACCAAAAGCTGAATAAAAAGTTTCTCGAGCTCCCTTCGGGGAGCTTTTCTTTCCATAGATATATGACTCGATGATCTAATCACCCATATATCTTGTATAGTCCATACCGTATTTTGAAATTCAACCCGTAATTACTTGTTGTAGCCGGTCGAAGTCGAATAAATCCTATTACACTATTCTTTATCCCATCTGCAATTTGTTCAGCTTTTTCATCATTCTTCTTTATGTTCTTTTCAATGATATTTTTGTAATTCTCACATAGTTCTTTTTCAGAACTATTACTATCTCTTCTATTTGCAAAGTCATCGGTCAGTAAAACATTCATTTATCATGCTCTCTCCGAGACATCCTTTATGCTTCTATAAAATATAAAGGCAGCCCTCACCAAGGGCTGCCAATCAGCATTATCTTATCTCACCTAAAAAGAATTACCCCTCTCCAACAGCTCACCCGGCAATTTTCCCTACTACATCCCACATTTCGTTCTCTGTGGTGAATATTTCTGTTTCTTTTGTATAGTCTATGATGTCAGCAATCGCATAAGCTTTTTCATAATTCGTTTCCAGTGACTCGATATATTCGTTTTCTTCGCCAAGGTCATAGATGCCCAGATTATCAAGGTCAACCTCATAGAGCTCACCCTTGTAGCCTTTTACGTATTCAAAGACGCAGTCTGCGAAGATGTATCTGCGGTCTCCGGCATAGCACCATTTTCTGTAATCATCGATTCCGGTATCTGACCAGACAAATAATTCCATATCTTTTCCTTCAAACTTAAATAAAGCTACGTACATCAAGTCGTCTTTATTTTCAAAGCTTTCCTGAACTTTCATAGAAAGGGCAGGTCTATGAAAGCCCTGAAATCCTAATTATTATAATAAATTAAGGATATAGTGTCAAGTATACCGGAGCTGTCTGTTCAGGACAGGAAACATAAAAAAGCTGAAAAATACAGACTTTTACACCGATTAATCTGATGTGAATGTCTGTATTTTTTATTTTAAGCCGTCAGATCTGAGGTCAGAATGTAGGAGGACTTTTATGCCAAGAAGAGGGAAAAATATCTATTTCAGGAAATGTGACAGGAGGTGGGAAGGGCGAGTCAAAACCGGTAGAAATGATGCAGGAAAGACACGTTATAAATATTTATACGGAAAAAGTTACAGGGAAGTTATGAAGAAAATGGAGGAATTCAGGATTTCCCTTCGTGATGAAAACAATAAGAGACCTTCGGCGGGAAATTTTAAGCTGGTCAGCCTGTCATGGCTTGAATCTGTCCGCCCTTCGGTAAAGTTGTCCTCATACAATAAATACCGCAACAGTCTGAATACATATATTTTGCCATTCCTCGGTCAAAAAGAATGTTCTGAAATAAATGATACAGATATAAAGAATTTATTTGACAGACTGAAGGAAAAAGGCAGAAAAGACGGGAAGGGGCTGTCATCATCAACCATGCTGCTCGTCTTTACAATATTAAATAAAGTAAAGAAATACATAGTCAAAAAAGGCTGCAGGGTGTCTTTTTCCACGGATGATATAAAGATCAGGAAAACGCAGAAGGAAATAAAGACCTTTACAAAAGCAGAGCAGGAGAAGCTGCTTGAAAATATCACATCAAATGCAGACATTTCAAATCTCGGGATAGTCATTGCTTTCTACACAGGAATGAGGATTGGGGAAATCTGCGCCCTCCGCTGGGAGGATATTGATTTCGGTGGAAATTTGATAACCGTCAGAAGGAATACGCAGAGGGTACAGAATAACGGTGAAAATGCAACAAAAACTAAAGTGATCATCACAACACCCAAAAGTCCAAGTTCCGTCAGAAGCATTCCCATAACACCATCACTTCTGAATATCCTTTTGCTTTACCGGAAAAGCGAGGGATATGTCCTTAGTAGAAATCCAGAAAAAATCACAGAACCCAGAACCTTACAATACCGTTATGCAAAAATATTAGAAAACTGCGGCATCAGGAAAGCAGGCTTCCACACATTGCGTCACAGCTTTGCAACAATCTGTATTGAACTGGGATTTGATACAAAGAGTCTCAGCGAAATACTTGGTCATTCAAACGTTAACATTACCCTCAATAAATACGTTCACCCAACAATTGAACAGAAAACCAGATACATGAACCTTTTATCGGAATTTTACGCCGTCAGATTTTCCGTCAGCGAAATAGGAGGAGCCGCAGAAAACAAAGCGTTGGAGAATGATTTTCATAGACCTGCCCTTTCTACGAAAGTTCAGGAAAGCTTTGAAAATAAAGACGACTTGATGTACGTAGCTTTATTTAAGTTTGAAGGAAAAGATATGGAATTATTTGTCTGGTCAGATACCGGAATCGGTGATTACAGAAAATGGTGCTATGCCGGAGACCGCAGGTATATCTTTGCAGACTGCGTCTTTGAATACGGAAAAGGCTACAGGGGCGAGCTCTATGAGGTAGACCTTGACAATCTGGGCATCTATGACCTTGGCGAAGATAGCGAATATATCGAGTCACTGGAAACGGATTATGAAAAAGCTTATGCGATTGCTGACATCATAGATTATACAAGAGAAACAGAAATTTTCACCACAGAGAATGAAATGTGGGATGTAGTAGGGAAAATTGCCGGGTGAGCTGTTGGAGAGGGGTAATTCTTTGAAAAAAAGAATCAGGTTATGTCTAAGGGCAACCCTTACCATGGGTTGCCCTTAAGCGTACAAACGCGATAAACGGCATTAGAGAAATTCGGCTTCCACAAGGAATTACTGCGTCGATAGTCCTTCTAGCGTACCTTGTATTTATGATTTATGTGATTAAAAGGGTGATTAGGATCATCGAGCCATATATCTATGGAAAGAAAAGCTTCCCGAAGGGAACTTGAGAAACTGTCTATTCAGCTTTTGGTAAACCGTATTCGCGTTCCATGGCTTCAGATGAGATGACCCATTGTTTGCCAAACTTACATACATCCTGACCATTGATCAGTTTTCCATAAGCGATGGCTTTTCGAAGAGTGCTTTCATTGAGTCCCCAGATTTGAGTGGCATCACTAAAAGCGATAAGACCATCAAAGGGAGTCTTGACTGATGTTCCGTTAAAGAAGAGTTCATCACAGGCGATGTCAATATCATCATTCCAGATGATACCATAGCCGCCGACATCTACAGAAACGGAGTGATATAGTTCAGGATGCTCTCTTAAAGGCGCAAACATCGGATATTTTTTAAATAGTGGCTTTAGGTCATAATGTTTTGTAATACCTTCCGAGAACTGAATACTTAGAACAAAATCCGGCATAGCAGTCACGCTTTTGATTTTGTGAAACATAGACTCACCCCCTCACTCGAGCGGTTTCAGAGAACGAAATTCTTGGGTTTCCCAGATGGTCATAAGATCAGATTTGTTCAACTCAATCCACTCTCTGACCATGGAAAGAGCTTTGGGTGGAAGATGACCTTCGAGTATCGTTCCTTCTTGGATGGTTATTTCAGCAGTGTCGTCATTGTAGATAGCATGTATGTGAGGCGGATTGTGTTCAGCTTGGATGAAGTACATTCGGATAATGATTCCATAAAATCTGGATATAACTGGCATTAGAACACCTCCTTTCTTATAAAATAATAATATCACGGTATCGTGATATTATCAAGTGCGGTTTTTTCTGCCTGATTACAGTATTGGCATTTCTTAAACGATTGAAAACTGGGAGTGTTACACGCGAAGCGGTTGGAAAGATGCGTTTATATTTAAAAACTTTCAGGAATAACCACATGGAGCGGAGGAAAGTTTCTTGAGACACAAGATATATGTGTGGCAAGAAGCACCAACCGCTATATCTATGTAAAATGGGGTGGATTTGCTTATTAACCATGTTGCACCGAAATACTTGCCCACCAGAACACTGAAAACCGGGATTTTTCCATAGATATTGTATGCGAGCGGATCCCCAACCACAATATCTATAGAAGAGTCCGGAGGGAGAAAATGGACTCGAATTTTGATCACTCATGGTCGAGAAGAGACAAAAATTGGTCAAAACCACAAGATATTGTGGTTGAACAGAAATTGCTCTCATAGATATATGGAGAGAACCTCATCGAGAAGAAGAGTTGATGAATGGATGAAATCTCGTGTGTTCATCGGCCGAAGGCCGCCTATCAAGGTAAGCTAACAAGCAGATAGATCATGAGAACAGCAGAACTTCTCAATCACAATGTGATTGACGAGAAGAATGTTTGGGAACCAAGTTAGGGTTCGCTTGCGGACTGATGAACGCAAAGGAGAAGAACAGAACTACATGAAAATGAAGCGTATACTCTCAATCTCAGCAGGACTATCCCTGTTCCTACTGCTCGGAGTGTCATCGCTTCTCGGCATCCTAAGGAGCATTTAAGAAGATATGCAGTAATATTGACGGATCCGCACTTGGGAACATAGGTCAGTACAAGGAAATAATACTTGGTGCATATCTAGGTATTGTGAATCTTGCTTGTACTATGAGGGGAAGTGAAAGAAACCTCCAACCATTTGAAGGTTGGGATCTGAAACATGACTGTAATAAAAATGGTTCAGCGGCAAGAAATACAGGGCTTCAAAAAGCTAGAGGAGAATATATCAGCTTTTTAGACGATGATGATTTTTATCTTCCACATAGATTGTTTAAATGCGTTAATCTTATTAAAAGTACAGGCGTTGATATAGTCTATACAGATGTTCTCATTGAAAAGGAAGGTATTCCTTCGTCTTATATCGAAGCACTCACTCAAGGGAATTTGTTTGAAGCGCTTTTAGTTAATGAAAACCTATTTGGAACTGGAAGTAATATAGTCATTTCATCTAAAGCGATTAAGAAAAATGGTGGATTTGATGAAGAACTACCTCGGCAACAAGATTTTGAGTTTCTTCTAAGACAGTTTGTAGGGAGTGCAACTGCAAAAGGAATTCACGAATGTCTTGTTGTTAAATCGATGAATGGAACGAATAACACAGCAAGCTATGATAAACTAAAAGAAATAAAAAGTATGCTATTAGAGAAGTATTCAAATGAAATCCAAAGCCTAGGGGATAATAAAGCAAGTCAGATATATATTTCACAACATAAGGAATTGCTTCATACAGCATCGATTACCAAGAATAAAGAAGGAATAAACGAAGAAATTATGGTGCTAGGTCAACTAGGGTTTAATGTAAATATTAGAGAACGGTTGAAAATATGCATCCTTAGTAGCCGGATAAGGCCTATTGTTCAAAGAATGATTTGGCGTGTTAGAAGCAAAAAGATTAAGAGAAAGTATTCATCAATAATCCGTATTGTTAATAAGTATAGATGAATTATAATATTTTAATGGTTTAAATGAGGAATAGGAAATGTCACAGAATATTATGATTGTCGGAGGAAATTTTGACAATAAAGGCGCCCAGTCCATGCTTTTTATTACTATTGACGAAATAAAAAAAAGAATCCCAGAAGCACGTATTTTTTTTGCTTCGGAAGATAGAATTGAATTTCCAGAATTTAAATTTATAAAAATATTTGCTTCCTCAGACGCAAAAAAAATAGCTCTCAATCAGAATTGTTTATATACAATTTGCAAAAGAAGCGTAATGGATTTAATAAAAAGAATTATCGGGAGAAGAGATAATTTGTTGAAGTTTAATGATTTAAAAAACATTATTCCACAGATAGACTTGATTATTGATATTTCAGGTTTTAATTTGGGCAAAAAATGGAGCAAAGATATTCAGGAATCCTATCTTGACAATATTCGTATAGCAAAGAAATATAACATTCCAATTGTCCTTATGCCGCAATCCTTCGGCCCATTTGACTATCCAGATGAAAATAGGCATATATTATATGAAATTGAGGAACTATTGCCTTATGCTAGAAAGATATATGCAAGAGAAAAAGAAGGATATAATATGTTGACTGACATTTTCCATTTGAAAAATGTCGATTTGTCTACAGATTTGGTTTTGCAAAATTCTGGGATTAACATTGAAAATATATATCTTAATCCAACAAAAAAATCTGTCCTTCAAATAGGGGATAACGCTGTTGGCATTGTGCCTAATGCACAATGTTTTAAGCATGGAAACAAGGTGAGAATACTGGATATTTATAGGCAAATTATAAAGACATTGCTCGAACAAGAAAAGAGAATCTATGTGTTCAGGCATTCAAGCGAAGATGTTGAAGTATGTAAAGAGATATATGATCTTTTTCCTGATAAACTCGAATTGATTAATAATGATTTTTCTTGTTTAGAATATGATGAGTTTGTAAAACAATTCGACTTTCTGATATGTTCTAGATATCATGGAATTGTTCATGCATTTCGAAATGGAATCCCAAGTATATTGCTAGGATGGGCAATAAAGTACTTTGAACTTGCATCACATGTAAATCAGGATAAATATGTTTTCAATATAACAGATTTAAACATGGATGTAAAAGGACTATTAAATGCGGTCAATTTATTATGTAAAAACCATGATAAGGAATCGGTAATTATAAAAAAGAAACTCGAATTAATTCAGAGCAATAATTGCTTTAATTCATTATCTGAGTGGATGAAATAATAATGAATAGAGAAAAGGAACTAATTAAAAACACATTTATTCTATCTATAGGTACATTTCTTCCTAAACTGACAACTATTATTACACTGCCAATACTAAGTAGATGTCTAACCAAGGAAGAATATGGAATATATGATTTGATCAATACTCTAGTATTTCTTATAATGCCGTTGATAACAATTAAGTTAGAAATGGCGACATTTAGATTTTTGATTGATCATAGAAATGACAGAAAGGAATCGTCGCGGATTATTAGCTGTTCCTTATCTTTGGTTGGTCCTATCTCATTAATTGCGTCCGGTATTATCTTTATTATACTTAAAACTATTGGGTTTTCTGCGGAATTATGCACTGTCTAAAGCAAGATGTGAGAATATTTTATGGCAGAGAGCAGATAAAGGCTGGACAATAGTAAGACCATACATCACATATAATTCACAGAGGCTTCAACTTGGTGTATACGAGAAAGAGAACTGGTTACGAAGATTCATCAATGGTCATACAATAATAGTCCCCGAGGATATACTTCGTAAGAAAACGACTATAACATTTGGTGATGATGTTGCTATTCGTATAGCAAAAATTTCGATGTCCCAGGAAACAATCGGTCAAACATATAATGTTTCGAATTCAAATAGTATATATTGGAAAGAGTTACTTCAAATATACGATGACTGTTTATTTGAAATTACGGGGAACAGAATGAAAGTAAAATATACTCAGAATTCAACAGGCTTGCAGAAGGTGTGGAACAAGTATCAGATTGTTTATGATAGACTTTATACAAGACAATTCGACAATAGAAAACAGGAAGCTATTTGTGGGGACATTTACACGGATTTAAAAGAAGGGATTATGAAGTGCTTGGTGGAGTGCGTGAAGAATCCAGCATATGCTGAACATAAAATATCAGGTGCATATGAAGGCTGGTCTGATAGAATTTCTTGTGAATACTCCTCTTTAATGAGCATTTCGGGAAATAAAAACAAACTGAAGTATTTACGACATCGATTCTTGCAAACAACTGATACTGTAGATGCAGTATAGGAATTCCAATTGTGAGTACAAAAAGCTATAAATCCCGTATACGTAAGCGGCTTGTGAGCAACTAAATAAAAACGTGATCTTTTATTCCGCCCCGAACAAAGCAAGCCTTAACAACCAGATCCATTCTATGACATTCAACCAAACATGGATGATGCTGAATAAACCACACATTAGTGCCTGTCCGTGCGCCCAGCTAAGGGTGCTTCATATAGCGGGTTGCAAACATCCGCCCGATAAGCCGTAAGCCGCGGCATCGGAAGCGAGTCTTGCGTGAGATGCGGCAACGTACTCTTGCGAAGCGTAGACAGCGTGGTTGCAGGGATAGTCATTGAACACCGAAAGACTATAGACCCAGAGGACGACGCAGTTGACAGTGCGGAAGTCAACACAGATAGAATCGAAATGGCGAGACGCTATCTGCTCTGGCGGTGTCGGAAAGAGCCATTCATGTAACACAAAGATGAAGCGCAAACTGGGGAGAACCTGCATTCTCCATCTCGTATGTGTAGTGGTGGTATGACTGAGAACCAAACAGGGACAAAGTCAAATGGTTTGCAGGTAGTCGGAGACCCGAATAGTACCGATGTAGGCATGAACACATAAATGCTGGAGGGAAGTCGAGAACAAGCTGTTCCTCACAGCTTGGGTCTGTGAGACAATATCAAAGAGGAAACATTTGCTATACACAGAGATAGTCTTCACTGTACTCAGAGACAGAGAAAGAAGAACAAACAAATGACAACGAAATTGGCGAGAATAGCGGAATTATCCGCGCAGAATCCAAACATGGTCTTTACATCCATATCCCACATGATAAATGTGGAACTTTTGAGAGAATGTCATAACAAGATGGATGGAGACAAAGCCGTAGGAATCGATGGAGTTACCAAAGAGGAATATGGAAAGAAACTGGAGGAGAACCTTGTAGAACTCGTAAGACGGCTCAAGAATAAGTCATATAAGCTGCAACCTGCAAAAAGGGTTGAAATACCAAAAGGTAACGTGAAAACCAGACCTTTGAGTATCTACTGCTACGAGGACAAACTCGTTCAAGAAGCCCTCACTACATTGTAGAAACATTGATAAAGCATAAAAGGAACAAACGTTCCTTTTATGCTTTTGCGTTTTTTATGTATAATATAACTGAAAGTAATAGATTGAAGATCTATTGGAAAACGATCAGAATGAGGTATATCTTTTGTTAAATCCAGTGTTTATGCGGATTTACAGCTAAATTTGACCACATTGGTACCGTGTACCTTTAAGAATGTATTAAAAATAAGACAAAATAACACAAGGCTATGTTGTCTTGTATTATCCATTAGAGTAGATTGCTTAGATTATTCATTACGGAGGGGAGGAATAGATATTTGCACAGACTGTGCATTGTTGACTCTTCGGATGTTAGTCTTGATAGTTAACATATACGCGATGACACGATGATGACGATGATGCAATCATAAAGTAGGCGAAATGTATTACACCGGTAAAATACCCGAATTACATTTCGCTTTTATTTTTTAGCTTCGTTTTTCTGATCTGTAGAACAAGACCTTCTCATTTGTAAACGTAAAACCATGCGCTACCGGGTAAAATAAACGCCACTAAAAATTAGTGGCGTTTATTTTACCCGGTAGCGCATGGTTTTACGTTTACGATCATTTGACACTATCCAAAATAATTTTTGACCATAACAAAAGGACACTCCCAAAAGATTTTCTCTTTTAGAAAGTGTCCTTGATTTTGCAAAATATTTGATTGACTACCCAAGGAGTAAATGCATTATCATGTACTGTTCTGCATCTACAATTGGAACTATTGTGGCACTTTTGTGGTACCTAAGTTCCTTTCACCACTTGAAACCGTTGATTTTACTGGGTTTCACTGCTTGTCTGACTTCAAGAAGTCGGGAGCCCTCCGGGGAGATTCCCCCTCGAGCAGAACTGAACCGAATAGGGCGGAATGAATTATTGAAGATTTAGTCGTTTTCACCGCATAGAACAGAATTAAGCGGAACAAAAACGTAGTCATCAATTGTCATCATAAATATAGTAAAGAGAGAAATAGTGCATTCCCCAAAGTATCACAATAGTGAATCTGGTCGTGAGTGTAAAACAAAATATACATTAAGATTTGTATGTCTCTCCACAGAATGAAGTCCTTCTTTTATGTACTTCCATGAATCATACATGCTTTTGGGAGTTCCATTAACCACATCAGACTCAAGGAAATCTATGAATTTTTCTTCCTTTCCAATAAATCTCTCATAGAAAGCATCGGCATACGCCTGCTTCTTATCTATATCAAGATTTATTTCATCATAAAGAGCATGATCCAGATTGCAAGATACGAAGTACATTTCATACGGTAGACTTTTGACATCGCTTAATGAAAGCAGATAATTCAAGATGGTTGTTTTTCCTCACCCATTTAAGAACCCCCTTTCAATTTACTGCCTGAAGGTTCTTTTCTGCCTGCTCATAAAAACGCAGTTCAACTTTATTATCTACATTTCCTGCTTTCCTAAAGGCATATCCCATAGCCAATAAATCTTCTTCATCATATAATTCCTCTTTCTGTCCTCCTACAGTAAGAGCACGCATATAATAATCGCGTTTATTATGATTTTTCTCAATTCCGGTCATTCGAATGTATCTATTATTAGGATTTACTGTTGAGCAAACTATATTTTTAGAATCAAGCTTTTCCAATATTCTTAAATTATGAGATGTAAAAATAAGCTGCCCCTTCATTTCTTTATGCATTAGGCCTAGCAGCTCACCAAGCAAATATTCAAATATACCAGAATCAAGCTCATCCACAACAAGGCAAACACCTTTATCATTAAATGCTGAAATAAGATAATTCAGTATAGATATAATTCTTTTAATTCCTTCTGATTCATATCTAAGAAGGAACTTCTTTCCATCTCTCATTGAATATATATCTACTTTTACTGCTTTTTTCCCGTCTACTCTTTCATACTCTGCATTCTTTTCAAGAACAATCTGCAAATTAGGTATAATTGATTTTAATGCGATATTAATAGCATTAATAGTATCTTCCACCTGATCATAAAGCTCAATGTCAATATCTGACTCCTCAGAAATAGGAAGTGGTATCTTAGATTGTGTTATTGAAGTTTCAGTTGCGCTTCTGCTATTAATAGGAATGAATATGTTTGAATTAATCTGTCCCAGTTGCTCTACTTTTACCACATTAAGATCAACCGCTCCAAACTGTATTAGTCCTATAATAACATCTGAAAAACTTCTAATTTCATCATCCGGAACTAGATTTTTACAAGCATCCACAACCAGCTTGTTGAAAAAAACTGAAACATGCTTTTGCGCACTTAATAATGCCAATTTTTGCATTGACCACAAAAAAGAAATAGATTTAAGGCTTGTCGCATGATTGGATTTTACTGTAAGATTCTGTTGATCTAACAAATCCACCTCGTCATAATATGGATTATTAAATTCTATATCTCTTTCCTTTATCCATGATGAGCCTCTTTGCCAATATGTAAGCGACTCCCCAACTATATCAATTTCAGATGATTCATTACCTCTTAAGCTAATTGCATACTCAGCCTTATATTTTACCCCTGCTTTTTCAATAAAAAAATCAGTAACTATTTTTGTTTGTCCATCTGCGGAAATAATACCTGAATATCTCTTAGGTATGCTACTTCCCATAAGCCCCCGTTTCAATATGTCTAGTGCTTCAACCAATGCAGTCTTTCCAGATCCGTTTTGTCCATAAATCCCTACTACATCAGTTTTGTCTAATTCACCATTTGAATTAATGCTTCCATAATTCATGTAAGTAACTTCGCCAAAATTCACATTCTTCAAGTAGTAAATCCTAGAACGCATAATTCTAACGTTATACTTATTATCCATATTTCTCTCCACTGTGAAACTGATATTTTGTATAAATGCATCAAAAAAAGCGAAGAATCTCGCAAAATAATAATATATCAATTCCGATATTTTGTCCAGATTTATTTGATTAATTGTGTCGGATATGTTATCCTGTTTTTACAAAAACACAAAATAAAAGGATGATCAAACAAATGACCACCCTATCTTGTGGAATTTGCAATTGCAAATTCAATCCAACCAATTGAATTCGCATTGGCACCGTGTATCATTATGAAGCTTTTTATTGCTTTTTTATTCATTATCGTAATAATGCTTTTCAATTTTTATTATGTTATAATTTACTAACATAAATACGACTTTATAAAAGGATGGAATTGATTTGAAGGATATATTTGCAAATAAATATGATCATTATGAAATTCTTATTTTCATAAGCGGTCTTTTTTCAACTTTTCAGATTCTTACTTTCCATGGTATAACCGTTTTCTCCTGATTCCTGCTTTTGATGCTTTTTCTTGGACTCGCTGAAAAGAGAGGATTATCTGATATAAATTTATGGAATACTAAGGAAATATTGATTGGCCTGGTTCTGCTTACCATGACCGCCACAGAATTAATAACAGTATTTCTGAATGATTATCCCGAATGGAAATCACGAAGCTTAACTGACTGTACCCACGGGCTTGCCCGTGGGTACAGTCAGAGGACATATTTGCAAGGTTTCCGTAAAAGCTTCCGAATTGCTCTATGTCAGTGGCTCTCCGCCAGACTGCTGACTGCCAGAATAATGAACTTTTACTTGGTGATCCTACTATTGTCATCTTCTGAGTGAATGAGCTTAGGGGACGTAGTTTATGGCTCAAAAAAATCCGCCCGCATAGTTTTTCTAATCTATACGGGCGGATCATCTTTCATATTTCAATATTCATTTGCAGCCTATGCTGTTTTATTTCTTTTCTGACTTCATCAGCTTTTTAGCTTCTTCAATCTGCGCATCAGTCACATTCAGCATGGTTTTTGCCGTTTCTTCCGTACCGCCATTTTTCAAGAAGGCGGCTATCGTATCTAAAATGCCCTCTTGACGGCCTTCTCTCAGGCCCTCTTGGCGGCCCACTTTCAGGCCCTCTTTCAGACCTTCTTGGCGGCCTTCTCTCCTGCCATCTTCTCTGAATAACTGCATCGTCTCGTCTTCATTGTATTCTGTCAACAGCATTCCTTTCACCTCCGATCTGTGTACCATCAGAAACGGTCTCAATACAAAATCTTCCGGTATTTCTGTTATTGCTCGGTCTATAGCACTTTCTATCGGATTCCCCGCATTCCGGCCAGATTTTATTTTTCTGATCCTATCCACCAGCCAGGCATATTCCCCCAGCGGTTTGCATTTCTCCAGCAGTTCCGGATTTTTCCCATAATTAACATTTATCATTCTGACTCTTACTTCTATGTCAGACTCTGCTCCCTGCGGGAACGAACTGCTCAGTTTCAGGTAAAGCTCATCTTCTATATTTTTACTGCCATTGTAAAAGACCACGAGCTTCGGTACCGGCAATTCCAGTAATTCACTTCCATATTTATTCAGCTTATGCGCAGTAACATACTTTTCGTAGAGATTCCCTATATATTGCAGCATCCTCAGCGGCATATTTGGATTAAAACTCGACTGCTGCTCATACAGATTCATTTCATCTTTCATCAGGAATGATACATCATTATGCATTCCCAGATACATAACCTCTTTTATCGTCGTTATCTCTATTTCTTCAAAGTTCCTGTAATCCGATCCATTTACCGCATTATACAGGCTTAATGTCCACTCTTTATTTTCTTCTGAGCCGAAAATAAAGTTGAACAGACGATCCTTATATTTCTTATTATCTTCTGCCATTATACCTCTTTATATTTTCATTTTAGCATATTTTTGTCAGAGAAACATCTGATAGACATTGATCTCTGACGACTTTTTATTTTGGAAAATTGGCCTTGAAACGGCCCTGACTGCAGCTTGGCTGCAATGAATATTGAACTTATATACTTTATCATAAATGCCGGCGTAATGCAAAATGAGCTTAGGGGACGTTGTTTAGGGCTCAAAAAAAATCCGCCCGCATAGTTTTTCTAATCTATACGGGCGGATCATCTTTCATATTCCAATATTCATTTGCAGCCTATGCTGTTTTATTTCTTTTCTGACTTCATCAGCTTTTTAGCTTCTTCAATCTGCGCATCAGTCACATTCAGCATGGTTTTTGCCGTTTCTTCCGTACCGCCATTTTTCAAGAAGGTGCATATCATGGCTAATCCTTCTTTCCGGCCTTCTCTCAGACCCTCTTGGCGGCCCACTTTCAGGCCCTCTTTCAGACCTTCTTGGCGGCCTTCTCTCCTGCCATCTTCTCTGAATAACTGCATCGTCTCGTCTTCATTGTATTCTGTCAACAGCATTCCTTTCACCTCCGATCTGTGTACCATCAGAAACGGTCTCAATACAAAATCTTCCGGTATTTCTTTTATTGCTCGGTCTATAGCGCTTTCTATCGGATTTCCCGCATTCCGGTCAGATTGTATTTTTCTGATCCTATCCACCAGCCAGGCGTATTCACCCAGCGGCTTGCATTTCTCCAGCAGTTCCGGATTTTTCCCATAATTAACATTTATCATTCTGACTCTTACTTCTATGTCAGACTCTGCTCCCTGCGGGAACGAACTGCTCAGTTTCAGGTAAAGCTCATCTTCTGTATTTTTACTGCCATTGTAAAACACCACGAGCTTCGGTACCGGCAATTCCAGTAATTCACTGCCATATTTATTCAGCTTATGCGCAGTAACATACTTTTCGTAGAGATTCCCTATATATTGCAGCATCCTCAGCGGCATATCTGGATTAAAACTTGACTGCTGCTCATACAGATTCATCTCATCTTTCATCAGGAATGATACATCATTATGCATTCCCAGATACATAACCTCTTTTATCGTCGTTATCTCTATTTCTTCAAAGTTCCTGTAATCCGATCCATTTACCGCATTATACAGGCTTAATGTCCACTCTTTATTTTCTTCTGCGCCGAAAATAAAGTTGAACAGACGATCCTTATATTTCTTATTATCTTCTGCCATTATACCTCTTTATATTTTCATTTTAGCATATTTTTGTCAGAGAAACATCTGATATACATTGAACTCTGACGACTTTTATTTTGGAAAAATTGGCCTTGAAACAGCCCTGACTGCAGCTTGGCTGCAATGAATATTGAACTTGTATACTTTATCATAAATGCCGGCGTAATGCAAAATGAGCTTAGGGGACGTAGAGGTTTGTAGGCATTACAGAAATGTAGTCTGTTCCGTACTGACGATTAAGGAATATGGTCTATACGCCCTTCGTTTCTAATAATCCAGGCTATCCTCATTCAACAAGAATTCGAATAGGCTCATAATTGTGATTCCATGCTCATTTCTCCAAATCCTTGCGTTCCCGGATACAATGATTATTTTTTTAAAGGAATCAGATATTCTGATTAGCGATGCCTGCTCTTGATCCATTTTTTCCTTATCAGGCAAAGCAAATGCGGACTGTATGTAATACCGCTTACTTCCCTGATTAACCACAAAATCTACTTCCAATTGTTTCTTGGTTCTTTTTCCACCCTCATTAGCTCTAATTTCGACGACGCCCACATCAACATTATATCCACGATATATTAGTTCATTGTAGATTATGTTTTCCATGATATGAGTCTCTTCGTACTGTCTAAAATTCAAAAACGCATTTCTTAAACCTATATCGGTATAATAGTACTTGGATGGTGTACTAATATACATTCGTCCCTTAATATCGTAGCGTTCAGCCTTCTGGACCATAAAGCTTTCCTGTAGATACTTTAAGTAATTGGCTATTGTCGGCATAGATATTCCCTTACGACCACTACTGGTAAATGTATCAGAAACTCTCTGTGGATTTGTAAGAGAACCAATAGCGGAAGCCGGTATTTCATTCTGTACCGCATTAAACTTTTTGACGATTCCGGGGTTAATCAAAGCCGGTTGCCCCTTTAGCGCTTTAAGAAGTTTTTCTTCACATTCACCTTCTACAAGATAAAAGCATTTCCTATTCTCCATCTTCCAAGCCCTCCAATTCATCAAGCATCGAATCATCGGGGATTGAGCCAAAGACATCATTCTCCATAGCACATTTGACGGAATCGGTATTTCTCTTTAATACGTCTGAAGCGAAAGTAACCGAAACGGTATACTTATCATCGTCTATCTCCTTTTTCATAAATGCGAATGAGTGCTTAGGGAGATTTAAATTCAACATATCTGTATTATGAGTAGTAAATATCAACTGTTCATTCCTACCAAGTTTCTCTACCATCAAGCCGAAAATTCTCTTTTCAATATCGCTCTGGATATACGAAAAATGTTCATCGCAGTAATAAAAGCAGTTCTTCTCCGAAAGCATGGAGGCCAAAAAAATCGCAATATCAATACCCTCTGCTGTACCACTTGACAGCAGCTCACGGTTCAGAAGCCTACCCTCCTGAATTATGATTTCTTTTCCTCTTCGTCTTATTATAAAAGAGTCTTTAAGATCTTTAGCAACAGATACATCCGTTAATGTCGGATCCAATGTTCCTATCACTGCACGTAAAGTCTTAAGAAGTGCTGATCTCTTAACATCATTCAAACGTATGGAGCTTTCAATCTCCGGATACGCAAATCTATATTCCAATGAGCCTATGGCCCTTTTTAATGATTTGAGACTGCCGCCAATTTCAGCAGAGCGATCTGTAAGCTTCTCTACAGCCATCTCATAGGAATCCATTTCATCAATATCCGCCGTATAGTATCTAATGGACACATTTTCTCCTTCAACAGATCCGGCCACACGATGCAAAATATACCCCTGATTTACAAAATCAACCTGAAACTCAGATACAGAATCCCCTTCGTTTAGCTCTCTGAGGATAGCTTCATTTGCATCCTTTATCGCACCAAAAATCTTAAGAAGTGCCCTTCCAAAACTGGTCTTACCGGTTGCATTTGTTCCCATCAGAATAACAGCTTTCTTATATCGAAAACGATCCCTGCCCTCAAGAGATTCGCTTCCAAGCAAAGAAACGTTCAGCTTTCTCGGATATGTAAAATTAATATGAAAATCATCGAAACCATATATATGATTTAGTTTTACATTCATAATAATCATTGCCAACACCTCATGCTTTCATAAGTTCGCAATTTGCGAATTTATAGTATAATAATATTCTCACTTTGTCAAGATTCTCGCCATTTTTTGTTGACCTAAACGCTGAATTTTGCTAATATGACGATACCTCCGCATGCACAAAACACAGCTCATCCTTTATGACGGTGCTGAGCATATGCTCCGGAAAATGGGGCTTGATCCTAAATATATCAACGCCGCCGAAATCCGTTCAGACTATGAAGCTATGCAGATCCGTAGGGCTGTTCTTGAGAAAAACTATAAATCCTCTGAAAAGGAAATATTATCTCTTCAGCAGAAAATGGCAAATGTTGAGAAATATCTTGGACGTGATACTTCGCCCAAACAGGAAGTCCAGCCATCAAAAGAATCCCCCTTCCGTTCATAAAACGGGAGGGAGATTTCTTATCCTCTCCGCTCCCGCTACTATGGTTTACTTGGTATTAACTATTACCGTTCCTGTGAAATCCTTCTTTCCTGTGATTTTAACAGTCTTAGCTGAAGCGTCTTTCACAGAGATCTTATACTGCCCGGATTTCAGCTTGAATGTTTTCTTTTCGCCATTCACATAAGCCGTCACCCTGATGCTCTTGGCTTTCTTGATCTTGCTCTTCTTCGTCCATGTGACATCCGCTACGATTTCCACGCCTTCTGCATCCATATCCACAGCATCAATCGTATATACGCATGGGGTCTTCTTCAGTTGCTTGTTAAGAGCCATAATAATCGCCTTAAGCCTTGCGATCTCATTCTTTGTAAGCCCTGCCTTCTTAGCGGTCTTTTCATTCAGCGTGATCTTTGCATAAAGTGATGCCTTTTTCTTCGCCGTAGACTTATGAAGATTATTCTTATGAACATAAGTAACCTTGAACAGATCCTTCGGCTCATAATTCCCCTTCTTAATCTTCACCTCATCATACAGATCAGACAGATCAAGCTTATATCCCAGATCAGAAGGTGTGATCTTGTTGCCGGTATAGGTGATTTCATTATCCCAGCTCATATCTACACTTACGGTAATCTTTTCTTTCTTATAAGTCGCCGTAGCCTTTACCGTCTTTGTTTCCTTCTCAATAACTGGCTCTGGATCAGGTGTTGGCGTTGGTGTAGGATCCGGGGTCGGATCAGGCGTAGGCTCCGGTGTAGGAGTATCTCCGGAGCCACCTGAACCGCTCTGTGTCCAGTGGGCGTAGTAGGTCACATTTTCATTGATTGTTGTTGATGTTGTAAGCTGATTTCCTCCGGATGATGATGTAAACCAGCCATCAAAGCTGTAGCCGCTTCTCGTGCTTGTCGGAAGTGTACTGATGTTTCCTCCAGCGGTAACTACGATGTCCTGCACGCTGCTTCCGCCCTGCGCATCAAAGCTGATCATATAGGAATTCACCGTTGCATAGGCGATGGTATAAGTAGAGAAATATCTCGTATAAATATAGATCGTCCCGTGTGTATTATCTACATAATAGGTTCCATCTGTATAGCCTGATCCGGGTTTTAATGCAAGTGCCGTAAATCTCGCCACACTGCCGCCATGCTCACGAACTACCACGGGATTATATTTCCCCGTAAGGTCGAATTTTACAGCAATTTCTATAACGCGCCCTACGTCCGCAACCGTCGATTCAGTACTATCCACCGTCTGTTTCACGGAAATGTCCAAATATTCCTTTTTGACAGAACCTCTCTCCACACCGGAAAAGATCTGATCAACATCATTTTTGATTTTTTCATTGACCGTGCCGTCAGAAGGCTCACTCTCCAGCTTTACATCCAGCTCAACCTTTACGTTGGTTCCGTTCAGAGTGTTTGTCAGCGCATCAAGCCCACTCACTTCTATACTCTGAACTGACGACTCAAAACCTTGTCCGTATTCCAGCTTAACCTCTGTGGTCTTTGCCTTCACCTGCACAGGGATTTTCAGGGTAAAACTCTCGTAATTGTCTGAGCTGAGAGTTGCGGTTACATTCCCTTCCCCACCTTCCACCGAAGTTACTTTGAAGGTCATGGATTTCTTGTCCGATGAAATGGCAAAATCACTCGCTGCCACTGATCCTGTCGTTGAATCTACTGTAGGATCACCAACTAAGGATGCATTCGTACCCACAAAGCCGAGAATGGATACAGATGCCTCGATATTGTTACCTTTCTGCACCTCTACCGTTCTCGTCCAAGCTGTCCCACTTTGCGCCTTGCCAATGATGACAGTAATACTCTGTGCTGCCACATCGTTATGGTTCGCATCGCCTACAACCTTGTACCAGACATAGTAGGTTCCGGCGTTGGTTCCTGTGGGGATGGTTGTGGTATACGCTGAATCATCCGCCGGAGCTGTGGGCTGGTTGGTGGGCTCGTCTACCCGTGCCGAGTAATACTTCACCGTACCGATACCTCCGGCTACAGAGCCCGCAGTTACAAGCTCCTGTGCAGAGCCGGTATAGGAAAGGTCGGAGATCGCTGCAGGTGCGGTAATATCACTGTCCGAAATCTCAGCCTTATTCACGGTCAGCTTTACCTTGCAGGTCGCTTCAGTAAAATTAACGGAATCATTCGGTGTGAATTTAACAGTGTATTCCGTCTTATTGCTGTCCGAAACTGCGGGGGCGATAGTAATATCATTCCAAGAAAAAGTTCCCTCAACATCCGTTTCACCAAGCTTCGCAGCTCCGTTTTCCAGATTGCTGTCCGCTAAGGTCTGTCCGTAGGTAATAGCCGAAGCTGTAGGTACAGTGGTAATTTCCAGTGTTGCCTTATCCACGGCGATAGACACAGTTCCTTCCAGAGATGCGTAGGTTGTATCCGTGGGAGTAAATACCCATACAGCCGATGTGGTTCCCGCAGCCGGCTTCTCTGAAGGAGTCTTCCAGTCAATCGTTCCGGGAATGACATTTCCGGTATTCCCCTGCTCCACGAATACCGCCGTATTTTCCTGGAAGGTCAGAGTGGAAAGTGCCTCTCCGTAGGTCAGCGTGTCCTTATTTAATGTAACCGAAGTCCCGGATTTCAGCTCCACGGGCTTCCGGTCAGCAAGCTTTACATTTACAGTGATGGTGATATCTTCGTAATTCTGTGTTTCTGCCTTTATGGTGATAGTCCCGGTCTTATTCAGATCACCGGGAGCAATGGTATAGGCTAACACTCCATCCGTCACTGCCGGCTCAGAGGAAAATGTTACATCACCCGATTGTGAAGTTGTATAAGAGGCCGTACCACAGTTTGAAGGAAGCAGGGCACCGATATTAATACTGCCTGCACCACCAGCTGTATAAAGATAAGTCCTGTTTATTTCAGGCACAGCCGCCGCAGCAGCCTTAGTGATATTTGCCGTGGCATCTGCCTGATTTCCGGTTGCCACAAGCTTATAATTTCCGCCATCCGCACCGCCCAGTGTGGCATCTGTATAGTTCAGGGTAACTGTTTTTCCATCTCCAACATTGGCATCGGCAAAGCTTCCATTCACACCGTTGATTGTTACTGTATCTCCATCGATGACTCCAGTAAAGGTTGCTGAAGAACAGTCAACTGTTGCGGCTGTTGTACCGTCGAAAGTCTTATTACTTACAGTAATACCGTCGACAGTGACTTCCCTCGGTGTGATACTTGCCGTCACACTTGCGGGCTGTGCGGAGAGCGTATAATTACGATTAGCTATCGATTCGCCGTCAACGAATGAAATTTCGGTGAATGTGACGGTCTTGTTCTTACCGACATTCTTATCCGCGAACGCCGCTACTACTGAGGTTATAGTAACATTATCATTGCCAACTAAACCGTTGATAACCGCCGTATCCATACCGGTGACAGTCGCATTAGTCGTGCCGTCGTAGGTCTTGTCAGAAACGGAAAGTCCCGTGACCGTGACAGGCTTCTTTTCAATTTTAAAAGTAGCGTCTGCCGTGCCGCCCTTATAATTCTCTGTTTCCGCAATGGTCGCCCTCACTCTATAATAGAGCTCACTCGCAGCAGTCGGAACGACATCGGAATCAACACTACCGTTCACAAGTAATCTGTACTGATATGTCACAGCGCCGTTGCCGGGATTTCCGCTTACACTCGGAGCGTTCGCAGGATCTCCATACGTCCAGCCCTCAATGCTCACAACGGGATTAATCGAAGCCTTTTTGATCACAAATGTCTTTGATACCGTGCCAAGATATGCACCCTTGCCCGTAATTGTCGCAGTCGCCGTACCAGCATTTGTATTATCGGAATAACTCACAGTGTAGTCTGTATCTGCTGTCAGTAATGTGCTGCCGTCATAGACGGTGACTGCCGGCTTAATGGCACTGCCCGTATAGGTCTGCTCCTCGATGTCGGCAATGTTCAGCGTTACATTATCAAGGCTCACCGTCACATCACTTGCGGGCATGGTCAGCGACACCGTTCCTGCCGTTGTTGTTCCTGAAAGAGTCCCCGCCGTTGTGGCGAACTTCTTCATCCCCGCTGTAGGAACCTCTGCGGAGAATGTGATAGCATCATCCTGCTTGCCGAAGTAATAGGTATGCTCCGCCGTCCTGCCGATGGTGCGGAAAACTCCACTGCCTATCGTCACACCCTCTCCAACCATGACGAAACCGCCGGAGATTTGTGTTCCTGTTGAATTGCCACCCGATACGGCAACGGTATAATAGTTATTGGCAGTATAACCATCAGACCAACCAACAATCGGACCGTTTTTCCCATTGCTTGCAGAATAAGCACTGACAGTATTGGCTGCAAAGCAATCCTTTACCGTTCCCTCAATGAAATAGCCCACAATACCGCCGGAATAGTTGCCTGTACCACACGACACCGTGCCGCCGATGACGGAGCAGTGGTCGATAGTGCCGCCGTTCATATCTCCAGCGACTCCACCAGCATAATTTCCGTTGAAACTGCAATCCTTCAGGTTGACATTCTTGACCGTTCCATTCACAATTTTTCCGAACATACCGGACAGCCCCTCACCAGTATCACTAGTGTAACTAAGATTAAGAATGACGTAGCCGTTGCCATCGTAAGTGCCGTTGAAGGGATTGTTTGTACTACTGCCGATGGGCGTATAACCTTGTCCGCTCATATTGATGTCGGCAGTCTGCTTAAACAGCATATCCACGCTTCTGCCTCCGCCATTGACATAGGATGCCAGAGTACCAAGGGCATTCGGGGAATCAATCTTATAATAGCCGGGATTATCACCGCTTTTTCCAACGTATGTCAGACCATCGATCACAAGACCGCCATCGACATTGGCTGCCTCTGCAACCGGCGTTACGGTCACATTGCCATAAGGCATCGTAAACGAGAAGTTCTCCGTCCACCATGCGCCGCTGACAGATACGTTTTTACTTTCGCTATCGGTGACAGCAACACTCTTTATCATATAGCCGCTATTCGGCGAAGGGGTGAGCGTAATCACATCACCGGCCTTGGCTTTCGTTTTCGAGGGTGTCACCGTGCCGTGATCTGTGGCATCTACTGTTATAGAAAACTCCTGCGTCAGGTCAATGACCGAAACAGTCAGGTCAACGCCAGCGTCCGGATCCCAATTGCTGTCCGTCTCGAATGTAATTGTCAACGTCTGATCTGCACTGGCAACAGGATTGACGGTATAAACCGCATATATTTCCGAACGGGAACCATGTACCCCATTGAGAATGGTTCCCTTGGAATTGGAAACCGTCAGGGAACCATAACCGTGGTATGTTATCGTCTTGCCCTCTATCTGAAATCCGAACCCTTCCGGTGCGGTCAGCGTGATGCTACCATCGCAGCCTTTACTATAGTTACCGCTCACCCCGCCGTCGTCATAAACCTTGAACGACTTGATGCCAGAGAAAATCGTACCTGTCTCAGTACCTGATTTGGGGAGATTGATAGAGAACTCGTTGCTCGTATTGTCAATCTTCGTAAAAGTTGGCGTGACGGTGACGGCAGATTTCGGCATGGTAAAGGTCGCTGTCGTTGCGCCCGTTTTGCCTTTGTACCACGGGGTAAAATCGATGTGGACAGCATTGCTGTATATATCGGTCACGGAAATGCCGTTGAGCAGATAGCCGCTTGCAGGTGTGGCGGTCAGCGTAATGGTTTCATCTGCCTTTGCTTTCGCCTTGTCGGATGTGACGCTGCCGTGTGTAATGCCATCAGCAATGCTGACATCATACTCCGTGTCCGGTGAAATGACGGTTACAGTAATATTGGCACCAACACCGTTTGTCTTCGTTTTGTCATTATACAAATACAGGGTAACTGTATTTCCCGAGCTGTTCAGAGTCCCTATATTTCTATCGGAACCAGGGCCATAGCTCGACCCATTTCCCCATACGCTTGTAATCTGCGTTTCCGAGGAAGTTCCATCAAATACCTTAAATATGGGGTTTGCACCCGATTCAACGGTGGAGTTAGTTTCCGTTAGCTTTACTTCACCAGAGAGCTGCAATGTACAATTTTCAGGAACGCTAATGGTCAAATATCCGTTGCACTTATAACTGTAATTTCCGTTCTTGCCGCCGTCGTCATAGACCTTGAAGGCGCCTTTGCCTGCTGTGATGTCGTCGGCGGTGATAGTCAGCGTGTTTGTGCCGGTGGTGGGCATGTTCACATAGTAGCGCCCTGCCGTGCCTTCGGCGATGTCGTTGTCCACCTGTAATGTGGAAACCTCATCGTCCGTCACCGTAATCTCATACACCACACCGCCAATTGTGACCTTCATCCACTCTTCTGTGCTGAACGCCTGATGTGCGAAAACAAACCATGTGCCGTTTTCAGCTTCTATAGGATTGCCGTCCTCGTCCTTTTCCGGGGTGCTGCCGTCATCTGCGGTCTTGCATTTCTTCGCAGAGAACAGGCTCTCGTTGCTTACCTCTACCGCCGATACTTCCCCTGTCAGACCTACGGTGTCAAGAACCTCTGACAGTGCCATCTCACTGTCTCCGGGGAGAACATACTGCTTGTTGTCATAGGTAAATTCCACGGTGTAGAGGGAGAAGCCGTCGGTCTCCGCAATGGCAGTGTCGCCGTCGGTCTCCACTTCCAGCTTCTCCGCAGTCAGTTCACCGTTTCCGGAATCATCCGATTTTTCTGCCGTTTCATTCTCATTTTCTGTTATGTGATAAACATTGGTATCAAGGTTCTCGTCCGCTACCTCATCCAGCTTGAAGGAGACCTTAACCCTCGAAGAGCTGTCCTCACCATTAGCATTTGCAGGCTGAATCTCATTTCTATCCTGATCCAGCACCTTAATATCATATGTATAGGAAGCCGCCACCTGTTTATCTTCGTCACGCTCGCTCTCAACCGCTTCCTCTGCCTGCTTTTCCTGCGCAACCGTAACCTTTTCCACAGAAAGAGTAGCTCCCTCCGGGAATACGCCCTCGTCTGCGGTGACGGTGATTCTCACACCGTTGATGGATTTGGATTCCTCAAATGCAGGCATTTTGCTGTCTTCTTTATCAGAGATATCCTCTGCTTTCGCATCCTTTTCTTCGATCGCTTCCGCTTTCTCTTCATCCTGTACATCAGCAGAGCTGCTGTCATCAGATGCCACGGTTTCTTTACCCTTTCCAGTTTCCCCGGATGTGTCCTCGCCTGTTGATTCTTTATCGCTCTCATCCTCACCGGAAACATCTGCGGCTTCGGTTATCCTCCCGTCATCCTGTTCCGTTATGACATCATCCACGTTTTCTGCAGTTATATTCTCTACGACTTCCTCAACGGATATCTGACTCTCCGAAGCAAAAGCCGTCACCGGCATCTGTGCCGTAAGCATAATCGCTGCCAGCCCAGCCGTCCCTATTCTTCTCAGCATATCCTTAATTCTCTTCATAGCCCTCACCCCTCTCTTTATATTCTCACTTAGGCGTTTGCGAAACGCCTGTTGCCGCAAAAATACGGCATTTTTGTTGTAACAAAAAAGAATAACCCCTCACCAGATATGGTACAATAGAGTTGACAAAAAACCACTGACCATATCCAAGAAAGGAGTTATTCTGATATATATGATAACATATAAACAGCTTTCTTTGTCAGATATTTATACAGATTGTCAGGAAAAATTTGAAAATGACAAACCTGCATTTCTGTCTCTATTAGAAAACCATATTGATCTTGATGAAATTATTCCGATTTCGTTCCGAAATCATTTTTATGCATCGACGGGAAGAACCCGTAAATACTCTTTACACTCTTTACTGTGGGCTTTGATTATTCAGAGAATCTTTTCAATTCCCACAGACCAACTTCTTCTTACTTTTCTTGCTTATTCAAAACCTCTACGTGATTTTTGCGGTTTTACAAAAGTCCCAGACGCCTCCAAGATAACAAGGTTTAAGCAGGATTTTTTAGATGATCTTCAACTTGTTTTCGACAAGCTTGTCAATCTGACTGAGCCCATTTGTCAGGCTATTGATTCCTACAAAGCTGACATGACTATTTTTGATTCATCAGGTATTGAAGCATTTGTTACTGAAAATAATCCCAAGTACGCAAACAGAATTATTAGACAACTTAAGGCTTATGCAAAGATAAAAGGATTCGATAAATCTTATGATCCTTATAAGGCAGCCTATGGCTCAATGCCTTCACATGCTTCCTCCAATGCTGAAATTAAGCAGCTATACATTAATGGCCATTTTTGCTATGTCTTCAAGTTTGGCATTGTTACAAACGGGTTAGGTATTGTTCGTCATATTTCTTTTTACAACAAGGACTTTATGACATCCCATCCCGAAATCATTGTTGAGAAAAAATCAAATTCTCCTGACGAGGATAAGTGTGTTCACGATGCAAAGCTACTTATCCCAACATTAAAAGATTTCTTTTCAAAACATCCTCTAATAAATCCCAAGACATTTCTTGGAGATGCTGCATTTGATTCTTCTCTTTTATATAATCAGTTGCTTATAGGCGATACCTTTGGAAAAGATAGGCATTTTTCCAAGGCATATATACCACTTAATTCAAGGTCGGGAATAAAATATCCTGACTGCAAGGTCAATTCTGATGGTATTCCCTGCTGCCCTAATGATGATTCACTCACAATGAAATCTGAAGGTAAATCACATAGAAAAAATGGGCTTATACGGTATAAATTTGTTTGTCCCAAAATTAAATACATACGAGACAAAACTACAGGAAAGTATCATCGCAAATGTCAATGTGATAATCCATGTACCCCTTCATCATGCGGACGAATGATTCATATATATCCCGAAAAGAACCTTCGAGCCTATCCTGGTACACTTCGTGGTAACGAAGATTGGGATAATACCTATAAAATCAGAACAGCTGTTGAAAGAGATATAAACCACATAAAAGAAAATCTCTGTTTAGCAGGTCGCCGCACTCAAAATGAGAAAACACTACATGCTGATCTTATTCTTGCAGGAATCACACAACTTATAACTGTTGTTCTTGCTGATAAAATCAAACATCATGAATATATCCGAAGTCTAAAACCACTTATTGCTTAGGACTTACCAACTCTATATGCCATAAGGCTTATTAAAGCGCGCCCAAAAAAGCAGTAAACATATTCAAATGCGAAAAAAATCTATTGCGGCGGTGCTTCGTACATACATTCGATTTTTAGTGTCGAGTTTCGCAATCACCTATATATTCTCACTGCTTTATCCGAAGATCCTTTTCATCCTCGATCATTTGACAATCCCCCATAAACGCAGGAAAACCTTTCTCCTGCAACACTTTTCCTTTATTTGTCCGAAGAGCCCACCTGTTCCTGTTGGGACACCGCTCTATCACATCATGTATCGACTGCTCTAAGCGATCCTCACTGTAGGGACGCTCAATAAAATCATAGATATGATTCCGTAGGGCAATCCCTGCAAAAAAGGGATCGTCCGTGATCCAGATAATGTTCGTATCCGGGAAACGCTGGGCATAGGCAAGCATTACCTCCATGCCCTCTGCTCCCTTAAGTGCAACTACCACTACATCATAGCCATGATCATATCTCTTGTGACCGTTCAGCGGGTGTCTGTCCACATCGATCAGCCCCGCTTCATTTTCAAGCGTAGCCTTTATAAGATTGTATTCATTATCATCTCTTGTATATACGATTGCTTCCATCTATATGCTCCCGCTATCTTTAAAACTGCTTTCTGCGCCTACATGCACAAGATAAACTATTTGTCAAGTATTTTCAATAAAACTGTGACGAAATCCTTCCAAACTGTGACGAATTTTTATTTCAAAAGTTTTACAAATTAAAAATAAAGAAATATTCTTGTATTTTTCTTTATTTATGCTAATATAATAGTGTAAGAAGATTTGTATCTATTTGGAAAGGAAGTGGACGTATGGCACAGACTGTTAATGTTAATTTTAAGCTTGATTCAGATGTTAAAAAGAGTATGGAGCAGGCATGTTCTGATATGGGATTGTCCATGAGTGCAGCCTTTACAATTTTCGCAAAAAAGGTAGGTCGTGAAAGACGCATTCCTTTCGAGGTTTCCGCAGATCCTTTTTATTCGGAAAGCAATATGCGATACCTCGAAGGCATTGCAAGAGATATCAGAGATGGCAAGGCTCATTTTGAGGAGCATAAGCTTATTGAGGACTAATAATGAGAACTTTATGGGAAGATCGTGCTTGGGATGATTATATTTATTGGCAGACACAGGACAAAAAGACACTTAAACGCATCAATGCCCTGATCAAAGATATCAAGCGCAGCCCATTTGAAGGTATTGGAAAGCCGGAGCCACTAAAAGGAAACCTGAGTGGCATGTGGAGCCGCCGCATTGATGAAGAAAACCGCATTGTCTATTATGAAGAGAACGCTATCCTTTATATAGTCTCCTGCAGAGGACATTATGATGATTAATGAATTAAAGGAAAACTACACGGGTGTATTAGCATGAACATAGCAATCGTAGAAGATGAGCAGCAGGAGATCGACTGCTTTCAATCGGTGATAAAAGAATATTCCCTCATAGCAAATACGGAAATTATGGTTAATGCCTTTCACAGTGCGGAGGATTTTATAAAAGGGTACAGGCCGCTTGTCTATACCGCTGTTTTTATGGATATCTTTATGTCCGGAATGACGGGCGTGGATGCTGCAAGGAAGATCCTTGAGACTGACCGCCACGCTATCATCATCTTCCTTACCTCCAGCGACGGCTTTATGGGGGATGCCCTCTCCATCCATGCCTATGACTACATCGAAAAGCCTGCCGAAAAGACTCGTATCTTCAAGGTAATGGACGATGTCCTTATGAAAAAGACCGAGTATGACTCCACTCCGAAACTTACCTTTACAAGTGACAGACAGGACTACGCAATTTGCTACCCCGATATCATGTACATCCGAACGGCGGAAAGGAATTATCTGGAGATCATGCAGGCGCCAGGTAAGCCATATAAGACAAGGCTTCCATTCGCAGGAATACAGGAGGAATTATCAAAGGATAAGCGGTTTATTACCGTCACCAGGGGTGTCATAGTAAACATGGACTTTGTAAGCGATATCGTGGGGAATGTCTGTATTTTAGAGGATGGGGAAAGATTTCCCGTTGCATCGAACATATCAGGGGATTTCAGGAATATATGGCAGAACTATGAACTTGACAGCCTGAGAAATGAAAGAAAGCAGCGGAGGAAGGGCAAATGAATGTAACAGCATTTTTTACATCACTTATCACCTGGTATCTCATCTTTCCTTCAACCATGCTGTGCTTTGCTGCCATGAAGAACCAGCTTCGGTATGATGTCAAAAAGACCCGCATACTTGTTATCAGCACTCTCCTTTCAGCATCCCTTGTTGTGGCAGTGCTCAACTCCCTGTTTATGATCCCCCGCAATGCCCTTATACCCATAATCATCACTCCTTCCTTTATCGTCTATGTAAAATGCGTCAAAGCGCCGGTTTACAAGACTTTATCAGTTGCTGTGCTTGTCTTTGCATCCATGAGCTTTATTGTAAATATCGCAAACGGCTTTGATGCTGAGATCAACCCACACGGGGTTCTCGATGACTTTAGCCTTCAGGCTGCCGTATTTCAGGCCGTAATTTCAACCATATTTACAGCTCTTGTATACCGCCCCGTATCCCGCAGGGCACCTCAGATTATAGACGGTCTCGATGTTCCAAGGGTGTACATAGCATCAATCCCTGTATGGGGAATCTTCCTTGTCTTTAACCTGCTTATCTCTCCGAGAAAATATGAGACGCTTCATGTGAACCTGATGCAGATAGCATACTGGGGTACTCTCATCCTGTTCTTTACATTGCTGTGCCTGCTCTGCGTACTCTTCTACTATATCGTTTCAGACATGATGGAAAAGGCTGCCATGGAGGAGAAAAACCGTATGCTTGAGATTCAGGAAAGCTTCTATCAGGCGCAGATGCGCTACATTGACGAGAGCGCAAGGGTTCGCCATGATTTTAAACATACTATCGCAACCCTTGACGACCTGTCTGTAAAGGGAGATCTTCAGGCCATAAGGGATTATCTAAACCAATATAAATCCCTGCAGCCGGAAAGAGAGACCATAAGCTTCTGCCGGAATGTCCCGGTCAATGCTATCCTTAATCACTATGCGCATCTTGCTGAAAATACGAAAATTGCCATAGATCTGGAAATTGATATCCCAAAGGAGCCCGACATACCTGATGTGGAATTATGCAGTCTCCTTGGGAATATCCTTGAAAATGCCATCCTTGCCTGTGGTGATGTTCCTGCGTCTGACCGCTTCATAGATCTTGCCGTCCGCATAAAGGGCGGCAGCAATCTCATCATCGTATGCACCAATTCCTTTGATGGAAGTCCCCGTATGAAGGACGGGCAGTATTTATCCACCAGAAGCGGCGGAAGCGGTCTCGGCCTTAAATCCATCACATCCACCGCCGCAAAGTACGGCGGCATTGTGAGATTCTACCATGAGGGTAATAAATTCTGTTCAGATGTGATGATACCTATAGGTAAGACTGATTTTAAAAATGGTGAATAGCCGGGGCCACCTTGATCTATGCAGATTTGTAAACGCAGATTTTACATTGTTTTGGGGTTATAGGAAATGTATTTCAGAGCTGGTATCTCCTCCAAAAAAAGGCACTTCTCAAAATCTTTATCTCCCATTCACCCTTTTAGCAATGACCTGAGTTCATCTTCATCCAGCTTTGGCAGCACTTTTCTGATATGCTTTATGATCCTGTTAAGCGACTCATCCGGGCTTCTCTTATATGCCGACCTGCACAGCTTATCTCCCCAGAAGCTCTCTGCAATATCGTATCGGCAGTTGCCCCAACCGTACTCGTCACCGTTTTTTCGCTTGCTGTACTCATAATTCACCGGAACAACATAGGTTTCCATCTGGAGCCTAGTGATCACTGTTTCAAATCCTTTATTTCCATCCTTCTTATAATTGAGGTTAACGCTTTAGTGTCTTCTATAGCCTGAATAAACTCAATACTCTGTTCCCTGTTCATTGCGCCCCCAACGTAAATAGAATAAGAATAATGCTTCTATAACATACAGTACGTTATCTCTCCACTCAAGAACCTCAAAAGTTCTGTTTTTATCGTTTAGGACTTCCTGTATGTTGCCCAGATATTCTTGCTTCACCGTAAATCTCAATAAAACTTTTCCGTTCTGACATTTGCCTCCCTCCTGCGTTATAAACTTGGCTCTGAACCACAACTTTTTTCTTTTGTCTTAAGACACCTTTATTATAAGGTATGAATAGACTCTGTAGTGTACACGATACGTGACACCTGTTCACAATATGAAACACCCAAAAACAAAAAACAGGAAATGTAAGATAACCCTACATTTCCTGCTTAAATAATGACTGTTAAATATTTATTTTTCTTCTCCTGCTACTCTTTCCAACGAACGGTTTTGGACATGCTCCTGCAAACGCTCGTAATCATCGTCCAAAAGTGCAACAGCCTCCTTCAGATATAATCCTGCGGTTTTATTTGCCTTACGAATATATCCAATTGCTCTTGATACCTTATTATTACCAATATCAATCTTATCCTTGGTATCCGCTTTCATCGAATTATCGCAAGTATCAGTGTCTCTATAAATACATGAACAAAGATACATTAACTCACAGGCACTGTACGCGATAGTATTTCTGTTTAGATCAACATCAAATAAGTGTCCCTGAATGCGATCAATTCCAGAGTTGTAAATATCATATTCGGGTGCATTAATTCTACCATTTCCTATAATACACATACAGCTCTCTATCGCATCTTCGAGAATATCTTCTGGCTTGATTTTAAGATTTCTATATGTCATTTCTGTATTTGCTACAGCTCTAAAGGTCTCCTTAACCTCAGAAAAATCATCCATAGCATGAAACAGAGTTGTACAGTCATGAAACTGTTTTATAATTTCCATGTCTTTATCTATCATAAACGGTATTCCGGTGGTATGCGGTGCAAACGCAGTGAGTTTGTCACCCAGGATACAATTTACATTTGGCATCTTAACGTATAAAGGTTCATTTGCAGTCAGAATAAGGCTGCTCTCTATTGGTCTTTCAATAACAGAAGCATAATGTTCTTTCTCATAAAGAACATCAAGAAGAATTGTTATAGTATCATCCATTATCGGCGAATTATAGAAAAACCTAAAATGTCTTTTTTCTATATTTCCATGACCGGGACGAATGCTTTCCTGATAATCTACAAATGGAAAAATTTTTCCAGCTTCCTCTATGTAATGCTCCACATCAGTTCCAGGATCCACCATAATATCTATATCTGTAGACAGTCTCTTAGGATTATCAAGCAAAAGCATAAGACAGCTTCCACCCTTGAATGTAAATTTGAGCCCGGTCCTACTAATCGCTTCTAATAATCCAAAAGCATACATTGCCCTTTCTGCAATGAATCTGTCACTCCCATATCTCTTTGCAAGCCCATCAATATGCTCAAGAGAATAGTTTTCAGGTAATATCAATTTCCATTCCTCCATCAGTCATAATTCTCTTTATTTCTTGGAACTTTCCCCGCCTTCTGGCATATCTGAAAAGTTTCTTTGTATCAATATAGTATTTATCATTTGCTATGTGCAGCATTTCCGGATACTCACTTTTGCTGTACATATTCATAAGTGCCACGTCTGCAATAAGATCAACAAACAATTTCTCTAAGGGAGTATCATACCTTTTTTCCTTACCACGTGGTGCTTCACTAATTCTGTCAACTATTATGATAGTATCAGGTTTCCAGTATTTCCTAAGATCATCTTTCTTAGGCTTAAACAGGATATTCTCTACTATCAAATCTGACATATCTCTGAAAACAAATTCACTTAATTCCTTTTCAACATATAGAAAAACAGTATTCTTTGCAATCTGATGATTAAGAAATTCATTCAACATAGATGTTTCAAATAATGAATATTCCGTATCTGAATAATTATTCTCCATAAATGCAATTATTTCTTCCGCTCTCTCAGAATATTTTGAAGTATAGTTCTTCCTATCAGTATTGCCAATCTTATATGAATTCCTGCCACTCCTATAAATTTCTCCACCGGCAAGCATACGCTGCAGATCCCAGTTAAACGAATTATAAGAATATTCAGCCATATCATCTGCAATCAAGTTATATAATTCGCGTCTCGTGTACTGTTTTTCATTATTAATTTTCTCCAAAAAAGCCATATTCTTCATATAATCCACCCTAAATTTGAATACCCATGTCCTATATAAAGTATAGCATTTGCTGACTTTTGCATCAATATATATCGGCAATTTTTTAATTTATTGCCGATATATATAATCTTAATAGATGGAAAAAGCACAATAAAAAGCTACTATTATAGCCGCATCAGTTGTTAATGCTCTCGCTCCCGACTCATAATTTGCCACACTGGTACGGCTTCCGCAATGAATCTTTTCTGCCACCTCCTGTTGGCTCATTCCTGCATCAACTCTCAGCTGCTTAACACGTTCCCCGATTCCCATGACACTGTTATTTTCCATCTTCATCTCCGTTTCCGAAATCTGAAAACGGAAATATAACAAGAGCCCAGCACCGGGATTTGCTTAAAGAGCCTGCAAAACATAGTGAAATAAACCATCATATGGTTACATTTCCGTTTTGCAGACTTCTTCGTGCTATCCAATAGACAACCTACTCAGCGCTGGGCAAACTCTTGACACGTGTGCATCCCTCTTTCGACTTACACCTACCCACTACATGTCGTAGCGTCCTGGCGCTCAGGCCATGATGCGATACAGTTCTGAACACACTATCTCATTCTATTCAGTTTTCAATATGCAAAATCCTTTATAATACAAATAACGCTAATCAAGAATAATAACTAATCCGATACTTATCAGATAACGCATCAACCGGCTGTTCATCAACTCTTTTTCATCAGGATCCGAAACCGTTGCCTTCCCCTTCTTGATAAGTACCTTCTTGAACCTTCCACAATTCGGACATATTACTATGCCGTCAGCAACCTGTACTTCCCCCATAGGAAATCCGCACGAATTCTGATCAGTTGTGCTGATACGAACATACCCCAATATTTTCTGTTGTTTACCCATAGACACCTCCATATTTTGATTTTTTACAAACAAAAAAGTATTGATAGAACCCAAATTCCATCAATACTTTTTGATGTTAAATGATTTTTCGATGTTTAGCTGCTGTTCACAATAGTCCTTCCATTGCCTAAGACAAAAACATCGATGGGCCTATATTACGGTCCACCGCTATCATATTATCAAATACCATTATCAAAAGATGATATATAGTCAATCAATGAATCATATATCTTTATTGGTTTTCCCTTATACTCAGATTGAAATACCTCTCCTGTCTTTGTCTGCCAGATTACTATTCCATCCATATGCGTCTCTTCAATAACATAAAAAGGAGCACTGATATTTTGATTCTTTTTGTAATTGCTCAGGGTAGCATTTACAACATCCAAATTTGTGTCCTCACTGATGCCGGTTAATTCATGACCTACGCAAGATACTGATCCATAAAGCTGTAGGTACTCTTTGTAATCTTTAGAAAAAACTACACCTATTTCTTTCTCAGCATGTCGTATTTGATCCATAGAAGCACTCTTCTCAGCATAAAAATCTGTTTTATTGCTGAAAGCTTCTGATAATGCACTCATAATCTACTTCTCCTTCTTATTCAAAGATAGCTGCATACGCTTTCCAAAATGCTTGTCTCTCTGCATCCCAATTCGTATCAGCTGCATGAGCCTCGGTTCTCTCCAAAAAACCATGTATTGCTGAACTATCATGTTCAGATTGAGAAAGAATTGCCAAAGTACCATCCTTTTTCTGCCCTACATGATGCAGTTCATATGATATTCCGTTAGAATCCTGCGGTGCTAGTCCTTGCCTCATTCTCTCAAGATTTGTCCTACCTCTTGAATCAACCTTCATTAAATCAATATCCGTTTTAACTAATGCAGATTTGTTTCCTACCATAGCAGATTTCAAATTTGCATCCTTAAAAACCTGGTACTCTTCCATGGTATGAAATTCTTTTATTACATCTAATGGATATCCTGTCTCTTGCTGAATCTTCGCGTATTGATTCATAGTGAAGTTTGTCTGCTTAGCAGCACCATAAAGTGCCGTACCCTCACTAACACCTCCAACAACTGCTCCTGAAATAGCTCCCCATTTAAATCCTTCACTTGCTGCAAACGCGCCCTGTTCAAATGCCTGCTCCGCATCAGAGGTTTGATATCCAGTTGTTATAGCTGTTGCTGCTCCTCCCAAAACTGCAGATGAAAGGGCAAATGCGGTTCCGGTTTTAGCACTAGCCATAAATATCATACTAACAGCCGGAGCACCAAGACCTCCAGAAACAACAGATACCGTTACGCAAAGAAGTATGACTCCCCCTCCGATAGCTACATTTTCCAGCATTTTTTGAGCCGAATCATCATAGAGTGTTTCCATCTCCTGTACTACAGTTTCACCATTACCATCTAACGTGAAAATGTAACGCTTACCTTGGAACATTTCATTAAGTTCGCTAAGCGTATAACCAAAATAAATATTTGACTTCGTATTGTACGCAAGCTCTTCTATATATTCCTCAGAAATGTAGACGGCTTCAACATTTTCCACAAAATACTTATCACTGTTAAGACCTTTCACCAAATCAGAATATACAGCATCTTCAACGTAATTGAGCAATTTTTCATCATCCAAACCCGAAAAAGACACCTTTGCCGGCTTGGGCAATTCCAATCCTGAAGAATTATCAACTTCTAACGTTGCTTCCTCAGTAGGTACAATAGATATTTCTGTGGCTTCAGAGCTACTTTCTAAAGACTCAGATACCGTTTCGGCAATAGATTCATCATTTTCTTCGGATGAAATTTCAGTTGCTACCGTATCAGAAGGTGTCTTGTTTACTTCAGATGCAGAAGATGCACATCCTGTCAAAACCAATACCATACTTAATATTATGGCAATTGCCTTTTTCATTTGCTTTTATCCTCCTCATTTCCATTAGCAGCGATAAGTTTAATTAATTCATCTCTCTTGAAATACGCAAAAACACCTATAACAAGCACTATTGAAACTATTACTATCGGAAAATGAGATGAATTCTTTTTTTCAGGAGTGTTATCTTCCGAAGTATCCTGGTCATCTTCGTTACCTATTGTTTTCTTTTCATTTTCAGCAGTGCTTTTCTTTGATGTATCTGATTTGGACGCCTTTGTTTTTTCACCATTTTTATTCTCTTTTGTTATATTCGCAGAAACTACAGTCTCAGATGGCTCAGCCAGCTTATTCTTATCAACAGCTGATGTATTTTCTCCATTTTCTGACGTTTGTTCTGTAGTCTGTTCTTGCTCCATTTCTATATATTATCAGTAAGTATTATGTCATTAATAGTCTTCGACTTATCATCAGTAAAATGTTCCTGTTCGCCGGAAGCATTCAGCATAGAGTCATTATAAGTATAGAATAACTGGATATTTCCACCATTAACACCAAAAGATGGCAAGCCATCCTTTGTAGAAGTATTAGAAATATCTCCAGAAATTTCAAATAGTCCATAGGTATTTTCTTTTGATGTTGCACCCGAACTTTCATACGCAGAAAAATCATACTTTGATTTTTCATCAAAAGAATAAGACACACCGATAACAGACTGTTTCTTAGTTAAATCCGCAGCAAAAACCGTTCTAACTTGATTTGAAAACGCCAATGAAACAATAAGAGAGGCTGCAATAACCAAAAGTTTTTTCTTCATCTCAATATTCCTTCCTCGACTAAACGTGACAATTTAAGTAATCACCCCAAAACCGCATCTTTTTTCAAATAGTGCATAATCTTGTCATATGGTATGTTTGACATTCATCATTTTTTAAAGACAGAAAAATGTATTCATCATATAACACTTACATTCAAATTTTACTATGTTTCATCACTTTTTTCGTTATATTTTGTGCATTTTATTCAATACTTTAAATATAAAAAGCGTTGATAGGCACTATTGCTATCAACACTTTTTCCATTATAAATATTGATTTAATTTTTCTAAATATTTCAATTCATTTTCATATCTACAGGATTGAGACTTAATTTCCCTGTTCAAATCCACTAACTGCGATTCCCATAAAACCATTTGCCTGCTCGGTTCCAGAATCATCATCAGCAAAAACAACCTGCACTGTATCATTTACAATAATAGGATTATCATTCCAGTCCTCATTAACAATCATTATATGCCTCTGGCTGAAATCATAATTAAAGGATACTTCCGGTGCAGCATATTCTTTTCCATCCACCAATATCTGGCAGCTGTTATCACCCGAAACGAAATTATAATCTATTCCTAATACAGTTCCTTTTATTTTTGTCTTAAGCGTATAGCTATTACCTTCTCGTTAAAATTCTTCTGCTCCATACCATTTAAAGGTTTCAAATACATCCGTACACTCATTTACGGGTTCAATATCAGCTTCGCGATACATCGGTATGCTCCCCACGCCTTCATCAATAATGCTTGCTACGGAATCCGCATATATTTTATAACCATCATCATTCGGATGTACTCCATCTACCGTAAGGTTATCATAATCATTGCTAAACGATTCTATTGTATCAACAACTGGAATGGAATAGTGTTCGGCAAGTTTTCTTATCTCTTGCATCTTTGGTGTATATTCTTTTTGACTTGATTCCAGAATTGAAACAATCGAAGCCGCAGGGTATTAAATTCTTATTGCCCTAATTATAGTTTCATAATGGAAACTAAAACTTTTTTCGCTATCATTCTGACCATAGCATAAAATAACCGCATCATAATTTATATTATCATTTAGTGCCAATGTTCTAACATATCCGGCATACGATGCATTTCCTCCCATTGATACGTTTGTTAGGCTTGTATTTACTCCATACTTTTCTTTTAAGTGTTCACAAGTAAGCTCTGCCCATCTATATTCAGTTCCAGAAGCACCTGATCCACACCCAATAGAATCTCCAACTATTAAAATGCTTACATCCTCGCCTTTAGAAAGCTTATTATAAAACTGTTCCTCCTCCATTTGCGGAGTGGTTTCTTCTTCAGGCAAAGACGAAATATCCGTTTCTGTTTCAGCTTCAGACTCTGTTATATTTTCATCTGCATTATTCCTGTTATATGATGTACACCCATTTAATATAAAGGCTGTAAGCATAATCATTAAAAGCAAACTTTTATTTTGCATTTCATTTTCTCCCCTATTTACAAATATAAAAAATTGGTACTGTTCTTCAACTTGCCTTTTCAGAAGTATGTTGACTTTTTATTTAGTGCTTAGTATTACCTATTCCCCTTATATGCAGTCCCAACACTACTCCGCACTCCTTCTCATTTCTATAATATACTCGTCAGTACCTTCTTCAAGTTTTTTCTGTCCACTCTTAGCAAATCCATTTCTTTTATAAAAACGTTGAGCATCTAGATTCTTTTCAAGTACCCATAAATGATCACAACCCTTTTCCCTAACTGCAAATCCGATAAGGTCACTTCCGATTCCGTTATTCTCAAAGAATGAATCCACATATAATTCTACAATTCTTGAGCAATCAATATGAATATAGCCCTTTACAAATTCATCATCGTAAACCCAAATATCATTAAGCTTCTTTGGATTTTCTATATATTCTTTTGCCAATGGGTACACCTGCAATTCTCCAAACGATACCTTATCATCATGGAAAATAGATCTATAGTTCATACGTTTTGTGAAGATGGATATTTCTGCAATTCGCGATGCGTCCTTTACAGTTGCCTGTCTTATCATAGTTTTTTATCACCTTTTTGATTTGACTTTATATAAAGATTTTCCATCATTGTAACACAAAAAGTCAAGCATCAACACATTATTCAGCCTATGCAATAAGCGTTATGTCACTCTCCACCTCATTCCCCCAAACATCCCATCCAGTAGTCTTCTGCCTTGCAAAAAGCTCTATCCTCGGCAGGTCTCCCATGAGCTCAATTATCCGATTACGAGTCTCTGCCGGTTTCTTGGAGTGTTCTTCTATATGACTCATGATCACCTGATGAACTTTGCTACTCACTCTCTTTGGATGACCTTTGGTGACGAGGAGGCAGAGCTCGACGTTGGCACGAGTCCAATAATCCATTCCCCAGAAAAGTGGTATTGCCATCTCTGTAAGACTCAAAAGCCTTATCAAGTCTAGCATTCACGCTCACATTTGAACCTTCCGGTCCGATAGTAAGTGACTCATACTTCTCATTAACCTTGCTAATGTCATGCCTCTTACAGTCAAGCGGCATCTTGATACGCTTCTCCAACTCATTGAGCAGCTTATCCCTAAACTCCGACTTAAACTCATCAAAAGACTTCATAATTCCGCCATTCTCCATGCTCGTACCTCCAAGTTTTCGCATAAGAAAAGCGTCATACTTATAGCAAATTTATGAGCTATAAGCTGACGCTTCATGTTGAAATATTTACCTTTTTTTTGCAAAAGAATGAACCAAAAAATTCAAGTTTTTTCTCCTTGCCTTTTCTTGGTTCATTATAAGTATAACATCCGTTTTTTAGCCGTAAATGGACAAATGGTAGACCGCAGGTGGACTGGAGTTAGACAATTGGTGGACAGCATTATTTATGTAAACTATTTATGTTAATCATTTTCATCATAATCGGTGAAAAGATTCAATTGTTTATCTATATTTCTTCCACAATACATTATTCGTATTATCGTTACGACTCTCGTATCATCTTTTACTATGTAGAATATAACATAATTATCTACAGGCAATACCCTAAGTCCTCTGCTGTGCCAAGGCTCATCTTCATACAATCTGTATCTATCCGGAAAATCTTCCAAGGATACTGCAGCTTCTTCAATCCTATCGAGCTGACCGGCTGCATTTTCCGGTGCAAGCAACTCAAAAGCTATATGTTCATATATATCACGAAGATCATCATCTGCCTGAGCTGTGGTAACTACTTCATATTTCATATACCATATTCCTTACGGATATCTGCAAAAGCTTTTTTTACGGGCTTTGTTTTTCCTTCAAGCATATCTGAATAACCTTTCTCAAGTTCAGCATTAAGTTTTGCCTTGCTCATTTTTGTAATATCTGCAGGTCTTGACGAAGGTATCTTAACATCAAATGGAAGTCCGTTATTTAATATGATCTGCTTGTAAAACATATTTATTGCATTTGAAGTCGGAATACCGAGCATTGTCAAAATTCTTTCAGCTTCTTCTTTAACATCCGGTTCTATTCTCGCATATACATTTGCTGATTTAGCTGCCATATAAATCACGCTCCTTTCGTAATTACATTATAGCAATTTGTACGTACAACAGCAATACATTTATCAAAAAACACCCTATCTATTCAAATGTTTTCCTTCCCCCACATCATCCCTTAAAATTTCATCTAATAGCTCAAATTCCTCTTCTGATAGTCTATCAATCACAGGATGTCGAAGATTTGGTGTAGGACCATCATATGCAAAATAATCCTTCATTTTCTCGTCAAACTTTCTATATACTTCCTCATAATGCTCCATTTCCTTAATCAACCAATCAGGAGCCTTATCTGTGAGTTTTATTTCTCTATTTTCAACCGTCCACCAGCTAATGTCGACTTTATCATGTTTCATTTGTTCTATCCTTCATACGACAATTCCATCTCCGATGTCATCTGTGAGAAACCATATTTTTCATATAGAGGTCTGCCCATCTCTGTTGCTTCAAGTGAAATCTGGGTAATGCCTCTTGATCTTGCATCTTTTACCAATATATCCAACGTCTTATATGCAATACCTTGTCTCCTGTACTCCGGCTTAGTGTACATATTCATTATATAAGCTTTCTTTCCGCTCGGATTATGATATGTCGGCATCACTTCATAGTAGCTTATTCCACCGGCACCAATAATATTATCGCCATCCTTTACTAATACTGCCACATGTGATCCATCAGATAATGCTTTTTTGTAATAGTTCCTGGATTCCACTTCCACCTCTGTCATATCAGCATTTTCATCAAGCAGATTAGCAGCTCTTAATACCTCAATACGTGAAACTGTTAGAATATCAATATCTCTATCAGTTGCAATAACATAGTCCATATCAATTACCTATTATTTTAAAGTTATTCATGCCACGTTTTAATCACCTATATAGCGTTCTATCGCCATTTCTTTGCATTTCCATTCTTCATTAAGAACTTGATACATTTCTATTTCATCAAGAATAACCTCTTCAAATCCCGCTGATTTATAGCAATAATAAGCTTGCTCATTATTTTCAAATACTCCCAGTGATACTCTCTTTGCTCCATAAACTTCAAAGGCATACTTAAGTGCAAGCTTAAGCATTTCTTTTCCTTTCCCAAGTCCTCTTAGTTGTGGATCAATGATTACAAAACCGATACGAAGCTCATCTATCTTGCCCCTTGGATTTCTTAGTGTAAAAAATCCTACTGTCTTTTCTTCGTCAAATGCAGTAAAAGCCATCAATGAATCCACGAATCTAAATTCTTCCTGCGTAATTGGATAAGCGCCCATCACTCCGGCGCTCCATTGATAAAAGGCTCTCTCATCTTGACTCCAAGAAATAATAGTATCTGCATCTTCTCTTTTATAAGGCCTCAATCCAAACATATCATTCTTCTCCCAATATCTATTCTGCCATTAAATCAGCCCACCATGCTTGAATTTAAGCGTTTCTACTCCTGCTCATATAATGCTTTTTTTATTTTATCCGCAGTAGTAATAAACTTCTTTGGGGTTATTTCTTCTCCAAACGATTTGTCCATGATGCTCGCTATCAAACTTGCAATATCTTCAACCGAATCCTTCTCAGTAATAATTTCTGACAGTTGTTTAGAGTAACTATCAAATTCGTCATTTGGTGCATGACCGGCAAGCAATCCCCAATAATCGTACTCATCGATATATTTCTTTATAATCTCAAATTTATTCATGTTTATCACTTTCAAATTATGATTTGTTTTGATCAAAAAATTGGAGTCTTGCCTTCAACTCCGTTTTTACTTTTTCAAGATCACTGCAAGTCAAAATAGGAATCAAAGAATCTATTTCCTCAATACTTTTATCCCACCATTTGAATTTCAGCATCAAATCTATCAGCTCATTATCAAATCGCTTCCTCAAAACCTTTGCAGGATTACCCACCACAATGGCATATGGATTCACATCACTTCCGACAACACTGTTGGCACCGATAATTGCACCGTCTCCGATATTAACCCCCGGAAGTATAACTGAATTCTGTCCGATCCACACATCATTGCCAATGACAGTATCACCCTTCAAAGGAAGCTCCGAAGTATCCGGCGGATTCATATTCCAGCCTTCCAATGTGTAAAACGGAAACGTAGAAATTAGGAGATTCTTCTCTATTTCAACAAAAAAGACGCATGAGAAGAAATCCCGGTGTCAACCGATTTTCCTTTTCATGCGTCTTTAGGATGGCTTTAGTCCGGCAAAAATATCTTCTCCGGAGTCTCCAGTATCATGATGCCTTAATGAAATTGTGTATCTCTATATGTAATACTTATTGTTCTTCCTGCATCCTGTAAGATGCCGTTCTTTAATACCCTTAAACTCCAATGCCCTAGTGCAGTACGGACATTTCATTGTAACATTCGACATTACCGGCGATTCCATATCTCCGGTAAATTCATAAGTCAGATGCAGCGACTTCCTGCATCGTCTGCAATAAAAATCTACTTTTCCTTTTTCAATTATCATTTACTCGATCCCCACTTTCCCGTTGTACAAATCCAATAAGCTCGAACTGTACTTGATTGGGATAAGGGAGAACCTTCTCAAGTCTGATTACCGGAACGAGGTAGCGAAGGACGCTCCGATTGCTGATCTTAGAAACTGTAACTAAACCGCAGTCACACCCGCGATTACCGGAAGGGAACCGATCACCTAAAACGCATCAGCGACCAGTTCTCTCCTTCATTCCCGATACTTTTCTTTTCATCCGTAAATACCTCCTTCTCAATTTCTTTGACAGTGCAATGTAAATCTAAAGTAGGATTTATCCGTGATGTATTATCACAGGAACAATCTTGCATTTATAGTATCTCCAATTTTTTATACTTCAATAGTCACTTGTGTCGATTTTGTCCAAATTATTTGTATTTCTGAGATTTAAATGGTATTCTGTACGTATGAAAATCTAACCTATTTAGAGATAGAAAAGAGGGTCACATCATAAAAGATGTAGGAGAACTCCTAGCCTCATTCCGCAAAAAGGCAGGACTTACACAGCCAAAGCTCGCTGAAGAACTAAAAAAGAACGGAATCGAAATCGGATTCCGCTCCATATCCACCTGGGAAAAGAATGTCTGTGAACCCAGTGTCACTGTCTTCTTAAATATATGTAAGATTCTGAAGGTTCCTGACGTGATGGAAGCATATTTCGGTGAGAACAGCTACAATCCGATAAAAAATCTTAATGAAGAAGGCCGCAAAAAAGTGATGGATTATATTTCTCTGTTGGAGGGATACAACAACGGTGAGTATCTGAAAGAAGCTCCTGTTTTATATGAAGCAGATTCTTCCCAGATCGTAGACTTCCCGGCACAGGCATCTTTCATAAGAGTATATGAAAACCCTGTTTCTGCCAGTCTCGGAAACTTCCTTGCGAATGAAGCATATGAAGAAGTGGATCGTAAAGACAATAACATTCCTGCAGATGCAGACTTTGGTGTCCGGATCACCGGTAACAGTATGCAGCCAAGATATATAGACGGACAGATTGTCTGGGTTCATCAGCAGGAAACTCTTGAAGAAGGTCAGATAGGCATTTTCGAGCTGAACGGCGAATGCTACTGCAAGCAGCTTCATTATGAAAATCACCAGGCTCAGCTCATATCATTTAATAAAGAATACGCCCCCATAATAATCAAGGAAAGCGATTCCTTCCGGACTTTCGGGCGCGTACTAAGCTAACGTATTTATTTCGTTTCAATCGGGGAGGTTATATATATGTCAGTTATAAATCATCTTCGAGAAATACGTATGAGTAAAGGACTCACCCAAAAAGAAGTAGCTGATGCACTCTCTATCAGCAAGGATTCTCTCTCCCGGTACGAAAACGGGAAGCAGGATCCACGCCTTGATGTTGCGATCAGGCTCAGTAAATATTTGGAAGTTTCCATGGAAATTCTATATGACGTTGCTGCCGATCAAGTTCCGGCAGCGTCATATTTTATTCCAAGATCATTTTTCTAAAAGGCTCAGGTATTGTTATGGTTATAAATAAAGTTGATGTAATATTCGAACACAAATCCGATGGATCCATCATTCCCCTGAGATTTCAAATTCTCGATGAAGACGGAGCCTATCAGCGATTCACGATAAAAGGATACAAACTAAATGAAGTAGACGGAGCTTACACGACCAAAGACTGTCTCTACGTCTCACGCGGCACAAATATCTATGAATGCAAGATAGATGTTCTGGGCTATAAGAAATATGTGCGATTATACTACTTTATATATAGATCTCAGTGGAAGCTTGGGTTTGATTAGGCCTTTTTCAATTGAATATAATTATTCTTGGCTCCTCTTATAAGAGCATAGATCGTCGAAAGAATAATTATTCCATAAGACTGGACATCCACCAAAACAATCATCTAAATGCGTGCAGCCAAGGCAAGTATCAGAAGGTCTATGACTTATTTCATCTATTGTCTCCTTATATGTTCCATGCTTTCTCCATTCATTAAATTCTTCAATACTATTAAAATCTTCTCCTATCCTCCCAATTTTTCTATCAAAATACATATCACAAGGCAATAGATTCATCTGGGTATCAACAGTTATCGCATTTTTTTTATGTATTTGACAAGGAGATGCCAACCTTCCTTTTAACAAATTTAGTTGTTTTTCTGTATAAACACAAAGAGGAAAGCTATATTCAATCCACCAATCATCTGTTATAGAATTCAATTCTTCTATCTGTGAAATAAACAATTCAATCAATCTAAACGGATTATGACTACTCAAATAATCTCCATTCTCATTATTACTTTTGTTATTATCAATAACAAAAGTAAATGAGAATTGTTTTGCTCCATTTTCAAATGCAAGCCGAACAATATCACACACTGAAAATACATTTTCCAATGTTACCACCATGGAACACGTAAAATCCACTTGCATTTCAGATAAATTTCTTATACCACTCTGCTGTTTAACACAGCCATCATATCCTGTAAAATTCACCCATTCCTCTTGCGTTTTCCCCTTCATTGATATATCAATATAATCTAAACCACTATCAATAAGCTCTCTACAAAACTTCTTATCCTCAAGAAGGATTCCATTAGATGCCACAGCAGTTGTTATAGAATGCCTTTTTTCTTTAATATATCTTAAAATATCTTTAAGATGAGGATACAATAAAGGTTCTCCTCCGGTAAAGAAAATATACTTAACACTCGCATCGCTGCAAAAATCAACTATCTTTTTTAAGTTATTGTAACTAATTGATTCACTTGGACAATAACCTGCGTCTTTCACATAACAAAAACTGCAGCGAAGGTTACAGTTTCTAGTTAAGACTATTGAACATTGGTTAATAATACTATTTTCTTCCATTATTTTCTCCGTACTTTTTATTCACTCAAAACATCAAGTTTATACAATGACGATTCATTATTCTCAAAGACTTCTCTAGGTTTACCTTGTGCTACAATCTTCCCTCCTAAGCTTCCTCCTTTTAACCCAAAATCTATGATATAATCAGACACCTTTGCTATAAACTCAAGGTTATGTTCAATAATAAGAATCGTTTCTCCCTTACCTTGTAAAGAAAACAATACCTTAATAAATTTTTTTATATCCGTATCATTTAATCCTGACGTAGGTTCATCAAGAATATATAAGCTTCTTCCACCTGACACCGCGCCTAAAGCTTTCGCCAACTTAATTCGTTGTGCCTCTCCTCCAGATAAGTTCATGGACATTTGTCCCAATGTCAGATATCCCAACCCCAATTCAATCATACTATCTAAAACGGAATATACCTTTTTTGTATCGGCAAACATCTCAATTATCTCTGACACAGGCGTTTCCAAAACATCAAGTATTGTTTTCCCTTTATATGATACTGAGAGAATTTTTTCATTATATCTTTTCCCCTCACATTCAGGGCATATAATATACGTACTAGGAAGATAATTTAGTTCTATTTTTTGAAGTCCTGTACCCTGACAGCATTCACATCTTCCTCCTTTAACATTCATACTAAACATTGAAGGAGACAACTTTAATTTTTGGGCAGCATCTGTTTTAGCAAACAATGTTCGTATCTCATCAAAAATTTCCAAATAAGATACAACCGTAGATCTTGGTGTTTTTCCTATAGGTGATTGATTTACTGTAATTATTCTCTTAATTGATTCTGCACCATATATATCTCCATATTTCTTAGCTGTATTTTTATTCAGACTTTCTGCAGTAGCAATTGCTAAACTAGTTTTTCCAGAGCCAGATACTCCTGTAATACAAGTAATCCCACCAATCGGAAATACAGCATCCTGTTGATATATATTTCTAAAAACAACATTTTTTATTCCAAAATAATCATTTGCCTCTATTGGAGTCTTAAATACAAGTTTTAAACTATCCTTATCTTTAGTTTCTCCCGCGCTAATTAAATATCCACCTTTAGTGCCTCCGACAGGACCTAACTCGATTTTATAATCAGACTCCGAAATATACTGCTTATTATGCTCAATAGCTATAACTGTATTCCCTTTTTTTATAAGATTTTTTGTAGCATCTATGATACGTACAATATCTCTATGATGCAGACCTTTACAAGGTTCATCCAATATATATATTAATCCTTTCAAAGAGCATGTTAACTGCGTAGCAATTCTTACACGTTGTCTCTCGCCTCCAGAAAGTGACGGAACAGATCGATTCAAACATAAATATCCCACATTTAGTTTTATCAGTGACTCAAGCCGTTGAATAATACTATCTTTCAGCTGCTTCACTAGTTCTTTATTCCCCGCTGTTATTCTTTCATCTTTTAGTTCTTTTATCCATGATAATAATGACTCTACTTCTAAGCTCTCAAGCTCATTATAATTCATACCTCCTAATGTATATGTTAACGCATTTTTACCTAACCGTGCTCCATTGCAAACATGGCAAACTGTAGTGGCGGTATACTTTGAATACGGAGTTGCTTGGGTAATCGAACTGCTATTTTTTATCTGATTCTTTAATAAAGGAATTACTCCTTGAAGTGAAACAATATGCTGTTTTCGTCTTTTTCCTTCCTTATAAGACACTTTTACCCTTAACACTTCTTCAGTATATAAAAGAATATCTATTTCCCTCTTTGTTAACTTTGAATATTTCTTATCAATGTCAATATCATAATGCTCACATATAGCCTCAAGGCACTTCTGTTCTTTACTTTCCGGTGCTCCCTTATAATAGAGAATGGCGCCTTCTCGTAACGTTTTGTTATGATCAGGGATCAATAAATCTGATGAAACTACCATTTCAATTCCTGTCCCATTACAATTTGGGCAAAATGATTTCGGATTATTAGATGAAAAAGTATTCTCCGGGACAATTATATCTGTATTACTATTAATCAACGAGAACAAAGTGCGAAGATAATACGATATCTCTGTAATAGTTCCAATTGTTGACCTGGGATTTACATTGTAATAGTTTTGAGAAATGTTTAGAGCTGGTCTTAAGTTTTCTATGGACATTACCTTAGGCTTATTCATCAGTTTTTGACTGTAAATATTTCCTGTCATACCTTCAAGAAAACCTCTTTGACTTTCAGCATATAATGTGTCAAACACTAATGAGGATTTTCCACATCCTGAGCATCCCGTCACACAGGTGAACTTATTCAGAGGTATCTCAACATCTAAATGTTTCAAATTGTTCTCATATGCATCCTTGATTAATATTCTTTCCACACTATTTATCTCCTTAAATCTATTATTACAATGTTTCTCAATTTTCACCTTTCATTTTTTGTCTGTATAAATCAATTTTTTCATGTTTTAATTTAGCCACTTTACAATGGAACTTATTTATCTTAAATGGATCTCCATCCTCACTTTCGTTCGAATTACTCATCCAATGTCAGTAAGTTAAGTTCAAAGGGTTAGATTCCATAGGGGGTCTAACCCAGTTTTTTTGAAAAAATTCCCCTAAAGGGGTTGACATAGAACCGAAATTGTGCGGCCGCTCTCGCTACTGATTGAATTATAAGAGGTAGCGAGAGCGGCCCTTGAAATTGGAAATATAACCGTTGTTCCAATTTCAAGGAGGTTCTTATGACCCACGACAAAATCAAAAATCTTTTAAATTCTGCAATCGACTCTGTCTCATCTTCTGTCTCTGATTACGCTAAGAACCCTGCCAAGGATTTTTCACGTGATCGAAAACTTCCGCCCGGGAAGCTGATGCGCTTCTTGATTGCCGAAGGTTCTTCGGCTACAAAAAACGAGCTGCTTGACTTCTTTGGTATGGATACGCAATCACCGTCTTCTTCCGCGTTCTTCCAGCAACGTGAAAAACTCAAACCAGAAGCAATGAAGAAAATATTTGACAGTTTCACTGGATCAATTCCATCGTGCAATGGCAGTTACCCGGGATACCGGATTATTGCTGCAGACGGTTCCACCGCATCTTATTTCAGCCACGACAAGTATTCTCCTCCGGATGAATATTTCATCTCTCCTGGCAAATCAATCAAGGGAGCATACAGCATCCATATCAATGCTTTTCAGGACCTGGACTCCAATCTATATACGGATGCCCTCCTGCAGCCGATCCGCCATAAAGATGAGTTCCGTGCTTTCTGCACCATCGTTGACCGTCATCCCGTTGTACCCGGCTCTAAAAATATCTATATCGGCGACAGGGGCTACTGCTCTTATAACAACATGGCCCATGTCATCCAGAATGAGCAGTATTTTCTGTTCAGGGCAAAGGACATCCACCAAAAAGGCCTCGTGGGGAAGTTTGACTTTCCTGATGATGAGACATTTGATATCACCGTAAATGTCACTCTTGTGAGGAGTCAGTCCTCGAAAGTCGACTGCGGTGATACTTATCGACGCTTCATTGATGCCGCAACTTCATTTGATTACCTTGAGTATGGTTCAAAAGACACATACCCGATCTCATTCCGTGTGGTTAGAATCAAACTCTCGGATGATAGTTATGAATGCCTTGTCACTAACCTGCCTGCTGATGAGTTTCCTCCCAAACGTCTAAAAAATCTTTATTATGCCAGATGGGGCATAGAATCCTCCTTCAGGAAGCTGAAATACACCATCGGGCTGAGCAATTTCCATTCATACAAACCAGAACTTATTATGCAGGAAATCTGGAGCCGTCTTATAGCTTATAACCTGACTGAGGCGATGATAAACAGCACTGTCATCAGGAAAGCCAAGAGGAAACATTCCTACAAGGTGAATTTCAGCGTTGCTGCCCACATATGCAGGGTCTTCCTCCGCCTCTCCGCGGAGGAAAACCCAATTGATGTGATGGCGCTTCTCGCAAGAGAACTGATACCCATACGGGAGGACAGGAAATACAGCCGTCTGCAAACTGCGCATTTCCGAAAACCGCGATATTTTATTTATCGTGCCGCATAGATACAGACTAGCCATCAACTAATATAATACATCTCTTTGAGGCAGATATAAATCTGTCTGTTTGTCATGCTCTGAATTCCTATTTCTTGACCACTGCTCCTGCTTCTTTTGCTGAGAGCAGTATTTCTGTCTTATTGTAGCGAGCATATGATGCTGGCTGTAGTTATTTCATTAAATCCATATCTCTTAACTTACTGACATTGATTACTCATCATGCACACTGTACAATAACCCCTATCCTTACAATCAACACATTCAATAAAATCTTTCCTTTTTATCTTCCTCAATTGCGCTATTTTATAAGAATTTTCCCATATATCTCTTAAAGATTGGTTTTCAAGGGTTCCTATCACATTTGTCTGCCATCCAACGCAAGGATAAACTTCACCTGTAGCCGAAACACAAAAACTATATCTACATATAGAGCATATTGGATCATCACTTTTCAGAGCCTCTTTTTCTCTTGCCAAATCACTGATTATATCAGCATAGCCTTCCGATAATTCGAAGTCTATTGAATTACCTACTTCTTCTAATGACAACCTATTACACAGATTGTCTCCCGTATGATCATATGATGCAAAAATAACCGGTTCTACCGCTACAGAAATATTATTTTCATATCCCCATTTAATAACACTTACGAAATTATCTTTGTTTTGTTTCATTATTGGTAAAGATATCTGAACTGGAATACCTACTTCTAAAAGCTTATATACACCACGTATGGTTTTTTCTAAACTTCCCTCAAGTTTTGTAATCCCATCATGAATAATAGGATTCATTGCATAAATTGAAGTTTGAACCGACAACAAAGGATTATTCTTCATCTCACTAACGATTTCATCAGACAACATCGTTAAGTTAGACAACACATTAACCGACAAATCCATTTCTCTACATTTTCTTAAAAATCCGATAATATCTTTATGAAGTAACGGTTCACCACCAGATAATGTGACATGAATAATATTCATATCCCGCCCTTCTTCAATTACTCTATAAAAAAGCGATGGATCTATGCTACTCGTTTTATACTTATGAGGTATATAGCAATGAACGCAACGTTCATTGCATTCATTTGCAACCTCAATATGTATACTCCTAAGAAATTCACTTGATTTAAAGGTACTTTTATCGCAATCATCAGTCTCCATTACTATTTGTCTATTGATTGTTTCTTTATCTACAAGCAAATTGTCATCACTTTCATTAATACTATCTATGCTTTTGCCGGAACTCAAATATCCTTCATCAACAAAGTATTGAAAAAACTCCATGGTATCACACTTTAAGGTTTCCTTATCTACTCCAACAAAAATCCCTGAGAGTTCTTCAACAATATCATCTATATTCTTAGAATTTCTATCCAACATAGACAACATCACAGCTCCGCTTTTAGAAACATATTTTTCAGGACGCTTACGTCTTAAGTCGTTAAGCATCCTGTACCCGTATTCTGAATTATCTGTTATTAACCCATACTCATCATATTTTCTATATAAAATATCTTCTCGAATTTTGTAATACATCTGTATACCTGGCTTTCACTAATGATATATAAACTAATAAAGGACGCAGAAAAATCTGCGTCCTCAAATTTCATTTCATTGAAATATCATGCTCTCTGACCGCAAGGTCTTCCACAAGGTCCGTCGCCACACTTTGCCGCATCAACCTTCTCAACATTAATTACTTTAGGTTTAGTATACTCCATTAGGACATCCTCCTTATGTTTGTTTTTTCAAGTTCAATTAACAATATTATACAAAATAATAGCAATAAAACCAAGAATCATTGTAGTAATGCACGGTTTTTTAACCAAACACTCCAACACCAATCCACACATCATACAAAAGAATCATAATTCTTGCAAATGTTCCGTGCCTTTTTATGTCCAACTCCAATATAATCAACCATCAAATATTTAATATCGCCATCAATTCCTCATCCAAATACTCCTCCAGAATCCTATCGACTTCTATATTCCCAAATCCATGATAAAATTCTTCTGCCACTCCTCCGGCGATTGCTCCGAAAGTATCACTGTCACATGGAAGACTGAAAATTTTTCTGATAAAGGACTCGTAATCAGTACTTTCATAGAAGCATCTCATAGCAGCCGGAACTGAGCCCTGGCAACTTACATCCCATTCATATCTCGGACGCATTTCATCAAGCAAGTATCCTATACTGTACTCATAATCACTTACCGGATATTCTTTCAATACATAATCAAAAATCTCTTCCTTACTTCTTCCGTGCTTAGCCATCCAAATGCAGGTAGACGTAACTACAGCCCCTTTAATTCCTTCAGGATGGTTATGAGAAACTGAGGCAACGTCAGCAGCTACTTTCTGCATAATCTCATAATCTTCAAATGCTTCTCCGATATATGCTGTTCTCATTGCACTACCATTTCCACAGCTATTATAGGGTTCATGTACCGGTCCTATTATCCATCTGAAAAAAGTCCCACCATAACCACAGTTAGGATATTTCCTACCCACTTCAACCATAGTTTCAACAAGGTTTCTGTTTTCAACAATCGCTTTCTTAACTGCCAATGTCATTACCGTATCATCCGTAAATCCCATTGGAAGACCACTGATCAGCACCACATTCTTCCAATCCAGATTCTGCGGTCTGGTAAACTCATACTGCGAACCTAAAATATCTCCTAAAATTGCTCCTTTAACTGCCATATTCTTACTCCTTATGATCTTATTGCTATTTTCTCAATTGCCTTAACAATTGGTTTTCTATATTTATATATAAATCCTCCAGTTGCACTAATTGTTACCGTAGCTATAGCCATTATTTTTACTCTATGTTCTCTATTTGCCTCCTGCTGTCTGTCGCTGTAACCTTTGTTTTCTGTATCTTTTTCATATCTGTCTTTTCTCATTTCACGCATTCTGTCACGAATATCAGCCCGTTCCTCCTCACCTCCAGCCATCCTAAGATTTTCCAAAAGAATAAAGTATTCTGCCGCATCAGCTTCACTAAGTTTCTTTATATACTCAGAATTTTCTTTAATGACATCCGAATCAAATTCATTAGCCTTTTCCATTGCGGAAGCAGCAACACCTTTAGACCATTCCCTTTTCATATGATCACATTTCGAACTCTTTCTTTCATCCATATCAATTATCTCCTTCCCCTGTTTCCACGTCTACGGTAATCTTCGTAAATTTCACCACACCAGTCACTGTCATCAAGGTCTCTTGCAACAGTCTTCGCGCTTTCTGATTTCATCACCGAGCAAACAGCCCGTGTCACACCTGCAAATACGCCGGCAGTACCCATCTCATCACAAACATAATTAACAGCCCTGTCCTTGCGAATACCATATTTCTGAGCTTCCGAATAAGCATCTATATTTGCCCCGATGAAAATGAACTCCCAACCGTATTTCTTCTGCTGCTTCTTGACCATCTTTTCAATCTTTTCACGAGAATACTTTCTGCTGGCATTTTCCATTCCGTCAGTAGTAATCACAACAATAGTCTTTTCCGGTCTGTCTTCTTCCCTGGCGTACTTGTGAACATTCCCGATATGATGGATTGCTCCTCCAACAGCATCAAGAAGAGCTGTGCATCCTCTCACAAAATACTGTTCATCCGTCATCTTTCCGATATTTTCAATCGGCACTCTGTCATGAATAACTTCACTCACATCATCAAAAAGAACGGTGGATACGATTGCTTTTTCTCCGGTTTTCTTCTGCTTCTCCATCATAGAGTTAAAGCCTCCAATCGTATCTAACTCGAGCCCACTCATTGAACCGCTTCTGTCCAAAATATAAATAATCTCTGTTAAACCTTTACCCATGGTCGCACCTCCAACTTCATAGAAATCATCCAAATCCTTTTTCTTAAGGAGTTACTTGTTTTGATGATCCAATGATAACAATTGGGCAAAGAAAAAAGGTCAACCCGAAGGCGACCTTAGTAATTAAGTATTTGAAAGCGGATCCAATCCGTAATCAAACAACACCATATCTATTTTTATAACGCTGTAATTCTCATGCTCTATAAAATACTCTACAACAACATCCGTCTGTGAAATAGGTGACAGAGCGTAACCGGCGAGTCTTAGGAAATCCACAGTTTCATCCATATTGAGCCGTAATCCAACTGCAAGAGCCAGAACCTTTCCCTTTGATGGTTTAACCTGCCCCTTCAAAAGCTTCGAAAAATACTGCTTTGAAATATTTGCTGATGCATAAACTTCCGAATTCTTTAACCCCTTTTTATTTATCAGCATTTGGAGATGCTTTTCAAATGAATCCTTATAAATTCCCTTTATCGCATCGTCCAAAGAAGCTGTTGTTGCCTTTAATAAAGCTCTACCAGCTGTAGGAGCTGCACTTCCGACATATGAAACACTGTCCACGAAGTCTTCAAGATTCTCGCTGTCCTTAGTAGGACTTTTACTCTGATATTCCTCTGCAAGCGCATCGGTAACATATTCATCATCTATGTAGCTGTGAACCTCTTCTACAAGCTCACCTGATATTTTTACCGACTTCTTACCGAATACAACAAGATAAATCTCCATATCATATTCCTGAAGAAATCCTGTAAACGCATCTACGGCAATCTCAATTCCAAGCTTTTGAGGAAAACCATAGGTTCCTGTAGCAAGAAGCGGAAACGCAATCGATTTACAGTCATTATCAGCAGCAAGTTGCAGCGACTTATCATAGCACTGCCTTAGTATTTCTGCCTCGCCATGATCACCGCCCCGCCACCATGGACCACTCGCATGTATAATATAATTCACATCCAGATCAAATGCCGGAGTGATCGCAACTTCTCCCGGTTCCAATCTGCCGATTTTCTGGCGTTCCTGAAGAAGTCTGTCTGCTCCGGCAGCCTTATATATGGCAGAATCAACACCACCGCCAATTGCAACATTCGGATTTGCAGTATTCACGATGGCATCTGCTTTTACTTTAGTAATATCGTTCCTTATTATCTGAAATGGCATAGCACTCACCCTCACATCTGCATATGCAAATCCGTCAACAAGTTGTTGACGATTCTATATTTCATTCCCCAAGTTCAGCCTCTATCTCCTCTATTGTAGGCATGCTACCCTTAAATTCTTCCGGAATAAGTTTTGAAAGCTCATAGCTTGATACTCCTAATGGCTGACTGCTTGATTCTAGTGCATACTGTGCCTCAATCTTATCCATATCCTTGCAGACAAGCAAGCCAATTGTTGGATTATCTTCTTCTGTCTTAATCTGATGGTTTACCGCGACAACATAAGTTCCGAGCTGACCGGCATATGAAGAGTCAAATTTCCCCGTTTTAACTTCGAGAACTACATAACAATGCCTTTTGGTATTGTAGAAAAGCATATCGATAAACTTCTCGGTTTCGCCGACTTCAATCCTGACTTCTCTACCCATATATGCAAAACCTGTTCCAAGTTCTATCAAAAATTTACCAACTTTGTCTATAAGCGCATCTTTCAGCTCTGTTTCATCATAATTCTCACGTAAGGTCAAAAAATCAAAATTATATGGATCTTTAGTCATAGCTTGAGCCAAATCACTTTGCACCGGCGGAAGTGTCAATGCAAAATTTGTTACTGCCTTGTCCTCACGCTCATATAAATCCGTATCTAAAAAATTGAGAAGCACCGCTCTTGACCAGCAGTTTTCAAGTGTCTTTTTCACATAGAACAATGCCTTATCCGGATTATTCTTACATTTTCCAAGTATCTGTACATGATGTCCCCATGGGATATGAAAGATCACATCCATATCCGAATCGTCAACAACTTGTTGATGATTCTCTAACTTTCCCAAATCGTCAACAGACTGTTGACGATTCTGTACTGTCGGATACATTTCAAAAAAATAACGCATATATTTAAGATTAGTGGGTGAAAACGATTTTACTTCAGGAAAAATATCCTTCAGATCAGCACTTATAGTTTTGTAAAATCCCGATCCATATCCATTTTTTTCACTCATTGCTGAAATATCCCTGCCAACTGACCAGTAAAACCTCAACATTAAATCGTTAGCCTTAAATGCGGCTTTTAGCTGATTTTGCCTAAATTTATTTGATATTTCAACAATCCATTCTTTATAATCTTTATCAACCTTGATCAGCTTGCTCATTTTCCTCTCTCCAATCTATCTTAATCATAATAAACTGTATTGGTAAATCTCCATTATCTCCTGATACTGAGTATAATATACGCTCAATTATCATTCTCTTATAAAATCAGCTACCACATCGTGAAGTTCAATATAAGGATCATTCTTTAATGACTCTCCCGATAAAGTATCCTGAATAAATAGGAATAATATATCCTCGAATATCACTGTATCGAGTCTTTCCTCATACTCCAAAATATGTTCATCCACCAAGGATCGGCTTTTAGGATAGAACTCTGCTATTTTTTCATAAAAATCATCAAGATTCATGCTTACTCATCCAACCCTTTATATCAAATCTCCGCTAAAATGCTGTATTAGCTCTCCTCTTCAAATAGGCATTTATATACCGAAATGGATAACAAACTTATTCTCAGCTTTTGCTTTTACTAAAAGCCCTTTTAACTCTTCAGTTCCAGCCATTCCTGCATGAGATTCTATAAATTGCTGTAACGAATCCGGCGGAATAAGTGTTACACCCCAATATGCAAGATTCTTTTTTGGATTATCTAGCGTATGCCAAAAGCAATCCATGCATGATAAACGCTCTAATAATGGCAAAATATAATCATCGTGAACCGAAATACAGCCATATTTTTCCGGTTCATAATCGTCATATCTTACATTACTTTTCGGATCCATATTCATAATGCCAAATTCATGTTTCGCCACTTCCAAATCACCTTTTCAAGCAAGAATTACATTATCCACATCATAGCTAAAGTAGTCACCAACTAGTACAATCGAATACTCCTCATTTTCTGAAGATACAGAAACACTTAAGGCTTTGTAAAAGTCTGAGTGCTTGTATCCTTCAGTGTTAAAAACGTAATCATATTTCTTATTGTCCATTGAATCAACTGTATATGTTTCATCAATTTCAATTTCAACGATATACTTGTCGCCTTTTATTATCAAAAAATCAGTCTCCTAAACTTATCAGATTAGTTGCATATAACCCGCCAACAAAAAATTTATAGCGTCCTCTCCATCTTCACATGAGGAATACCATCCTCCATAAATGGCTCCGATACAACCTCAAAGCCTTCCTTTGCGTAATATCCGATAGCATATTCCTGTGCTTCAAGGTATATTTTCTTCGCCTTCAGTATATCTGTGGCAACCCTGACACCTTCATGAAGCATCTTTCCACCTATTCCTTTACCATGCTCCAATGTTACCACTCTGCCAATCTAAGCTACGCCCGCTGTCTCATCATGATTTTTCCAAAATACCCGGAGACATCCTGCAACTCTGCCGGAATCATTCCAACAAAAAACATGGTATGCATCCTGATCTTTATCATCGAGATCCTGATAAATACACTCCTGCTCGGTAACAAAGATTTCAAATCTTGTTTTTAATATCTCATAGAGCTCCGTGGTGCTTAACTCATTAAAATGCTTAACTATAAAACTCATTTATCCAATCCATCATTCCCTTATTACGTTCAAGCAAGTTGTAAATCCCATCCTCCGAAAGCACTCCACGCTTGAGCTTATCCGGAAACTCACCAGCTTCATCCATCGCAAAATCATCCTTCCACTGCTGGCTGGTATAATACTCCTCCAACTTTTTAAGCTCCGGCTGAAATTCTTTATATTCTGCGATTATCTTCTCCAGCGTATCCAATCGAGCTGTAGCTTTATCCAGCAATGACTCCATCTGATAAATATGCTGAGGTACTTTCTCTGCTGCAAGCCTGTTCTTAAACCGGCTTTTCATCGACTTATATTTCTTCTCAATATTAAAGTTCGGAACCCATATCTCAGCTTCATCAATCTTATCGCTGACATACCAGGCAGCTTCTTCGTCAGAAATTCCGGTATCGCTCTGCTTCTTATATGCTTCAAACATCCAGTCACTGATCTTCATCTTTTGAATATTTTTAAGCTGACTATAACCCTTATTCATCTGAAGTAACTTGCCGTTTATCTTTTTGTGCTTGCTCATGATTCATTCTCCGCTACACACCTTTTCACAAAATCAATAATTTTGCATATATCTTCTCGAATCGAATCTCATATCATTCAAAAAATTCTATATAATACTTTTCAATCACTTAGAACCATCAATAATCGCATATATTTCATCTTTTGACTTAGTACCAGTCAAGTATTCATAAGTGTAAGAAGATAATTCCTCAATCTTTCTTTTGACATCATCCTCTGACAGATCGGGATAATCAGAATAATAAAGTGTCTCGCCTACTCCATCCTCAAAAGTATTTCCTTCAATCTCGTCATCGTCAGGCTCACCATTTTCATTTTTATCATCAAAGTTATATGTTACCGACCAATATGGAGTTACAAGTTTACTTTCCTCAATTGCCATATAGTATTGCTTACCTATAAGCCCTGCAAAATCAGCATTAAAATTCGATAAGCAGTTTTTTCCAGGAACATATTCATATCCATGATTGCCCATAGCTCCATATCCCCAACTGTCCATAAGACAGATGATATGTCCATCTTTATACGAGTAAAGACTGCATGCATAACCGGTTTTATCTATAATAAGCTCCTTTAGCGAATCACCATCTATATCAAGTAGATCATAATTGTACTCTGTTTTGTATTCCCCCTTATTTCCCATGATATCGAATACACGTATAATATGCTTGTATGCTGCTTTCCAGTCCTTTGCAGAACTTTCATACTCGTTCATCAAGCACTTTCTAACTTCACTTATCGTACTGCTGGCAACATTTTTTTCTACATACTTCCCCAATTCATCATTTATAGTGTATAGGTTCTGATATAAATCAGCATCATCTTCAGTATTATGATGATATATGAGAATCTTTTCACCATTAGAGGTATCACCAATTACGACCATATCATTATTCCCGTCTATATCGTAATCCACAAAACCAATAGCCTTGACCGTATTCATGATCCACCCGTCATCACCCCATGTACGCGATGTATCAGTACTATCAACAAGATTTCCATTCTTCACAATGTTAATATGTGCTCCACTTTCATTATCTCCTTGATATGTATAGAGCCATGCCTTTCCATCTTCACCAAGATCAACTTCAAAACTTTGTTCCGAATCACTATCTTCTGACCAATCTATAATATTTGATTTCAGCTCAAAAACCCCGTTTTTATCTTCGAAAGTCAATAACCTTTGAGGCTTATTTGCCCAATCTTCTTCATTTGAATTATCAAACTGCAACGTTACCTGATACAAATCCCCATATTTTAGCCCTGAGAGACATTTAAAAGGAACATAGTTCGTATCAAAATGAATGAAATAATACTTATCGAATTCTTCCAAATATGTGCCATCAACCGCTAACTCTTTTGCATCTGTTTCATAACCAGTATGACTCAATATAAAATCAGACATATCCTGCCTTGAAATAGCAGTTACATCACCATATAATTCTTCGATATGCAGCTCTTTCTTCAGGGCCTGCTTTTCCCTTTCAGAAATCTCTGTAGTTGAAATACCGGCACCATCATAAAAAACAGCCTTCCAATCTATATCTTCCAGACGATCAAATCCCTTATCCAGAAAACCGCTATATTCGCGTGAATTTAGCTTTTCATCTATATTTGCCAGTTCATCTTCAGAAATATTTTCAAATTTGGCTTCATCTTTAACCTCCTCTGTCGTTTCTGATTCGGGTTCTCTTTCACTTTCAGTTGCCTCTGCCTGCGATGATTCTACTTTTATATCAGCCTCACTGTCCTGTTCACGACTATTCCCACACGCTGAGATGATCACTCCCATAGTAGCTGCAATTATTAGTAATATTATTCCCTTTTTCACTTTTTACTCCTTCTATGGCATCTCAATCAAATTAGTCGCTTATAACCCCAACACAAAAATCACACCTGCTGTTCAGAATAGATTCCAAGCATATTTTTCGATGCAACTCCCCCTAAAGTCTTCAGGTGAATTTTGCACCATCTCCATCGATGTCTGTTCCATCGGAATATATATATTATCTAAATTCTTTGATGGTTCCGTTTTAAATAATACTCCTCATCAAACATCAAGAATCTTCTTCTCGTCTTTCCATCGTATAGAACATTATAAATTCTTCATGCTTTTATCCCATTTTTCTATAGTTCTAATACATTTAATACGTTCATCATCATTTATGTTTTTATCAATATCAGCAATTTTAGTAAGTTGACGAGAAAACCATCCGCTTTTTGTCGGTTTGCACTCATTTAACCATTCACACGGTCCATTGTAGACCTCATAAACAGTTCCTTATTCTTTACGCAGAAATAATACTATCAAGTAATCCGGTATATCCATAATGTCTACAGACGTTCCCTGCGTTATCTTGATTTGGACATTCTTTCCATCAACGTGTCCATCATGAGTTTTCGTGCTGTTCGGATATAATTTTATCCCATAGTAATATTCTGCAAGAACTTCTCCTATACTTCCCAACAGGTGTCCATCTAATGTAAACTTTCTTCCCGGAAATCTCTCTTCTAATTCCCTAACTATAGTTAGTAATTCACTTACCTTTTCTTTCACAAACTCATAAGAATCCATCGTAATTCCCCCTATAGTAAAACTATGACTTCTTTCCCTTTACTTCTGGATCCTGTTCTATAAATATGAACTACATGCTCGATATGCTTCTCTGTCTTTTCCTGTATAGTTGATCCCAAGTGCAGATGAAATTATGTATTCATAGACATTTTAAAATATTTCTATCTTTTTCTTGAAAAAATGAGCATTTACAAATATTTGTGTTCCCAGAGGTAGTAGGCTATACAAAAATCTAGATATTTGAAGCTATACTATTTAATTCCTTTTGCAATTTTTCGGCTTCTTCTGCCTCTTTTCTAATTGATTCCCATTGTCTCAAAACCATCATAATAAAAGATTGCAATACAGGAAAATATATTGTGCATTCTTCCTCACTCAACTCATGAATTCCTTTACTTATTATTCCATATGCAACAGGACTATTTACTATAGCTTGAGGTAAATAACCAGAAAGTTTTTTCACCCTATCGTTCACACGTAAATCCAGCAGTTCTTTTTCTTTATATTTACCATCACTAATAGCTTTTTTAGATGCCTTATCAACTATTCTTTCAAAAATTCTTCTTAGATATACAAAAGAACCTATTCCTATACCATTTGCATACAAGCCAATAGCCCTTTTTAGTTCTTTTTCATCATCTCTAGAGGTCATAACCTTTCTAAACTCTTTCAGTTTCGGAAATGACAAATCTGCAACTGATGGAAATTGGCCAATTTTTCTCATTATATTTCCATCAGTTAAAACGACATAATCTAACCGGTGTGAAGGATTCTTCGCACAATGAAACCTAAATGCCATTATTCTCGTATCATATGCAATACGGTTATTACTCCATGTCCAATTATCATAACTATCATCATCTATCGAACGATGAATATTTTGTTCTTGCTGCCAAGTAATAAGCTCTTCCCCTACCGATCTATCGTTAACTTCATGACCATATCTTAAATGTTTATATACCTTTTCTGAAGCAAAGACTCTTTTCTCGCCACAATCCTTACAAAAAACATCGATTTTTGTACTTCCCTCAACTACGGAAGCTAATTCCCAAATATTATCTGGAGTAATCTTTATTTCATCATATAAACCTTTACTTACCAAAAAGCTTAAAAACACATTATCATCACTTGTAGCATATTTTTTCTTTTCTTCATCTATAAATACATTTGATTTCATACTATCTCTTACTCCCCCAGTACTTTTGTCCATTGCTTGCCATCAACATAACCTTTTTCATCAACAGCTATTATGTGAATTCTGCTTGCATCAGAAATCTTCAAAGCTTTTGCCTTCTGCATAGCAATCTCCTCAGATTTATCTTTCTTGCCTGGCGTAACAATATAAAGATCCTTGTTATCATCATTAACCAACGTTCTCAAAATACCGTTAATGTGCTCATCATCTGCATTGAAACCAAATCCAACAGAAACAACAGCGTCCGCTTTTCTCCAAGCACGGTACAAATCAACATACTTTTCAGACATGCTTATTGATGTCATCGGCTTTGTGCCACTTTGTGTAAATATCAAAGGAACAACAATATGCCCTTCATCCTTAGACAATTCTTCTCTTTTTCCTATTTTATTCAGGTACGGATCGTACCAAACAGATATAGATCCGTTTAAAAATATAATATCATTCAGTCCTAAAATATCTGTTATCAAGCTATTGTAGTTTGTTGTACCAATTCCCGATATTTCAAATGCACCATCTGATAGTGAATCCTTCAGCATGTTATAATACCCATCAGGATTATCGCGTTGCGCTTTTTTACCAATGTCTGAAATATATTCACGGACTGTAAGCAGAAATATTGAAATCCTACAAAACTTCATCCAATCAGACTTTGGGCAATACAGACTATGCCAGTTTGTGTCTATAAGCGTCTTGTAATCTAGAACTGAAGCATAGATGTCCTCGATTATTCCTTGAGCAAATTGCTGTATAATAGCCACATCTGAATTATTACTGATTTCATGTTTCTCAACAAGAAGCTCTAATCCAGATACACCGGCTGACTTATAATTAATTTGTATCAACTCTCCAAAATCATCAAAAAGATCAATTCCATCGTCCTTCTTCTGGAACAGATTATCATTAATATTCCTCGTAAGATCTTCGCTCAATGCGCCGAGCTGCAATTGCATTATCGAAAGAAGAATCTTTCCAATAAAAGGTTTAGCACTATCATTCGTCAGTTCTTTGTAGACCAGTAGTAGCGAAGAGAAATAATTACTCTCAAATAGAGAATTTCCCTTTTTGAAATAATCGTTATAGCTAATATCCTGTGATAACTTAATGTTTCTGACTTCCCTGTTCAAAAGATTACGAAATGCCCCATTTACATCATCATCCATCTTTGATAGTACTCTTGTAGCCACATCATCAAAGGCATTCACACATTCAATGATATTATTTCGTCTGTGTTCAACCGTACTGGAAATGATGTTTTCAAACACAGTCTTTCCAAATGTTCCAATATTACGAGTACGATAATCCTGCGGAAGCCAATCACCAGCATATGACGTTGTAGAATCAACTTCATCACGCATCCTTTTGAATTCTTCTTTGGAAGCCGTTGTATCGTGCCTAAAAATATCAAGTGCAAACTTCCCTCCAGAAGGCAGATTATATGCAAGCTCAGCACCTGCACCAAATAGAAATCCATATTTTTTCATATTCTTTCCCCTGCTTTCATCTATAATGCTATTCATGAGCTAATATATTCAAGGAAATCTAAATTATCTTTATACTATCGTACATTCTCTTTTACTGTATATCACTATTTAATTTCATATCAAATATAGTTTCTTCAATGACCTTTATACATTCATCCGTACTCTTGGTTATTTCTTTCCCCCAAAATCTAATAACCGTCCAGCCATGAAACAATAATTTTTTATTAATTTCATCATCATGCTCACGATTCCTTGAAATCTTACTTATCCAATATTCCGCATTATTTCCATTTTCTAAACGTGGTTTCAAAATTTCCCAGTCTTTGCCGTGAAAAAATTCTCCATCACAAAAAATTGCAATTTTATATTTCAAGAGAACAATATCTGGATGCCCTGGTAATTTACTATAATTCTTTCTATACCTGTATCCCCGATGCCATAAAGCTTTCCTAAGAACAACTTCGATTTTAGTATTCTTCCCTCGAATTCTTTGCATATTTTTTCTGCGCTGTTTAGGTGTTAAATTATCAGACATCCTGCTTACTCCTATAATAACCCCATACAATTTCAAATTACATTTTGGTAAATCTAATTTCTGATGATGATATAATTTCCACTAAAATTCTATCTCCGACCACTGTATTACAAGATTTATACCAAGGAGTAAATGCTTTACATGCACCAGTACCAACACCTTCAAATTGTTTTGCATATTGGATTCCATTCTCATATGGTCCATTTCCTGAAGCTTTTATTTTCATTGAAGTATGACCATTAGTAAACAGTGCTGTAAAAACATCCCCTCTTTTAATATCTAATCTTCTAGCCGCATCAGAAGGTATTTTTACATAAGATTCTCCCTTTATCGGTTCCCTATTAGTAGGATTTCTAAACTCACCCCAATCTAAATGTGATTTTTTTACAGTTACAACATATTTTCCAATATTTGCCATAATGTATACCTCCTCTTGTTTTCAATATTATACATCACAAAATACTAATTTGCAGCAAAAGCTAAATTTTAAAACAAAAAAAGCTTTGACATAATTGCCAAGCTTTTTTTGTTTTAATATGTTTTTATATATCCGCCATTTTTATTTCTCTATCGAGAGAAAAAATATCTCTCAATTTTGCATGACTATAAGGTGAATCTGCATTCTTTTCAATCATTTTTATAAATGTTGCAACTGTAATTCCCGATCCATGAACCTTTGACTCTTCAACTTCTGATGCAATCTGCTTATCTATCGTTGAAATAAATCCACCTGCAATATAGCTAAAGAATCCAATTGGATAATCTGAGTTGCTGTAATTACTGATTTTTTCAATGTAATTATGAACCATCCTGTTATGGTGATCTCCAGTTATACTATACTTGCTGTATGCTTTATTATCAATAATTGCCTGATAACCTTCAGAATCAGACAATAACAATATATCCGGTGCTGATTTTGAACCAGTCTGACCAAGATGAATCGCGTTAAATCCAAATACATCTCTGAATAATTCTGTAGTTGCCTTTTCAAATTCTACTGCTTCTTCCGTCCCCTTAAAAGCCATCTCATAGTAATTAGCCAAAAAACCACCAATCAAACCATGCGGATATGTAGAAAGCAACGTATCTTCCACAAGAGCTCTTTCCGCCCCTGTTATATCAACCACATAATCAATTACAGGACCATCTATTGCTCGAATAGGCTTTTTAGATGCAAGAATAATCAACGCATTTTTTATCTTTTGTATATCTATGCTTTTCGATGTTACTGTTTTTGTAGCTAACAGATTTCTTGTATCTTTTTTATGCCACGGATCTATACCATAGCGTCTTTGGAAGAATTCCGAATCATTCGGATTTGATATCAAGCTACTTTTTTCTGATAATATATTCGCAACTTCCGGTTTGCTTTCATCAGGAATAAATATAATTCCAACATCACGTCCAACCAGCTGTGTATATTCCAGCCAATTAAACATCGTATTAGCAATATCTGTCAATTTCTGATAAGGATCATTTGCTTCCGGATTAGCTTCAGGAATATATTTTTCAAAAAAGTCATCTGCAAGGACTTCATCACCATAGTTTCGATATTTTATAATCCTATCAACTATTTTTTCGAAATCTCTGTCTGTCTCAGCTTCTGTTATAACAATTTTTCCAACTTCTTCCTTTGACAGTGTAGAAATCCTATCATCCATAAGCAACTTAAGTAGAAACCTAAACGGCTTAATCCTAAAACGCTCATCTACTCCAACAGACTGTGAAAACTGAGAAGGAAACTGATATTCAAGCACTTGTTTTCTCAAAACTTTAACTGGTGATTTACCCTCAATTATAGCTTCTCCTGCAAGCGTTAAGTATACCTGCTTTGACGATGTTTCTTCGCAAATCAAACCAAGTGACCTTAACCACGCAGCATAAGTCCTTCCGCCAGAACCACCACCATCTCTTCTTGATCCAACTCTCTTTAATCCAGCTTCTTCCAAATCATTTTCAAACTGTACGTGAAGGTTTCTACTTCCATCCCAGCGATGTTCAAGAGTTGCCCCTGCAAATACAGACAAAATCTCTGGTATTGAATTTAATTTCCTCTTTGGACGTGTTACCCACCAATAATTACATTTACTCATTAAGATTCGCCTCAACACTTTCATAAGGAATTCCCGCAAAGGAATTCAGAACTGCCTTCGTTACAACCTTACTAAGTTTACATGGAACTGCCATTCCAATCTGTCGTCTGACAGATGAATACTTGCCTACAAACTCATAATCGTCAGGAAATGTTTGAATTCTTGCCCTCTCTCTATTAGTAAGTTCCCTATCAGTCCAATGATAGCCGAAAGTTCCTCCTCCGCCTGCAGCTGTTATTGTATAGCTTGGCTTATTTGGATCTAATTTCCTATATATCTGGGATATCTTAGTTCTTGTCTTAATCCGCAATTCATCAGGCAACTTTCCTTCTGCTTCTGCCTGCCATACGTTCTGTCCTGGCTTAATATATGAAAGTCTACGAACTACTGTATCGCTTAACTTTCTATGTTCATTATTCGGCATATCATCTGTTATGCCCTTTAATGCAGTTTCAGAAGAAATATCACAATCCTTAAACATTGCCGGGCTTGGAACCTTAAATTCTACATCTATATCATTTCTAATTCCTACAATTATTACCCTATGCCTTGTCTGAGGAACCCCATACTGCTCAGACTTGTATAGATTAGTAACCAGCTTGTAACCTGCGCTTCTCATATCATCTAATATGGTTTTGAAGTCATTTGTTCCAGCTGATCTAATTCCAGATACGTTTTCAGCCATAAACCATTTTGGTTTATAGTGGTTAAGAACCTCTATCCCGTACCAATAAAGCTGACCGAACTTTTCATTTGCAAGTCCTTGGTGTTCTCCAACATTAGAAAATGAATTACAAGGAAAACCGTATGCAAAAGCATCTATCTCTCCTAAAGACTTTATGTCTAAGTCTCTAACATCACCACAATATACGCTATCAGGATTGTCAGGGCAGATATTCTTACGATATGTTTCACACGTGTCTGGATCATAATCGTTCGCCCATGCATGAGACAAGCTATAAACTCCATCATCGCTTTTAGAATTGAGCGCACCACAAGCTAATCCGCCTGGTCCGCAATAAAGCTCACCAAGCCTAAATACTTTGTTTTTTTTCATTAGATCTGTCTCCTTGGTTTTTACGTGGTCCCACGTTCACAGCGGATAAGTGCCGCCGCACTTTAAAACTATGCATCATTTTATCATAAATTATAATAAATTGCAGCTTTATTTTCCTTTTGTATAAAAACGTGAACAATTTATTATACGTATGTATAAAAAATACAGCAGGCTCATTACAAAGAATCCTGCTGTATTTTTATATCTACTCTGCGTATGATACTTCTTGCGTTATATATTTTGAAAAATCAAATCCCGATGTATCACAAAAATTATCTTTCTTTATTCGAACACTTATCTTATTTGGTTTACCAGCTTTCATATTAAATCTGTCAATTCCATAATCAATAATTGCCTTTTCCGGAACGTTTATGATTATTATCTTATAATTTTTTGTATCATTGATAACTATTCTCCAGCCTTTTTCCAGCATTCTACGATCAGAATCAATCGTATAGTAGCTACTATCTGATTTTGGACCTGTGTATGAATAATCCTTTCCAAAAAAACCTATATCAATTCCTTTATTAAGTAAAAAGTCTCGTACAGTAGTTTTGTCAATTAGAGCAACATTCTTATTCTCGAATTTGTAGTAGCGTATATTGCTATTCTTCCTATTAGAAAAAACGTCAATATTGATAAATTCAAGAAGAAATAGAATATTATTAAGATAGTTTTCAAGCATCACCTTATCTGTCCTATTGCTATTAGTTCTATTGCCTGATTGGCAATTATCCATATCAAGTTTATTATTCTTTTCAGCTTTCTCTATCAGCACACGCTCAATATGCTTAATATGTGATTCATTTAATTTATTATCCGTAGTAGTCAGAAAAACTACTTTATTCCAAAACTTCTTTACCTTCAAATGGCTTCTAATTCTTTGGGAATAATCTGTTGTTTTGCCTATGTAAACACAATTATCTGAAAGTAAAAGATATACTCCAAAATATTGACTTTCTTTTTGACTCATCAATTCTAAAGCGGCTTTCCTTGGAGCAGATAATATTAGTTCATTGCCATTTGGATCTTCGACAGAAACAACACCCTCAAGTGTTCCATCCAGTAAGACAATATTGATTGCTTTAGCACCCATCAACGTTCCTCCCCAAATCCCATAAATACTATATTCACTATAAAATAATCTCTTTGTTTTTACAAGATCATTCAAAAGTGTTTCTATGGATTGAGAATAATTGAAAATGATAAACCTATCGTTATATCCTAATACTCTATCTCAGGCATCAAATTCTCAATTTCTTCAAGTATCTTCTCTGCATCTTTCTTTTTCAGCTGATGAAGACTCGGAAACAGTTCATCCCCTGTCAGAAGATAATTAATGCTAACATCATAAGCCTCCGATATAGCAATCAACTCTCCCAGTTTTGGATTTCTACTGCCTTTAAGCAGCGAATTCATTCTTCCCATAGATGCTACAGGTATAGGTGGATCTTCACAATACGTTTCAGACCATTCATTACATAATTTGCACAGTCTCTCAGCGAACTTTCCATCTGTCATTATCTGATCTCCCTCATCTCATCTAGTATTTCCGCCTCTGTATTTTCTTCCAAAAATAACGATATTTCCTCCATCAGACTATCAGCCATTGCTGTATGCGGAACTATTGCCGCTACACCAATTACAATAATCTGATGGATATCCTGCTCATCAATTTCTGCTACTGACACATGGAACTTATTCTGCACCTTTGCTATGATGCTCTTAACAATCATCCTTTTTTCTTTTAAGCTGTGTACCCAAGGAGCATGAAATCTGAACACCATAGTTGCAATCATCATATCACTCATAAATTATCCATCTGATCTGGCTCAGATGAAGCCGTTACAACTCTTTCATTTAGCATAATTATATGAGACAAAAAATCAAATGTAAATTAAGCGAATGCACCACGCATTTAAGCATGCTACAACAGATTTGATTCAAAATTATTATAAAGCTTGTCTTTCAGACTCCAATATCCTCATAAATACAGGCTTTTTCCAATTTAGAGGGGAGGTTTAATTTCTATTTCATAATGAAGACCTTCAAAATGACCTGAATCTTCCTGTTTCATATTCTTTTTGTAAAATATCAGATAAAGTCAGCATCAGACATTTTTATCTCAATTTTCCCCAAACCAAGTTCTTCAGCCAAGAAACGACATCTGTATTCCAAATATGGTAGTGTATCCTCAACAGCTTTAAATTTCGGTCCAAGTACAATTTTCTTTATATAGACTCTCTGTTTACTTGGAATATAGATTCTTCCACCGTCTTTTTCTTTGGTGTAGCAAATCCTAAAATCATGATAATCTGTATTTTCAATAATCCTATATTCATTCTCATGGCAATAGGTAGCTGATTTGAACAGGTACAATATCGGATTCAACAATTCTATGGACTTTTCCATTCCTTTGTCCTTATTAACCCTCACATATGACTTTATGATTCCACTGAGATTATCAAGACACTTACCTATTGTATCCAAGGAAGTAATCCCTTTATTATCTTCAGCACGCAGCTCCCAGTTATTATTATTTTCATGCAAATAGCACACCTTCGCCAATTTGTAATTGCCTTCCTCTATTATTTTGTCCTTATCCAGAACAATACAGCAGCCCTCGGCTCCGCCGCCATACATTACCCACATAGGTATATCATCCACTCTGTCCGTAAAACTCTTTAAGAAAACATATCTGTTTGAAAGTGACGATTTTATATCAGCTTGTTGTTTAGCCTCAAGTAAACGAAAAAGAAGTGTCCTTCCCTCCATTGGATCATTCATATGTCCAACATTCATTAATGAGTATCTTCCAACCATACTTGTAATAATTCCTGAAGGCTCGAAATGATCAGATACTATTGGTGCTGACATTCCAGCTTTATTCATCTCTTTCAATCCATACTTGGGGTCTTGGGCTGAAATTGGTAGAAGATACTCTAAAGTTGAAAGAGTGGTATAATATGCTAATTCCTTTGGAAAAGAACATTCATTAAGTATGGTTCTTATCACATCTACGTTAACTAAAATGTCAAAAGCCTTATTAAAATCAGAAACATTCCCAGAAAACTCCTTTTGAATATAATCATCAACGGATTTATAACGCCATAATCCAAGTCCTCTTAAAAATTCAGCATCACTATATAACTTTGCAACCTGCTTTCTATTAATACGCTTCGAATTATCAGCCAAAGCATATATGATGCATTTATGAAGAAGTATATAATATACGCCCAAATCTAAACGAAGTGATTTTTTTGTCCTTTCACTGTAACGAGTCTTAGAAATATTAAAATAGAACTTACAAGTATCATCCCATAAAGACTCATATTGGCCAAAGCTTTTAATTTTCTTTCTTTTTGCCAAATAATCTTTAAGAATCAAATTGTTTTCGTTACGTATCAACTCCCCATCTTCAAGCTTTTCTGCCAGTTTCTGATCCTGTCGCTTAAAATCTTTAGTTAAAGATTTTCTTTCTTCTACCGCTCTATATACAAATGAAAAAATAGTAAAAGCATCCTGTATTTCCTTAAAATAAACTTTTTGGTTGATTTCATCTGAATCCATTCCAATGTAACCAAGTATATCAACCATTTTCCGGAAATAATTAAATGCTATATCAACCCTTCCTTCAGAAAAAAGATAATAATCTCCCACCTCAGCATATGTTCCGGCGATATTTAATAAATAATCATTTTTCTCATCGTCTTCAGTTTTTATACCTTCCAGATTATCACAAAAATTCTCTACGATTTCAGAAGCGAGAATTTCTCCCGAGAAAAGCATTGCTTTAATAATCTCAAACAGAATTTCGCTTTTTGACGGCCATTCCATTTGAAACTCTTTACATGCCTTACCAAAATCTATATCATGATTACCTTTTAGATGTATGAGAATCTGAATGAAGCAATACCTTATTTGTTCGAATTGGTCATAATCCAACACATATTTTCCTAAGTTATCCCTATATGCCTGATTAAGGATTTTAATAATATCGCTTAGCCTCAAATCAAAAAAAATTTCATCTGTTTCATCACACTTTTCACCACCGCAATCCAAATTCATGTTCGGTAACTCAACATCCTTGGGTTGTATGATTCCCTTAGCTCGAATTTTCGGTTTCTTTATTAATAAATCCGCCTCTTTGCTAACTTTTTTCATATATATATCTCCTAAGTCTGTTTCAAATATTCCTCACGCCAATTATTCTCTTATCTTTTTTCAATATTTGCACCTTCCATTAGTAATCTATTCGTTCTTTCTCAGCAATCGATGGACCTACAAACTTTCCTAGACTTATCTTATTTGGAAATTGTTCTTTTGAAAACCGTACCATTCTACCATCAGTTATAGATTCTTGGTTTTCACACACCAGTACTTCTGTCGGAAAACCCGACAGAAGTTTCATCCAACTCGCCAATGAAAGAATTTTACTGATAGTAGCATGAGCAACAATAGAAATTTCCGTTTTCAAATAATCGTCTTCTAGACATTTTCAGAATACATTAACAGTTAAATTATAGCACACAATCTTTATCATAAAATCATTTATTATGACACAATAACCCCCATTATCCAATCTGTCAAAGCCTCCAGCATTGCGCCGACAGAGCCAACTAAGAATGTCGCAACATATACTGCAAAGCTGATAGCAACTGCCATTGCTAGCTCCGTCCATGTTTGTCTTGCTATGGTCATCGCAAATACGATGACCATAAACAGATAAAATAACGATACTGCCGCAGTACCAAGTCCGGTTATGAGATTTACAATAAAGCTGATGAAACTGACCAAAAGATATACCGGGAACAATACTATCCATTTCAAAATCTTAAGCATCAACATAAATTCCATCCCCTTTCCGCCGGCTCACTGAGCCTTTGTAAAATCGCTATTTCCAACGTGGTAGCTGTACTCTGTCTGATAATAAGCATCTATCGTGCTTGGAGCATTGAAGAGAGCAGCAAGCAGGTATTTCTTGATGTTACGAGGCTTGTTACTGCATTTCTCAAGGCTGTCCATAACATACTCGATATGCTCTGAATTCAGGTGAAGCAGCTTGCCCTTTACAAGATTCGTTGAGTAAGTATCGCTCGCTATAACCATGTTGTCCTTTTTGCTAAGAACTGTTTCAAGGAGTATGTCATATATTCCCTGCAAAAGATCATGGTTATTAGGGTGACGTTCCATGAGTGCATCAAGTTCGATATTCTCTCTGAGCAGACGGGCATATCCAATCTCATCTCTATCCTGTCTCTCTGATTCTGATTCGATATGATTAGATTTGTTCTCACTGTATTTAGTATTATTTATATTAGTCTTATTTGTGTTTGAAAAACAAACCGCCTCCGGTTTATTTTCAGGGATTTGAGAGTTTGAATTGCAAACTGCGTGGTTTGAATTATAAACCTCTTGGTTTGAAATTCGGGACGCTTTCAAATCCTCATTAAAATTGTCCTTAGAAAATTTCTCAACTGTTATATCTTCACTGTCAGTTTGATTTTCAAACTTGGTGGCTGCATCTTTGGGTATAAAGTTCTTCACGTAAATCTTAAGACCTCTTCCCGGTATAAGAACTTTATCAATAAGCCCAATGGCATCAAGCTTCTTGAGCATATCACAAGCTTTGTTCTTGCCGCAGTCAGCAAGTTCCATAACCGTATCAATAGAGCAGTAGATATATGCTCTGCCAAGTTCATCAAACCATCCGTTCTTCATTGACAGGCGCATTCTATCAAGAAGCATTGAATATACCATAGCTTCTTCAAGTCTGACTTCTTTATACATCGGATCATAAAGCAATGGCTTTGGTATCTTCACGAAATTAAACTGATCTGATTGCTGTCCGTAAAAATAGCTCAATTCGTATTTTGCCATAATCGTTATGCCCTCCTTTTATTTACGTTCCTCATGCCACTTTGTCAGCAGCCCCACAATTACCTTCTCTCTTTCCTTCGCACTGAAATGCGGTGGAAAATACTTATCAAGTTTCTTTTCCGAGAGAATTACCTTTCCAGATGTCCGATTCTCAGGCAGTTGGTTATTCAAAATCTGTATCATCGCTCTCTGACCTATATTTCCAACATTTCCGCAATTCTTAAGAGCTTCTATTTGATATGGTTTCAAGAATCCGTGGTCTTTATAATATTCGTAAATCCAGCCTTGTAATTCTTTATCAAAGTTTGCTATCTCAACCGCTAAGTTGATTCCTAACTTTTTGTTATCTACAAGTTCAAGGAGTTTAGCATCGAGATCTGCAAGTTTTATATACTTCTGAACCTGTCTTCCACTCATTCCGGCTTCTTTTCCAATACGATTTCTCGTCTTTTCTTTTTCATCTTCCAACTTGTGGAACTCAGTTCCACAAGTTAAATCTATTCTGTTTCCCTGTCTATTGAGTGCATCCATTTTCATCTTAAATGAATATGCCCGCTCACTCGGAAGTATCTCTTCTCTCTGAACATTCGCATCAACCATTTTCACTATGGCTTCATCATCTGTCATCTCCTTAACTTCTGCAGGTATTACAATTAATCCTGACCTTGCTGCTGCATGCATCCGTCTGTGACCTGATACCATCTCGTATTCATCTTTGCCATCCGGTCTTACAAGAACCGGTGTCAGTACACCATTTGTCTTAATACTTCTTACAAGTTCCTCCATCTTTTCATCATCCGTAACTTTGAAAGGGTGATTCTTAAAAGCATGTATCTTAGCTATCTCGATTTCCTTAATACTCATAAGATTCACCTTCTTTCACCCTTGATTCAAAAGCCTTCAGTAGCTTTTCATCATCTTCATCGATCAGCTCATTTACTATCCTCTGATTTTCCCTTAAGTATTCTTCAAAGATTTTCCTGCTTATCAGCACCTTCTTTCCGATTTTATATACTGCACCCGAAGCCCATACCATTCTTATAAGCGGCTTCTGATTGATTCCATAGTATTCGCCTGCCAATTTGTATGTTACAAACCTTTTCTGTGCAAACACTATGTCTTCATCATCGAGATACTGAGAATATTTCCAAATGCATCCGCTCATTGTTCTCCTCCTCTTATTACTGCACCGCCAGTCTTTGTCATCTTTGGTGGCTGATGGAATCTTTCAAGATATGCCTCGAATATCTCAACTTTTATAAGTACATATCCGTCAATTCTGTACAATGCTCCTGCATTATCCGCAAGTTCGAGGAGCTTCTTATGCTGGATGCTGTAAATCCATTCCGCTTCCTTGTATCTAAGATATTTTCTTCTGAACATCCGGGCTTTACTCCGGATTTCCTGCACCTGCTCTATGTTTCCAAATAATTCTTCTTCCATGATTTGCCCCTTTCAATTCAGTCATTGGTTTTGGACGAACCACCGATATTCTTAGGGCATGTCATGTTAAGTTAATTTGTTGCTAAATGAAAGTGAATTACTACGCTGCTTCGCAGCTTTCGTAATTCCCAATATGCATTCGTGTTACGGGCTATCGTCCTTCACACTCATACATATCAGGTTTCCTAATGTTTGCTCAAAAACTCGTGTAAACACGGTTTTTGGCAATCATTGAAAACACTTTCAAAATAAAAAAGAGCCACTCCTGAATTTCTTCAAGAATGACTCTAAAAAATACGTTTTATTTTTTTCTATTCTCCTGTATAACCTTGTCTAACCCGACTGAAATGGATTATTTTACTGTCAATCCACTGTCAAAATCATCTTTGAAAGCTCTGAAAGCCAGTAAAATCAAGGGTTTATTAGCTGAGCGACTTCAGTGTCGGAAAACCTTGACCATTACTTCCGATTCATCGGGATTTAATGGGTTCTAGTAGGTTTCCGACAAAACAATACATTCTAAAACGCACTATCCAGCAGGATGTAGCAGGATGACTTTGCTGTCAAAGTGCTGTCATACCAATATTTTGCTGTCATGGTTTTTGTGGAAGACTCTATCCAAAAACGAGTCATTCCTTATAATATGAATTCAAAACAAATCGCTTAATTCTGCAGAAAGTTCTTCGAAGACTTCCTTATTCTTCTCATCAGTTGCCTCAGCGTATATCTCCATTGTAGTAGAGATTTCTTTGTGACCCATGATGTACTGAATCACTTTGATGTTACTACAAATCTGACATCATGAATTGCTTGCTGAATAGTCACATTTTCAACAGCGGTCTGAGCGGTTATGTCTCCAATGTTGGATGTCTGTACTCGGATACCACTGTCGCCTAAAAGCCTTTTTCTGTTGTAATCACGCTCATTGCGAATCACAATACTAAGGCTCTGCTCGTAACCATCAAGAATGCGATTGAACATACCATAGTTATCAAGAATAATCTCAACGCGCTTCTCAATATCAGCTCTGATGTAACGCTCCACAATATTTCTTCTAGCCATCGTCTCCCCTCCTTTGAAATGATGCTAAAGCACTTGGAAATTTCCTAGAATCTTAAGACTCTTTAATCATAAGGTAGGTTCCGTACAAAATCTGCTCTCAAAATGTAAACTATGGGTATGCTCTGTTCTCAAAATGTAAACATAAAAAAGTGCCTTCGGCACTTCAACTCCCCTGCCCCTCACTCATGAGGGGTGGGGTTTTCTTTTGCTCCATTTTCATTCATAATAGTTATATGAACATACTGCAAAAAATCTTTACCGACTACTATGAAACAATTATTTTCACAATGAAACCTCGCTCATCTGTCATTGAAAACATCGACAAGATGATTAATTGTGGCAATCCAGACTTTGGTGGTGCCATGTATGGATGCCCGGATTGCGGAAAACTTAAATTTGTTCCCTTTCGCTGTCACAGCCGCTTTTGTCCTTCATGCGGAAATAAGTATTCCATGGAACGCACCACTAACATGTCCTTCAAGCTGATTAAGGTCAATCATAGACATTGCGTTTTTACCATTGCCGAAGATCTAAGGATTTACTTTTTACAGGATCGTTCTTTACTTAACTGCCTGTTTCATGCTGTTAACAGTGTTATTTCCCATATGTTCCGCAAAATAAATAAATCAAAAAATTTCACTCCCGGTTTTATCATGGTCCTGCACACTTTCGGACGTGATCTAAAATGGAATCCGCATATTCACTGTCTAATATCTGAAGGCGGTTACAGTGACAACGGCGAATGGCGAAACGTAACTCATTTTAATTACAAGCTTCTTCGCAGTTCATTTCAAACTGCACTTTTAAATGAATTAGAACCTTATCTTGGCTCTTCCTTTAAGAAAGTCAAAGCTGCCTGTTATGACAAAAATAAACAGGGCTTCTATGTTTATGCCAAGCCCAACAAATGCAACCCTACCACCGTAATTAAATACATTGGACGTTACCTTGGCAGACCCGTCATTGCAACTTCACGTATTGACAAATATGACGGTGATTATGTCACTTTCCACTACAACCGCCACGAAGATGACAAATATGTAGAAGAAACCATCCCTGCAACCGAGTTCATTGAACGTCTGATACGGCATATACCTGAAAAACACTTTAAGATGATACGTTATGGTGGTATTTATGCCCGTCACAGAGACATTGACAAAAATCTTAACCGCGCCATTTCAAAAGAAAAGCACTCATTTCTTCGTGGCTTCAATAAATGGCGTACTGCACAGCTTTCCGCGTTCGGATATGATCCTCTAAAATGCGATTGCGGTTCAACAATGCTGTTCCTGGAACTATATTTTAATCATAAGCGCGTTTCTCTTGAAGAACTATACGAGAAAGCCATGTCCAAGTCTCGTGGATTGCGTTCATCTGCATAACTTTATTAATCCGACTATACTTGGTATAATCCTTTCAGGAGGATACCAACATGAAACAAAACATTGAGAAACTGCGCAAAAAGTACATGGATAACCCACCAGAAGGTTTTTCTCCCAAGGACATTCGCAATATGAGCGAGGATGAACTTTTGGATTTGGATTATTTCTTAAATGATGACGAACTTGATGACGATTTTGGAGAAGATGGTTTCTACATCTTTTAATTTCCATACCGTCTGTTTGTCATGCATTCCTTCATTATTCATTTCAATTTAATGTCCGAACGTACGTTAGGATTTGTTGTCCAAAAAATTGGAATTTCCTATAAAGTGAAAAAAGGAGCAGCATCAAGCCACTCCTCTTATCCAATTAGTCAGACGCTGTCAGACCAATTATTCCATTCTTTACCTAAATACTTTTTAGAAAATCCACATCTTCTTTTAGCACCGTATCTGTTGACACTCCAAGCCAATTTTTACCAGACTTTTCAAGATCACTTATATATTTCTTATTAGTAAATACTCGCTCAGTCCTCTTTACCACTTCATCCATCGAGGTGACATTTCTCAGAGTATTATCGGCGAAAATGTATTTTTCAATACATCCCCTAAGTTTATCAACATCAACCTCTTCCTTCAGATAATAAATATCAAACACATCTTTATATCTTGTAGAACGGCTTCCGAATCTTACAAGTGATTTCAATTTCTCAGTAATCATCTGATGTCTGGAATTAATCAAAAGGCTGACTGCATCATCCTGGAAGCCTACATCAAAAGCATATTCTTCCTGTTCAAGGGTAAGATCAGCATGAACACCTATATCCATCTTAAGGGAAAGCATTGTTCCTTCTGTATCTTCAACGGTTAGTGTAATCCTTTTCCCCTTGTAGTCCTGATGATTAAGCTCTGTGATGTTGCCTGCAATACCAATCTTTAAGCCATCAAGACAGTTCAGCTTTCCTATAAATCTTTTAATAGAATCATCCGAAATTGAATATCTTATAAAATCAAGGTCAAGATCCTGCGTAGCACGTCTGGCATTCTTAGAAATACTGCGCATTACAACACCGCCCTTAATCGTAGCATTTCTCCCCATTCCACTCTCTGCAATTGCTTTAAGCACTATATCCTGGCATAGCTTAGCTTCAGCATTTGCTTCACTATACCCTTCACCTTTAATCTTTTCTACTTCATCATGTAAATTCATTTATATCAAAGAACCTCCATCTGTATCTGATTCATAATAATTTCGCCTTTATGGAACATGTAGGCATAATCTTCTACAAGACCAAAATCCATTTCTTCGGTGATACGTCGATAATTTTGAATGATTTCTTTATAATAGTCAAAAGGTATTTTGGACCTAAATCTCATCAATTCTACCAGCATGCGTTCCCTATTATATATCCTGATGGATATATTATTGTATTGCATCTCTTCAATGCCAGCATCAAAAATTTCATCTTTTAAAAAAGATTGTTTTACGCGACTATCTCTTATCCGGCTATCTTCCCTCTTTGTAGCAAGATGAAAATAATCGGGAATGACATCTGTAAGAGAGTGATAATAATATGCACTCTTATCAGTAAATACAGCTTTAGGATATTTACTCATTATTACTTCAATATCTGATATATTGCGTCTAGTAGAATATATTCCCTTTTCTTTCATAAAGATATTTCCACTAAGGATCTCTTTTTTGAGTCTATAGTCGCTTCCATATTTATCTATACATTCATTATATGTAAGAAGCATATCTACCCTCCTTTAAAGTAAACATACACACTACATCGCCATTGTGTGTATGTTTACTTTAATTATATGATATCTTCTGCTCAATCGCAACATAAATTAGAGTAAACATACACACAACACACCTCTAGTGTGTATGTTTACTTCACTCACACACCTTTAAAATTCAGCTAAAACTCTTAGCTGCGCCAAGGCCACCTGTTGCATCTGGGAGTCCTTAATCCGTGAATACACCTCAATCACATCTTCATATCCAAACGCTTTATACAACTCTCTCGGCTCTACAAACGCTGGTGCTAAAACGCCTTTAAGAATCCAGTCTGTTGTCACATTAAACCTATTGGAATACTCCAGTAGTGCATCAATTGTGATTGCTCTTTTATTGCTCTCGTACTGCGATACCATACTCTTAGATCCAAAAGATAGTTCATCCGCCAATTGTTCCTGACTAAGTCCCTCCTTCAATCTCAGTGCTTTCAATCTTCCTCCGATTGTCTCCATGTTCTGTGTGTTCATTTTTCCTCCATTCCGGAGTTCTCACAAAACGGAAATACAGTCATGTGCCCAGAGCCATGCATCAAAAAAAGCGAAAGAACCTGCAAAACGGTCATAAAACAAACCATATAAATGGTCATATTTCCGTTTTGCAGACTCCTTCGCATTATTTTTAATGTATTCAGCTCTAGGCAAACTCTTGGCACATGATGGAATCTCCTTCGACTTATACCTTACTGCCTGCTTCTATCATTATCCCCAACCAGGACTTACTTCGATGCGATTCAGATCTCGTCAGCAAGTGCCTCATCAGATCCGAATACATCCATATAGTTCCGCTCATTTCTTCCACCTGCTGACCTTCGGTGCAGCCTTAGCCTTTGTCTTCGGTGGCTGATGAAATTGCTCCAGATACTCATCAAATATTTCACGATTGATCAATACATATCCATCGATCCGGTACAGAGCTCCAGCAGCATCTGCCAGTTCCAACAGCTTTTTATGCTGAATGCTATACACGATTTCTGCTTCCTTGTATCGCAGAAACTTCTTTCTGAGTTTCCGTGATTCCTCCCGCACTTCCTTTCGTCTTGCCACGCTGTAATAGTTGTCGTTCTCCAATCCCATAGAACTTCCTCCTTTGATTAATTGGATTATTAATATGGTCAAAAAATATCTAACTGAACGCAAAAAAGGAGCCGCACCTCTTAAAATTACTTTTAAGAAAAGCGACTCCTTTTGGAGTAGTCTTATGACTATTATATTCTCTATAACAAAGCTATCACGAAGTGTCACAAAGTGTGTTTGGAAAGGCTTTTGTTGTCAATTTGTTACAAAATGGTATTTGTAACACCCTTTTCCAATCAATTTTGTTACAGAAATTTCGTGGTCGATTAGTACAACTTTGCACCAGCCGGGATGTGGTTATCAACCATAAGAAGGTGAAGTTCCTCATCCTCTGAATCCTTAAGGTTGTTTACTGCTGAAAGCAGCATACCGCAGGACTCGATACCCATCATTGCTCTAGGCGGAAGGTTGGTGATTGCAACCAAGGTCTTTCCGATCAGCTCTTCAGGCTCGTAGAATGCGTGGATTCCGCTGAGAATCGTACGATCTGTGCCTGTTCCGTCATCAAGTGTGAACTGAAGAAGCTTCTTGGACTTAGGTACGGCAACACAATCTTTAACCTTTACAGCTCTGAAATCAGACTTGCTGAAGGTCTCGAAATCAACAGCTTCCTCGAAAAGAGGCTCGATCTTAACGTTGCTGAAATCGATCTGGCTGTTCGGTGTGAAGAACCCTGACTTGTCCTCTGCAGCTGCATGGTCTAGAGTGTTATCCTTGCTGAGGGACTTGAGTGTCGGGAACGCGATTACATCTCTGATGGCTGCGCTGTTTGTGAGCAACATACAGAGTCTGTCGATACCATAACCGATACCGCCCGTCGGAGGCATGCCATATTCCATAGCTGTGAGGAAGTCCTCGTCAGTGTGGTTAGCTTCTTCGTCGCCGGCTGCAGCAAGTGCATCCTGAGCTGCGAAACGCTCTCTCTGATCGATAGGATCGTTAAGCTCGGAGTAAGCATTACACATTTCCCAACCGTTGATGTAAAGCTCGAAACGCTCAACCTTTGAAGGATCCTCGGGCTTTTTCTTTGTAAGAGGGCTGATCTCGATCGGATGATCCATGATGAATGTAGGCTGGATCATCTTGTCTTCGCAGAACTCGTCGAAGAAAAGATTTACGATATCGCCCTTCTTGTGGTGAGGCTCGTATGCGATCTTCTTCTCGTCAGCGATCTTCTTAGCTTCTTCATCAGAGTTAACGGTGTCAAAATCGATGCCTGTCTGCTCCTTGATAGCGTCTACCATTGTGAGACGGCGGAAAGGCTTGGAAAGGTCGATCTCCTTGTCAGCGTATGTGATAACTGCGCTTCCGCAAACGTTCTCTGCAAGATAACGGAACATCTCCTCTGTGAGATCCATCATTCCGTTGTAATCTGTATATGCCTGGTAGAGCTCCATAAGTGTGAACTCAGGATTGTGCTTTGTATCTGTTCCCTCGTTACGGAAAACACGGCCGATCTCGTAAACTCTCTCGAGTCCGCCGATGATAAGTCTCTTTAAATAAAGCTCGAGTGAGATACGAAGCTTTCTCTCCTCGCTGAGCGCATTGTAATATGTAGTGAAAGGACGAGCTGCGGCACCGCCTGCGTTCTCAACGAGCATAGGCGTCTCAACTTCCATGAAGTCCTTGTTATCAAGGAAGTTACGGATAAGCTTGATGATCTTTGAACGCTTGATCATGGTATCCTTAACTTCATCGTTCATGATAAGGTCTAAGTATCTCTGACGATATCTTGTATCTGTATCTGTAAGTCCGTGGAACTTCTCCGGAAGCGGAAGGAGGCTCTTTGAAAGAAGAGTAAGCTCCTGGGCATGTATGGAAATTTCGCCGGTCTTGGTTCTGAAAACAGTACCCTTAACGCCGAAGATATCTCCAACGTCCATCATCTTTTTGAACTCTTCGTAAGCTTCCTCACCGATGGAATCACGAGCTACATAAACCTGTATCTTTCCTTCTTTATCGGAAAGGTTACAGAATGAAGCCTTACCCATCTTACGCTTGAACATCATACGTCCTGCAAGGCTTACTTCTTTGTTCTCAAGCTCTTCGAACTTATCTTTAACTTCTGTTGTGTGATGTGTTACATCATATTTTGTTATAAGGAAAGGATTCTTTCCCGCATCCTGAAGATCCTTCAGTTTTTCTCTCTTTATCGCAAGAATATCCTGCTCAGGCATCTGTCTAATCTCCTTTCAGTTCTGCTAATTATTCGCCGGATTTTGAAATATCAAGAACCTTATATTTAAGGATTCCTGCTTTTGTCTCAACCTTAACTGTATCGCCGACTTTATGACCGAGGAGTGCCTTTCCTACAGGAGACTCATTAGAGATCTTGCCCTTAAGGCTGTTTGCCTCTGTGGAACCAACGATTCGATATTCCATCTCTTCCTTGTATTCCATATCCATGATCTTGATCTTGCAGCCGATACGAACCTTGTTATCGTCGCCTTCTTCATCGGTTACAACTTCAGCATGCTTAAGGATAGCCTCGATCTCTCCGATACGGGCTTCGTACTCAGCCTGCTCAGCTTTTGCTGCATCATACTCTGCGTTCTCGGACAGGTCACCCTGCTCTCTTGCCTCAGAAATTTTTCTTGCAACTTCTTTTCTCTTGACGGTTTTGAGCTCTTCAAGTTCTGCCTCGAGCTTCTGAACGCCTTCATAAGTGATAATGTTTTTCTTTACAACAGGCTGTGCATCCATCTTTTTTCTTCCTTTCATTTATGTACTTATTTAAATACAATATTTAAAAAATTTCCACTTTGCGCGTGATATTATATCCGTAAATGACTGTTGTGTCAAGTATTGTACGCTGTATTCCCGAAAAATGAGCTGCGGGGACGGAGTTATAGGGTCATACTGATTTTGTCTATGAGTGAGATATCTGCCGGAAGCCAATCCACATCGTGGAGTTCCTCTTTTGTCAGCCACCTTGCAGCCTCATGTTCTTTTAAGACAAGATCACCTTTTAAGATCTCACACCAGAAACAATCCATCGAAAGATGGAAATTCGGATAATCATACTCTATTGTATCGATCAACTTTCCCACTGAAATTTCTGTTTCAAGTTCTTCCATAATTTCACGCTTCAAGGCTTCCTCAGAACTTTCATTTACTTCGACTTTTCCTCCCGGAAATTCCCATCCGTCCTTAAACTCGCCATAGCCTCTCTGGCTCGCAAAAATTATGGATTCGCCCTTTTTGTTCTTAGCTTTTATAACCGCCGCAGCGACTTTAACCGTTTTCATTATAACTCTCCTAAAACTTTTTATTTCGTCAGATAATCATAAATATCCTGTCTCACCGGCATATCCAGCTTCATCTTGAAATTCATTATTGGAAGTTTTGCACCGTTAGCGTCTGAGATCGTCGTCTCTTCATAATCAATCGGCCTCACCTCTCCCATATAGTAAAAATCAGTTCCTTCACCATCACTCTTTTTTATAAATAAAAAGATATGTTCATGATTTTCCTGAGAGTGAATTATGCTTTGACTCTCCGGACTTTCCAGACTTACCCTGCTCCTGGTCATCCAGCTGAAAAGCTGATCATTTATAAACTGATCCTCATAACGGGTGGTTGCTGAAATATCTTCCTTCTTTTCATACGTTACAAAAATCGGGCAGGTGCCGTGTTTATATCTATAACCATACAGTGTCGAACTGTCATCCTTCGCCCAGTTAAGCAATCGGCAAACATCTTTTCTAGAATATTTCTGATAAAGTACCAAACCATATTCATCTGTATTTTTATAAAGGTCCTCATATCTGGCGAGGCCATAATTTATCAGATCATTCAATTCATCCCTGAATAATAAATCCGCAATCAAATCTGCATAGCTGCTTGCCCTCGTCAACGTTCCGCTTTTTAAGAAATTTTTATCTAAAATCTCTATTCTCTCATATTTCTTCTTGTCCGCAGGCGAATTGATCCATGACATCCGCAGCATATCGACCGCAGACCTAAAATCTTTTTCAGAATATTTACGGCCTAATTTGGCAAGTCCGTTTTTCAGATATTCGACATCAACTTTTCCGCTATCGATCAGCGATCTTAAAAGCAGCAATTCATGCGGGCGTTTTCCATTTGCGAGAATCTGGGATATAAAAGATAAAAGCCGATGCTGATTCTCGGTAAATCTTATTTTATAGTCTTTATCATTTTTAAGCAAAAAATAATGATAGGATTCCTTTGTATATTCGATGAATTTTATTGGATCGATCTCGCCCTGTTCGTAAAATTCCATGATAGTCGGAATATGCCCAAGTCTGTCCTTCAGATTCTGATATTTTTCTTTAAGCAGCTTCAAAGGCGTCGCCATTTTATCAATTGATTCAAAAATTTTCTTTTTTGAAATTTCGTCGAAATGCACCGTGGAAGCGCCCGGGATAACCCTTCCGCCCTCCATTATATATCTGCGGATATTGTCCTTGTTATAAGTCCTGTCTCCGGATAAAGCAATTGGAATCATGAAGTTGTTATCATAATTTCCTATAAAATCAAGAATAACGACGTATTCTTTTCCCTCCGCTTTTCTAAGTCCACGTCCCAGCTGTTGGATAAATACTATCGGCGACTGAGTTGGGCGCAGCATTATTACCTGATTCACCTCAACAATATCCACACCCTCATTTAAGATTTCTACAGAAAAAATATAATCCAGTGGTTCTTTATTTTCTGACTGATATTCCTCATCCATAGCAAGACGCTCAAATGCCTCCTGCCTCTCAGCCTCAGAAGCACTGCCATTCAATGCTATTGTTCTGAAATTTTTACCATTATCAGGATTTATTATTTTATTAAATTTAGCAGAAAGCTCCTCTGTCTCCTTAATATTTCTGCAGAAAATAAGACCTTTGACCTTGTCTCCACTATAACCATAATACTCTGCCTGTTCGATAATATGTCTCACACGTTCATCAGAGCTTAGATTTGAAAAATCATAGTTACTCTGCTTATCATCTCCGATAACCGCTAAGTCACTTATTCCAAAATAATGAAATGGACAAAGCAGATTTTCCTCCATCGCCTTCTGCAAGCGAATCTCGTAAGCTATCTGATAATTAAAAAGCTCATAAACATTTCTGCCATCAATATTATCATCTCGCTTATCCGGAGTAGCTGTCATACCGAGCCAGAGCTTCGGATTAAAATGCTGCATTACCTTTTGATAAGTGTCCGCCGGAACATGGTGAGCTTCATCCAAAACTATACAATCAAAGGCATCGCTTTTATACTGTAATAAATGCTCGTCTCTATTCAATGTTTGAACTGTTGCGAAAATAAAATCAGCATCATATTCATGATAACCGGCTCCAACAATTCCCATTGAAACAGTTTTTGCAAATACTTTTTCATAAGATTTTTTGCTCTGTCTTGCAAGTTGACCTCTGTGAACAAGGAATAAAATCCTCTTAAATCCGAGCTCTCTTATAGCAAAAGCCGATGCATAGGTTTTGCCCGTTCCTGTAGCGGAAATCAGCAGTGCTCTGTCTTCACCTGCTTCAATGATTTTTTTTAGATTTGCAATAAAGCCTACCTGCATGCTGTTTGGTTTCAGCTTAAACTTATCGATTGAAACTATTTCTTCTGACTTCGCAAGTTCACGCTGATGCTTGATGATTTTATAGCGTTCTTTATAATTTTCATAAAAATCATCAAAATCCAGAGAATATGAAGATGTCCATAATTCGTTAAACTCGGCAACGACTTCCTTCGCCATTTCTCCATGCTCAGTGGAGACCAGCTTAGTATTCCATTCTCGATTACTTGTAAGCGCTGCACTTGTAATATTTGAACTTCCGATAATTATCCGATAGATTTCATCTTTCTTAAATATATATCCTTTTGTATGAAAGCCCTCTTCCGCTGCCTCCGTGTCATACATTTTAAGTTTTATATTTTTTAATTCATTTAATTTTGCCAGTGCCCTTGGCTCACTGAAATTCAGATAATTCGTCGTAAGGATCTCGCCCGGGATATTTCGTTTCTCCAGCTCTTTCAGTGTCTGTAAAAGCGGAGTAATCCCACTCATGGTTATAAATGCCACACTGATCTGGAATTTGTCACAGCGCAAAAGCTCATCTTCTATGGACGATAAGACCTTCTTCCCCTCATTATGATTATTTGAAATAAAACTCGGCCTATATGCTAACGGCGAAGCCAGAGATCCATCTATATATGCAGTTTCAAATCCTAAACGGATCTTGTCTGTTTTACTCATCTTCTCTTTTTGACCCCTGGGGACGGAGTTATAGGGTCATTCTCCCTTCATTTTAAATATTATTTCAAATTGCTTTTCTTTCTCACTGTCAACTACTGTAATCTCAACGATATTGCAGTAGTCAACAGATTTTGGACACGAAATCAAGTTTTTTAGTCACTTGAATTCAATAGTTACACGATCCGGACGACACCTTTGACATCGCTCCAAGAATTGCTGGACAGACACTGCCGACGGCAATGGACTCATGAGCAGATCAGTTTGCTCGCCCGTCGTTACTCTATTGTAGCAATTCTTTCCGGCTGGATGTCAAAGGCAAGCCGCCTTCGGCGGTGTCTGGTTATTGCCTCTGGCTCCGGATCTTTGAGCAGATCAGGCTGCATGAGCTTCTCTGTACTGCTTTGGAGTCAGGTAATTAAGTGAATACGCAGGCCTCTGCTCATTGAAAAAGACGATATAATCGTCGATTTCCTGTTCTACCGGCTTCTCACCGGTGACATGGAAATCCATAAAAAGCTCTGCTTTGATCCAGCCATTGATGGATTCCATAGCAGCGTTGTCCGTAGGAGTTCCGGCACGTGACATGGAACGAGTCACATACATCGGCAAAAGATCATTGAATGCCTTTGATGCATAGACAGATCCTTGATCGCTATGAAGAATCATCTGAAATTCGGAATGTTCCTTCTTGAGTTCAAGGAGATTCTCCAGGCCGCTTATGTAAGTCATGCGGTCACCGCGTTTTGCCGATAAAGCATAGCTGACAATCTCATTATTCCAGAGATCCATATATAGCGTCAGCTCATAATAAATGCCTTTTACATAGAATGCCGTCATGTCACTGACAATGCACTGCAACGGTCCGTCAATGTTGAGCTCTGCTGAAAGTAGATTCGGGAATACTCTTCCCGAATCGCCCGGTTTCTTATACTTATAGTGCTTGGCCTTGCTCTTTATTCCCGCAATCTTGCAGCATTTATGCGCATATGGATCAGATAAGATAAGGCCTGTATCAAGACGAAGTTTGGCATTAAGCCATCTATATCCGTGAGAGGGATATTTCAAGTGGTATTCCAGGAATAGCTGCACATTATCAATAAGGTTCTTAGTCCTTGGTGCAGGATTTCCCAGATGTTTCTTCCAATAATAGAAGCTGCTGCGGTTAATATCCATGGCTTCACATAAGAGTTTTACGGGGAACTCTCCGGATAACTCAAGGATTACCTGGTATTCTTGCTGCTGTAACGAATTATTGAACCATCCCCTTTCACTTCGTAACCTTTTTTTAACCGGGCCTCCGTTATGCGCGCCTTGACAAGCTCCTGAATCAGTTCGTCTTTTGACATTGCTTCATATGCTTCAAGGTTATTCGGTTCAGGAACAGGTTTTTGAATGGATGTTCCATCTTTTGATTGACGCCCATTTTTAGGTGGCAAATGGTTCTCATTACGATACAGCCTCATATAATCCCTGGCTGTTTGGTGGCTGATATCATACTGCTGGGCTGCGTCATACTTGGTGATTTCGCCGTCATATATTCGGCGGCCGATGTCCAAACGTTGTTCTTTGGTGTATTTCATGGTAAGCCTCCTGTCCATGTAGGGAGTAACATGTGTCTATGGATAAGAAGTCTGCTGTCTAGACTATACAGAATCCATGTCCAAAAGTTAACCCCTTCGTGTCCAAAATAAGCTTACCACTTCAATATTCAGTTATTTTCTGAAAAAATAATTTCCAATTCTGACCCCTGGGGACGGAGTTATAGGGTCATTTTTTGAACCACATACTCCGTCCCCTAGGGTCATAATTTAATAAATATTATGATAGCACTGAAATAAAGGTGGAACAAGTTTTCCCAAACTGACCCCCGGGGACGGAGTTATAGGGTCAATTATTTCTGCATATTCTCTTAATTGTGGATTCAGAAATGTCCATAGTTCTCGCTATTTGTCTTACCGTTAGACCTTCTTTTTTTAATTGCCTAACATATTCATTTCTTTTCACTTTCGTTAAATAGGTTGCTGCTGATGTTGATGATAGATTGGTGACAGATTTAAAAATTTGAAGCGCCTTTTCATCAGTAAAAAAATGATCTTTTTCTCGGTGGTCGTTTTCAAATAAAGAGTTGTCTGAATCATCAGGTTCCTTCGAAAAATAATTAAGCAAAAATTCCTTTGTGCCCGCGATATTATATGAAAACAAAACGTTAACCAATGGATCTTTTGCTCCATAAAATGCGTTATAACTGCTCCAACGATATTCTGATGCATAACGACACATATTCGCTTTTACCGGATTATTATGAATGTAGACAAGTACAGACAAAAATGCTTTAACGCATTCTATAGGTTTGCTAAAGAAACGATCCTGAAAGAGATGTCCAAAACGCAAATACTTAGTATTGTACCAATGAACAAATCTTGTTTCGAAGCTTTGAAAAAATTTTGATAGTTTATCTGAAGGTGCATAAATCATCATATGAATATGATTATCCATTAAACAATAAGCATATATATCAATATCATATTTCTTTTTGCAGTCTTTCAGAATGAAAAGGAACTTTTGATAATCGGAATCGTCTTCAAAGATGATGTGCTGATTAATAGAACGAAGTATGATATGATATACGCCTGTTGAACTCATAATTCTATGGTTTCTTGGCATATTTACTCCTAAAAATTTGATGAAATATTGTTTTTTTTACTCATGAAAGTATAATTGATTCATAAAAGAAATTCAATATGTTTTTTTGAAAATGAAGCTCTTTGCTAATTTTTGAACCACATACTCCGTCCCCGGGGGTCATAAAAGATGATAGAATACAAATTTGCAACAATAGATGATATTGACTTATTAACTAAAACAAGAATAGAAGTGTTGCGTGCAGCCAATAAGCTTGATGATTCAACTGATATGTCAGAAGTTGAATCATCATCCAGAAATTATTATAGAAAAAGTCTGGCAGATGGATCTCATACCGCGATATTGGTAATGGATGGAGATAAATTTATCGGTGCCGGCGGGATCAGCTATTATGAGGTTATGCCTACATATCATAATCCCAGCGGCAAAAAGGCTTACGTTATGAACATGTACACCCGGCCTGAATACCGAAGAAAAGGTATTGCCCGCAAAACGCTGGATTTACTAGTAAATGATGCTAAATCACGAGGAATAGAATGCATTAGTCTCGAAGCAACCGATATGGGAAAACCACTTTACGAAAACTATGGTTTCACAGCCATGAAATCAGAGATGGAATTACTTTAACGTATTAGGAGAAAAAATAATGAGACGAAAAGACAGAGAAATAACTGATATAGATAAAATATTGAAAATAACTGCAGATTGTAAGTTTTTACATATGGCTTTATTTGACGGCGAATATCCCTATATAGTTCCGCTTCATTACGGATATTCGTATGATGAAAATGAAAACACTTTCACTTTCTATATGCACGGAGCAAAAGAAGGTCACAAGCTCGATCTGATAAAAGAGAACCCAAATGTCTGCATTGAAATGGAGACTGATGTAGAACCTGTTTCGGGCGGAGATATCCCCTGTAAATATGGCTCCACATATGCATCAGTAATCGGAAGAGGTACTGCCGAGCTTGTTGAAGATGTAGATGAAAAAATCCACGGCTTAACTCTCCTTATGCTTAATCAGACCGGTCGAAGGTTTGAAATGGACGAAAAAATGGCCGCTTCCGTTGCAGTAATAAAAGTGACTATTAAAGATTTCAGTGCTAAGGCCAGGGTGTTGAATAGCAAATGACCCTAGGGGACGGAGTATGTGGGTCATTTTTTGACCCACATACTCCGTCCCCTAGGGTCAAAATCTGTTTTCTTCTCTTTTTGCTGCTATAGCAAGAATTATAAAAAAGGCTGTCAATAAAACACAGAAAGACCCAAGAACTTTCGACAAATAGATAAGATTTAAATTTTCTTTCTTCACTGAATCTTTATACATTATTATACTGATCAAAAATGCAAACCCCGATAAGAACGCATTAAATAAAGAATGAAGAAAAATTCCCGCAGCCACCTCATCGTTATATGGAACTTTTTCTGACCTCTTATAAATGATCAGCCAAACTATAAATAACACAATTCCTCCCAGTGCTAAATATATTGACTGTTTAAGCAAATTATCACTTGAATAAATAAGCATGTCCGTATTGTCCCTGCTTATCCAGACCTCAGATATACTGTCATCCGGCCTGTCAATCAGGCTGCTCTGCTTTTTTGTATATTCCTGTCCTTCAAAAAACCAGTGCACCAGATATTCATATTTTATTTTTTTACCACGTGAACTGCTTAAATTTGTTACGGTTATATCTGAAATATAACCGGGTACCAATATATAATTCCTTGTCCTTAATGCCGGTTCCATCTGCAAAAATGCCAGAAAAAAACATGCGACAGCACATAAAAACAATATGGTTCTGTAGCCATTTTCTTTCTTTTCCCCCACAATTTTAACGATATTTATCATAATTAAATTCCCTTTTTTCTAAACTTATTCCCTATGCTGAACATTGAAGAAACCGATATGGAACTACTCCATACCGGTTTCAGATCAACAAAATTTTTATTTAAGCGTCTCAGCTCGATGAGCAATATTCTGCTGGAAATTGATCACGTCATGGTCATACTCTTCATCCATCAGAGTCGAATGAATAAGGAAATCTGCCGTTGCCTTATTATTTGCAAATGGGATGTCATAGACCTGAACGATTCTCATCAGAGCCTTTACATCAGGGTCATGAGGAGCGGCTGTCAGCGGATCAGAAAAGAAAATCACAAAGTCGATCTTTCCTTCTACAATCTTGGCTCCAATCTGCTGGTCACCTCCGAGCGGGCCTGAATTATAACCACGTACCGGAAGATCTGTAGCATCTGTTATCATTCGTGCCGTTGTTCCTGTTCCGCATAAGAAATGCCTCTTAAGTATTTCAGCATTATCCTTGCACCACTGGATCAACTCCGCCTTCATTCCATCATGCGCGATCAGTGCAATATTTTTCTGCTTTTTAATAGTAAGTGTAATAGTATCTGCCATATTTTCTACCCCGTAATTCTTAGTATTGCGAGTTTCAATTGTCTTCAATTATTATAACTTTTCTCTGATAAATATGCACGTATAAATTGGATGACCCCCGGGGACGGAGTTATAGGGTCATTATTTGACCCTATAACTCCGTCCCCGGGGGTCATTAGCATGCATGAGCAAGCCTCATCTCCTGGCATATTAATTCCAACGCACTCTTGAATGACTCCTTTGTAACCTTACGTTTTCCCGATTTATTCCTTGCATCAGCTACATATGGCATCCCGGATCCATTCTTTAATTTTTCTACTGTACTTGAATATCCTGCCAAAGCAGAAGTCTTATGAGGGCATTCTCCATAAATAACGGCACGATGTCTGCCATCTCTCCGGATTCTCTCTGTAAAATCCTTAGCCTTTTCATAATTAACAAATTCGAAGTCCTTTTTACTGAAGCCATATAATTTTGCAATTCCCTGCATAATATTTACACCCAGATCCTGCCCTCCGATCACCAAAATCTTACTATGATTTCCAAGCAGATCGTGTCCTGTCATCTTATCGGGAGTCTTTTCCTCTTCGATTTTCTGCTGTGAAAAAGCACGCATTTGAAGAATTACTCTTTTATATTCATCATTCTTCTTTTGAAGCTCTGCTATCTGCGCTCCGGTTTCATTGCTCATATTTTCAATGATCTGCAAAAGCTCATCCATATATGCCTGCATGCTTTCCATCTTATCGATCAGAATGTAAATAGTGATCTCCTCTTCAGCTTCACTAAGGGTCTCTTCCTGAACATCTTCAGCATCTTCTTCCGATTCGGCATCATCAACAGGCTCAAAATCAATATCCATTTCCGCAAATTTCTGTGCAAATAGATTTTCACCATCAGATATATTACAGGATTTTATTAGGTACTCCTGTTCATCCTCTATATGTCTGATTTTTCTTTTATCAATCTTTGCTTCATATTTATTTTTAAACTTTTCTATTTTTTCAGATACTGTTTTTCTATTTAATCTGAAGAATGCCCGGACATTTTCAGCCAGTGAATAAACGTTTCCTACAACATGTCCAGTAAAGTCTTCCCCATTCCTGAGCAGAGATATCAAAATCGGATTACCCTTGTAATCAGTATATCCACTATCCAGCCATAGATAAAGAGCCGTCTGGTTAGGCTGCATATAACTATTCAACTTATTATCAAGATAAAACCTCGTACTCTCCTCATTGCATATAAATTTCTTTATTGTCTCAATATTCTCAGTTCTTGCAGCACTCAATTCTCTTATTTTGCAAAGAACAGCTTCCACATCATCAATTATAATTTCCTTTTCAATAATCATTTCATTCATAGGTGTACCCTCCCACAGTTATAAATATAGATTTCTTATTCTATATCTATCATATCAAATATACTTTCTATAATGGTCACCTCCCGGGCGACCATTACAATTTTTAATCTCTTCTCCAACTACTTTTGTAATAAAATCCATATATCCTTTGCTCTTCACTATATTAAAAAGGATTTCCCTGCCTATTTCAGAAACAGATCCATCCTGCTCTATCTCGTTTACGGTAATATCCTGCCCAAGTATTTCGGAAATTCACTTAATATCGTTAAAATAACGTTTCCAATTTAGAAATTTGCTTTGCAGAAACCCCCATTTTTTCTGCCAGTTCTTCCTGCGTCAGCCCTTTTATCATCCCTACACGTTTGCATCGATTTCCACACTCAAGTTCAAAATTTTTCATATCTTCCATTTAACTAATCTCCTTAATAATATAAGTTATCTGCAAGAGCTCTTTCTTGAAATATTGATAATAGCTATAGTTTATATTGTTGACTCATAAATCGTAGAATTACTCTACAATTTGTAGAACTCAGCTAATAACATTCTGATTATAACAAGAAAAAGTAGAGAAAATCCCTGCAAAATAGCTTTAATAATCCATAAAACAAAAAACGTCTGACATAGAGCCAGACGCTAAAAATCCCACAATATTTAATTTTACAATTATGACCCATACTCATAAGCTCATTTTTTGACCCTATAACTCCGTCCCCTAGTATCATTTATCATTGAACGCAGACGGTTTTTGGCATTTTCAAACTTTTTATCTACAGCTCTGAATGAATGCACACGATATACGGCACTTTTAACATAGCTTCCCAAAAGATTGATCTGGGCATTCATATCACGTCCTTTTTCTTTAATTTCCATTCTGACACGATTCGTCTGCTGAACTGTATTGTCAACGATCGCCTCCATGTTATTGTTAAAATTTTCTTCTAAGTTAAGAACGACCCTTTCAAAATGGTATAGCGCTACAACTGTTAATGTCAGGTCAACCGTTATTATAAAAAGAAAAATTAGTGCAAGGCATTCCGTGATCATTGGTGAAAGATGATCCATAACTTTCTCCGTAAACGGCGCAATATAATAGACAATAACCACGCCGGCAGCGCCAAAGCCCAGACTGGTAAAAAGGCTGATACGACCCTGAATATTAAAAGGCAGCATACTGTAATCCCACCATATGGCATGGAATATTTTCTCCAATGTCCATGAAGTTACAAATTCCAACACCGCACTTCCAATAACTGATATCAGAAAAAGCTGACTAATGCTCAGTATGATCCCCATATCAGTCGTTTTATCAGCAATAGCAGAAATTGCAACAGCACCAAATCCATAGATAGGGCAAAACGGTCCAAATAAAAACCCTCTGTTTTCCCATTTCTGACTTTTTACCGTACAATAAATCGTTTCATATACCCAGCCATACAAACTGTATATAACAAAAAGACATAATAACCTGCTTACAAACAAAAAATTACCTCCTGAATACTGTCTCATATAAAGAGACGCATTTATCTGCAATACATACGATCCACGCCTCTTTCGTTTTCGGCACTCTTCTTAGGTTTAACGGCCACATATGACAGTATATTACATGACCTGTTTTTTCATCTATATCAAAATATTTCATGGCGTTATCGCGTGCTCTTTCAGCATGCGTAAAACCATGAAGCTTATGTTTTCCATCATCTTCATTATGCCAGTCATACAGATAAAAATCATGAAGCATCGCGCCGAGCAGCAACACTCTCAGGTCTGCATGCAGCAAAAATTTTCTATTTATATCATAACTTAGTTTTGCAACATTTTTGCAGTGCTCATAGGTAGAAACCTTCCCATGCTGTTTATATTTTTTCATTTCCCGGATAATGCTGCTTGATTTAATATCACGAAGTATTTCTTGCATTTCCTTGTAATCTTTGGTATTTCTCATTTTATATTTATCCCTTTGACCCCTAGGGACGGAGTTATAGGGTCATTTTTTGACCCTATAACTCCGTCCCCGGGGGTCATTAAAGCTTTTTCCTGAAAAATCTTGTCATACCGCTGTGTACAACATTTTTTGGACGTTCAATTTCGCTATAATTACTTTTCTGATAAATATGTATTGCAGCCTGAAGATTATCATGAGTTTCAAGGTATGAATACTTAAATCCCGCTGCCCTCATCTTTTCTTCTATAAATTTCACAAGTTCATAGCCGATCCCGCTTCCTTTTGCATCTTCTGATAAATAAAGTTTCTGCAGTTCAGCTGTATCTGACATAAGAATAAATGGCGCAAAACCTATACCACCTATGACTTTTCCCGCGGCCTCTGCAATATAATACCGGCTCTCATTTATATATAATTCACTCAGATGATCCAAACCCGTATCAAAATATACTGTTCCCGGTATATCCAGACCAAATTTTTCCAGATTTTCCCGAATGATCACTGCAATATCTGCATCATCCTCTTTGCTTATCTCTCGTAAAATATAGTCCATATGTATTCCTTTCACGTGACCCATGGGGACGTATAATAGTATCATCAATATATTCTCTCAATAGCATCTAAAATTCCATACTGCTCCATAAATTGACGAAGATCTGCATCATCTCTGATCAGCATAACATCCTCAAAAGACCCGTTATGGATATCCTGAAAACCCGCAACTTGTTCACCACTACAAATGCTCACCTTAATTACCGGCTTTTTACTATCCCTGTCATAAAATTTCTTTTCAATTTTTTTCCAAAAAAACATACTACCTCTTTACAAACATCATAATCGATTATTTTTTTACGATATCCAATAAGTTCCGTCCGCTGCCTGATATATTGATCCAATTTCCTCAGAAATAATATCTCCATTAAAATTCTTTGTAATTACCTTTTCATAGTATTTGTAATTGTCAGTTGCGCAATCATTCTCGTCATCCCATCCCTCTTCGATCCATTCTTCTGTAATGATCTTGTCCTCAGTTATCAATGACACCGACTCATGATCTTTAAGCGTTAATTGGATTTTATCGGGATAATAACAGCAAAACTTATTTGTATCCTGACTGATAACATGCACCTTTTCGCCAATGATCATGAGGTTATAAAGATTTACCTCATCCGTGCTGAATACGGTTATTTCTTCCAAAAGTTCTTCCGGAAAATATTTATACAGAATTACCTTCTTTCGGTCATAATCAGCCTGTAAAAAATAATAAGATCCATCTACGTATGCCGGCTTGCCATAAATTACATTCCTTTTCTTTTCAAAAGGCATGTAAACATTTCCATTCCTAAAATCATAGAACTTGATCACTGAACCCTGATATCCGCCACGTTCCGCAAATTCAACAAGATCATATAAATCCTCAGTATCGGTCATCGCGTAGGCAAGTCTGTCCTGTCCAATTATCTTTTCGACATAAAGTCCGTTTTGTTCATTAAATCTTCTGATCATATTTCCTAAAGTCACCCTAAAAAAATTTATCCTTAGTTTACCTTTGATAATAATTTACAGTTATATAATTTTGACCCATATACTCCGTCCCTGGGGGTCATTATTCCTCGCCCAGAAAACTCTTTTTATGTTTCGCAACACGCAGAAAACGCTTTGCAACAACAAGCAAAATTATCCCTATTACCGAAACAAAATCCTCGATGGGCGTTGTCTGATTAATTATCATATGCCTGGCAACAAGAAAAATTATAGTTTCTAGAACATTTTCGGAAGTTGGATGACAAAGCATCTTGAAAAATTCTATGGCAACTATGATTATAGATGCTTTTTCCAAAAAAACAGTTATGTCAAATGTCACATGCGATGAATAAATAATCCTATTCAACTCCGGAAAAAGCGAGATAATCCCGGCAACTATGGCAATAAAAACAAGAATAGCTGTAAACATTTCAAGTACTAACGCAATTTTAGAAGTAATTGCAGACGAAAGTCTTTCGTTTTCAGCATCCATTAGCGGTCGAAAAAAAGAAGCGATGTTCTCAATCATAAATACCTCCCATAACCTTTCAAACATAATAGTTTAACCTGTACCCATTCCCATTATATTTTAACTTGTATTTTAAACAACTTGATTCAAGTCAAGTTTGAGAGTTTTATATTTTAATCCTAAGGGACGTTGTTTGGAGCTCATTTTTTGAGCCCAAAACAACGTCCCCTGGGATCATAATCTATTCTCTTCTCTTTTTGCTGCTATAGCAAGAATTATAAAAAAGACTGTCAAAAGAACACAAAATCCCTCCAACACTTTCGACAGATAGATAAGATTAAAATTTTCCTTCTTCACTGAATCTTTATACATTATTATACTGAGCAAAAGCGCAAATCCGGATAAGAACGTATTGAATAAAGAATGAACAAAAATTCCCGCAGCCACTTCATCGTTATATGGAACTTTTTCTGACCTCTTATAAATGATCAGCCATACGATAAATAGCACAATTCCTCCCAATGCTAAATATACTGACTGTTTGGACAAATTATCACTTGAATAATAGCGCAAAGAAATAATATTGTCCTGTAGCTGTTTTCTTTCTTTTCTCCCACAATTTTAACGATATTTATCATACTCTGATTCTTTTTTCCTTATATTCTCCCTAAACCTATAATTGAAGAAACCGATATGGAATAATTCCATACCGGTTTCAGATCAACAAAAATAATTTTATTTAAGCGTTTCAGCTCGATGCGCTATATTTTGCTGGAAATTGATCACGTCATGGTCATACTCTTCATCCATAAGTGTTGAATGAATAAGGAAATCTGCTGTTGCCTTATTGTTTGCAAACGGGATGTCATAGACCTGAACGATTCTCATCAGAGCCTTTACATCAGGATCATGGGGCGCTGTTGTAAGCGGATCTGAGAAGAAAATTACAAAGTCGATTTTCCCTTCTACGATCTTGGCTCCAATCTGCTGATCACCTCCAAGCGGTCCTGAATTATAACCACGTACCGGAAGGTCCGTAGCATCTGTTATCATTCGTGCAGTTGTACCTGTTCCGCATAAGAAATGCCTCTTAAGTATTTCAGCATTGTCCTTGCACTACTGGATCAACTCCGCTTTCATTCCATCATGCGCGATCAGTGCAATATTTTTCTGTTTCTTAATATTAAGTGTAATAGTATCTGCCATAGTTCATACCCCGTAATATGTAGTATTGCGAGTTTCAATTGTCTCAACTATCCACTATTATAACTTCTATCTGTCTAATATGCACGTATTAATTACCGGCTTTTTACTATCCCTGTCATAAAATTTCTTTTCAATTTTTTTCCGGAAAAACATAATACCTCTTTACAAACATCATAATCTGTTATTATCTACGATATCCAATAAGTTCCGTCCGCTGCCTGATATACTGATCCAATTTCCTCAGAAATAATATCTCCATTAAAATTCTTTGTAATTACCTTTTCATAGTATTTGTAATTGTCAGTTGCGCAATCATTCTCGTCATCCCATCCCTCTTCGATCCATTCTTCTGTAATGATCTTGTCCTCAGTTATCAATGACACCGACTCATGATCTTTAAGTGTTAATTGGATTTTATCGGGATAATAACAGCAAAACTTATTTGTATCCTGACTGATAACATGCACCTTTTCGCCAATGATCATGAGGTTATAAAGATTTACCTCATCCGTGCTGAATACGGTTATTTCTTCCAAAAGTTCTTCCGGAAAATATTTATACAGAATTACCTTCTTTCGGTCATAATCAGCCTGTAAAAAATAATAAAAGTCATCTACGTATGCCGGCTTGCCATAAATTACGTTTCTTTTCTTTTCAAAAGGCGTATAAACATTTCCATTCTCAAAATCATAGAATTTGATCACCGATCCCTGATATCCGCCCCGTTCCGCAAATTCCACAAGATCATATAAATCCTCAGTATCGGTCATTGCATAGGCAAGTCTGTCCTGTCCAATTATCTTCTCAATATAAAGTCCGTTTTTTTCATTAAATCTTCTGATCATATTGCCCAAAGTCACCCTTAAAAAAATTTATCCTTAATTTACCTCTGATAATAATTTACAGCTATATAATTATGAGCTCTAAACAACGTCCCCAGGGATCATTATATTATAAAATTTTTTATATGCTATTCCAACCGGATTTAAATTCTTTGTCAGATTATTATAGATATTATAAACACTGATCAAAAAAGGAGATTTAGCAATGATTGGACCAATAATCAATGAGTTTAAGGATTATGTGATTTTGCGTGATATGCCGGATGAAAAAGCTAATTTTATCGTGGGCATTAGAGAAGATTCTCCAGAGAGTGCGAAAAAAGCCTTTACCAGGTACGTTAATTTTATGGAAGAAGAAAACGAAGCAGGAAGGAAATGAATTTGAAACACCCCTGCCGTTTTTAATCGGCGAGGGGTATATTTTTATTTCATATCTTTTATTCTTATTCTATCCGCTTCGACATGGCAGCTGTAATATTTGACATTTACTCCTGCCTTTATTGCTGACTCTAACGCGCGGCCAAATTCAGGATGGGTTTGGTCATTTGGAACTACCCTGTCAATCCCGTTCATTTGTATCACAAATGCAATAGCGGCATGGAAGCCTTTTTGTGCGGCTTGTGCCAGTTCTTTAAGATGCTTTATTCCACGCTCTGTCGGAGCGTCCGGAAAATATCCTATTCTGCTACTTCTATCGTAAGAGAGTGTGCAGCCTTTGACTTCTGTAAGATATTTTTCGCCGGCTTTTTCCATATAAAAATCGAATCTTGAATTTCCATACCTATATTCTGCTTTTACAAGATCATATTTTGGTATGTATAGTTTTTTTACAAGCTTATTTGGAACCAGACTGTCTATATTTACCCATTCAAGTTCCGGATGATATACCGATATCAGATCATACTGTGTTTTGCGCGAGGGGTCATCCGCCTTTTGCAATGTTACTTTTGCTCCCTGAAGAAGCAGCTCGGAAAGGCGTCCCGTATTTTTTACATGAACCGTTTCCTGCCTGCCATCTATCAGAACTTCTGCTGTAAAACGATTGTTTCTTTTAATGAATTCTGCTGTTATTGTATTTTCATATATAACTTCTGCTTTATGATCGTTCATATGCTTCACCTTTTATTAATTTTTGTATTTTATTTATATAATAATAACATGAATGAACTGGAATGAGCTGTGGGGCTGCGGCGACGATTACTCAATTGGAATATACAGTCTCAATGCCAATGGCGGCTACGAAGCACATCCCGGCAATGCAATGGCAGCTTCAATGGTTGCCGGAACCGCTGCTCTTGTGCTTTCCTCTGATAAGAAGCTTATGAAAAAGCACTGTTACGCAACTGCCCAAAAAGTAAAAAGCAGAATTCTCAACAATAAAATGCGTTGCTCCTATGAAACAGAGCAGGAAACAGACAGTGAAGATGTCATTTATGGCGGACTGGATGTTGAAGCTGCTGTTAAAAATAAGCATATTAAAAGGAACTTTCTCGGATTAGAAGGGTTTAGGATCCTTGCAGGTCTCCGTGACTATCAATCTACTATGTATATAGCACGCGGCAAATCCATACAGCTTTCCCTGGTTGATGCAGAAGGAAACATCATTAGCAAAAAGAAAGCAAAAGGTACCTACAGTCTAACTACTTCTTCGGATGGGATCATTCTTTCAAAAACAGGCAAACTCAAAGTAAAGAAAAACGTTCCCGATGGAACAACTTTCACAGTTACGGCATCTTATGACGGAGAAAGCAATTACAAAAAATTCTGTGTACGCAACCCTGTGACAAAAATAGCAACAACTATCGACGGAAAGCTTACAAGTACCGTCAATTTAACGGTCAGCGATGGAACTGAAATCGACGTACAGGCTCCCTGGCATATCATAAATAACCGGATCTACTGCTACAGAGGAAAAGCTGTATCCGCAAATGCAGAACATGCTAAATATGATAATGGTTTTGGAGATATCTCTGTTAAAATGCCAAAAGATGAGTACCCGCAATATTTCTGGATGAACGGACGTGTATGGTATTTCCACGCTAAAAAAGGAAGTAAATATACTCTTATCTATTCGAACGAAGACGGTACAAATAAAAAGTTTAAGATACATATAACTTGTAAATAATGAGTCAAGTGTAGTAGGAAATGAGCTATGGGGACGTTGTTTAGGGATCATTTTGTAAAGCAAAATGATCCCTAAACAACGTCCCCATAGCTCATTTCTCATAAAAAACCCCCACCGAAGTGAGGGTTTTCTGAAGTCCAATATTTTCTCAGTATTTACTGAACTGTAACTGAACCGCTCAGGTTTCCACTGAATGTAATTGTCTTTGCAGCTGAATCATAGTTACTGATATCAGACTTCTTAACTTTAACGAGCTTTGTCTTTGCTGCGCCCTTTGCGTTGTGGTAAATAACAACAAGCTTAACGTTCTGTACGCTGCTGCCGTCTTTTTTAACTTTTACCATAACCTGTCCGGACTCTGAAGCAGAGCTCTTGCTTGTAATTGCATTCTTTACAGTCATTGCATACTGTGTTCCGGAGATCTCCATCTTCTTAAGTGAAGCTTTTACCTTCTTGTATTTTGCGGTATTATAAGCTCCCTTGAGGCCTTTGATCTGTACTGTAAACGGATTACCGGCACCCTTCTTGCCCTTTACTTTGATCTTAAGAGCCGATGCAGGAATTTCCTGTCCATCAATATTTACTGAAAGTCCGAGATCTTCTGCATACTTAACTGCAGCTCCCATATAAGGGATATTCTCGCAATAGTTGACGCTTACTGAAATTCCGTCAACTTCTGCTGTCTTACTTACTTCGCCATAAGGCTTATTTGCTGCCTTTGCAGCTTCAGCTTCATTTTCAGAAACTGCTGCATTATCATCTGAAACGCTCTTATCTGCATCTGAGCTTGTATCCTCATCTGCGGCTGCTTCATTATCTGACTCTGAGTCTTTATTTTCATCTGCAGATACATTATTATCTGATGTTGTCTTATTATTATCAGACTTCTTTTCTTCGTCCGCAGAAGCATCCTTATCTGATTCTGAATCTTTTTCTTCATCAGATTTCTTGTCATCATCTGTCAGAGTCTTATCATCCTCTACAGTCGAATCCTTCTCTTCTGTTGATTCCTTATCATCTGTCTTTTCAGGTGCTTCGTTCTCAGAAGTTGCTTTATTTTCTGAAGCTGCCTTATTCTCTGAAGGCGCTTTATTCTCTGAAGCTGCTTTATTCTCTGAAGCTGCCTTATTCTCTGAAGGCGCTTTATTCTCTGAAGGCGCTTTATTCTCCGATGGTACCTTATTCTCTGGAGCTGCCTTATTCTCTGAAGGCGCTTTATTCTCTGAAGGCGCTTTATTCTCCGATGGTACCTTATTCTCTGAAGCTGCCTTATTATCCGATACTGCTGCGTTTATCTTATCGTGCTTTTCAGCAACTTCATCAAGAAGTTTCTGGCCTATTTCTGTCCAGTACTCCTGGTAGTTGTGGTCGTTGTCATATGCCTTGAACTTGCTGTCAGCATCTAATTCAAAGATATACTGCTCTGTATTGTCATCACCATAAACGCTTGCAGGCTTCTTTACATATTTTGAAATATCAAGTCCTGCATCCTGGATCCACTCTGCAAATACTGCTGCCTGGATGAAGCCGCCGACCTTATTTGAATGTGTCTTATCAGTGGATTCATTCGTGACATTCATGATGGCCTTGCCGTTTTCATCACTTCCGCATGCTGCATAAGCATCATCGAACATTTTCCTTGTTGCTGCATAAGCATCTACAAGTAAAACGCCCTTATCCTTATTTTCTTCGTAAACTTCCTTAACCGCTGTTACATAGCTGTCGCATCTTTCTTGTTTAGAAAGTCCGTACTCTGCTGTATCAAAATAATCTGTTCCGGTTGCATCGTGGTGATCATAGATCTTTCCATCTGTACCATAATACATTCTGGATACAGGTGTTACGAGCACAGGTGTTGCTCCCTTTTCAATCGCCGCATCAATATAATACTGAAGGTAGCCTTTAAATGTAGCTCCGCAGTCCCATGCATAATATTTGCTGTTACTGATAGATGATGAAAGCTCAGAAGGTGTTTCTGTCATCATGCTCTCTTCAGGCTTGATAGTAGGGAAGTTTGAAAGTACTTTACCTGAACCCTTTGTCCAAAGAGGAGCAAATCTGTCAATGTAGTATTTCTGCTCGTTGCCTTCATCATTGTGGCCAAACTGAACGAAGAGATAGTCTCCTTCTCTGATGTTCTCAAGGATCGCATCGAGTTTTCCTTCGTTGATGAATGAACGTGATGAACGTCCACCCTGTGCATAGTTGTTAACTGTTACATAATCTTTATTGAAGAAATCCTGAAGGAATTCTCCCCATGAAGCTCTGGGATCATTTTTACTGTTGTACATACCTTCTGCGGAGTAATCCTTAACCGTAGAATCTCCTGCAAGATATATATTGATACCTGATCCGGGGCTTATTGATCCCGGATTTGAAGGATCATTCCAGGTTGAACTGATAGCTGCAAGTCCTTCGTTTACGATATACTCTGCATTACCTACAGATCCATCATTTACTGCTGCAGTCACAACTACCATGAGGTATTTGCCTGCTGCTGACATAGGGATCTGAACGCTCTTTGATGATGAAGCTGCAGAAGTCGATATAAGTTCTGCACTTTCAAGTGTCTTCTCAAGAGAAGAATTATCATAATCTGTATCTACTGCATACCATGAGATGATTGAAGCATCCTCATCTGCCCAGTCATCACCAAGTTCATACATTACTGTAACTGTTTCACCGGGGTTAAGTGCATTAAGGTCACCATTTGATGTAAGTGAAGGTTTCTTGCTGAATTCCGGTGTGCTGTAAGCATCTCCTGTGTAATAAGAAGGTGTCCAGCCGTTCTTTGTAAATACGTTTTCTACTGAATAATCATCTGCATCAATGCTGTCAAGAACGCCTGTTACACGCCCTGACGTTGATACTGCCTCTCCTGCAAATCTTGTGTTGTACTCAAGGAGTGATACTGTTTCATCAGTCGGGTTAACCTTGCTCATTGATGACCAGCCGGCCGGAAGGATCATATCCTCTTTCTGAAGTCTGGTATTTATGAATCTTACTTTTGCACTGTTGCCCCATGTACGTCCGAAATATCCGGGTGTTGTGAGCATATCGCTGTCATCTGCATATGAGATATAGCAACTTCTGAAGATATAGCCGTCATTTGCCAAATATTTGGTCTGACTTGAATTTGCTGTAAGGTATCCTGCATATCCCTTATCAGAATAACCACAGAAGTTGAGTTCGCAGCCGTCAAATATTACATCGCCGTTACCATAGATAAAGTCTGTCTGTCCTTCGATATAGCAGTTTTTATAATATGAATCAAAAGTTCTGTTAGATGTATAAAGTGTATCCTGACTTCCGATGAATGCACAGTTATTGAACTCTGTCTGATCTGCATAGTTTACATATGCTGCAGCTCTCTCTGTAGCTGACTTTGACCTTACTTCTGTTCCTGCACGACGTACAACCTTAATAGACTGAAGCCCGTTTACTTCTACTCCATCCGCGATCTCTTCATCCGTCATATACTTGTTGAAAGAGTTCTCAAATGTAATATTTTCTGCTTTGAAACCTTTCGCCTCACTTGTTGTGATTACAGCAGAACCCCAATCATCAACAACATCGCCCTTTGCATACTGATCGTAGTCTGCATATGGATCATAATGGCTGTCTACTGCACTATAGTATTTATAACCGATCCCATAGTACCATGTGATCTTTGTATCATTTCTGTCACCGCTTGCACTCTTAAGTGTAACATTCGGTGTATCAATGTAAACCTGCTCTCTGTATGTTCCGGGATCAACAACGATCGTTACTCGCTGATCGTTGCTTCTGCTCATCTTTGTTACAGCTTCTACTGCCGCACGGATGCTCTTATATTCTTTGTCCTCGCCGACTTTGATCTCTGAAGCATACTCAAGAGTTTCTGTCTTTTCTGCCTTGAGAAGAAGGTCTCTTGAAACGCTTGAATCCTCTACAACTACGTGTGTTGTTGTAGAATAGTCATCTGACTCGATCGATGCCTGATATGATCCGGGTCTTAAACTTACCTTATAGCCATTATCTGTAATTTCTCCGCTGTATTCATATTCGTCAGCTACATTTTTGAAACTGATCGATGCGGCTGATATGCTTAATTTCTCATATTCACCGCGGATATCTGTAAGTCCGATAAAGCCGCCGCTTACTGTATATTTATCTATTGATCTAAGCTCAATATCTTTTTCAGTATTTTCACTTATCTCAGCTGTTACTTCTTCTGCAAGTTCGTAATCCTTTGCTCCGTTCATGCTAAGGCTGTATTTTTCACCGCTTACAAGTTCTGCAGAGTAAGTTCTCTTTTCAGCATTGACCTTTGCCTTTACAGGATCGTTTGATGTGCTGTCTTCAGGTATAAATGTAAACTCGAGATCTGAAAGATCATAATCTTCATCTACTCCCTTAACATTACCGCTCATTGTAACGCAATCATTTTCAACGATCTCAATGTCGTGACTCTGCTCAGAATCTGAACCTACTGTTATATCTTTGCTTTCTTTTGAAACGGTATATCCGCTTGCACCCTTGACTGTCGCTGTATAATCACCGGGTCTTAAGGTTACCGAGTAGCTGTTGTCTGAACGTGTTGCCTCGTACTCGTTATCCTCTTCATCGATAAAGCTGATGCTGTAATCTTTAGGAAGCTTATCAACTTCTCCTGTGATCTCACCGCTAAGATTTATACTTGCCATGTCCTCTTCGATGCCGTAGACATAAACTTTAGAACCGGATACGCACATGTAGTAAGTGCTTCCGGCTTCGCAGTCAATATCGATCTTAAGGGTTTGAGCTTCTTCATCATCACTTGGTGTTATTTCAACACCTTCTACTTCGCTATATTTTTCTGCTGCATTTTCTGAAACCATTTCGAAATTTGCAACAACAGATGAATCGCCAGTTTTATCTTTCTTGCTTAAGTAAAATTTTTTACCAACAGCAGCCTTGATATAGACACTCAAAACTCCGGATGCATCTGCTTTATAATCGCAATATCCATAGTCTGTATTGTTTGTCTGTACTATCCCCTTAGACTCTTTTCCATTTGAGCCTGTCGATGCTACATAGTTAAATTCTTTTCTCTCTTTGTTAAAGTAAGCACCTGTAGTTCCGGTTTTAAAATCACTTTTTGAATGATAATAAAAGTCCGAATCAGACCAGTTGGCAATATTTATTCCATTACTGTCCTTTGATATTTCCCAGTTTCCATGTGTTGTTACACTGTCATCTGCGCTGACCGGCGTCAGACTTGCATTTCCAAATACTGATGTTAAGAGCATTGCTGCCGATAAAATCGATGCAAGTGAGCGCTTTAACCTAGCACTTGTCTTCATTCCTAACCTCCTGATCCACAAATCGCGGACGAAATTGTTCCTCTTTTAAAACATTAATCATGATACTATGTCATGGATAACTTGTAAATGTGTATAAATCGTGAAAATACAACGATTTTTCTATGTTTTGGATATTTTAAATAGGACCATTGTATCTAATCGTATACAATTTCTGTATATTGTACACAGAAAGATACAATATATTCAGGCAGGATTTAGGAGAAATTATAAAAATTTACTAAAAAAAAAATTAAAATTTGGAGGTGAAATGAGCTCATTCCATTGCTCTTTTTCAAAAACGAGGCTGATGAAGGCCTTACTATTCCAATAAAATATTATCCAAAAATCAATATATTTAAATACGAGTAAAGACCTCACACGTTTGCCTTTTTCCCGCATTTCAACTATAATTACGGCAATGAAAAAACACGCAAAGAGGCTGAATTTATGCATGAAATGAGTTATGTGGTACGACTTGTGAATCTTGCACTAAAAAAGTGCGAAGAGGAAAATATTTCCAATGTAAAAAAGGTCGTATCTGAGATTGGGGAAATGACCGGGATCCTTCCGGAATATATGATCAAGTATTATAAATCCGCCGTGAAGGATACTATTTTGAGCTCATCCGAGCTTGAATGCATCATGATACCGGTCAGCGCCCGCTGTGAAGACTGCGGCAAAGAATATCTCCCCGACAAAGAACATGACTATCTATGCCCAAATTGCAAAAGCGGACTTGCGAAGATTATTCATGGACGAGAATTTATTTTAAAGGAGATTATAGCGGAAAATGAGTGAAATAAGAATTATCGATCTCAAGGCAAACGTGCTCGAAGACAATGACAAAAAAGCAGATGAGCTCAGAGCTAAGTTAAAGGAAAGCAAAACTTTCCTCTTAAACCTTATGAGCTCGCCCGGATCAGGAAAAACAACCACGCTGACGCAGCTTATCAAGCTTCTGAAAGATGAATTCAAGATCGGTGTCATGGAAGCCGATATTGATTCCGACGTCGATACCAGACGCATTATCGAAGCAGGCGCCGATGCTGTCCAGCTCCATACCGGCGGCATGTGCCATCTCGATGCTGACATGACTTCCCAGGGTCTCGATTCCATTAATTTCAAGGATTACGACCTTTTGATCCTCGAAAATGTCGGAAACCTCGTATGCCCTGCTGAATTCGATACAGGTGCCAGCAAAAATGCAATGATCCTCTCGGTTCCCGAGGGTGATGACAAGCCTCTTAAATATCCGCTCATGTTCCAGATTTCTGATGTCGTTATCATAAACAAGATCGACGTTGCTCCTTATTTTAATTTTGATATGGAGAAGGCCGAGAAGAATGTTCATATGAGACATCCGGGGATCGATATCATCCCTATCTGTGCAAGCAGCGGCGAAGGCGTTGAGAAGCTTGCCGACTGGCTCAGAAATGAGATTAAAAATATCTGATAAGAGCAGCTATGACCAGCCTGTCATAAGCTCTTATTACAAAGATCCTTTAACTGGATATACAGTAGTCGTTTCCGAGAATTATAATGACGCTCTTAAAAATGCAGTCAGCGCAGCAATGGTAACTGTTCTGATCGGATTAGTATTTCTGCTCATTGCTGTTTTCCTTTCATTAAAAACAGCCTCCAGCTTTACAGAGCCTATCAAAGCTGTAAACAGATCGCTTTCAGAGCTGGCAGAAGGAAAATTTGAAAAGATAAACAAGTTTGCCCAGCGCAAGGATGAATTCGGTGCTATGGTCAATAACACGAATTCGGTTATAGGCAAGCTCGAAGGAATTGTAAGTCATATCAAAGAATCTGCTGAACACGTTAATTCGTCATCACTTGAGCTTTCTGAAATGACAAATCAGATTTCAAAAACCACCGAGGATGTTGCCCATGCTGTCCAGGAAATTGCTTCCGGAGCTACTCTCTCATCAACGAAAATGCCCCCACCGGCTTTGTCCGGCGAGGGCATTTTCTAATTCATAGATTTATTGGGTTGATTATGAAGGGGTACCTTAATTTTGAGCCGTAAACTCCGTCCCCAGGGGTCATTTTATGGTGGCTGAACCGTTGAGGTTGCCGCTGAATGTTACGGTCTTTGTGGCTGCATCATAGCCTGCGATATCGGCTTTATTGATCTTTACAAGCTTTCTCTTTGATGCACCCTTTGCGTCATGATAAATGATAACAAGCTTTGCGTTCTGTACGCCGCTTCCGCTCTTATTAAGCTTTACCATAACCTGTCCTGACTCTGAAGCTGAGAGCTTGCTTGCGATCGCTTTCTTTACAGTCATTGCGTACTGTGTTCCGCCGATCTCCAGCTTCTTAAGTGAAGCTTTAACCTTCTTGTAATCAGCTGTGTTGTAAGCTCCCTTGAAGCCTTTGAGCTGTAATGTAAACGGATTTCCTGCGCCTTTCTTACCCTTTACTTTGATCCTTAAGGCTGATGCAGGGATCTCCTTGCCGTCAACTGTTAGTGAAAGTCCTATATCTTCAGCATTCTTAACTGAAACTCCCATGTAAGGGATATTCTCGAAATAGTTAACGCTTACTGACATACCATTTACTTCAAGAGTCTTTGTAACTTCGCCATAAGGCTTATTTGCTGCTTTTGCAGCCTCTGCTTCATTTACAGATACTGCTGCATTATCATCAGAAACACTATCGTCTAGATCTGAGTCTGCATCATCATCTGCGACTGCTTCATCATCTGATACTGTCTTGTCTTCGTCAGCGGCGTCATCGTTTGATACTGTCTTGTCTTCATCTGCATCGGTCTTGTCTTCGTCAGCTGAAGTCTTGTCTTCATCTGTTGCTGTCTTATCTTCGTCGGCTGCAGTTTTGTCTTCATCTGTCTTCTTATCCTCATCAGTTGAAGTCTTATCTTCATCAGTCTTTTCACTATCTTCAGATCTTGTATCTTTGTCTTCTGTGTCCTCAGAAGCATTGATCTGATCGTGCTTTTCAGCTACTTCATTGATAAGCTTCTGGCCAACTTCTGTCCAGTACTCCTGATAGTTGTGCTTATTATCATAAGCCTTGAACTCGCTGTCTGCGTTTAATTCGAAGATATACTGATCTGTATTATCATCACCGTAAACGCTTGCGGGCTTCTCTACATATTTTGAGATATCAAGTCCTGCATCCTGGATCCACTCTGCAAATACTGCTGCCTGGATAAATCCGCCGACCTTGTTTGAGTGAGTCTTATCCGATGCGTTCATGATAGCCTGTCCGTTAGCATCACTTCCGCATGCTGCGTAAGCATCATCAAACATCTCTCTTGTTGCTGCATAAGCGTCTACAAGTAAAACGCCCTTATCTTTATTTGCTTCGTAAACTTCCTTGCATGCTGTTACATAAGTATCGCATCTGTATTCCTTGGCAATGCCGTACTCTGCTGTATCAGCATAATCTGTTCCTGTTGCATCATGATGGTCGTAGATCTTTCCGTCTGTACCATAGTACATTCTGGATACAGGTGTAACAATAACCGGTGTTGCACCCTTTGCAAGTGCTTCATCTACATAGTACTGGAGGTAGCCCTTGAATGTAGCTCCGCAGTCCCATGCATAATATTTGCTGTTGCTGATAGCTGATGTAAGGCTTGAAGGTGTTGCTGTCATCATGCTCTCTTCCGGCTTAATTGTAGGGAAGTTGGAGTAAATAGTGCCTGTACCCTTTACCCAAAGAGGAGCAAATCTGTCGATATAGTAGCTCTGCTGGTTACCTTCATCATTGTGACCGAACTGTACGAAGAGGTAATCGCCTTCGCCGATGTTCTCAAGGATCGCATCAAGTTTGCCTTCATTGATGAATGAACGTGATGAACGTCCGCCCTGTGCATAGTTGTTAACTGTTACATAATCATCGTTTAAGAAATCCTGAAGGTATTCGCCCCATGAAGCTCTGGGATCATTTGAACCATTGTTGTAAATACCCTTAGGAGAGTAATCTTTAACTGTAGAATCTCCTGCAAGGTAGATATTGATACCTGATCCGGGGCTTATTGAATCCGGATTTGAAGGATCGCTCCAGGTTGAGCTGATAGCTGCAAGTCCTTCGTTTACGATATACTCAGTTGCGCCTACAGAACCGTCATTTACTGCTGCAGTTACGACTACCATGAGGTATTTGCCTGCTGCTGACATAGGGATCTGAACGCTGTTTGTTACTGAAGCTACTGAAGTTGAGATAAGTTCTGCACTCTTAAGTGTATTCTCAAGAGAAGAATTATCATAATCTGTATCTACTGCATACCATGAGATAATCGAAGCATCTTCATCTGCCCAGTCATTACCGAGTTCATACATTACTGTGACTTTTTCACCCGGGTTGGGAGCGTTAAGGTCACCGTTTGATGTAAGTGTAGGCTCTACGCTGAACTTAGGTGTGCTGTAAGCATCTCCTGTATAGTAGGAAGGTGTCCAGCCATTCTTTGTAAATACGTTTTCTACTGAATAGTCATCTGCATCGATACTGTCAAGAACGCCTGTTACACGACCTGATGTTGATACTGCCTCGCCTGCAAATGTTGTGTTGTACTCAAGGAGTGAAACTGTTTCATCAGTGGGATTAACCTTGCTCATTGATGACCAGCCGTCTGCAAGGATCATGTCCTTATCCTGAAGTCTTGTGTTGATGAATCTTACTTTTGCGCTGTCGCCCCATGTACGTCCGAAATATCCGGGTGTTGTGAGCATATCGCTGTCATCTGCATATGAGATGTAGCAGCTTCTGAAAATATAGCCGTTATCTGCATAATAGCTCTTTGAGCATGAGTTTGCTGTAAGGTATCCTGCAGCTGCCTTATCTGTATATCCGCAGAAATTGATCTCGCAGCCGTCAAATATTACATCGCCGTTACCATAGATAAAGTCTGTCTGTCCTTCGATATAGCAGTTTCTGTAATATGCATCCAACTGTCTGTTGCAGGTATAAAGTGTATCCTGGCTTCCGATGAATGCACAGTTATTGAACTCTGTCTGATCTGCATAGTTTACATATGCTGCAGCTCTCTCTGTTGCTGTCTTTGTCTTTACGTCTGTTGCAGCACGACGTACAACTGTGATGGACTCAAGTCCGTCTACTTCTACTCCGTCTGAAAGCTCTTCCTCAGTCATATACTTGTTGAAAGAGTTCTCAAATGTGATGTTTTCTGCCCTGAAGCCCTCTGCATTTGCTGTTGTGATAACTGCTGAGCCCCAGTAACTTGTTACATTGCCTTTTTCAAACTGATCATAATCAGCATAAGGATCGTAGAGGCTGTTTACTACACTATAATATTTATAACCGATACCATAATACCAGCTGATAGTTGTATCATCTCTGTCACCGCTTGCACTCTTGAGTGTAACATTCGGTGTATCGATATATACCTGCTCTCTGTATGTTCCGGGATCAAGGACGATAGTTACTCTCTCGTCGCTCTCTCTTGTCATGTTCTTTACTGCTTCTACTGCTGCACGAAGGCTCTTGTACTCTTTGTCTTCGCCGACTTCGATCTCTGCAGAATATTCAACTGCTTCTGTCTTTTCTGCCTTGAGAAGAAGGTCCCTTGAAAGGTCTGAGTCCTCTACAACTACGTGTGTTGATGTAGAATAGTCATCTGACTCGATGGATGCCAGATATGAGCCCGGTCTTAAGCTTACTTTATAACCGTTGTCTGTGATATCTCCGCTGTACTCATATTCATCATCTACATTTTTGAAACTGATGGATGTGGGAGCTACGCTTAAATTCTCATATTCACCGCGAACATCTGTAAGTCCGATGAATCCGCCGCTTACTGTATATACGTCCTTCAATGCAAGTTCAATATCCTTTTCAGTATCTGCGCTGAGCTCTGCAGTAACTTCTTCAGAAAGTTTATAATCCTCTGCTCCGCTCATACTGAGGCTGTATTTCTCACCGCTTACAAGTTCTGCGGAATAGCTTCTGTTTTCGGTATCGATCTCTACATTTACCGGATCGTTAGATGCTGTATCGCCGGGTGTAAATGTAAGCTTAAGGTCTGAAAGATCATAGTCCTCGCTCACGCCCTTGATCGCACCGCTCATTGTAAAGCTTTCGCTTTCAACTATCTCAAGATCATGACTCTGCTCAGAATCTGTTCCAACAGTTACCTTTTTGCTGTCTTTTGCGATAGCAAATCCCTTTGCACCCTTAAGTGATGCTGTATAATCACCGGGTCTTAAAACTATTGAGTAACTGTTGTCTGAACGTGTAGCCTCGTGCCTTACCTCATCCTCATCGATGAAATTAATGCTGTAATCCTCAGGAAGATCCTCAACTTTTCCTGTGATCTCGCCGCTAAGGGTTGTATTTGCCATATCTTCTTCGATTCCGTAGATCCATGCCTTGGAACCGATAACTGCCATATAGTAGGTATTTCCTGACTCGCAGTCGATATCGATCTTGATGGTTTTGTTGGTATCACTTGGTGTTACTGCGATATCTTCGTAATCATCATAGGTGCTTTCTGTACCTATTGTGAAATGTCCAACTTCACTGCTTTCATCATCTTCATCTGTCTTACTTACATAAAATGCCTTACCGGAAGCGATTTTGATATAAACGCTCAAAACTCCGGATGATTTTGCTTCATAATCGCAGTATGCGCCGCTTGTCTGTACTATTCCGGAGGCCTGTTTTCCGTTTGTACCCGTAGTTCTGACATAGTTAAATGTCTTTGATTCCCCATCGAATGTATCGCTGGTAGTGTTGTAATCAAAATCAGATGCAGAATAGAAATAAAAATCCGAACCTGACCATCTGGCTACGTTTACACCCTCATCATCTTTTGATAATTCCCATTCTTCAAATGTTGTTACACTGTCATCTGCGCTTACCGGCGTCAGACCTGCATTGCCAAATACCGACGAAAAGAGCATTGCCGCCGATAAGATCGATGCAAGAGAGCGCTTTATCTTAGCACTTTTCTTCATACCTTACCTCCTGGTCTGCAAGCCGCAGACACTATTGTTTGTTTATTTAAACATAATCCATGACACTGTGTCATGGTCAACGCGTAAACTTGTGTGATATAATCAAAAAGTACAGATTTTTCATCTTTTTTATCGAATTTATAAGAACAGTGTATTTAATAGATACAATAATTTTATCTATTATATATAGTTTGAAACTAATTATTTAGAAAGGTTTTGGTTAATATATATGAAGCATTTTAATCTGGAGAATTTAAGAGTTGGTGATATCGCGTCTGCACTGGGTGTCACCACCAATACGATACGAAGATATGAAGCTGCCGGCTATATCAAGGCTAAAAGAAACGAGTCCGGCTACCGTACCTTTGGAATAGAATCGCTTATGCGTTCTTTTATAATCAGTCTTTTACGGAAATGCTCTTTCAGCTTAAATAATATTTCGAAGATCATAAAGTCGGATGATGATGTTCTCCTCGAGCTCGGCAATAAAAGGCTTGAAGAACTGGATATTGAGATCGAAAATCTCAAGCATCTGCGCCACTGGCTCAAGGATAACCTTAAGATGGTCAGAAGTGCTCATGAACTTGGTGACGATTATCTTTATATGAATAATATCGCCCTCAAATTTATTCCCTACAGCAGTGACAATGCTAAGCTATTCAATGCTTTTCTTTATAATTCCCCGGAAGTGCAGATAATGCATTTCTATAATTATGAGGATTTAAAGCATAAATATTTCCGCCCTGTCACGAGTCTGGCTATAAAGGTCAGCGATATTGAGCGTCTTTCACTGGACAGGCGTATTTTTGACAACGAAGAAGTCTTAGAATACCCTTCCAAACGCTCACTATATGGTGTTATCCGGACTCCTGCTGATAAAATAGGAGATACTGATTTTTATGTTTCCTCCAGAATGGAGTATTTTGAGAAGGCTTTCGCCTATATCGATGCAGAGGGTGAAGCCGTCGACGGTGACATCTGCGAGATAGCTGTAAACGTCATCGGCCGCAGCCACAGTTCCTTTATCTCGATACCGGTAAGAAAGAAGTGAAAATTTTTACGAAAGAAAAACAGGAATCCGCAGTAAATACGGATTCCTGTTTTTTTAGATTCTTAATTTATAGATCAATCCTCACGTTTAACGATAGCTGCTGCGCCCATTCCACCGCCTACGCAAAGGGTTGCGAGACCGGTCTTTGCATCTCTTCTCTGCATTTCGTAAAGAAGTGTTACAAGGATTCTGCAGCCTGAGCATCCTACCGGATGGCCGAGAGCTATTGCGCCGCCGTTAACATTGAGTTTCTCGGGATCAAATCCGAGATCGTGCTTTACTGCAACCGACTGAGCTGCAAAGGCTTCATTTGCCTCAACAAGGTCAAAGTCTGAAACCTGCATTCCTGCCTTTTTCATAACTTTTCTTGTTGCAGCAACAGGGCCGATACCCATGATCCTGGGCTCTACACCTGCAAGCTCACCTGCGATCCAGGTTGCCATCGGCTTAACGCCAAGCTCTTTTGCCTTTTCTTCGCTCATAACCACGATAGCTGCTGCACCATCATTGATTCCCGAAGAGTTACCTGCCGTTACTCTGCCGCCGTCCTTCTTGAATGCCGGACGAAGCTTTGAAAGAGACTCTTCTGTAACACCGGCTCTCGGGCCTTCATCTGTATCTATTATAACTGTCTGTTTTTTCTGCTTAACTTCTACCGGAACGATCTCTTCTTTGAATACACCGTTCTTCATAGCCTTTTCGCATTTCTGCTGTGAATCTGCTGCGAAAGCATCAAGCTGCTCTCTGGTAAGTCCCCAGTCATCACAGATATTTTCAGCTGTCATACCCATATGATATCCGCCGAAAGCGTCTGTAAGAGCATCTTTTATCATTGTATCGTAAAGAGTTGCGTTGCCCATTCTGTAACCGAAACGAGCCTTATCAAGAGCATACGGAGCAAGTGACATATTCTCTGTGCCGCCTGCTACGATGATGTCAGCATCTCCCATGGAGATGAGCTTTGCTGCAAGGTTTACGCAGTGAAGTCCTGAGCCGCAGAGAACGTTGATGGTCGTTGCGGGAACTTCTACCGGGATACCGGCATTTACTGCAGCCTGACGGGCAATGTTCTGTCCCTGTCCTGCCTGGATAACACATCCCATATAAACTTCATCTACCTGATCGGCTTTTACGCCTGATCTTTTCAGTGCTTCTTTAATAACAATTGTTCCGAGATCTGCTGCGGGTGTGGTTGAAAGACCTCCGCCCATTACGCCTATTGCTGTACGGCAAGCACCTGCAAGTACCACTTTTCTTCCCATATTAACCTCCAATGAATTGTATGTGTTTTTGTTTGTTAAAAAACTAACAATAAAATACTAACACATCCTATAAGATAATTCAATATGAAAATGGGAAACGGGCTGTGGGAAATGAGCTGTGGGGACGTTCTTCAGGGATCATTTTTGCAAAAAATGATCCCTGAAGAACGTCCCCACAGCTCATTTCCCACAGCTCATTTCCCAGGGTTCATCCATTCATTTTTCTATATAATTTAATGAATTTTTCTGCAAGGATGCCGAAGCCTTCTGCGCTCATAAGCTGATCTTCAGCATGGGTGAGTAAAAGGTCTGTGTACTCCAATTCGCCGTTGGCCATTTTGGTCAAGAGCTCTGCGTGAGCCACGTGGCCCTCGTTAAAGATATCTTTGCCTTCCTGTACCAGCCTTTCCGCTTCCTCAAAATTGCCCTCAGATGCTTCATCTATAGCTGCAATGTAATTTGACCTTGCAGTTCCCACAGCCGATATTATCTGAAATGATATAAGCTGGATGGGATTCATGTCATCGTCTTCTTCTGTCAGATCGATCGTTAATTCTTTTGTCTCTTCTACCATATCCTACCTCTTTAACTTTTAAATTGCTTTATTTTCGCGCATTTTTAATATGATCCCGCTTAGGGGATAAATCTCTTCAGACCTTCTGTGTGCTGTAAAGCTGGCCCTCTTTTAATACTCTGAAATAAAGAGCTGCACCCCAGGGCTGACTCTTGATAGTTGATTTTGTAAAGCTTACAAGGTCGCCTGCACTTCCGTCGGCGTCATTTACCTCGAAAGTCATCGCATTCCTTTTCTGGCTTATGAATTCATACTTCGGGTTCTCAAGTCCTAAAAGATAATCTTTTGCTCTTGCCGGATTAAGCGGCACATCTACTGTAAGTTTCATAATTTTATACCTCCAATACTGATCTGCGCCCGGATTTTGTGAAACCCTCCACCGCCGTTTTCTGATACGGCGGCAGATAAAGTTCCACGGCGCGTAATAATTTGTCGGAGCAAAGGCTCCTGACATTTAATAAAAGAGATTGATCATAGAATCTGGCAATAATTAAAACAAAGTCAAAAGCATCTGCATCTGCTCATAGATTATCATGGCACCCACTGCGGTCCACATAGCCTTTGCCGGCACTGTCACCGTGTTATGCTTGAGCCAGAGGAATGCAATTCCCACCGGCGGTAAAAATATCGTCAAAAGATAACATATGAGATTTTTTGGAGAAAGTGCCTCCATAAGGGAATTGCTTGTCGCTGCTGCGGCTGCATCCTGCTCGTTTATCTCTCTTAAGAGACGCGCATTTTCTTCCCTGAGCCTTAAGGTCTCGGCACTCACTTTCTTTTTAGTTTTAGATGCTTTTACTTTACTCATGCTGTCTGTGTTTCTCCTTCTTCGTTATCATTCATGTAATCTTCATCTTCGATAGGCTGCTTATTTGCAATAAGTACGAACGGTGTGTAGATAACTGCCGAAATAGCTACGCAGATAAGCTGTGTTACTGCTGCCCCAATATTTCCGCCTGATGCAAGGAATGCCATGATTCCGGGCGGTGTTGTCCATGGTGCGTTTACTACCATTCTTCCGCAGAAACCGATAGATGTCATGAAATAAGCAAATGCTGAGTTAACAAGTGGTGTGATCATGAACGGAATTGCAAGGAGCGGGTTAAGAACGATCGGAAGTCCGAAAGTCAGAGGCTCATTGATGTTGAAAATTCCGCAAGGGATGGCGATCTTACCGATTGCCTTATAGTCATCTCTCTTTGAGAAGAGCATGATAGCGATAATAAGTCCGCCTGTGCATCCTGCACCTGTGAGTGTTCCGAAGCAGCTCATGAAAGGTGTGTTGATGATGTTTGGAGCGCCTACTGTTGTGCCGTTTGCAAGGAAATATGCCTCATTCTCTGCGAAGAGTGAAAGATAAGCTGCCTCATAGATAGCCTTAAGTGTCTGTGTTCCGTGAATACCGAAGATCCAGAGCAGAAGTGAAGCCCAGAGTAATACGAGATATCCCGGAAGTCCGCCGAGTGCGTTTGAAAGAGGAGCCTGAATAAACTTTGTGATGGCTGCAAATACTGTGAGTCCCATAAATGTCTCAAAGAGCCAGCCAACAAGTGAAATGACGAGCATAACTACAGCTGAAGGGAAAAGTACCGAAAAGCCGTGAGCTACGTTTGAAGGAACTGAGTCAGGAAGCTTGATCTCGAGCTTCTTCGACTGAACGAGCTTTACATAGAACTCAGTTGCAAGAACACCAACGATCATTGCTACGAAAAGACCTCTTGCATTTGTGTACTCACTTCCGAGGGTGTTTGAGATCGAAGCCGTGATCGAATCACCCTCTCCGAGACCGATGGTCTTTCCAAGTGTTGTAACGATGTCGCCTGTAAGGCTGGTGCTCTGTGTTGTTGAGCAAAGAGCGATAAAGGAACCGAGTGATGTGAGCGGTAAAACAAGATCGCCCTTAAATTTATAATAATTTCCAAGATAGATCGATACCAGTATTACCAGCATTACCGCCATGAAATTCATGCAGGCGTAATTAGCAGCTGTAAAAATAGGATTAAGTTTGCTTAAAAAAGCAAGTCCCGGAACGTTTGCGAGTGACAGATAGCCATCTGCTGTCGAGCAGATAACGTTTGAAAAGAGTGTACAGAATGATCCGATGATAACTATCGGCATCAGGTCGGTAAAGGCATCTTTAATTGCAGCCATATACCTGTTGGACTGAAGCTTGCCGGCAAATATGAGCATGCCGTTCATAAACTTTTCTTTCATAAATACCTCCGTTTTGAAATGATTTTTTTATACCCCACGCGTCTTAAAACAGGCTTTCACCGTTTGTCGCTATGACATTTTTGTACCAGTCAAAGCTCTTCTTTTTATAACGCTTAAAGCTTCCGTTTCCGTAATCGTCACTGTCGACATAGACAAATCCATAGCGTTTGCTCATCTGCTTTGTGCTCTCGCTGACTAAGTCTATGCAGGCCCAGCTGGTGTAACCCATGAGGTCTACGCCGTCCTCGGCAATGGCGTTATACATTTCCTTGAAGTGTTCCGAATAATAAAGAATATGTCCTTCATCATTTACAGTAAGTTTACCGCTCTCATCCTCAGTCAGAACCTCATTCTCGCCCACACCGTTTTCTACAACGAATAAAGGCTTTCTGTAACGGTCGTATAAATCTACCAGAGAAATTCTAAGCCCTATGGGATCAAGTGCCCATCCCCAGTCATTTTCCCTGAGATAAGGATTCTTAACGGCTTCTACATTATTTCCGGCGCTCTTTTCAAGATTGTGATCATCCGCTGCCACACAGTTTGAACTGTAGTAGGAAAAGCTGATGAAATCCACCGGATATTTCTTCATGGCTTCGAGATCTCCGTCCGCCATGACCACCTTAATGCCTTCGTTCTCCCAGCGCGCCTTCAGATATGAAGGATATTCCCCAAATACCTGGGTATCACTGTAGCAGTAAAGTTCTCTCATTCCCTGCTGTGCCGCAAGTACATCTTCCGGTCTGCAGCTATAGGGATAATAGGTCTTTTTCGTGAGCATGCAGCCAACCATGCAGCCCGGGATCGTTTCATGCAGTATCTTGGTTGCAAGAGCACTCGCCACAAACTGATGATGCATCGACTGGAAAACCACCTGATCCCATTTATCCTCTTCAAATCTGTCCTTTATGAGTCCGCCGGTGGTGAAGGGATGCCTGAACATCGAATCCACCTCGTTAAAGGTCAGCCAGTATTTAACCTTGTCTTTATAACGCTTCGAAATGACTTCGACATATTTTAAGAAGAAATCGATAGTCTTGCGGTTATACCAGCAGTTGTACTCAAGTGCCAGGTAAAGAGGCGGCTCATAGTGCGATATCGTTACCAGCGGCTCGATACCGTATTTATGACACTCATCAAAAACCTTGTCATAGAAAGAAAGTCCTTCCTCATTCGGCTCTGCATCATCACCATTCGGAAAGATCCTGCTCCAAGCGATCGAAAGTCTGAATACCTTAAAGCCCATCTCGCCTAAAAGTCCGATATCCTCTTTGTAATGATGATAAAAGTCAGAACCGTGTCTTTTTGGATAATTTACCGTATCCTCCGGATGCGCAAGTGCCTCTTTTACGTCGGCTTCAAGAACTGTATTCTGTCTCACATAGTCGCGTACATCGATATCCAAATGGCTCTTTGCACAATCCGCAACGGACCAGCCTTTCCCCCCCTCGTTCCATCCGCCTTCGAACTGATTCGCCGCTGTCGCACCGCCCCAGAGGAAGCCCTCAGGAAATTTCTTTTTTTTCATAGATTCTCTTCTCCTTAAATTTATTCGTCGAGGCAGTCCCCATTTGTCTCGATAACTTTTTTATACCAGTCGTAGGATTTCTTCTTCCTGCGCTCCAAAGTTCCGTGTCCGTCATTGAAACGGTCTACATAAATGAAACCGTATCTTTTCTTCATTTCACCGGTTCCCGCAGAAACGACATCTATCGGTCCCCAGTAGAGATACCCGATTATCGAACATCCATCCTTTATGGCTTCATTTATCTCTCTCAAATGCTCTTCGATATACCTTCTTCTGAATTCGTCATCGATCTCGCCGTTCTCATCGAGGTTCTCATCAAGTCCGATTCCGTTCTCCACGATAAACTGCGGTATTCCGTAATTATCCTCGAGAAGATTTGCTATATATCTGATCCCTTTAGGATCTACCGGCCAGCACCAGGGCTCCGGTGAACATTCCTTAAGGTAAGGATTTGCAGCTCCCTTTGATCCGCCGGTATCACCGCTCATCGCTTTCTTTGAGCTGTAAACCGAGCTTCTGTAATAGCTGTATCCTATATAGTCAACGGTATTATCTCCTATGAGCTCAAGATCTCCATCTTTCATCTTTAACTCTATTCCGTGATCTTTCATATATCTCTTTGCGTATCCCGGATAGTAACCCTTGACCATGGTGTCGAGCCAGAAAAGATGCTTATGCTGCTCTTCCATTGCTCCGAAAACATCGTCCGGATTGCAGGTCTCCGGATAAACAGCCAGCGGTGATAATGAAAGCATGCATCCGATCTGTGCTTCAGGATCGATCTCGTGACAGCTCTTTACGCTCTTTGCATTTGCCACCAGAATATAATGTGCTGCCTGGTAAAGCTCTGCTTCAGTAAGATCCGCATTCGGAAGCTCTTTGTTTTCAGGATTGATATCAAGGATTCCGCCTGCCGGGAAAGGCATTCTCCAGAGATTGTTTATCTCGTTGAAGGTCATATAATATTTAACCTTACCCTTGTAGCGCTTAAATACTGTAGTTGTATATCTGTCCCAGAAATCGATCAGCTTTTCGTTTGCCCATCCACCATATTCAGTAAGGAGATAAAGCGGTGTTTCATAATGGCTCAGCGTTACGACCGGTTCCATTCCGAGACTGATCATTTCGTCGAAAAGATCATCATAGAATTTAAGTCCTGCTTCATTTGGCTCAGTCTCATCTCCGTTAGGGAAAATCCTGCTCCAGGAAATGCTTGTCCTGAATGCCTTGAACCCCATGCCTGCCATGTATTTCAGATCTTCTTTATATCTGTGATACATATCAATGGCTTCATGGCTTAAGTAAACTTTATCTTTTTTGAAATCGGGTTCCCATTTGCCGGTCTCATCATTCCATTTGAGATCGGGATCATTTCCGATTCCGACCATTACATCGGTCACATCTAATTTTTTACCATCTGTAAGGTATGCGCCTTCCGCCTGGTTTGCGGCGATCGCACCACCCCAGAGGAAATCTTTCGGAAAATTCATTTTTGTCCTCCTCATGTAACTTCTGTCGTCGACTTGTTTATTTTTACTCCAAAATATGATCATTCGTCAATAATTTATGACAGTTTTGAAACAAAGAGTTCAAACTTTGAGCCGATGCCAAAAAATCTGTCTAATTCTGAAACTTTTGTTGCATACTTTTTTGTGCAATCTTCTTGTAATTTGTTTTTTCACTTGTTAAAATATATAACATCCAAGAGATAAAGGCGCTGTATTAAGGCTTTTTGCACTAATACAGCTGATCAGATCACGAATAGCGCGCGCATTATTCACAATTGATCATTCTGAACAATTTAATAAAAGAAAAAGATTAAAGAATAGTTTTTATGTTTAAGGAGAAGGTTATCATGAAGAAAATTATTTTATTATGTGCAGCAGGAATGTCAACAAGCTTACTTGTATCCAATATGAAAAAGGCCAGTAAAGAGCAGGGTCTTGAATATGATATCGCAGCTTATCCCGTAGCTGAGGCAGAGAAAGTTGCTTCAGATGCAGCAGCAGTGCTCTTAGGCCCTCAGGTAAGATTTGCCGTAAAAGATGTTCAGAGCAAACTTCCGAACGTACCGGTAGACTCTATCGATATGAGAGACTATGGAACAATGAACGGCAAAAAAGTCCTTGCAAAGGCTCAGTCCATGATAATTGACTAATTTTTGCCACCCAGCATGACCCCTCCTGACAGTCTCGGGAGGGGTCATCGTATTTTATGGTTAGAAGATTAAAAAGGTTAAAAAGGGAAAAATAATGATAAGTCTGCTTTTGGTTAAAAAGATCGCGGAACTCTTTATCTATATGCTTATGGGAGCTGTCCTTGTCCGCGCAGGCCTTATAAAAATGGAAATTTTTCTTTAGCCTCATTAAAAAAGATCTTCCTCAATGTAAATGTTATCTCAATAATCATCGGAATGATCTTTCTTTTCAGCGGTGTAAAAATTACCGGCATTCCCCTTCAGGCAATGACTACTGTAGGCAGTGCCATCGGTCCTGCGAGCATGTTCGTGACCGGTATGCTTTTGGGTTCCATGAAATTAGACGAGCTTTTCAAAAATCACAGGATCTGGCTCATAATCCTCATGCGTCTGCTGGTCTGTCCACTTGTGATACTGCTTATCATAAAGCTTTTCAGCCTGGAAGAGATGATCCAGTCCGGAAGCACTATCTTCCTTATCAGCTTCCTCGCTGCAATGGCTCCGCAGGCTGCCACCATAAATCAGTTTGCGATTCTTTATAAGAAAGATACTTCCTATGCAAGTTCGATAAATATCTTATCGACCCTTCTCTGCATCGGAACTATGCCCTTAATGGTATGGCTCTACGAGCATATTTGACTTTGTGAATTTTCAGTGATTTAACGCAATAAATCATAAAAGTCGAACAACGAACATATAATTATGATAAACTGTTAGACGAGGGGCGAATGAAACAAAGAACAGATTCAGGGAGTTAATATGTCTATTAGAGAAAAACTTGTGAGTAAGAAAGGACTCACAGACACCGAAATTCACATAGCAGATTATATTCTGGAGCACCCTCAGTCATTTGTATCGGAAGCAGTCAAGGTTCTGACTGATAATCTTTATGTGAGCAAATCATCACTTAATCGTTTTGCAAATAAGCTTGGTTTTCAGGGACACCGCGATCTCTGCATTCATCTGGCTGCCGAAATAGGCGCCTCCAGCATCAACGAACGCGAACGTGTAACTGAAAACTTTCCTTTTCATCATGGTGATTCTAAAGAAGATATATCCGGTAAATTATCGAGACTATTTCACCAGACCGTCGATGATGTAATGGCAAAGATCGATATCGCCCAGCTTTCAAGAGTTGCCGATAATATCTTAAAACACAAATCCGTGCTCATATTCGGCAAACAGGAATCAGCCCTTTTAGGCGCAGAGTTCCAGATCATGCTCATGAGAAGCCAGATAAAAGCCGCATCATTTATGCTTGTAGGTTTTCCGGTATCCATGGCTTCCAATACCGATATGGATGAACTTGCTTTTATAATTTCATTTGGCGGAGAAAGTTTTGAGATAGTAGAGGCTGCAAAACAGCTCAAACGCCATCAGACAGAGATCATTCTTCTTACCGGGCCAAAAGATAATACTCTTTCAAGAATGGCTGACGAGGTCATTCGTGTCGATGTAAAAGAATGCGATCCCAAAATCGGTCCTTTAAGCTCAAGCGTGGCAATGAAGCTCGTTCTCGACACGATCGCATGCTTCGTTTTTGATGCTAATTACGAAAAAAATGTTCGTGAATTGATCGAAACCAATAAATACCAGGAAGCAATCCGTGGGGAATGGGGCGTATAAACGCCCCGGCTCATTTCCTATGCTGCTGAACTTTCTGTCATTTGTCCTCTTCCTCATTAGTTGGTCGTATTGAAGTTTCAGTATCATAATTTTACTATAAAAGTTTCCTTATTCGGGGCCCACTGCATTACACGGGTCTTCATCCCCTCAACGTCTAAGACGCCGCAGGCAAATCCCTTTCTTACGAGTGATTCCGGAAGCATTTCGTCGTAGCGCTCAAATATCGGAACTTCTTTCGGAAATAAAAGTTCCATTGGATCAAGCGGCTTCGATATTTCATCATGCAAAATTTCAAAAAATTCCTCTTCACTGACTCCCATTGTAAACTGCATATAATAAGGTCTGACCGAGTCAAATCCCTTTATTTTAAGCCTTTTGCCGCAGCGAAGCCTTATAAATCTTTCCAGCGCCAGAAAGGCGTAGGTTCCGAGCCAGGGAATAAGGCAGTACATATTTCCTCCGAGGCATATCATGGGCTTGTTTACGATACCCGAAAGCCTTGCATTTGCCCTTGCTTCTGCGAGCCTTGCCACCGCATTCGGCATAAGGTAGGGGTAAACTTTATCCTCCCTCAGAACCTGCAGCATCCGCTCCATTATACGGGTATTGATGTCCCCCGGCACTTCTCCGAAATAGGCCGGAATCTGACCTTTTACCATATGACAATAAACCTGATGTCGTTTTATGTCAACTGATTCCACTACCCATACATGGCCGGCAATGGCTATCTTATCTCCAACCGGCGGCGGCTTTACAATAGTTCCGAGCTCTTCTGATTCCGAACGGACAGAGTATTCCTCATTCTCCTGAAAGACCGCATAGAATTTGAAATTGTTGGTAACGCGCTCGCCGGCAATTCCTACAATGAGACCGCCGTTCTCCGTCTGCTCGATATGGTCAATCTCTATTAAATGCCTCAGTAAAACCCTGTAATCATCCTGGCTTATGAGTTTGAAATAGTTTAGGCTGAGCACTCTTGATGCGAGTTCTGCAGGTGTCATCTCGCCGCAGGAAGCCAGAGTGCTCATGGTCTGATGGTAGAGAAGACTGTAGGGAAGACGGCCTTTTCTCATAGGCTCCACCCAGCGCTCTTCTAAATAAATCTGCACCAGAGCCGCGCCCTGCAAGAGTTTCCAGGGAATCGTCTCCGGCAGCATCGCCCTCGATTCCGCATGCTCCTCTATCATAACGAACCACATTTCCGGCGGAAGTTCACGCCTTCCGGTGCGGCCCATTCTCTGCAGAAAGGACGATACTGTAAAAGGTGCATCTATCTGAAATGCCCTCTCAAGCCTTCCGATATCTATTCCCAGCTCCAGTGTAGCCGTAGTACAGGTCGTGAGATTTTCCTCCTCACGCTTCATCAGATCCTCGGCCGTTTCCCTAAACGAGGTTGAGAGATTTCCATGATGTATCAAAAATCTGTCTTTTTCATTTATCGACTCTGCGTATTGACGAAGTGTAGAGGTTACTGCCTCGCATTCCTCTCTGGAATTTGAAAATACCAGACATTTCTTTCCCCTGGTATGCTCAAATACATAGGCCATTCCGGGGTCTGCCGCCTTAAGTGCAGTCTTTGGATGCTGTCCTCCGGACTGCGGCTCTGTCTTAAAGAACTGCTCCATCGAAAGACGCCATTTGATATTTCCTTCTTTGATCTTCGGTATCACCGTTCCCCTGCCGCTGCCGGCTGCCAGAAATTCTCCCACATCCTTCGGATCACCGATAGTTGCCGAAAGTCCGATTCTTCTTGGCTTCACTCCGGCAATTTTAGAAAGCCTCTCTATCAGACATAAAGTCTGTCCACCCCTATCCGATCTTATAAAAGAATGTATCTCATCTATTACGATAAACCTTAAATCCCCGAATAATTTCGGTATAAAAGAATGCTTATGTATGAGCATCGCCTCCAGAGATTCCGGAGTTATCTGCAATATCCCGGAGGGGTGTTTAAGCATTTTATTTTTATGCGAGCTCGAAACATCTCCATGCCAGTGCCAGACCGGTATTCCGGCTTCTTCGCAGAGATCGTTCAGTCGTCCGAACTGGTCATTTATCAGCGATTTAAGCGGTGCAATATAAATGCATCCCACTGAGAGCGGCGGCTCTTCCATAAAAAGAGTCAGTATAGGGAAAAAGGCTGCTTCTGTTTTTCCCGATGCCGTCGATGCACAGAGAAGGACATTGTCCTCTGTGCCGAAGACCGCTTCACCCGCCGCTACCTGTACAGCACGGAGACTTTCCCAGTTATTACGATATATATAATCCTGTATAAATGGTGCATATCTGGAATAAATATCCATCATTTCCTCCGCTAATAAAGATCCTGTGTCTTCTCTCCAAAATCACAAAGTAAACTCAGCGTATTCGTTTCCCTCTTCGCCGGTGTCATCGCTTACCGCTTCGGATTTTGCATAGGCAAATTCATCGGAATTCAGCAAGGATTTTATGTCAACCGACTCATTCTGATAAACTATATCCATGATCTCTATAAAATCCCTTATTACTTCTCTCGGCGTGATATTTGTATCAGCACCGATCCGGGCAAATTCAATCTTTATAAAATCAACTATATCAGCCTCGCTGATATGTCTTTCATATCCGTAGAGTTCCGCATGCAGATCCGCAAGCTTCTCCGATAAAACAGTCATTTCCTCGGGCGTCAATGGCTCAAGCCTGATCACCGGAGCCAGCATATCGCGTGCACCTTCTCTCGAAAACTTGCCCTCCGCCAGTCGCGAACGAAGCGCCTCGTAGCTGTATATCCCTCGCCTCGTATCCTCGACGCACTGGGGCGTTCCGCACATGATAATTCCTAAATGTTTCGCCTTCCCCTGCAATGTATCATTATACATCGTGAGGATTTTTTCATAATTATATTGTCTGGTAATGCTGTTCGGAATTTTATAGATATTTACAAGCTCATCGAAAAACACGAGCATTCCTTCATATCCCGCCTGTCTGAAAAAGAAGGCGAAAAGCTTTAAGTACTCATACCAGTCATCATCCGAAATAATGACGTTTACACCGAGTTCGCTCTTTGCCTCACTTTTTGTGGGATACTCGCCTCTGAACCATTTAACTACTTTACCCTTGGTCTCGTCATCTCCATTAACGCTCGCATTATAATAAAGGGACAAAAGTCTCGCAAAATCAAATCCGTGCACTAGTTCGCTCACGTTATTTACGACTTCATGGATCCGTTTTTCCACTTCGTCGCCAAATCCCGGATCCTCTGCTTTGAAATTACCCTCCGTTAAAACTTCATTCTGCACAGAGCTTATCCATCTGTCGAGCAGCAATGTAAGAGCTCCGCCCTCGGGTCTTGTTTTGGTCGAAAGGTTCTGTATAAGCTCTCTGTAGGTCGCAAGTCCCTGGCCCTTCGAGCCCTGCAGTCTTCTTTCCGGTGAAAGATCTGCATCTGCCACTATGAAATTCCTGTCCATTACATAATTTCTTATAGTCTGCAAAAGAAAGCTTTTTCCGCTTCCGTATTTGCCGACTATAAATCTGAACGAAGCTCCGCCCTCGCCTATTATATCCACGTCGTGCAAAAGAGCTTCTATCTCTCTTTTTCTTCCGACTGCAATATATGGCAGGCCGATCCTCGGTACTACTCCGCCTTTAAGAGAATTTATCACTGCCTGCGCTATTCTTTTCGGCACTTTCCTCTTTGCCGCATTTGTCTTTATATCCGCCATATCTTCCTCATTTTATCCCGCTTCAGGAGCTGAACATTTCCTCCAGATCATCCCTGTAATCTTCGATAATTTCCGGGATATCATCTGCCATATCTATTACTGTATCTGCAAATATATCATATAATTTTTCGTTGATCGAGTCCACCAGAACAGACAATATCTGATGTCTTTCCCTGGCAAAATCTTTCGCTGACTCCCCATTAAGGAGACATTTTATAAGGGCTGCCTCATCTGCACTGAGCCCTGCCGGGATTTCTGATGATCCTTCAAAAATATCCGCTGATATTTCTATATTTTCCGCTGATTCTTCAACATTTATATCATCTGTCATATTTTCGGAGTCAGAATTTATCTCATGAAAATCATAAATCGCTTCTTTCTCTTCCGCCCCGCTGTCTGCAGGATTTTCCTCAGCGTCATAATCCTCCTCTGTGCCCTCCAAAAGCGAATCCCTTGTATATTCGGCATCGCTCCTGATATTTGAAAGCTTGGAAAGATCGACTTTTATTACTGGTTTCTTTGCTTCCTCTTTTTCTTTTATATATTTTTGAATTCCATCAGCTATGGCCTCTTCCGTTTCAAAGCTTACCGGTCTTTTCTTCAGGGCTTTTCCAAACTTAAATGCCTTTCTTAACTGCCGGTCGATCTCGCGGATCAGCGTATTTAATTCCTTTACCCATATGAAACGGCCTATATCAATGCCATAGCTTTCACATTTCCAGCTCCGGAAATTCTTCTTAAATATCCTGGCAGAGTCCACCTTGAAGCTGCCGCTGTCAGGTCTTTCATTATTATAAAATACCGCTCCTTCGAAGAGCCGATAATTTTCTGTCCTCATAAAATAATGCAGATATCCCGCGAGGCTTTTCTTATAAAATCGTCTGCTCTCTGCATCCATAGCCCGCAAAGCCGTCGCAGTTCCATGCAGGGCATCCTCCGGATATTTCTTTGCAAAAGGCGTATCAGCCATTCCGTAATCCGAAAGCATTGATACTGATTTGAAAAGATCCTCATCCGAAAAATCTTCGCAATTGTCCAGAACATAGAGCGCCCAGTCAGTCTTTATTTCTGATTTGAAAACGTAACGCACATATTTATTCGGAAGTCCGTAATTTACTACGTAATCCTTCATCCATCTGTCGAGCTCAAGCCCATATACCCAGTGATTATAGCGGTAATTTACCGAAATTTCATATAACTTATGTAAACCTTCTTCAGGACTTTTTACTCCTATCTGCATCAGAAGCTCGCCAATAAGAATATATAAATAATTCTCTTTCTCCGGCCTTATATAATCCCCGCGCCTGAAGGCTGTCCTAAAGCTGAAATAGGAACGGAGGGCTTCAATATCAAGGTCTTCATATACAGTTCTGAAAGCTGAATATATCCTGCCTTCCCCTTCAAAATCGTCCTCGTAGTCCTCCATCATTTTAGCCTCTGTATAGAAAGCCTGAGTCTTCGACATTCTCATTCGCTCATCCGAATTCATAAATGCCTTAAGCTCCCTCATTTTTTCCGGAAGGGCTTTTTCAGCCGGAGTCAGGTATTCTTCAGCAGGATTTTTATCCTCTGCCTTAGCTTCCACAAAGTCAAAAGAGCCTGACGAATTCGCTTCTGATACAAGTTTTCCGTCCGGGCTCTTTCTTAATTTCACATCTGTATAATATTCAGTTTTCGGATCGTCTCTTCGTTTCATTAATTCTGATTCCCCGAATTACATATTTTTAGTTAACATAATAATTATACATAATATTTTTACATAATCTAAATTTCAATGAGCTCATCTATAAGTGAGTACAGCTCATCTGCAGTCTCTGCCTTACAAACCGAAGTACGGAGTTTTGAAGAGTTCTTCATTCCGACCGTGTACCAGGCGATATGCTTTCTCATTTCCCTGACCGCTGTGAACTCACCCTTAAGCTCTTTTTCAAGGGCGATATGTCTTTTCATCACCGCGATGCGCTCTTCAACTGAGGGCTCATAATGCTTTCCTTCAGCAAGCTCCTTAAATATCCAGGGACGTCCCTTTGCGCCTCTTCCGACAGATACTGCATCACAGCCGGTTTCCGTCATCATGCGCTCGGCATCCTCGAGTGAATTGATGTCTCCGTTGCCTATAACGGGGATCTTCACCGCTGCCTTTACATCTGCGATGATATTCCAGTCCGCTTTTCCCTCGTAATACTGGGTTCTCGTCCTGCCATGCACCTGAACTGCCGCAGCTCCGGCATTTTCGATTCTCTTTGCCATTTCCACGGCATTTTTGTGCTCTGCATCAAAACCTGCCCTTATCTTTACAGTCACCGGTTTTGATGATCCCTTTACCACTGCGGCAACTACCTTCTCCGCAAGTTCCGGATCTTTCATCAGAGCGGAACCGTCGCCGTTATTTACAATTTTCGGCATCGGGCAGCCCATATTTATATCGAGGATATCAAAATCCCCGCCGCTTATGGCTTCTGCCTGCTCGCCCATTGTTTCCGGATCGGAGCCAAATATCTGCAGCGCCAGAGGTCTTTCCTCCGGAACACTCTGCATTAGTGAATAAGTATTTTTATTTTTATAATGAAGAGCCTTGGCGCTTACCATTTCAGTGCAGACTAAACCTGCCCCATATTCCCTGCAAATAAGACGAAATGGCAGGTCACTTACCCCTGCCATCGGCGCCAGTATAAATCTGTTATCAAGCTCTATATTTCCTATCCTGAGAGAACCTGTCATAAATCTATCTTCTCTCCTAAAAATACAACTCTGTAAAAAAGTGTAAGCTCCTGGAAAAGCTCTCTTTTTTCTTTCTGAAGTTCCTTTACCATCAGTCCTGCGCCGATCTCATCATAGTTAAAATCTTCCTCAGAACCAAAGGTCTGCAGGAGCATCTCGCCCTCATCGTCAAATACGATACGAAGCTCTCCTCCTGCCTGCTCTGTAAATACCACGCATGCTATTTCAAGCTGATCCTTTACTGACTGAGGAAGCTTGCTGAATGCAGGATTCAGATAATACTTCTTTGTATAATGATTTGCCGCACAAAGCACGACAAGTTCTTTTCCGTTATTTGTTTCAAGTGTATCCATAAATTCCTCTTACCGAAACTTCTCCGGCATAAACTGTTTCTTCGCTTCCGTCGTCTCTTTCGACTAAAAGCTCACCTTCATCGTTGATCCCTTTTGCCAAAGCCTCGTATTCACCCTTTGGGTCAAGGACTCTGACGCGTCTGCCGACATTCACGCAGATTGAATTATATTCATCTTTGAAATCCGACAGATCCTTATTTTTTAAGAAGCCTTCATAATATTCCTCAAAGACCTCTGCGATCCGCGCTGTTATCTCCGACCTTGAAAATTTCTTTCCGGATTCGAGATATAGGGAAGTCGCTGTTTCTTTTATTTCCGAAGGAAAATCCGTAACAGAGACATTTATCCCCGTTCCAATGATGCAGTAGCGGATCTCATTTTTTTCAGCAGAAAGCTCCGTAAGTATTCCGGAGATCTTTTTCCCGTTTATAACTATATCATTCGGCCATTTGATCTTTGTCTCGAGGCCGCAGGCTTTCTTTATTCCCTTTGCCGCAGCAAGCGCCATGACTAAGGTCAGCATTGATGCCCTGTCTGCAGAGAACTCAGGTGTTAAAAGATAGCTCATTGCTATAGTCGTGGAAAGCGGCGACTGCCATACACGTCCCCGCCTTCCTTTACCTGCACTCTGGGAATCAGCGGCGAAAAGGATCCCGCCTCTTCCCTCTTTTTCAAATAGCCTTTTGGCTTCTTCATTAGTTGAATCTATTATCTTATAGAACTTAAGTCTGTCTCCCTGCCCCAGCCATTTTGTCCGGAGCTCATTCCTTAAGCCTGCTTCTGTAAAATCTTCCATAAACCAAACCAGAATTTCTTATTATATTATTATAATAAAACGCTCAAAGCCGCCATCAATGATGCAAGCATGAGACATAGTACTGATACCTTCGGCTTATCCCGATAAAAACGGATCATGCTTAAAAGGCATATTACAGCAAAAATAATGCATATTATCCTGTAGAATATCGTTGCACTATCCTGAAATATCAATAATAAAATAGATATTGCTATACTGATGAGCGAGAGAATGAAATTTACTACATCGAGCGTTATATAGAGGCGCCGGTTTTTGTCAGCGCCCAATATTTCATTTTTATTATTTATCTTCATATCCAAGTGTTGCAGCCATAACTGCCTTTATGGTATGCATACGGTTCTCAGCTTCTTCAAATACTGAATCACTGTAATGATTGAATACTTCGTCGGTAACTTCCATCTCTGTAATCTTGAATCTCTTTCCCATTTCAGCACCGATCTCAGTCTTAAGGTCATGGAAAGCAGGCAGGCAGTGCATAAAGATTGCATCTTCGCCGGCTTTTCTCATGAGATCCATTGTTACCTTGTAAGGTGTGAGATCCTTTATACGCTCTTCCCAAACGGCATCGCTCTCACCCATTGAAACCCATACATCTGTATAGATCACATCGGCACCCTTTACTGCTTCAGCAGGGTCTGTTGAAAGTGTAATGGTTGATCCGGAAGATGCTGCCCACTCTCTGCACTCCTCTACAAGTGAAGGATTAGGGAAGTATTTCTCAGGAGCACAGGCTACGAAATCAAGCCCGAGCTTTGCGCAGCCTATCATGAGGGAATTTCCCATGTTGTATCTGGCATCTCCCATATATACGAATTTAAGACCCTTTAATTTTCCAAAGGTCTCCCTTATTGTAAGCATATCTGCAAGGATCTGTGTCGGATGATACTCATTTGTAAGGCCGTTCCATACGGGAACTCCGGCATACTGTGCCAGCTCTTCAACTATTTCCTGACCAAAACCTCTGTATTCGATTCCGTCAAACATACGGCCAAGAACCTGGGCAGTATCGGCTATAGACTCTTTCTTTCCAATCTGTGAACCCTTAGGATCAAGGTAAGTTGAACCCATTCCGAGATCGTGGGCTGCAACTTCAAAGGCACAGCGTGTACGTGTTGAAGTCTTCTCAAAGATAAGGGCAATATTTTTTGTCTTAAACACATCATGTGCGATGCCCTCTTTTTTCATCTCCTTGAATTTTGCAGCCAGATCAATAAGATATGTGATCTCTTCTGTTGTGTAGTCCCTAAGTGAAAGTAAGTGTCTGCCTTTTAATGATTTCATCTGTTTTCCCCTTCCAAATGATTTTATCTGTATCCTAACAGCTATGAAATTACCTCAGCCGTAATTTTTCTCAGCGTATTTATACATAAGTATTGATGCCGATACCGATGCGTTAAGCGACTCTACCTTTCCCTTCATGGGAATGAGTAACCTCTCATCCGCCATCGCAGTCAGTTCATCGGAAAGTCCATTTCCTTCGTTTCCGATCATGAATGCCGTTTTGGGCGCATATTCGATATCGCAGTAGTTTTTACTTCCCTTCAGATGTGCCGCATAAAAACGCACACCTGCCTTTTTCATTTCTTCCACAGTTGATCTGAGATCATCAGTATATATAAACGGTACCCTGAAGATCGTTCCCATTGTTGAGCGAACGACCTTAGGCGAATAAATATCAGCCGTTTTTCTGTCCATTATCAACGCCGTAACTCCGGCGCCCTCTCCGCTTCTGAGCATGGTTCCAAGATTTCCCGGATCCTGAATTCCTTCCAAAACTAAAAAAAGGCCGTTCTCAGCTTTTATGAGGTCAGCAAGTTTGTAATGCTTCTGACGCACGACAGCGAGCACGCCTTGTGGGCTGGTTGTATCACTGAGCTTCTTAAAAACTTCTTCCTTTACGATCTCTCCCTTTATCGAAGGATATCTTTTATGAAAACTCTCTGATACGTATGTCTCCAGAAGATCTTCTTCCGGTATTTCTTTATAGGCGCGAATTCCCTCCACTACGAAGGCATCCTTCTCACGTCTTGCCTTGGATCTGTCTCGAAGAGAGCGCACGCCGTTAAGGCGTGCGTTCGTGTATGAGCTTATCATCTTGACATAGACCTTGCAACTTCCTCAAGGTAAGGCGGAATGGTCTTCTTCATAGCCAGTGCCTCATCGATATCAAAGTCGCAGAATTCACCGTTTCTGTGGCATACAACTCTGTTGAACTTACCATCACGAAGAAGGTCAGCTGCGTATGCACCCATGATAGTTGCATAGAAACGATCCTTACATGTAGGTGAACCGCCTCGCTGCATGTATCCGAGAATAGTAGCTCTTGTCTCCATACCTGTTGCTGCTTCGATACGTCTTGCAAGAGATGTTGAATGACCGATACCCTCAGCATTTACGATAAGGAAATGAGTCTTTCCGATCTTCTTTGCTTCGATAATGTGATTTATAATATGCTGCTCATCGTAGTCATAGCTTTCAGGAAGAAGGATCTCCTCAGCACCGCTGGCAACACCGCACCAGAGAGCGATATATCCTGCATGTCTTCCCATAACTTCTACTATGGAACATCTCTCATGTGATGAAGATGTATCACGAACCTTATCGATGGCATCCATAGCTGTGTTGATAGCAGTATCAAAACCGATAGTGTAATCAGTACAAGCAATATCAAGATCGATAGTTCCCGGAAGTCCGACAACTGCGATTCCGTGATGTGAAAGTCCGAGAGCACCCTTGTAGGAACCGTCTCCGCCGATTACAACAACAGCGTCGATACCCTTTGACTTAAGGATCTCAGCACCCTTGATCTTTCCTTCCTCTGTACCGAATTCTTCACTTCTTGCAGTTCTTAAGATGGTACCGCCCTTCTGGATGGAATCAGAAACGTCTTTGGAAGTCATCTCGTGAATCTCTCCGTTGAGCAGGCCCTGATAGCCTTTTTCAATACCCATAACCTTCATGCCGTTAGTCAGAGCTTTTCTTACAACACCTCTGATAGCTGCGTTCATTCCGGGGGCATCGCCGCCACTTGTAAGTACCGCAATAGTATTAATTTTTTTGTCTGCCATAGCACAACCTCTCTTCTATCTTTTAAATAATTCCTTTATTCCTCATAAACCGTCATATTATTATATAAAATATATAGCAACTTTTCAATTATAAATTCGTTAAATTTCTATCAGATTTATATATTCTGACGCTTTGAGTACAATTTCAATGATCCATAAACTTATGAAAGCTTTACATTTTCTTCGCCGAAGATTTCCCCGAGCCTTGTTATAAGTTCCTTATCAGCCTTTACGTTCTGGCTTCTCGGAAGAACCTTCTGTTTTTTCTCATCTCTTATGTAAACCACTATGCTGTCTCTGCCGCCGTGGTCTTTTATTGCAGCCATAAGCTTCTCATTTCCGCTCTTGTATTCATCCATTGTATGGAACTGGATAAAAAGCTTCCTCGGGATATCCTCAAATGGTGTGATCGTATCTGCTACCAGCTGCGCATCACGCTCGTCATCACACTTTGCCCTGCCGCTGATAAAAACTTTTTTGTCAGCTACGAGACACGGTGCATAAGCAAGGTATTTATTAGGCCAGACGATGACCTCTATGGTACCTAAAAGATCCTCAAGCTTTAAGATTGCCATCGTATCTCCCTTTTTTGTATGACGTATGACCACATCACTGATTATTCCGCCCACAGTCTGTTTACTGCCCTCCGGCACTGTTGGAACGCCCTTTTCCTCATCGAGCTCGAAATCCACGCTGCTCGCGCTGCTGTTCTTTTTTATCAGCTTTTCATACTCTAATAGCGGATGTGAGCTTACATAAACTCCGAGGACTTCCTTTTCATAGGAAAGTCTCTCATCCTCTGGATATTCTCCGACATTCGGAAGCGAAAAACGTTTGCTCTTTTCATTTCCGTTTCCGAGCATATCAAATATCGACATCTGCCCTGCAATATTGTTCTTACGCTCGTCTGCCACATCATCCATGATCACGTTATAAACGGTCATATATTGCTTTCTCGTGCCGCCAAGCGAGTCAAAGGCTCCGGACTTGATAAAGGCTTCTACTGCACGCCTGTTTACCTCCGTGCCGCTGACCCTCTCTATAAAATCATCGATATTTTTATATTTTCCGTTGAGCTCTCTCTCTTTTACGATAGTATCGATTACCGGCCTTCCGACTGATTTTATTGCATTCAGGCCATATCTGATAGCCTTATCTCCCGAAGGTGTAAACCCTGCCTCTCCCTCATTTATATCCGGAGGAAGTATTGAAATTCCCATATCGCGGCAGACCATTATATATCCTGCGACCTTACCCGGATTATCTATGAAACTCGTCATGATCGATGCCATGAATTCCACCGGATAATAGTATTTCATAAATGCCGTCTGCATCGTAACATAGGCGTAGCAGGCTGCATGGGATTTATTGAAGGCATATTTTGCGAAGTCCATCATCTCGTCATAGATTTTGGAAGCCACCTGCTCCGGAATTCCCTTGGATACGCAGCCCGGAACGTTCTGCGCTTCATTTCCGTGTACGAAATTAGCTCTCTCCTCCTCCATGACATGCTGCTTTTTCTTACTCATGGCACGGCGGACGAGGTCGGCTCTTCCCAAGGTATATCCTCCGAGCTGCTGCACTATCTGCATTACCTGCTCCTGGTATACGATACAGCCGTGAGTCGGCTTAAGTATCGGCTCCAGCTCCGGACAGTCATATTTTACATTTCCGCCGTTCTTTTTACCCTCGATATATTTAGGGATAAAGTCCATCGGACCCGGTCTGTAAAGCGCGATCCCGGCTATGATATCCTCTAAGGATTCCGGGCTGAGCTCCTTCATAAAGCGCTGCATTCCGCCGGACTCGAGCTGGAATATTCCGGCCGTATCTCCGGTCGAAATGTATTTTAAAACCTTCGGGTCATCGTAATCTATTTTATTGATGTCAAGGTTCAGTCCCGGATGCCTTTCATTCGCGAAATCTACAGCATCCTGGATTACCGTCAGGGTTCTTAAACCTAAGAAATCCATCTTCAGAAGTCCCAGCTCCTCTAAAGTCGTCATGGTAAACTGGGTCGTTACTTCGCCTGCAGATCCTCTTGAAAGCGGTACATAGCTGTCTGCAGATTCAGGCGTGATAAGGATTCCGGCTGCGTGCATGGAGGTATGTCTCGGAAGTCCCTCGAGTCTTCTGCACATATCTATCACCGTGTGAACAGTATCATCGTTTTCGTATAATTTCCTTAAATCATTATTTTCCTTCAGAGCCTTATCCAGTGTGATATTTAACTCATTCGGGATCATTTTCGCAAGGTTATCGCCGAAGGAATAGGGCAGATCCATGACTCTAGCCACGTCTCTTATAACACCCTTTGCCGCCAGGGTACCGAAGGTAACGATCTGTACGCATTTATCCCTGCCGTATTTCTGCACTACGTAATCAATTACCTGCTGTCGTCCTTCGTAGGCGAAATCCACGTCTATATCGGGCATGGATACTCGCTCAGGGTTTAAGAATCGCTCAAAAAGAAGGTCATATTTAACAGGATCGATGTCCGTTATCTTTAAGGCATAGGAAACTATCGCTCCCGCTGCCGAGCCTCGCCCCGGACCAACCGGGATCCCATGCTCTTTCGCATAATTTATATAATCCCAGACTATCAGGAAATAGTCGACGTAGCCCATCTTTTTTATGACTGAAAGCTCATAGACCATCTGCTCATGCAGTTTTCCGTCATCATCGGGATAGCGCTCCTTAAAGCCTTCTTCGCATAAATGATTTAAATACGACCAGGAATCATATCCCTCCGGCACATCGAAATGCGGAAGCTTTGTCTCATGAAATACGATCTCAACATGACATCTGTCCGCTATTTTCTGCGTATTCTCAAGCGCCTCTGCTGCATAGGGGAAAAGGGCTTTCATCTCGTCCTCTGATTTTACATAATACTGACCGCCCTCATAGCGCATCCTGTCCTCATCGGCAAGCTTTTTACCGGTCTGCAGACATAAAAGAATGTCATGCGGCTTTTCATCCTCGCGGTAGGTATAGTGAATATCATTTGTTGCAACCAGCGGTATATCAAGCTTCGCAGACATTGCCACAAGTTCCTGATCCACAAGCCTCTGCGCACTGATGCCATGATCCTGAAGCTCCAGGAAAAAATTTCCCCTTCCGAAGATTTCTTCATATTCGCGGGCAAGCTTTTCCGCTTCTTCTCTCTGACCCCGGACCAGCGCCCTCGGTATCTCACCTGCGAGGCAGGCAGAGAGTGCGATTATCCCACTGTGATACTGCCTCAGCACTTCCTTGTCCACCCTCGGCTTATAGTAATATCCTTCTGTAAAGCCGATCGAGACTATCTTCATAAGGTTCTGATAGCCTTCGTTATTTTCTGCCAGGAGCACAAGGTGATAATATCTGTCATCATCCGCCCTTCCGCTTTTATCATGTCTCGATCCCGGCGCCACATAGACTTCGCAGCCCAGCACCGGATTGATATCCGCTGCCTTGCAGGCCTTGTAGAAATCAATGACTCCGTACATGACTCCGTGATCGGTTATCGCCGCCGCAGTCATTCCGAGTTCTTTGACTCTCGAGACATACTCACTTATTTTATTTGATCCATCCAGAAGTGAATATTCCGTATGGGTATGCAAATGCACAAATGACATTAAATCAATCTCCTAAAATCTTGCTGTGGGGCACTCTGATATATCTGCCCTCTGTAAAATCTATTTCCGAAAGGTCACCCGTGACCTTCTCAGCGTAGACCAGATCTGCCATGGCTCTGGCCTGCCCTTCATTATCATTGTAGACCGTTCCGAACATATCTCCCTTGTCTATCGCCATCAGCCCGGACTTTGTTCCATCAATTCCGACTATAACAGGGCGATCGTCCTTTAAGAATCCGGCTGATTCATAGGCATCCACTGCTCCCAAAGCCATATCGTCATTATTTGCCATGATGAGCTCTATCTCATCTCCGAATTCTTCGATTATCGGTTCCATTTTTGTAAATGCCTGAGCCCTGTCCCAGTTGGCTATCGCAGATTTAAGCTTCTTGACCTTAAATCCCTGCTCTAAAACTGTAGCTATGGATACTTCTGTTCTTACTATCGCATCCTGATGGCCGCTTTCTCCCTCCAGCATTACATACTTGATCTCGCCATCCCCGTTTTTATCGTATTCCGGGTGCTCTCTGAATGCTTCTGCAGCTATCTCTCCCTGCAGTTTTCCCGCCTGTTCCGCGTCGGTTCCTACGTAATAAAGATGTTCCCATCTGTCGAGATCACCCTCCACGGGTTCCCTGTTAAAAAATATGACCGGTACATTTTTCTGACGTGCCAGATCTATTATAGCCGCAGGCGCTGTTCTGTCCACAAGGTTTACACAGATTATATCACATCCGTTCTCCAGCATATCCTCGACATTGCTGTTCTGCGTAGACTGGTTCCACGCTGCATCCCTTATGTCCACACTCATTGCGATCCCGCTGTCATCTGCCTTTTCAGCCAGAATTTCGTTAAAATCCGACATAAGCTCTGAAATAAAAGTATCATGACTGTCATAAACAGAAACTCCGACCTTTATCGAAGTTTTTTCTTCGCTTTTTCTGGCGCAGGCAGTTGAGAAAAGCGTGATGCCTGCCAGGAAAAAAATAAAAGAATTTTTTATGATTTTTTGAAGCATTTCATTTTCCCCTGTATCCCTGTCCGGATCGGATATTTATGGCTTCTCCGGGAATATTAACATCTCATTTTCAGGACTGTATAGACTTTCCGCATCGATAACTTTATAGACGGTCTCTATATGCTTTTCTGCCTCGGTGATATATGAGACTCTCTTTGCTATGGAAAGCGCGCTCTGATAGCCCATATCAAATTCATCCGGTACAATAAGCTTTTTTATAAGTCCGTTATCCAGATAATAAGCCGCCTTCTCCGAACAGCCTACTCCATAAATAACACCTTCAAAATTTCCGTTAAAAACGTTGTAATAATCAATTGCCTTTTCTGTTTCAGAATTTCCGAGTCCCACGCAGAAATCCGCATGATTTTCCTTCTGATACTCTGACATCTCTGCCACAACTCCGGCATCATTATATCCCGAGATCTGCCAGACTACACTGACGCCGCTGCCCTTCAGCCCGTCACGAAAACCGCTCAGCCGCTGAAACATCGAAAGCTGCTCCTGATTCCCGGCTATTATGCCGACTTTTGCGCTTCTCCCGTTCAAGTCCTTTAAGAGTTCTTTTGCCAGAGTCTGTCCGAGATTATAATTATCGGCCGTTACCGAGTAAAATACATCCTCAGGTGAAGTATCTGTCTCAACAAGCACCAGCGGTATTTCTGCACTCAGTTCCTCCAGATATGCAGCCTGGTTATAGCTGTTGTAAAGCTCTACTATAAGGGCTCCGGCTCCATTGGAGATCTCTTTTTCTATGATCTCTTTTTCTGCAGACATAGAAGATATTTCAGAAGTGGACACGATATTTATTCTGATCCCGAAATCCACTCCGCCCTGTTCGAGACCTTCCTTAAAATTAGTCCAGCGGTCAAGGCTCGAATTATTTACTATTACCGAAACCTTTACCGGTTCCTCCTTTCTGCCCATATTCAATATCTGCCATCCGACAAATCCGGTAACCGAAAGAAGGATCGTGATAGCAGCAATAAGCAGTATTTTGTCGCTTTTCATCTGCGCCCCTCCTTAGTTTTATCCTTGTCGTCCGTGCTGTAAAGCGCATAGGGCAGATGGATCCTCATGGTTGTACCTTCATCCGGCTCACTCTCTATTTCAAGGCCGTATTCCTCGCCAAATCTTATCTGTATCCGGCGATGCACGTTTATAACTCCTACTCCGGAGCCGTGCGCATACTGTCTGCCCTCTTCGCTAAGGAGCGAATCCCTGACATTTTCCGGCATTCCCATGCCATTATCAGTGACTTCCAGATAGACATCATAGTCTTTTCTGTATCCCCTAACCTCTATCTCTCCGTCGCCATCCATTCCTTCTACGCCGTAATAGATCGCATTTTCAAGGAGTGGCTGCAATACGAGCTTTACCGTACAGCACTCTAAAATATCCTCTGCTATATCAAAATTTATGCTAAAAGAATTTTTATAGCGGATCTTCTGGATATTCATATAATTTGTTGCATGTTTTACCTCATCCGCGATCCTTATTATGGTTTTTCCTTTGGAAAGACTTATTCTGAAAAGGCTCGAAAGCTCCGTTACCATGTAGACCGCTTCTTTATAGCGCTCTCCCTCTATCATCCAGACGATCGACTCGAGAGTATTATAGAGGAAATGCGGGTTGATCTGGCTTTGAAGCGCATCCAGCTCGCTTTTTCGCTTCTGCTCCTGCTCTATGACTATATCAGTCATAAGTTTTCTCAATTGGGCGAGCGTCGTCGCCATTGTCCGTCCCAGATGGACAACTTCGGAGTTTCCTCCGATATAGATCTTGGTCTTTAAATCTCCGGCTTCCCATTTTCTGACTGATCTGTCCAGTTTCCCTAAAGGAAGGGCGATCCTGTAGGATACGAGCTGATTTATGATTATTATTGCAAGAAGTCCTAGCGAAACCATCAAAACCGCATAGAGCTGAATTCCTCTGAATCCAAGCCTAAAGGTACTCATCGGCACGACCGCTATGAGTTTCCATCCTGTATAGCTTACGGATTTGCTGATGACAATCCTTTCCTCTCCGTTAAAGACCTCGTTGGTCACACCCTCAATATAATTTACTGCCTGCAGGTTATTCTCTTTATAAATTCCGGATGCAATGAGCCTGTTCTTAGGATGATATATGATCCTGCCTTCTCCATCCATCAGATAGATATATTCTCCGATGGCCGGATTATTCACATTGGATAAAAGTTCATTTATCCTCGAGTAATTCATGTCAACCAAAAGCATTCCCTGCTCAGGTCTGCCATTCCGGGTAAGCTCTATCGCCCTTGAAAGCGAAACTACCCAGTAATAGCGATAGGAGGGATCATCATAGAGATTTTCAACATGAGGGGTGGAAAAATGAAGGTTCTCAACCTCATCCATTGCCTTTTTGAACCAATCCTGCTCTTTGGGGGCTGCGTTTCCCTTAAGTTTATTATTCGGGATCGCCGTCATAAGTTCCCCATCCGAATTAAAACAGGCTATGCTGATGATACTGTCCTTATTTGCCTCATAAAGAAGACCCATATCCGAGTCGATGCTGGTCTCGGACAGTTCTTTATCCTTTATTACACTGTAATATACCGTATCCGAGATCCGTCTCATGCTCCTTAAGTAATCCTCGAGATTCAATAAACTCTGATTGAGCACGCGGTTAGTAGACTCTATCTGCATCGTCCCGCTTTTATAGGCAAACTGTTTATAGAGGATCATCGCGATAATAAAGACCATTGTTATTGCTACAGCCGTAAAATAAAGAGCTGTCGTCACCTGTATGGTCCTCATTTCAGGACGCAGTATCCTTCTGTAAAAAAAGACAACTGCCTTTTTTCCCAATCCCCTTAGTCTTTTCATTGCTCTGCTTTTACCCCTGCCTTATATTTAGACGGACTCATTCCGAACTGCTTTTTGAAGACATAACTGAAATAATTCGGGTCCGAATAACCTGTCTTTTCGGCTATCACATAGGTTTTCTCATTATCATTTACAAGCATGTCAACAGCTTTTCTCATCCTGACTTCGGTCAGATAATTGCCGAAAGTCTTTCCGGTTTCTTTCTTAAATACCGTTGAAAAATATGCGGAACTTACCGCAAGATAGCTGCAGACCATTTCTATTGTCAGATCCTTATTGGAATAATTTTCCTTAACATATTCCTTTGCCCTGTCTACAAAAGATTTTGTGGAGCTCACACGCTCGCTCGATATTTTCTCCTGCATCTTTAGGGAGATCGCATAGAGCCAGTCTACAAGCTGCTCCGGCGTTCCTATCGAAAGTGCCTCCGAGTAAATATCCGTATCTTTGCCGAAAATATCCTCGATGTTTAAGCTATTGCTGTTTCCAAATCTGTATATCTCGGCGATCATACCCATAACAAAAACCTTATACTGCTGGATACTTGTCCTGGCGCCGATGATCTCATCCACGAGCTTTTTTACCGATTCTTTAAGCTCATCTTCTCCGGAGACCTTGATCCTGTGAAAGACATCTCTCATCCCGTCCTCAACGGATGGCATCGAAACATTTTCTCCAGGATCTATCTCGGCAATATTTATTGCTTTTCCGGCTCCATACATGAGCCTGTAGCTGACGGCACTCTCAGCTCCGCTGAAGGAATCTGCAAGTCCCTCGGGATTCTCCGTAAGATTGCCGATACCCACGGTAACCACTGCTCCCGTGACCTTCTTCACCAGTCTGCAGAAACGGTCACAGTCATCCGTAAATCCCATCACATCCTTTGTGTCCTCAAGTTCTGCAATCATAACGATGTCACCGAACCAGTTGACGAATTTTCCCTTCCATTTAGGCGCAAGCTCATCCTCTGCCAGTCTCCTGACCGAGATCATTAAAAGTGAAGGCTCTATCCCTTCCGGTCTTTCCTTTGTCGATAAATGTATAAGTGCTGCAATATAATAATCTGCATTGAATTCTATCTGATAATTCTCAAAGAGTTCTTCTTTCTTTCTGTCCTTAAGCTGTCCCTGCAAAAGTGCTGTATATATACTCTCCTGCATTATCGGAAGGCTCTGCATATAATAATTTTTCAGCTTATCGACATTTCTCTCTTCATCAAGTTCTCTGTCGAGTCCGGTCTTTATACGTCTGAAGACCTTCTCGAGTTCCTCAGAATTGACCGGCTTTAAAAGGTATTCCTCCGCCTCGAGCTTGATGGCCTCTTTTGCATATTCAAAATCATCGAATCCCGAAAATATTATTATCTTAGTTTTCGGATTTATGTCTTTTACACGGTGTGCGAGTGTAAGCCCGTCCATATAGGGCATTTTTATATCCGTCATGACCACATCCGGCTGCAGCTCCTCTGCCAGCTCCAATGCCTCTACTCCGTTCTTCGCACTTCCCGCGATCTTAAAGCCAAGTTCTTCCCAGTTTAGCTTTCGCAATATTATTTCAAGGATTTCTTCCTCATCATCTACCATTAAAACTGAATACTGATCCATTAAATAATTCTCCGGCATTAATAAGGCGGACCTCTAAGTCCGCCCTTATTTTATCTTTCATCCATAGGTTTATAAATCTGAGGTGCAGCCACAGTCCTGAATGCAGGACGTATGATCTTTCCTTTGTTTGAAAGCTCCTCTATCCTGTGAGCGCTCCAACCCGATATTCTTGCACAGGCGAATAAAGGCGTGAAGAGTTCTACCGGAAGTCCGAGCATTTTATAAACGAAACCGGAATAAAAGTCGACATTACAGCATACACCCTTGTAGATCGGACGTTCTTTTGAAATGATCTTTGGACCGAGTCTTTCAACTGTCGCATAAAGATCAAATATCTCCGACATCCCCTTGGCGCGTGCCAGCTTTTCAACGTAAGACTTAAATATAACTTCTCTCGGATCTGACAGCGAATATACCGCATGTCCCATACCGTATATGAGTCCGGCCTTATCAAAAGCCTCTTTATGTAGAAGCTTTCTTAAATAATCCGAAATTTCATCCTCATCCTTGAAATCGTGTACATTTTCCATAAGGTCATCAAACATCTGCACAACCTTGACATTTGCTCCGCCGTGTCTCGGACCTTTAAGCGAACCGAGTGCAGCCGCTATGACGGAATATGTATCTGTACCTGTTGAGGAGACTACGTGTGTTGAAAAAGTAGAATTGTTTCCTCCGCCGTGATCCATATGCAGCACAAGTGACAGATCAAGTATTTTCGCCTCGAGATCAGTGAAATTACTGTCTGCACGCAGCACATGCAGAATATTCTGAGCTGCAGAATACTCTTTTACCGGAGGGTGAATGAAAAGGCTTTCCCCTTCATGATAATGTCTGTACGCCTGATATCCGTAAACAGAAAGGAGCGGAAAGATTGCAATGAGCTCCAGACACTGTCTTAAAACATTTGGAATTGAAATATCATCTGCATTTTCATCATATGCATAAAGCGTCAGAACGCTTCTCGAAAGTACATTCATCATATCCCTGCTCGGGGCTTTCATTATACTGTCGCGCACAAATCCCGTAGGCAGACTTCTGTAATGGCTAAGAAGATTCGAAAATTCCTCTAATTCTTTTTTGCTCGGAAGCTTGTCAAAAAGAAGCAGATATGTGATCTCTTCAAATCCGAAATGATTTTCATGTACAAAACCGTTTACCAGATCTTTTACATTATATCCTCGATAAAAAAGATTTCCCTCTGCAGGAACCTCTTCTCCGTTAACGATTTTTTTTGCCTTGACATCCGAAATATGGGTCAGTCCTGCAAGAACGCCCTTACCATTAAGGTCACGAAGACCTCTCTTTACATCATATTTTGCATAAAGCGATGAATCAATTATAGTTGACTCCTCAGCCTTTTTTGCAAGTTCCCTTATCTGGGGAGTAACTTCTGCATAGTCTTTAGAATTAAGCTCCATATACCCTCCTGCCTGTTCTCATCCAATATTTTCCCACATTCCATTTTAACACAAAGCCGACTTCATTTAAATTAATCAATGTTAACGTTATGTTAATAATCAGAGGATTTTGTTACTGTTCACAGGCAAACTGCGCACTCCGCTGCGCAGTTATGCCACAATAACTCTGACTGAACACTGGGTTTTGCCCATTGCCGTATGTGCATAATACTTAGCGAAGCAAAGCTGAGCTTAGTATATGCCACACAGAGGGGGCAATCTTAAATGGCAAAACCCGTTACTGGAGCACGCTGAAAGCGTGTGAACAGTAACAGGATTTTCGAAGGGTAAAAAAGATCAATTCAATTCTTAATCTTATTCATGATCCCTTCAAAAACAGGACAGAGGAGTGACGCAATGATTATACCGGAAACTGCCTGTATGATATTAAAAGGCACCTCTGCGACCGAAACCGTGACTGCATTTGAAAAGGCAGTCTCACTGATCTCACCGCCGCTGAAGATAACGATCAATATATTAAAAATGAAATAACCTATGACCATTACGATCTCACCTGAAACCGATGCTAATATCATTCTCGACGGATGATATTTTTCTTTTGAATAAAATCGGTCAATTCCGTGATAGATGTGCGCAGCCGTAAATGCCGTAAGAAACTTGATGACCAGAGTTCCCGGACACCATACCGCATATCCTCCGAGAAGATCTGCGAGCGCCGATCCAAGTCCCGCTGCCGCTCCACCGCTCAGCGGTCCTAAGATAACAGCTGACAGCAGTACAAATGCATCTCCCAGATGTATATAACCCAAAACCGGCGTCTGTATCTTAAACACCATCGTTGCCAGTAATACCAGTGCCGTAAACATTGCTGTCTGAACTAATTTTTTCGTATCCATTCTTTCTCTCCTTAATAAACGTAAGTTTATATGTTGACATAGCCTGTCGGTTGCCGCATCTGTATGTCACATGCTGACGCATGTTCCGACAGCTGCTGGCTCCCTAAATTGATTTTCACCATTATATTACTGAATACCGTTAAGGACAAGAAAAAGACGCAGACCCCTTATGGATCTGCGCCTCATTGCGTTTTATTTATTAAAGAAGATTGATTATGTCATTTCCAACTTCAACGCTCTTTGCGTCTGTAGGAATAACATCACTGTACTCATCGGTATTTGTAATGATTATAGGTGTGTCTACAGTGTAGCCCTGACTCTTGATAAAGTCAATATCGAACTCAAGAAGAAGATCACCCTTCTTAACTGTATCGCCTTCTTTAGCAACCGGCTTGAAGCCCTTACCGTCAAGCTTTACAGTGTCCATTCCAACGTGGATAAGAACTTCTGCGCCCTTATTTGTTGTGATGCCGATCGCATGACCGGTCTTGAAGAAAGTTGTAAGGTTACCGTCTGCAGGAGCATAAACCTTGCCCTCGGCAGGAACAACAGCAACACCTTTACCCATTGCTTCTGAAGAGAATGCTTCGTCAGCGATCTCAGAAAGTGGCTTAACCTCACCCTTTACAGGAGATGCAATAACTTCATCCTTAGTAGCTGTTCCGCCGCTTACTGCACTTACTTCTTTCTTTGCAGGAGCCTCATCCTTGTAGAAGATAAGCTCGGAGATAAGTCCGGCTACTACGCAGGCAATTGTTACGATGATCGTTGAGAACATGCCTGAAGCATCACCTGTCTGTGAGTTAACATATGCAGGATATGCAAAGATACCCATTCCGGCCATCTGGAAGCACTTAACGCCCATTGTGCAGAGGATTGCTCCTGCTACACCTGCGATAGCACATGTACGGAAGAAAGGTCCCTTCTTAGGAAGTGTAAGACCGTAAATAGCAGGCTCTGTAACACCGGCTACACCTGAAATAACTGCTGCAGGTGCGAGTGACTTGATCTTTTTATCCTTAGTCTTAAGCCAGATACCAAGGCATGCACCTGTCTGTGCAAATGTTGTACCAACCATGGCAACGAGGATGATATCCTCACCTGCTGTAGAAAGGTTAGACATTGCGATAGGTACGAGCGACCAGTGAAGACCGAACATAACGAGTATCTGCCAGAAGAAACCAACTACAAGTCCCATAAGTACAGGGCTTACAGTGTTAATTGTATTGAATACAAATGAAAGTGCATTAGCTATACCTGTGGCAACAGGTCCGATGATCCAGAATGTAAGGCAGAGGGTTACAAAACATGTAACGAGGGGTACTGCAAAAAGCTTGATAACATCAGGAATGATCTTTTTAACAACCTTATTCTCGAACCAGCCTGCGAATGCAACTGCAAGGATGATCGGGATAACCGATGATGTATAATTTCCTGAAGGCGGCATTGTTACCGGGATACCAAAAAGATTGGAAATATCATAGTCGCCGCCTGTAAGATAAGGATATACAAGCGCGAGACCAAGGATCATACCTTCCATCTCAGGGATCTTAAACTTCTTTGCTGCCGTCATACCAAGGATAGGAGGCAGGAAGTAAAATGCTGCATCACCAAGTGAGTAAAGGAAGTTATAGGTTCCGCTCTCACCTGAAAGTACATTCAATGCTACGAGGAGTGCAAGTACACCCTTGATGATACCGCATGCACAGAGAACTCCAAGGAAAGGAGTGAACACGCTTGTGATGATTCCGATAAATGCATTGAACGGACTCTGCTTCTCGCCGGATCCTGTATCATCTCCGCCGCCTGCAAGTGCTGACTTGCTCTCGAGGTGACCTACGCTGATAACAGCGTCAAATACCTGCGGAACATGGTTTCCGATAACTACCATATACTGTCCGCCTGACTGAATTACAGTAACGATCCCATCTGTACCCTTAAGGATATCCGTGTTTGCTTTGCTCTCGTCTGCGAGTTTGAATCTCAGACGTGTTACACAGTGTGTAATGCTCTGAATGTTGTCTTTTCCGCCGACATTCTGGATAATAATGCGGGCGAGTCCATCATACTTGCTTGCCATTTTTCTTTTTCCTTTCTTGAATTAAAATGATTGACCTTATCTTTACAGGTTTTGTCACAACCCTGCAAATTCTTTTATTTGCTTAAACTAAAAAAGACAAGTCCCGAATTTTGAATATACACATAATAAACAGCATTTCTGCCATTAAATAAAATATATGCGTTATCTCCATTCAGGTCTTGCCAGCTTAGTGTAACAATCCTTATCAGTTATTCCTGCCTGTGATGCGAGATATATGTACGGTCAAATACAACATTTCTTCATCAGTGATCTCATCAGGATATTTGGCTTCCATATAGCTCTTGATCCTGCTTGCGCATTTATAAGCTTCAGGAAATTTTTTTCTGACGATGTCAAAAAGTTCACCGTCATCCGGCTGATAATAAACCTTGCTTTCAGCCCTTTGCAAAAAATATTTCAAATGGGTGATAAATCTCTCGTAAGAAAGTGATTCCTCATCCAGATCTGTCTTGTAGGTAAATCTGACGATATTCACAATATCATCAATTACTTCCGGTGTTTCCATCGTATGGTGGATATTTCCGTCAAGTTCCGCATTTACGATGTGCAGTGCGAAGAATCCCGCTTCATCTTCAGGAAGTTCGGCTCCCAGCCTGTCCTTCACAATTTCCAGCGCATGCTTTCCGATGTAATACTCCGGAGTATAATATTTTTTGATCTCCCATAAGAGTTTGTTTTTGAGAACGGTTCCGTTTTTACTTCTCTCTATCGCAAATCCCAGGTGATCCGTAAGTGTGATATAAATATTATTACAGAGCTTTTTATTCAGATGGCTCGACGCGTATTGTATTATCTCGTCAGCTAGCTGTATCTCCTCATACGGAAGTTCCGATACGAGCTTCATAAACTGCTCATTCGCCTTTTCCATTACGAAGGTTTTTTCTATCTTGCGTTCATCAAGATCTTCGCCGACTTTTTTCTGGAAACATATCCCGCAGCCGGTATATATAACTTCGTTTCCGTTTGTATCTGTAGCCAGCGCAGCATTATTATTAAAGATCTTTTTTATTTTCATATAACACTAGCACCACATTTAATGCAAAAAAAAGAGACCAAACCATACCAAATCCAACGCGAGCTCTGCAAATATACAGATAACTCCTAAAGGTACGATCCAGTCTTGCCTGCCGAACAGTAACAATCCGAAACATCAATTACATGTACAAGTTAACATGCATTTTGTTTCTCTGTCAATAGGAGCAGATAAATTTTAGCATTTTATACTAAACGCAGCAATCTTTTTTGTCTATTTTAACAAGTATATTCGCAAGGATTGTTACTGTTCACACGCCTACAGCGTGCTCCAGTAACGGGTTTCGCCATTTAAAATTGCCCCCTCTGTGTGGCATATACTAAGCTCAGCTTTGCTTCGCTAAGTATTATGCACATACGGCAATGGGCAAAACCCAGTGTTCAGTCAAAGTTATTGTGGCATAACTGCGCACACATATTTCACTTAGTGCTTCAGCACTTAGTGAAATAGCGTACAGAGTAGCGGAGTGCGCAGTTTGCATGTGAACAGTAACCAAAGATTCTATTATTATCGAAAGTATTATAAAAGCAGAAAAGCCCCTGCCGGAAATTTTCTTTTCAGTAGTCGCCGACAGGGGTTCGCTATTCTTTTTATACTGTGAAGCCTCTTGCAGCTCCAACTACACCGGCATTTACTCCGGTGGGACTATAAGTCATACCGGCATATACTTCCTCAGCATTCTGCATCATCGGTCCGGAAGTATCTTGTTTTGCAACCTCTGAGAATGATCCGTGAAGACCTTCCATAACTTTTCTGCAGGCAGGAATATTTGTGTTGTCATTTTTCATAACAGCCTTGTCACACTCAAGCGTCACAAAATTATAAAGCCTGCTGAGCGGAAGTGAGATTGCAGGATAATTCATATCAAGGGCGTCTCTTAACTGCTCTACGCATTTCTTCGCCTTCTTGACTGATTCTGCAAAATCTTCATTTGTTTCAGCTGCCATCGCTTCATCAAAATAATCCATGGCTACTTCATAAATGATCACAACCACCTCTGTTTTGTTTGCCTGAGAGATTCTGAGAGTATAATCCTGTTTCTTTTCTTCTGTCATAATTTTCTGTCCCCCTTTTCTTGTAAAAACCCTTTTTGTTAAAAACCCTTTTGTAAATTTTTTTTGCTTAATCCCTTTTTAAGCAAAATCCCTTTTTTCATACTTAAGCCGCTTTTCCCTTATTGAAGCAGCTGCAGAGCCGTCTGCGGCGACTCATTTGCCTGTGCGAGCATTGATGTTGCTGCCTGCACCAGAACCTGATAGTTAGTGAAATTCGTCATCTCTTCAGCCATATCCGTATCTTCTATCCTGGATACCGCATTCTCAAGATTCAGAGTTGCTTCAGCAATAAAGCTGATAGAGTTTTCTATTCTGTTCTGATATGCACCTATACGTGATCTTGCCTGGTTTACATATTCAAGTGCATTTTTGGCCTTTTGTATTCCTGCCGAAGCGCCTGCCTCTGTAGACAGGTCAATATCGTCCAGATCCAGCATTATCGATGACATTGACGGAAGTGTCATATCAATATAGTCATTCTCATTTCCGCCTGTCTGGATCCTCATGGCACCATCATGGGTCAAGGTAAGTTCAATTGTTGTAGATGTAAAACTTGGTTCGGAAACACAATAAGTTATATTATCAATTGGTTCTCTTGTATTGTTGTACGTAAGTATGTCGCTGTCTGCCCTCACCATAAAGGATATGGACTCACCATTAGTTCCGTTAATGGTTATATACTGGTTTCCATCAGCATCGATCTTTACCGAATTACCATTGGCATCAGTGTAGAGTCCCGAACTTACACCTGTACTATCTTCGACGCCATCAGCATCCAGATCAACTCCACTTAATTTTTCTGAATCATAATAAAGTGGATAATCAACACTGATCGCAGTTGTCGTTCCGTCACAGAAATCAAGTCCGTTTACCGTGATCTCTATTTTTCCGTTATTGATAGCCTCGGAAATGGTCACACTTGTGTTGGAATCAATAACTGTTTCATCACTATAACCTGTTACCTTTATATCCTTATTATTTGTATATCCCTTATTTACAAAAGTTCCGTCAAAAAGCGCCTGTCCCTCGAACTCTGCAGTATTTGAAATTCTGTCTATCTCATTCCTAAGCTGTTCAGCCTCTGTCTGGATATAGCCTCTGTCAGCAGAAGTAAGAACTCCGTTGGCACCCTTTACTGCCAGCTCGTTCATTCTCTGAATTATATCAGTAATGGCACTCAGCGCACCATCTGCCGTTTCACATACTGACTGTCCATTGACTGCATTTGTGTCACAGCGCTCCAACGCACGTATCATTTTTTTCATACGTCCGGATACCGCATAACCTGTCGGATCATCTCCTGCAACATTTATCTTGTATCCTGATGAAAGTCTACGATTCGATGCCGCATTATTTCTTTCATTGATCTTAAGTGCATTATTTGTAAGATATGCGGTAATATTGCTGTTAATCTTCATTCTGTATTACCTCCGAAAACCTCATAGCCGCTGCCCCGTCCGGATCATGTCGGGGCTCACTTACCTGTCTCAACAATTGTATCGGACAGTTTTCGAAAATACTTAACAGGGTAATTGTACACAAAAAAAATCAACGTCCCTTTTTTAAGGACGTTGATCAAAATACAGATTAATTTTTAATTTTCGGAAGAGTAAAGATAAACTCAGTTCCCACGCCTTCCGTGGAGATCACGTTGATATTTTCGTTATGCGCCTGAACGATCTCCTTTACGATGGAAAGACCAAGTCCTGTGCCCTTTTTATCTTTCCCTCGCGATAAGTCAGTTTTATAAAACCTGTCAAATACGAGCTTAACCGAATCTTTCGGAATACCGATACCCGAGTCTTTAACAGAAACAAAAACTTTTTCGTTTTTTTCCGTAGTCTCGATCTTGATTATCGAATTGTTATGCGAAAACTTGATGGCATTATCGAGCAGATTATACAGAACCTGCTGAATCTTACTCATATCCGCATGAACAAAGAGCGTTTTACCTGAAAGTATCAGCTCGATCGATATTTTTTTCTCCTTGCAGATTCCTCCGAAAGTTTCTGCTGTCCGGCGGATTACCGCATTTATGTCGAAATTCGACAGTTCAAGTACAAGGCCGTTCTTGTCAAAGGTGTTAAGTTCAAGCAACCCACTGGTAAGCTTGGTGAGCCTTTCCGTCTCGTTCTTCACGATCACGAGATATTTTTCATGCATCTCCGGCGGGATCGTTCCATCTATCATGGCCTCGAGATATCCCCTGATAGAGGTCAGCGGCGATCTGAAATCATGTGAAACATTCGCTATGAATTTTCTTTGATTATCCTCAGAACGTGCGATCTGATGCGCCATATAGTTAAGCGTTCCCGATAGATATCCCATTTCGTCATGAGCGCCTGTGGTCTTCAGCTGATAAGTCAAATTTCCGTTGGCATATTCTTCCGCTGCCTTTGTTACACGATTCAGCGGCCAGTACACGGCAAAAGTGAATACAACGAGGATTATCAGCGAAAGAAGTAGGATGATTACCAATGCAAAATATGAGATCTGCAATATAGCATTTCTCGAACTTACTATTGAGCTTAAACTCTGGTGGATCACCACATAACCTATGACCTTATAATTCGATGTGATCGGTGCAAATACTGACAGCATGTCCTCTTCAAATGCACCGAAGAAATTCCCGGTCATGTAGTATGTGCCTGTTGCGGACGGATCGAAATCACTGTAGCTGCTCTCTCCGTCGTCATACTGTCCCCTTGAGTCAAACAAGACCTTTGAAGAATTATTTATCACCCAGATATTTGCGCTTATATAGGTATCTATAGCCTTCAGCTGAGCCTTTGCAGACTCAGCACCGTTCTCATCATTTGAATATATTCTGAGCGCGTAGTTTGATGCAACAAGCTGCGCCTCTCTGTAAAGTGAAGCTGCCTGAACCCTCGTCAGATGATTTAAGGTCATTTTGGAAGTAAGCGTCGCGATCGTTATAACCGAAAGCACACCGAAGAGAATATAAGCAGCCAGAAACTTGAGATAAAGCGTTCGCTTCATTTTCATGATCTTGGCTTATTTTCTCCTCTCTGTGATAAAGCTGTTGATTCTGTCCAGAGCTATTTTCAGATTTTCTATCGAATAAGCATAGGAAATTCTTACAAATCCCTCTCCGCTTGCACCAAAAGCAGTTCCCGGAACTACCGCTACCTTATATTCTTTTAAGAGTTCTGTTGCGAATTCCTCTGATGTCATGCCAAATTCCGAAATATCGGGGAAGACATAGAATGCCCCATAAGGCTCAAAACAAGGAAGACCCATCTTCTTAAATTCATTCATGAGGAATCTTCTTCTCTGGTTATAGGCATCCTTCATTTCTGCAACATCATCATCGCCATGCTTAAGCGCCTCAACGGCAGCATACTGGCTCGTCGTCGGAGCGCACATTATACAGAACTGATGAAGTTTCGTCATCTGCTTTATGATTGCTGCAGGTCCGCAGCAGTATCCGAGTCTCCATCCGGTCATGGCAAAGGCCTTTGAAAATCCGTTTATAAGGATGGTCCTTTCCTGCATTCCCGGAAGAGAAGCAATACTTATATGCTTTTCTTTATAAGTAAGCTCTGAATATATCTCGTCACTTATTACAAAAAGATCATGCTTTTCGATGACTTTCGCAATGGCTTCAAGGTCAGACTGCTCCATTATCGCTCCTGTCGGATTATTAGGGAACGGAAGCACCAGGATCTTTGATCTTGGTGTTATTGCAGCCTCGAGTTCCTCAGCCGTCAGTCGGAATTCGTTTTTAGCCTGCAGATCGATCACTACAGGAGTTCCGCCTGCCATTATCGCACATGGAACATAGGACACATAGCTCGGCTCAGGTATGATGACTTCCTCACCCGGATTCAGCATTGCTCTCATTGCGAGATCAATACCTTCCGATCCACCGACTGTTACAAGCACCTCTTTTAAGGGATCATATTTCGCTATCCCTCTTCTCTCGATATATATGCTTATTTCATTTCGCAGTTCCTTTAAACCTGCGTTTGAGGTATAGAAAGTACGACCTTTTTCAAGGGAATAGATTCCCTCGTCCCTGATATGCCAGGGCGTATCGAAGTCCGGTTCTCCCACACCCAGTGATATAGCATCTTTCATTTCGCTTACTATATCAAAGAATTTTCTGATTCCTGAAGGTTTAAGAGCTTCTACTCTGTCAGCAATAGGATTTCTCATGGTGTTATCAACTGCCTCTCGTCTGTATATTTCTTAGCCAGAATAGTTCCATGGTCTTTGTAACGTCTAAGTATAAAGTGGGTAGCACATGAAAGTATTGATTCCTGCGCTGAAAGCTTGTCTGTTACGAATGTAGAGATCTCTCTTAAGGTCTTTCCCTCGAGGGTTATAAGGAGATCAAAGCCTCCGGAAATAAGGTATACTGAATTAACTTCAGGGTATTTATAGATTCTTTCTGCAACAGTATCAAATCCCTGTCCCCTCTGTGGAGTGCAGCGAACCTCGATAAGTGCGGTAACTGTCTGTGAATCCGTCTTATCCCAGTCAATAAGCGAAAGATAGCCGCAGATAATGCCCTCATTCTCCATCTCACTCATTTCATTTGCAACATCAACTTCTTCAACTCCGAGTCTTACCGCAAGTTCTCCAATGTCGACTCTTGCCTCGTGCTCGATGCTTTTAAGGATCTTCATCCTGAGCTCATTTTTGTCCATAATCTTCTTCCTCTCTTTACTTTATGACCTTATACAATTCATCTGTCTCCGGCGGTGTGAGGAATCGTCTCTCTCCGTTATTAATGAGAACCCTGTCATTTCCTTCTGTCGCCTTGCCGATTATTACAGCATTTATTCCTTTTTTATTTAATTCTCTTACAAGTCCGACTCCGTCCTTTGCAGCCATCAGCATAGATCCGCTTGAGATCAGGCCATAGGGATTTATATCATAAAAATTGCATATCTCAACTGTTTCCTGCTTTATCGGAATCGCCCTTAAATCTGCCTCGATACCTACTGAGGATGACTCACCCATTTCCCATAAAGCTCCGAAAATACCGCCTTCCGTAACATCATGCATTGCATCAACGCCGTGTGCCACAGCGGTCATCGCATCTTCTACCACCGAGAAATATTTGTCGAAATTCTTTGCCTCATCAACAAAATCCGAAGAAAATCTGCCCAGCAGCTCTTCCTCTTTTTCCTTGGCTATAATACTCGAACCTTCGAGACCTATCCATTTAGTAACTATTATATCATCTCCGGCCTCGGCTCCGCCTGTTTTTATTTCATGGCCTTTTTTTACCTTGCCGACTCCGGTCACAGTTATGATCGGCTGTCTTACAGCCCGTGTTACCTCGGTGTGGCCACCCATTACCTGTACATTGAGTTTCGCACACTCTTCCGATACCTGATGCATTATCTCACGTATATCTTTTTCTTCGATATATTCCGGTAAAAGGCACGAAAGCAGAACCCCTACGGGTTCTGCTCCTGCTGATGCAAGATCGTTAAGTGTAACATTTATCGAAAGTGCACCTATATCTCTGGTTGTACCGGTAATCGGATCGGTTGACATAACAAAAATCTCATCGTCTTCAAGCTGCATCATTGCGCAGTCTTCTCCGACTGCAGCTCCAACAAGAACTTCAGGACGTGTAGTCTTAACTTCTTTCAAAATTGAGCGTTTCAGTATGCTTTCACTTACCTTACCAGTTTTCATCTGTATTTACTCCTATTACTGCTGTGACTCTTCTACCGCTTCCTGGCCTGCATCAGCCGCCTGCTGAGCCTGTGCTGCAGCCGCTGCTGCCACAAGTGCCTGCTGAGCCTGTTGTGCCTGCTGTTGTGCCTGCTGCTCTGCCACAACTCCTGCACCGCCGTCCAATGAGATTGAAGCCGCAACAGCCTTGGCATAATTTCCATCCTGACTAGCTATTGCCGTCTGGATCGCCGATGCCGTTATTGCGTTATCTGTAGCAGTTCCAAGCGTGATCGTTCTTTCAACCGCCTTATATGTGCTTCTGTTTACACGGTTTCTCGAAACTTCTACACCATCCTCTTTCACTATCTTCCAATATTCCGAACTGTATCCTGTATGAGCCGACTGTACATGTACATATCCTGCAGGATGTGAGGAATCTCCTATTACCTTGTCGCCTACCGGCTCTGTAGTTGAAAGATCGACACTTTCAAACTCCAGTGTTCTGTTTGAAGGTCTTGTCTCCACGCCGTAGATCGTAAAGGTGATCGTCCTGTCTGCAGTTTTTCCCGCTATATAGATCGGGTTATCTGTATTATTAGTAAATTTAAAGTCCTTCGAAGTTCCTGATATTGCAGCATCTCCGGAATGAGGCACATAATCAACAACCATCGAATGGTTCGATCTCTCATCCACCTGAAGCTCGGCTCTGAGTACCGCCTGATAAAGAGTGGTGGAAACCTGGCAGATACCTCCGCCTAATGACTCAACTACAAGTCCGTTCAGATAAGATCCTGCCAGAGCATATCCGTTCTCCTCTGAGAAAGGACTTACTGTTTCATACACTGAGAACTGCTCTCCCGGATAAAGGAGTGTTCCGTTTATATGCGCACAGCCTGTAGATACGTTCTTCGCCCTGTCCGATGATGACGATTTATAAGTTGTCGAATAGGTTCCGAGTACATCCGTTATTTTTGAAAGGCTCTCGGCATCTCCCTTAGGCTTTACCGTATCAACCACAAGTGCAAGGCTTGCATCCTCGCCCTTAAACTCATCTCTCAAAAAATTTGAGATAACTTCCGCAGAGGCTTCAACATTCAGCTCCTCACCATCAGAGCCATCTTCTATATCAAAGCTACCCGTACTGTTCGGGCTTATTGTCGCATTAACGGCCTTCTTATCATATGAAGCACAGTTTCCGGAAAGAACTGATGCCAGCTTTTCTTCATCAGCTGCAACTTCTACTTCATAGACTTTATTTTCTGATTTAAGATCCATGAGATCCTTAAATCTCTGGATAAGATTTCCGCCCTGACCTAAATTTACAGCATCTTCTACGATATCCGTATTGCTCCAGTGAATCCCAAGGTCACCCGCTGAAACAGAAACAGTATTATCACCGGCTACTGTAAAGCTGATGGTCGCGTCTTTCATGGAATCAACATATTCCTCGATCTTAGCTGATGCTTCCTCCTCAGTAAGTCCGCTCAGGTCAATATCCTCTGCGTAAACACCTTCCTTGATGTTTACATTTTTTTCTGCCGCCTCTATGGGCGCAGCTGTGCCACTAACTGCAAGTAAAAGCGCTGCAGCCAATAATAATTTTTTCATAATTTCCCTCTTACTTAAAAAATAAAACCCTGTATGTTATAATATGAAAGTAACCATTATCGGAAATAAGTTAAATAAGGTCAATTTCCAGGGATGAAACAGATAACCATCGCAAGTATTATAAAGATGATTATCGCTGAAGAAATAACCTTTCTGTTTTTTCCGGTAAAAAATTTAAAGAACATTTTATTTACCTCCAGTCAAAGCAGCTTTCGGACATCTCCGCATGTCTGCTAAAGAGCGTGACTGCGGCTTTTTCCACAGTCTATCGTTCAAACCAAATTGCTAAGGAATTATTATAGATGAATTTTCTTCCATTGACAAGTATTCTGCTCGCAACACTTATAATCAACGGCGCTATCCGCCGGTCAAACCGCTTCGACAAAGAAAAGAGACGGCGTTATTTAGAGCGTGAAGAAAAAGCATCAAGAACACCTTCCCAGAATCTTGATAAGATAAGGTGGATCAAAATTCCCGATTCACTTCCGCTCGATATTATGCCTGAAGATTCAAAGGCGTCAAAGATCTCTGAAAGCATCCATAATCTATCCCTTAAAAAAATAACAAATTTAAGCGGATTTACGAATACCGATCTAAAGCTCGAATACGGTGCGGTGAATCTCAAAGAACTGAGCGCAGCAGATTCTAACTGCATAGTCCTTTTGCGAAATATTTCATCGCTCGCAGAAATTTATATAAAAAACGATCATTATGACGAAGCCATGCAGCTCCTGCAGTTTGCAGTCGAAGCAGGTTCAGATGATCCGAAGCAGTTTGAAGCTTTGTCTTCTTATTATTTGGAAGATGAAAATTATGATGCCATTTATAGACTTAAAGAAATTGCAGACAAGCTTAATTCTGAAAGGGCTGAAACCATCAGTGATAAGCTCAGCCAGACCCTTTTGCTTATGGAGTGTGTAGATAATGGACAAACGAGTGAAGGAAATCCTTGAAAGACTGGCCGTTAAATATGGCCGGAATATAGACGCTACCCTTGATTACAGCAATCCTTATGAGCTTCTATTTGCCACGATCCTCTCAGCCCAGTGTACCGATGAGCGTGTAAATCAGGTGACTAAAGAGCTCTACAAAGAATATACGGATCTTGAAGCCTTTGCAAATGCCGATATCCCCGAGCTGGAAAGTGCTATTAAAAGCTGTGGCTTTTATCATATGAAGGCCCTGCACATAAAAGACTGTGCCGCTGCCCTTATCCGCGAATACGGCGGTGAGATCCCATCAGACATCGAGTCTCTTACCAAACTCCCGGGAGTAGGCCGAAAAACTGCAAATGTCGTGAGGACGCATATCTTCCACGAACCTTCTATCGTTGTGGATACTCATGTGAAACGTATCTCCAACCGGCTTGGAATGACTAAAGAAACTGATCCCGTAAAAATAGAATTTGATCTGATGAAAAAAATACCGAAGGCTTACTGGTCAGATATAAATCTCCAGCTTATCACCCTCGGCCGAACGATATGCAGTTCAAGAAGTCCTAAATGCTCCGAATGCTTCTTAAGCGACCTCTGTCCCTATTACAAAACTTTATCAAAAAAGAAAGACAAATAACAAAACCGGCAGCTTCTGATCAAGCTGCCGGTTCCTTTTACGTATTGTATGCCAGGAAAAAGATCATTACCGTTCTGGGTTCTATCCTGATCTTCCCCCTTACGGATCCCTTTCCCTTTATTACAGGTTCTTCATTGTATGTGTCAACCGCACAGAACCATTCCAGCTGTGAATACTCCGGGACACCCGGAAGCTCAAATTCCAGCGCCTCCCAATAGGTATTTACTGCCACGTAAACGACATCGTCACCTTTGCCGTTCTTTTTCCTGCCCGCAAACATTACCCCGACAAAATGCGAATCATCCCTGAAATCCGCATTCCATGGCTCAATCCCGTGTGCCGAAAGTTCAGGATATCCAAGTGAACAGAGTTCTGAATGTGAACGGAGCACTCTGTGCTTGGTGCGGAAATTGATCAGGTATCTGACAAAGTCGTGCAATGGTCTGTTAGTCCTTAAATCCCTCCAGCGAAGCCATGCCAGATAATTATCCTGACAGTAGGCATTGTTATTTCCGCTCTGGGAATTACCAAATTCATCCCCCATGAAAAACATCGGAGTACCACGGCTTGTAAGGAGCACAGCAAACGCATTCCTTATCATCCTGCGCCTCAACTTCCTTATCTCCGGGTCGGTCGTCTCACCCTCAAAGCCGCAGTTCCAGCTCAGATTGTCATTTGCACCATCTGTATTATTCCAGTTATTGTCTTCATTATGCTTTTCGTTATACGTATAGAGATCATGCAGGGTAAATCCATCATGACAGGTAAGGAAATTTACGCTTGCATGATAGCCTCTCTTTTCAGGCTGGTAGATATCCCTCGACCCCATCATTCTCTGGACTGCCGCTGCCGCGCGCCCGTTATCCCCCTTCAGGAAGGATCTCATGTCATCCCTGAAGCGGCCATTCCACTCAGACCAGCGCGACCATGACGGGAATGTTCCTACCTGATAAAGTCCTCCTGCATCCCAGGCTTCGGCTATCAGCTTCGTCCGTCCGAGGATCGGATCAAACGCAAGACTCTGCAAAAGCGGAGGCTTTTCCATAGGACTGCCATCCTCATTACGTCCAAGTATGGTTGCAAGATCGAAGCGGAATCCGTCTATATGATAATTAGTAACCCAATAGCGCAGACAGTCCAGGATCAGCTGCTGTACGATCGGATGATTACAGTTGAGCGTATTTCCACAACCGCTGAAATTATAATAATATCCCTCCGGTGTCAGCATATAGTAGATATTGTTATCTATTCCCTTGAAGCTGAAAAACGGACCGCTCTCATTTCCTTCCGCTGTATGGTTAAATACAACGTCCAGTATGACCTCTATGTTGTTCTCATGAAAGATACGTATCATTTCCTTTAATTCCGTACCTTCCTGATGTTCTTCCTTTACTGAGGTATAGCTTGTATTCGGCGCAAAAAAACCGACCGTATTATATCCCCAGTAATCCATGAGTTCGCGTCCATAGTAGTCACGCCTTCCCAGCATTTCGTCAAATTCAAAGATAGGCATCATCTCGATCGCATTTATGCCTAAATCCTTTAAATACTGAAGCTTTTCAAGCACACCGGCAAAAGTACCATTATGTATTACCCCGGAGAGCGGATCCTTGGTAAAACCCCTTACATGAAGCTCATATATGACAAGATCCTCCATGCTGTGATTAGGCTGTTCGGAATTTCCCCACTCAAAGTTGTTCTTTACCACTCTTGCCTTGTAAATGCCATGATGTCTGGTTCCCCAGACACTCTGTCCCGTGATGGCTCTCGCATATGGATCCAGTATGACTTTAGTCTTGTCAAAGATCTGCCCCTTTTCGAGATTATACGGACCGTCTATTTTATAGGCATATTCAAATGTCTCAATGTCCACGCCAAAAACTATCATTGACCAGACATTTCCTATTCTGTAATTATGAGGGAATTTAATGTCGGCAAAAGGAGTCTCCTCTTCAGGTCTGAACAAGAGAAGTTCCACAGAAGTTGCCTGATTTGAATGTATTGTAAAATTAACTCCTACCGGAATAGCGGTTGCACCATTAATCTCATAGAATCCCGGTCTCACATCATAGCCGGCGATGTGGTCGATCGCCTGCATGTGGATCTTACTATCACTTAACGCCTCTACTCTGACTGCCCGGGCTATATCAGATGCCCTTACATCATCCACAGTAAGCTCTGCCATAGCGTCCCCCTATCATTTCTTTTCATATTAGATACTCTCACCCTTCTACTCCATTTTAACTTTTTTTATTTTACAATTCAAGAATGACTTGAATTTTATTAAGAACAATAGTAATGTATTAATATCTATACATTTAATTTTTTTATTTATTTTTTTATACATCTTTAAATTTTACAGGGCAATCTTGCCTTTTTTGATTATACGAGGTTTTTTATGATACTTGATGATATAGCTTTACACAATTGTATAACGATACAGTGCCACGATAATCCCGATGCAGATGCACTTGCTTCAGGGCTCGGACTCTATCTTTACTTCTCTTCGCTTCCGAATAGACGTGTAAAACTTATCTATTCCGGAAAAGAAAAACTTTCCAAGAGAAATTTCATTATGATGGTCGAAAAGCTTGATATCCCTATTAGTTATGTCAGTGAGCAATATATACCTGAGGGGATACTGGTAACTGTCGACAGCCAGTACGGAAGCGGAAATGTTACAAAGCTCCGCGCCAATGATATCGCTGTTATCGACCACCACCAGCCGGGAAATCTTGACGAAGGCATAATCGCTGATATCCGGCCTGATTACGGAAGCTGTTCCACACTCATCTGGACAATGCTTTTAGAAAAGCATTTCCCGGTGGATGAATACAGTAACCTTCAGACCGCTCTTTATTATGGTCTTTATACGGATACCACCTCTTTCTATGAAATGTATAATCCTATAGACCGTGATATGCAGGATTCACTGAAACCCGACCTTGATCTGATAAGACAGATGAACAATTCGACTCTTAGCGCAAAAGAGCTTGGAATTGCCGGTCTAGCACTTATCAGGGCGATCATTAATGAAAAGCAGCATTTTGCAATTTTATGTGCAGAGGACTGCGATCCGAATATCCTCGGAATGGTAAGTGACTTTGCAATGCAGGTCGATTCGATCTCCACCTGTATCGTTTATACTGAAAGGATCGGAGATATTAAGTTCTCTGTAAGAAGCTGTGATAAAGAGATACATGCTAATGAATTTGCGGTCTTCGTTGCCGACGGAATGGGCAACGGAGGCGGACATTTCGATAAGGCAGGCGGCACAATCTCCAAAGAAGCTTTTGAGAAAAAATATCCTGACATGCACCTTCAGGCTTTCTTTTCGGATTGCTACAAAAAATATCTCAATGCATTTGATATTATCTATGCTTCTGAACACAAGACGGATATTTCCAAGATGGAGAAATACAATATCCGCCGTGTTCCACAGGGCTATGTACTGCTTAACGCCCTCTATCCCGAAGGTACAGATATCAATATCCGTACCGAAGCCGGAGATATTAAAACTACTGTAGAAGCAGACAGCTGCCTGATCCTCGACTCCAGGGGCGGTGTTGTCATTATAGATGCTGAAACCTTTGCAGAACGCTACGAGCAGATCGATGCACCATTTATTCCGCAGGCGCCCTATTCACCTACCGTGCGAGACAGCTCCGGAAGCCCGAAAATACTTGAACATTTTGCAAAGACCTGTCTCTGTAAATCTGTAATTACAGTATATGCCATGAAACTTGAAAAAAACTTGAAACTTTTCCCTCTCGGAAAAGAATGCTGCTACACCATAGGTCTTATAGGTGACTACCTGGTTGCAGAAAGTGACACCCCCAACGACATCTCTATTGTAGACAGTGAATCATTTGCAACATTTTATAAGCCATTCAGACAATAAAGAATCCTGCTCCGCAGGATTCTCCGCGCAAGCGCGGGAGCCGCAGGCTCTTCCTATCCGCGCTTGACGCATCATACGCACGCAGTGCGTTTTTTGCATTATGGGGAATTCCATCGGAATTTCCTATAATGTAAAAAGAAGGAAGAAGACTTAAATGATCTTCTTCCTTTTTGTTTTACCTTATTTATTTTACTCGTCTTCCTCTTCCTCATCGATTTCTTCGAGTGATGAGAAAGTATAAGTTTCATCCTCTGTGTCGGTCAGAGTTACAGTATAGTGCTTGGTTCTGTAACCATCTGCCCTTAGAGTTATCACATGTGTTCCCTTGGTCTTTAAGAAACTGCATGGAACGATTCCCTTATATGAACCGTCAAAATATACCTCCGCATTTGCCGGTCCGTCTATATAAAGTTTAACTGATGATGACAAGGTATCAGTCTTTTCTTCTGTTTCCTCTGTAGCCTCAGATGCTTCTTCCGAAGCCGCTTCAGAAGACTCCTTTGATGACTCGGTCTCCTTATTATCATCTATCTTAAAGCTGTCAGGCAGATAGTTCGAGTCCGCCTTGGTAACAGTTTTAGCAGTGGAATCATTTGAAACAGTTTTAGCTTCTTCGAGTTTTATGCTTACGTAGGCATTTGGCTCTCCCACGCTTAACATTCTCTTGATAGGCGAATATCCATAGGCCTCAACTTCTAAAGTATGTACACCGTATTCCATTTCAACGGGTCTCTTTTCATCTATGAGCTGTCCGTCTATAACAACTTCAGGGCTTATCCCTTCCGGTTCTATTGAGAAAATCACTTTTCCGGTCTTTAGAAGTTCTCCCTTTAGATCACTCACATTGAGTACCGTTTCCTGTCCTCGCTTGACTTCGGTTTGCTTTTCTCCGCCGTAGCCGTTATAAGCAAGCTGTACTCTGTAATTTCCTTCCGGTATCTCTATCAGCATATCATCGGTAATAACGGTGATTATATCTCCGACTTCTATCCAGCCACCCTTAAATGACTCCTGTCCGAGAATTCTTAAATATCCCATTCCTCCGTCTCTTACCAATGTATATATATCATGGCCATAACCGATCGCTGTCAGCGTATCACCTTCCTTGATCTTTCTGAAAGGAACACTTTCACCTCCGGAAACCACAACCGTTGCATCACTCACCCGGTAATTAACTCCATCATGAGTAAGGACTCCCCGATTAAGATCAAGCTCATAGTCCTTCATGTTTTCAATTTTAAAAATACCTGCCTTCATCTGCACCGAATTCAGAATTTTCGAATGGGTTGAAACCACGATATCTACTATTTCTCCAATGGTGAACTGGCTCGGTACTTTCACTTCTCCGTAGCTGTCCGTAAATTCCGTAAGCCCGTTATAGGAAAAGCTATAAGCCTCACCGGTATCAATAGATGAAAAATGTATCTGTTTTTCACCTTCATCGACCGAAAGTACAACTGCAGTGCCCTGTGCCTTTAAGTCGTCCATGTTTACGGCTTCTGTCGCCTGAGTCTCACCGGCTTCTGTCGTTGTTGTTTCAGCTCTTGCCGACGAACACGCCGTTAACAATAGGGCAAACAGCATTGTGATCACAAGCTCGCGATATTTTTTACCTCTTCCATAAGTATCTCTTTTCTGTTGCATGACGGATCCTCCAATACCCTGTCCAGGAGCTTATTTAACATTTCCCCTAACTCCTTTCCGGGCTTCATTCCAGCTGCAATTAAATCTCCTCCGTTAACAGAGAGCATTTTTAAAGAAATACAGTCCCCTCTATTTATTATAGCACGATAAACCTCCATAAGGCGATCTTCTGCTTCAAGCTTTTCAGCTCTTTTATAATCGCTCTGAGCAGCTATATCCGCTCTGTGAAGTATCAAAAGCAGCGGATATATTTCTTCACCTACTCTGTTTATCATTCTCCTGACTATTTTTTCATCCGGATTCGGTCTGTCATCATGCCATCTTACCAGGCGTTTTACCTTATCGATGGTATTATTGTCATATTTTAATCTTCTTAGGATCTTTACTGCTATCTCTGATCCCTTAAGGTCGTGGCCGTAAAAATGATCAATTCCCTTCGCATCAGTTGATTTAGAATCCGGTTTTCCGAAATCATGAAGCAATAATGCGATCCTCAAGATCCTGAAATCATCAGCATTTTCGACATCTTTACGTTTTAATGCCTTCATTGCCTGAGCGGTATGCTCTCCAACATTATAGCAATGATGAGGGTTATTCTGAATCGTCTCTACGCATCGGTCAAATTCCGGAAGAACAACCGCCGTTATCCCATTCTCATATAATTTCATTATATAATCCGGGTTATCGGAAAGAATAAGCTTTGTAAGCTCGATATTTATACGCTCGGCAGAGATACGCTCAAGAGTATGTGCAAGCTTTTTCGCTGCCTTTACTGTCTCTTCCTCGATGTCAAAATTCAATACCGCTGCAAAACGAAATGCTCTGAAGATCCTCAATGCATCTTCTTCAAATCTGGACTCGGCAAAGCCAACAGCCCGGATGATTCCCTTTGACAGATCCTCAATTCCGCCAAATTCATCCACCAGTCCGTCGCGTTCATTGTAGGCCATGGCATTTATTGTAAAGTCTCTTCTCGCCAGATCCTCGCGCAATACGGGCGTAAATTCAACATTCTTCGGATGTCTGGAATCTTCGTATTCTCCATCGATCCTGTAGGTAGTTACCTCGTAGCCGTTCTCTTTTATCATTATCGTAACGGTACCATGCTGGATTCCGGTATCTATAGTTCTTCTGAAAAGAGCCTTTACTTCATGCGGTTTTGCTGAAGTCGTGATATCCCAGTCAGCAGGTTCACGTCCCAATAAAGCGTCACGAACGCAGCCTCCGACGGCATATGCCTCGAAGCCTGCGTTCTCTATGGTTTCTATTATAAATTTTACATCATCAGGTAGAATTATTTTATAATTCATGATTTTTCCAGCACCCTTACTGTCTGATTTGCAATTGATATCTCCTCATCTGTAGGAACTACCATAAGCGCAACCTTATCAGAAGGCTTTGAAAGGAAGAATTCTTCTCCCCTGAGCTTATTCTTCTCACTGTCAAAGCTCGTTCCGAGGAATGTCAGATATGAAGATATTTTCTCACGTACAGTGCAGTTGTTCTCACCTGCACCTGCTGTAAATACTATGGCATCAACGCCGCCCATTTCTACTGTATAGGCTCCGATATATTTTGCAACTCTTAAAGCATATACATCAAGTGCGGTCTCAGCCTTTTTGTCACCCTTTGCTGAAGCCTCAGCGAGATCTCTGAAATCAGATGAAAGTCCATCTGAAAGTCCTAAAATTCCGGATTCTTTATTAAGAATACCTATTACTTCTGCAGCTGAAAGGTTTTCCTTCTGCATGATATAGGTTATTGCCGAGGGATCGATATCTCCCGAACGTGTTCCCATTACAAGACCCTCGAGAGGTGTGAGACCCATTGAAGTATCTACACATTTTCCCTTTTTAACGGCGCTTATGGATGCACCGTTTCCAAGGTGACATACTATGATATTGAGTTCGCTGATATCTTTTCCAAGTATCTCCGCTGCCCTGTGTGATACATAATCATGGCTTGTTCCATGGAATCCATAGCGGCGGAGCTTATATTTCTCATAATATTTATAAGGCACTGCATAAAGGTATGCCTTAGGCTCCATTGTATGATGAAAAGCCGTATCAAAAACAGCTACCTGCGGAACACCTTTCATTGCCTCTGTGCAGGCACGTATTCCGATAACATTTGCCGGATTATGAAGGGGAGCAAGATCACTGCATTCCTCAATTCCCTCGATAACATCGTCATCAATCTTTACGGCTTCGCTGAATCTCTCTCCGCCGTGAACTACTCTGTGACCAACTGCATCAATCTCGGAAAGTGAGCTTATCACTCCATCCTCGCTATTGGTAAGTCTCTTGATAACAAGGTCAACTGCAACACTGTGATCCGGCATATCAACCTCTGTTACCTTCTTATCAGTACCGTTCTTTTTATACTCAAGTTTTCCGCCGTCAATGCCGATCCTTTCGCAGAGACCCTTTGCAAGTGCCTCTCCTGACTCCATGTCAATAAGCTGGTATTTAAGCGATGAGCTTCCGCAGTTTATTACAAGTACCTTCATTAAATATTCTCCTCTTAAATCTGATTAATACGCTTTTCCCCAATATACAAGATGCTTTGCAGGCTTACCGCAGCAAACACACTTATCTGAAATAGGCTTCTGGTCTTCAAAAGGCATGCAGCGGCTTGTTGCTGTTGTATCAGCCTTTATCTGATTTTCACATTCCTCGTCTCCGCACCACATTGCCTTTACGAATCCGGGCTTGTTCTCTATAGTATCCTTGAACTCATCATAGGTTACTGCCGGGAAGATATTCTCCTCGAGATGTTTCTTTGCTCTTTCATACATATCAGACTGGATAGTCTTGAGCATATCAGCAACAAAATCATGAACCTTATCGAGCTCAACAGTATATTTTTCTCTGTTATCTCTTCTTACAACTACGCAGTGGCCTGCTTCGATATCCTTAGGTCCGATCTCTATCCTCAGAGGGAATCCTCTCATTTCCTGCTCAGCAAATTTGAATCCCGGGCTTCTGTCCGAATCATCAAGACTTACTCGGAAATCAGCAAGCTTCTCCTTAATTGCCTGAGCTGCATCGAGCACGCCTTCCTTCTTCTGCTGGATCGGAATGACCACAACCTGTGTAGGTGCGATAGCAGGCGGAAGAACAAGGCCTGAATTATCACCGTGAACCATGATGAGCGCACCGATAATTCTGGTTGAAAGTCCCCAGGAAGTCTGGAATGGTGTATGAAGGCTGTTGTCACGGCCTGTGAACTGGATCTCATAAGCCTTTGCAAAACCATCACCGAAGTTATGGCTGGTTCCGGACTGAAGAGCCTTTCCATCATGCATCATTGCCTCTATCGTATAAGTTGCAACTGCCCCTGCAAACTTCTCTTTATCGGTCTTTTTACCCCTGATAGTAGGGATTGCAAGGTATTCCTTACAGAAGTCTGCATAAACATTAAGCATCTGTACTGTACGTGCTTCAGCATCCTCTGCAGTCTCATGCATTGTGTGACCTTCCTGCCAGAGGAATTCTCTTGAACGAAGGAAAGGTCTTGTAGTCTTTTCCCAACGAAATACGGAACACCACTGATTGTAAACTCTGGGAAGATCCCTGTATGAATGAATATCGTTTTTATAAAAATCACAGAAAAGAGTCTCTGATGTAGGACGTACGCACATACGCTCCTCAAGTCTCTCACCTCCGCCCATGGTTACCCATGCAACTTCCGGTGCGAAGCCTTCTACGTGATCCTTTTCCTTCTGTAAAAGGCTCTCAGGAATAAGAAGGGGCATATAAACATTCTGAACGCCTGTTGCCTTGAAGCGTGCATCAAGCTCTCTCTGAATATTTTCCCAAAGCGCATATCCTGCGGGCTTTAAGATAATGCAGCCCTTAACGCTCGAATACTCAACGAGCTCAGCTTTTTTTACAACATCTGTATACCACTGCGCGAAGTCCTCTTCCATTGAAGTTATCGCTTCGACAAGTTTTTTCTTTTCTGCCATTGATTTAACTTCCTCTCTGTATCCTAAACGGCGCAATTCGCCGCTAATATTTAGATTTTAATTGTCACCGCCTGCTTTGTCAAGACGAAGCGAAGTCCGGACTGATTTCTAAAAGAACTTTCTCATGATTTTTCGGATGCAAAAATTCGAGCCTGCTGCAGGCAAGGCAGAGCGGACCTCTGTAATCCCCCTGATCTCCGCCATATTTACGGTCTCCGACAATAGGCATTCCGGCATTTGAAAGCTGCAGGCGGATCTGGTGGTGACGTCCGGTTAAAAGCTTCACTGAGAGAAGGCTGTTTTCATTACTGTCCTCACCGATTTTTTTATATATCAGCTCCGCCTTTTTTGCATCTTTTGAATTCTTTTCTTTTTCAGAGGCAACTTTTGAAATATTGCTTCCCTTCACTCTTATCAGATAATCCGTAAGTCTATGCTCTCCGTCTTCGATATCGGAGCCGTTCTTTACCAAAGCTGTATAAGTCTTTCCGATCTCAGCTTTTTGCAGCATAGACGAAAGCAATGCCGCCGATTTTTTATTTTTCGCAAAAAGGAGGATTCCCTCCACCGGCTGGTCAAGCCTCATTATCATTGCCGCATAGGGCGTTTCACCCTTTTTCGCAAGATAATTTCTCACAAGACTCAGCATATCCGCCTCGCCTATCCTTCCGCTCTCACTTGCTATACCTGCCGGTTTCCTGACTGCTATCAGTGAGGAATCCTCCATTAAAATTTTTAACTCTTTATTTATCATTTATGTTTATATATGTTGTATTTCCAATCTTAGTCAACGTGAAACTCTTAAACTGGGCAAGAAATTTAGAAAGCTTCGGTGCTCCGTAATTTCTTGTGTCAAAATCCGGATAACGTCTCTGCAGACTGTTTCCGAGAGCACTTATATTCATTCCGTTTTCGTCATCATAGTTAAGCACTATCTGTCTGATCGCCTTCTCAATAGTTGAAAGCTTTGTCAGATTAGACTTGGATTTTGACTCCGCCGCAGGCTTAACAGATAACTTTTTCTGAACCCCTTTTGCAGTTGTTTTTTTAGCCGCTGTTTTTTCCAGAGCTTCCTTATCTGCATTTGCTTCTTTATAAAGCACATCTAAAAGCTTAAAACTGTCACAGGCCTTTATAAGCGCATTCGGCGTCTTACTCTCTCCCATTCCGACGACTATTTTTCCCTCTTCTTTAAGAGTTGCCGCAAGTCTGGTGAAATCACTGTCTGAAGATACCAGGCAAAATCCGTCGACGTTATTGCTGTAAAGTATCTTCATGGCATCTATTATCAATGCCGAATCAGATGAATTCTTACCAAAAGTGTTGTTGAACTGCTGCATGGGAATGATCGAATTATCCAAAAGGATCGACCTCCAGGATGCACTGGAGCTCTGTGTCCAGTCTCCATAGGCTCTCTTGATCGTCAGATCCCCATAATTAGAAGCCTCATCCATGATGAGGCCAATATATTTCTGCGATACATTTTCTATATCTATAAGTACCGCAAATCTCTTATCATCTGCCATATTTTATTTTCCCGATCTTCTTAATTTTATTGCATGCCGAAAAACCTTCTGACAGGCGATTTCCCACCTGTCAAAAAGTTTCCGTTTTTTCATCGATTTTAATTTTATCAGATTTTGAAGCGATATCCTACTCCCCAGATTGTTTCTATATACTGAGGATTAGAAGAATCCAGCTCGATCTTTTCTCTTATCTTCTTGATATGAACTGTTACCGTGGCTATGTCGCCTACAGATTCCATATCCCATATATTTCTGAAAAGCTCTTCCTTAGAATATACGTGATTAGGATTTGAAGCAAGAAATGCCAGCAGATCGAATTCCTTTGTGGTAAACTGTTTTTCCTCTTCGTTTACCCAGATACGTCTTGCAGTTCTGTCGATCTTTAATCCACGGATCTCAATTATCTCATTTCTTGGTCTTCCGTTTGCTGTAAGTCTCTCAAAACGTGACAGATGCGCCTTAACCCTGGCTACAAGTTCGCTCGGTGAAAAAGGCTTCGTCATATAGTCATCAGCACCGAGACCAAGTCCTCTGATCTTGTCGATATCATCTTTTTTAGCAGATACCAGAATGATCGGAGTGTCTTTTATCTCCCTGACTTTTTTACAGATTTCAAATCCATCTGCTCCGGGAAGCATCAGATCTAAGATGATGAGATCAAAGTTCCCCTCAATAGCACTCTGTAATCCCTCATCACCGTCGTTTTTTACCTCAACCTCAAACGCTGAAAGTTCAAGATAATCTCTTTCAAGATCCGCAATTGATTCTTCATCTTCAACAATTAAAATTCTGCTCATTCAGTCTCCCCCATTGAACCTTCCTTTAAACCCGATTCCTCATACTTTCTTAAAGCAATGTTGATAGTTGTCCCTTCTCCCTTACTGCTGACAGCCCATACTCTACCGCCATGATCTCCCACGATCTTTTTAACGATCGAAAGACCTATACCTGAGCCTCCCTTCGCCGTATTTCTCGACGAATCGGCCCGATAAAACCTGTCAAATATATACGGCAGGTTTTTTTCATCAATTCCGATACCGTTATCCATTAATGAAACCAGGATCTCATTCTCTGTTTCCTTTAGGGAAATAGCTATCTTTCCCTTTTCCTTATCCATATACTTAATGGAATTACCCACTATATTATTAATAACCTTCTTAAGCTGGATCGGATCTGCGATAATAAAAACATTCGGTGAGATCGCGTTAGTATAAACAAAAATATATGAGCGCGACTCAAGCTCCAGTTTAAGTTCTTCTGCGCAGTCATTAAAATATCCTGTGGCATTAACCTTCGCAAAGTTATATGGAATCCTGTCCCCGTCAATTCCGGAATAGAAAGTAAGCTCATTTATCAGACGATCCATATCATTTGCCTTGTTATAGATAGTCTTAAGATATTTTTCTCTTCTTTCCGGTGTATCCGCAACTCCGTCCAGAAGCCCTTCTGCATAACCCTTTATAGAGGTAACAGGAGTCTTCAGGTCATGCGTGATATTAGTGATCAGAGTTCTGTTCTCGTTTTCACTTTCAATTTTCAGCTCTGCAGAAGCTCTGAGTCTTTTTCTCATTTCCTCAAAATTTCTGCAAAGACGAGCTACTTCATCATCGACCGGTGGAATATTGATCTCAAAGTCCAGTGTACCATCCTGAATTTTCTGCGAGGCAACGCTCAACTCCCTTATCGGAGAAACAATTCCCGTATATATCCATGAGACAAGTGCAACACCTGTAATGATCAGAACAATTATAAGCGCCAGCGCGATCTTGAACGTGGACATACGCATATCAGGTATCAGATCAGATATGAATGTCACTATAAAAACAGTTCCTTTCGAATGATCCGTAAATCGAAAGTCAACCTGTTTTATAAGCAGTCTCTGTTCTCTAATATAAGTTTCTCTGGAATTGATCCCATAACCCTCGCCCTCATAGGCCGGAAGAATGTCAAGGATCTCAGTGGTTTTTGAAGGGTCGCCGCTGTAATAGATATCGTTGCCCTTTCTGACGATCAAAAATGAAGACTTCTTTGAAAGGCTCTCATTTAATTCAGTTAATACCGCTGAATCCTCAAGCTTTGCAGAATCTGTTTCTGCATATTCCCCTACATTCTTATATATATCATCGGTCAAACTTGCGAAAAACTGAATACCATTTGACGCAATTCCGTAAAAATCTATATCAACACCCATGCTTTTTTTAATAGCATAGCTTTCAAACTTTGAAAGTGCAAGTAATGATGTTCCGAAAAGAATTATAGGAATCAAAACAATTACCAGAAAAGCTATTATCAACCTTGTTTTAAAAGTCATATAGCTCCTTAGGAAATGCTCAGAAAAAAGTTCATGTTAGGCCTGTTCTTCATATTTCAGAAAAAGGACGAACCATAATGACCCGTCCTTTTTGCATAATTCATAAATTCAGTTGTTGAAAAGATATTAATAACCAAGCTGTGCAAGATAAGCTTTAACCTGCTGTAAGAGAACTGCTCTCTCAGCTTCTGTTGCTGCTACCTGTGCAAGGATAGCTGCTTCTCTTGCCTTCATAGCTGTCTGATAAGCATCATAATCAGCCTGACCCTGTGCCTTCTGAGCTGCTGCTTCAGCAAGCTGCTGCTCATAGAAAGCCTGAAGAACTGTCTGACCATAAGCATATGCTGCCTGGCCTTCTGCTGTCTGTGCTGCTCCCTTTGCAAGTTCAACATTGTAGAACTCAGCAAGTGCTGCCTGATAAGCATTGTAAGCTGCAACACCCTGTGCTGTCTCTGCTACTCCCTTAGCAACCTGCTCTGCTCTGAACTGAGCGAGTGCTGCCTGGTAAGCTGCATAATCGGCTGTTCTCTGAGCCTGAGTTGCTGTAGCAGAAGCGATCTCCTCTGCTGCTGTACCTGCGCATGCTGGCACTACTGCCATTGCTGAAAGGGCTGCGCAAAGAACCATAGCTACTATTCTTTTTTTCATTGTTTTAAATCTCCCTTCACACTGAAAGTTGAAAAACTTTAGATTTACGATGTAATTGTACCATTCTATTTTTATTTTTTCAATATTTTGAGACGCCTTTTATGCCTTGTATCTCGCTTTATACAAAGCATTTCGCCACTTGTACCTATAAAAAAACCAAAAAAGTTTCTTCTTATATTATGTTTTATGTTAATTTTTATTAAATTTTTTAAAATTCCGTTGGGGCTTCCGGATCAATCTTTATATATGATATATATAAACCTTTTCTAATGTTACTAATCTAATAACATTTATTTTCACACTTTTTAACTCCAATTTGTTGTTTTTTCTTTTTTAAGTTAGCTATAGTTAACTTGCCGTCTTCTGCCCCGGATAAAGACCAGTCCTTATATTAAACAATTGTTTCTCTTTAAGACAAATCGTATTATAGACCAATGCCCAATATATAGCAATCATTTTTTTTGGATACAATTGTTTTAATTCCAACATTTATCCTCTAAACTACTGCATTTACATAGTTTTTTCTATGAAATTTATTTTTTAATTTTTTAATATTTTCGTAAAATCTATTGCAAAGATCAACAATATAATTTAAGATATAACGCAATTGAAATGTTTCAAATTATATAAACGCTAACATATGCCGACCGGCCAACCTCTAATTATAAAAAACCGGAGATCTGTTTTTCTGATCTCCGGTTAATTTTATTCTTAATATAAATATCAAATGTTAAGAAGATTGCTGTATGCTGTCAAAGCACCATCAGTCTCATGTGCAAGAACTCTCTTTGCAAGAGTCTTACCAAGCTGAACACCTTCCTGATCAAAGCTGTTTACATTCCAAAGGAATCCCTGGAACATAACCTTATTTTCAAAGTGTGCAAGAAGTGCACCAAGAGCTGCCGGTGTAAGCTTCTCACCAACGATGATGCTTGAAGGACGTCCACCTTCGAAGTTCTTATTTCTGTTCTCATCCTCTTTACCACAGGCAAATGCAACGATCTGAGCTGCTACATTAGCGCAGAGCTTCTGCTGGCTTGTGCTGTCCTGGATATTTACATCGTTGCCGATCTGGCTGTTCTTAAATCCGATGAACTGAAGCGGAACGATATCAGTTCCCTGATGAAGGAGCTGATAGAAAGAGTGCTGTCCGTTTGTACCGGGCTCACCAAAAATAACAGGACCTGTTACATAGTTTATGGGCTCGCCGAAACGGTTAACTGACTTTCCGTTTGACTCCATATCAAGCTGCTGAAGGTGTGCAGGGAAACGGCTCAGAGCCTGTGAATAAGGAAGGATAGCCGTGCTCGGATAACCAAGTACATTTCTCTCGTAGACACCGATCATTGCATCGAGCATTGCCGGGTTCTTAAGAAGATCCTTACCTGCTGCAAGCTTATCCTCTGCAGCTGCACCATCGAGGAACTCAGCGAATACATCAGGACCAAATGCAAGTGAAAGAACTGCTCCGCCTACACCTGAAGTTGATGAATAACGTCCGCCGATATAATCATCCATATAGAAAGCTTCGATAAAGTCATCACTGTGTGCAAGCGGTGATGTCTCGGAAGTAACTGCGATCATGTGCTTAGCCGGATCAAGTCCTGCCTTTTTAAGCGCATCCATAACGAATGACTGATTTGTAAGGGTCTCAAGTGTTGTTCCTGACTTGGAAACCAGAATAAAGATAGCATGTGCAACATCTATTGAATTAAGAACTGCAGAAGCATCATCAGGGTCTACGTTACTGATGAATCTTGCTTCCATCTTGAACTTGCCGTTCTGCTTTGCCCAGTTCTCAAGCGCAAGATACATTGCGCGGGGGCCAAGGTCACTTCCGCCGATACCGATCTGTACTACAGTTGTGAATTTCTCACCTGCTGCATTTGTGATCTCACCTGCGTGTACCTTATTTGCAAAATCAGCGATTCTCTTCTGCTCATTTATATAGAACTCACGCTTATCAACTCCGTCAGCCTCTACCTTATTTCCAAGCTGACCTCTTGTAAGCTGATGGAGAACCATACGCTTCTCACCTGTATTGATAACAGCGCCGTTGTAAAGCTCTTCAAACTTTTCTGCAAGCTGTGCCTCTTCAGCAAGCTTTTTCATTGCGGCAAGTACATCATCATCAACCTGCTTTGCAGCATAATTGAAAGCCATATCTCCTGCCATAGCTACAGAATACTTCTTTACTCTCTCTGCGCCGTTCTCTCCAGACATAACTCCTTTGAGATCAACACGCTTAACTCCCTCAAGCTCTTTGAACGAATCAAGCGTATCAAGATTTTTCCAGTTTATCATGTCCTAAATCTCCTTTATTAAAATGCTGTTTACTACATAAACGCCTCATGTAGTTTTTCTCTTTCCCTATTATGAGCGTTTATGCGTGTATACGCAAGTTAAAAGTTGATTATCCTTTGTATTTAATTCAATAATTCGGACATATAAAAACCGGATCGATATCTTTATACTGTTGCGGAATCGAATTCGTTCTCATCATCTATATTAATATATGCCACATCTACAGCATCATCCCATCCGAATAATTCTGCATGCTCAGCTCTGATCCCATCCCACTTGTTTCTTGCTTCTTCAATAATCTGCTCTTTTAACATTTTATCAGCCCTCTCTTTTTTGTCTTTATCTTTTATCATCAAAGATTATTTTCTTTTGTTTTTCTATATCTATATACGATGAAATAATAAAAATAGTACATATTAATTTAGTTTTTACACAAGGAATATCGGCATAGTTACTTCAACAGAATAGAGCTTTTTAAAACTTTTCAGAGTTTTTATGGTACAATTAAATGTGTGTGTAAAAAAACAATTCTATCGAAAGGGAGACAAAATATGAATAAGAAGTCAATTTCTTTAATTCTGTCAATGGCACTTTTATTTTCAATGAATTCTCCGGCATTCGCCGAAGAAATATCCGAAGCAGGCGCAGACAGCGCTTCAGTTGAGACTGTAGTTGTCGCTGATGAAAACACTGTAAGCGATTCCGCAACTTCCAGCTCCAATGCAAGATCTGCAAATGAATACTATGGCAGCATGACTGTTTCAGCTGCTGAGTTAAAGAGTATTGTAGAAAACGGATCTTCTATCACCATCAGCTCCTGTGCAGCTCTTCCCTATGTTGGAAAGAGGATCAAGTATGGCAAGGATATCAATCTTTCCATTACAGTTTCCAATAATGGAACAGTAGCAACATTTGATGGTCTTGATGCAAGACTCAGCGCCAGAACTCACAATGACAGCATCAGCAATGTATTAGCAGCAGATAGTATCAAGGCTCAGCTTACAAGAATTTCTATTTCCAGAAAAGATTTGAGAACTGCTTTCAAGGATAAGACTCTTGTTAAAAAAGTACGCAGAGATATTGTTCTCGTTTCAAGAGCACTCAGAAGAGAAAATGTAAAATATGAGATCACTGAGTATCCTGCTCATGTATCTGCAAACCGCGTATACAGCAAGAAAAAGCAGGCAAGCAAGACCGGTGACCTTATAGTCAAAGTTAAGAATGGCCAGATTAAATATATCAAGCTTGCTATGGTTACCACAAAGAATCACAGCGGCAAAAAAAGTACTTCACTCTATTATCTTAAAAATGGTGTAGATTATGAGATCAAGAGTGGAATGACTGTTGTATTCAAGGGCGGTCATGTTACAAATGACGGCAAAGAGATGACACTTGCTGTAAATAACTGAATAAAACGACAAGAAAGAATCCTGCTCCGCAGGATTCTCCGCGCAAGCGCGGGAGCCGCAGGCTCTTCCTATCCGCGCTTGACGCATCATACGCACGCAGTGCGTTTTTTGCATTATGGGGAATTCCATCGGAATTTCCTATAATGCAAAAAGCCCGGCTGCCTGATATAAAGCAGTCGGGTTTTTATTTTAATCCGGTAAAGATGAAACGATCAGCTTCATTTTTCCGCTGAAATCAACTTTTTCATAGCCGGCGCTTATCATAAAGGCGTCGCCTTTTTTTATTTTTTCTCCTTCAACTTCCCCTTCCCCTTCTATAACGGTAAAAAGAAGAAAAGGTCTTTTTTCACTGAAGTCAGCTTTTCCGTTGACAATAATTCTGAATACATCAAAATATTTACAGGAGATAACTTTTTTTACAGTCTCCTTTTCATCATCTTCGATTATCGAATCTTTGACATCTAATGCAGGAACGGTTATTACATCTTTGCTTTTTTCTATATGAAGCTCTCTTAATTTCCCGTCCTTTTTTCTGTCGTAATCATATACTCTGTAGGTGATATCACTGTTCTGCTGGCTCTCGAGTAATGTTATCCCGCCTTTTATCGCATGGACCGTTCCCGGAACTATATTTATGATATCTCCTTTTTTTATTGGTATTTCCCTTATAAATTCAGACCATCTGCCCTCATCGATCATTCTGCAGAGTTCCTCTTTTGTCTTTGCGTTATGACCTACTACAAGCTTTGAATCCTTTTCGCAATCAATTATGTACCAGCTTTCGGTTTTTCCAAGGGAACCATTCTCATATTTTCCCGCATATTCATCATCCGGGTGAACCTGTATGCTCAGGTCATCGGAAGCTGTGATTATTTTTATAAGAAGCGGAAATCTATCTCCTTCTGCATTTCCAAAAAGCTTTCTTTTTTCATTCCAAAGCTCCGAAAGATGCATTCCATCGAATTCTCCGCCGTCAACAGTCACATCACCATGGGGATGAGCTGCGATCGTCCAGCATTCCCCAATATCATCTCCCTTTTCATCATATCCCCATTCGGTTCTGAGTTTATCTCCGCCCCAGATCGTATGGGAAAAAACGGGCTTAAATCTTATTACCATAAACTACCTTTCTTTATTTTGTATGTCTTACCTCTTCTATGAGGTTTATGATCGTCCTTACGGCATCATTTTCTTCAGCATTTTCCATTGCCTCTATATAATCGATAGAATTATCACGAACAGAATTTATCGCTGCCATAAGTGTATCATCACTCAACTCTTCATCCTGGATAACATATGAATATCCGGCTTTTTGGAAGGATTTTGCATTAAGAAGCTGATCGCCTCTTGAACCTGCTGTCGGAAGCGGCACGAGAATATTAGGTTTCCTTAAGGATAAAAGCTCAAATATTGCATTTGCTCCGGCTCTTGAAATTACAAGGTCTGCCATTGCAAAAAGATCTGCCATTTCCTTTGAAATATATTCATACTGTACATAGCCTTTTTTTCCGATAAGGTCTGAATCTGTCTTATCCTTACCACAAAGGTGTACAACATTCCAATCCGGAAGGATCTTTGGAAGAGCATGTCTTACTGCTTCATTAACATGTGCTGCACCAAGACTTCCTCCTGTTACCATGATTATCGGCTTGGTCGACTCATTAAATCCGGTAAATGCTCTGCCCCTGCCTCTCTCACCTTTTCTCAATGAAGCTCTCACGGGAGATCCAGTAAATACAGCCTTATCTGAAGGAAGGTATTTTAGGGTCTCTCTGAAAGAACAGCATATCTTTGATGCTGAACCATATGAAAGCTTATTTGCAAGTCCCGGGGTCATATCAGACTCATGGATTATTACGGGGATATGCATCAATGCCGCTGCCTTTACCACAGGCACGGATACAAATCCTCCCTTTGAAAAAATGACATCAGGCTTTTCTTTTTTTAATATGCTTAAAGCCTGAAAAAATCCTTTCATTACACGGAAAGGATCGCTGAAATTTTTCATGTCAAAATAGCGTCTGAGTTTTCCCGAGGATATCGCATGATATCTTATCCCTTCTGCGGTAACGAGTTTTCGCTCTATTCCCGTATAGGAACCTATATATGCTATTTCATAATTCTTCTCTTTTAATTCCGGCACCAATGCCAGGTTCGGAACGCAATGCCCGGCCGTTCCGCCACCGGTTAATATTATCTTCTTATTATTTTCCATGATAGCTAGATTATAGCACAGCTTAAGATTAATTTGTTACCTTTTCTATGGCTTTTCAGACAGGATTCTTATTTGGGGTTACAGTTCAGACATTAGCTTGACGCACTATCCTAACGATTGAAATTATATATTATAATAGCCAAAACCCAGTGTTCAGTCAAAGTTATTGTGGCATAACTGCGCACACATATTTCACTTAGTGCTTCAGCACTTAGTGAAATAGCGTACAGAGTAGCGGAGTGCGCAGTTTGCCTGTGAACAGTAACCATAATATCAGCTGAAAATCCGCTTAATATCTATTTGTTGAAAAAGAAGGTTGATTTTGCTATGATGTGATAGGAATTCTTCTTATTATCAGTATTTAAGAAAGGATATTATTCATGCTCAAGACCGGTATGCATATATTGGGAACTGTATATAGAAATCCTGATGATCTGCCTTTTGATGGATTTATGAAATTAAAAAATGCCGGTTTCGATACAGTCGATTTTAATTTCGAAATTTTTTCCGAGTATGACTCTCTTATATCTACTGACGGAAGCTGCTTCTATGACAGAAGTCTTGATGAGCTTAAGAGTTTTTTCGAGCCTTACAGGCGTGCTGCTTCCGACTGTTCTTTAGAGCTTTTTCAGGCTCATGCCCCTTTTCACGATTATCCGGAAGGAAATAAAGAAGCTTTCAGTCATCTTCTTGAGGTGACTAAAAAAGTCATTTACCTTTCAGGATGGATGGGAATCCCATATCTGGTCATTCATCCTTTTGTTTTAAAAGATCCGAAGGATAAAGCACGTGAAAAAGTCATCAATACAGCTTATTTTTCAAAGCTTATTCCGGATGCAAAAAAGGCAGGCGTAACGATCTGTCTCGAGAATCTCTTTGTCAATTGCGCCGGTATAATAAGGGAAGGGATATGTGCAAACCCCTATGAAGCTGTTCTTTATATCGATGAATTAAATCATGAAGCCGGGGAAGAGCGTTTCGGATTTTGTTTTGATATAGGGCACGCGGCAATGCTGGGCAGTAATATACACCAGTTTCTGATCATGCTGGGTTCTAGGCTCAAAGTCCTGCACTTACATGAAAATGACACTGTCTCGGATACTCACGGAATTCCCTATACCCACCCTAGATATTGGAGCGGAAAACCAACTACCGACTGGGAGGCACTCATTTCAGGTCTTAGGGATATCCATTATGACGGTTCCTTGAATTTTGAAAGCGGTTCATCCCTTTATACTGCTCCTGAAGAACTCGGAGATGCAGTCAGAACCTTTACTCACGAAATAGGAGTTTATCTTTCAAGGCGTATTGCCGGATATAATTTTAACTAAATTTAATTTCAATATTTATTAATGATCGGAGGTAAAAATGGGAATAGTAATCAAAGATGCTCTTACAGTTTTATGTGAAAACGGCATCGACAAAATTGCAAAACACAGCATTTATATTGACGGCGAAAATATCGTCGGAATAGATCAAAAACCTGAGGGTTTCACTGAGGATACAGTTATTGACGGAAAGGACAGATTCGTTATCCCGGGTCTTATAAATGCCCATACTCATACTTATATGTCCATGATGCGCAACTGCGCTGATGACCTTTCTTTCATGGACTGGCTCTTTAAGACTGTTAACCCGATAGAGGACAGACTTGAAGGTGATGATGCTTACTGGGGCTCACTTTTAGGACAGATTGAAATGATCAAGTCCGGAACAACCTGCTTTAACGACCAGCAGATGAATATCCACAAAACAACCCGTGCCGTTAAAGAAAGCGGTATGAGAGCTACTATCTGCCGTGGTCTTGTAGGCGATAAATATGATAAATCCGACAAACGATTAAATGAAGCTTTAGAGGAAATGGAGGACGGAAAGGACTGTGACCGTCTCGGATTTTTCTTTGGTCCTCACGCTCCTTATACCTGCAGCCCTGAATACTTAAAAATGTGCGCAGATGTTGCTAAAGAAAAAGGATACGGAATCCATATCCATCTTTCCGAGTCAGCAACAGAGAGCGAAAATATGATGAAGGATCACAACTGCACCCCTATCGAATATGCCAGAGATGCAGGCGTTTTCGAGGTTCCGACCATCGCAGCCCACTGCGTTCAGGTAACTCCTTCAGATATTGAGATACTTAAAAAATATAATGTAAGTGTTGTTACAAATCCTGCTTCCAATATGAAACTCGGAAACGGATTTGCCCCAATTCCTGAAATGATGGCAGCCGGCGTAAATGTATGTCTCGGAACCGATGGCGCAGCTTCCAATAACGGCCAGAACATGTTCCGCGAGATGTCATTCCTTTCGCTCATACACAAAGGAACTCACAAGACACCTCAGTGCATCAGTGCAAGAGAAACCTTTGCAATCGCAACCAGAAACGGTGCACAGGCTCTCGGACTTGCCGATAAGACAGGAACTATCGAAGTCGGTAAGAAGGCCGACCTCGCTATCCTCAGACTTGACGTACCTTCAATGATGCCGAATAATAACCTTCTCGCAGCTCTCTGCTACTCTGCAAACGGCTCAGAGACAGATACGGTTATCATCAATGGCCGGATCGTCATGCAGAACCGCGAGATAAAGACCGTTGACGAAGAACGCGTTTACTACGAGATCAGAAAGATCTGCTCAAGACTTGGTCTCGACAAAAAAGAGTATTGATTATTTTAGAATATATAGATATACAGCTCATAAGGAGCCAGCAGCTGTCGGAACATGCGTCAGCATGTGACATACAGATGCGGCAACCGACAGGCTATGTCAACATATAAACTTACGTTTATTAAGGAGAAAAAAATGGCAAGTGAAATCAAAGACATTAACCTCGCAGAATCCGGTTTAAGGAAAATTGAATGGGTACGCCGCAATTGTTCCCTTCTTTCCATGCTTCATGACGAATTCGAAAAGACAAAGCCCTTCGCAGGCAAGAAAATAGCTCTTTCCGTACACCTTGAAGCTAAGACCGCTTTTCTCTGCCTTACTCTTAAAGCCGGCGGTGCAGAAATGTACGTTACAGGTTCAAATCCTCTTTCAACCCAGGATGACGTTGCCGCTGCCCTTGTCCACGAAGGACTTGAGGTACACGCATGGCACGGAACTACTGATGAGGAATATATGAGCCACATCAGGGCAGTCCTTTCACCAGGTCCCGATATCATCATCGATGACGGCGGAGACCTTGTCCACATGATGCACACCGAACTTCAGGATCTTATCCCCTGCGTTATCGGAGGATGCGAAGAGACTACTACAGGTATCATCCGTCTCGAAGCAATGAACAGAGAAGGCAAGCTTAAATTCCCTATGGTTCGCGTTAATAATGCCATGATGAAGCATTTCTTCGATAACCGTTATGGTACAGGCCAGTCCGTATGGGACGGTATCAACCGTACAACCAACCTCGTTGTTGCAGGAAAGATCGTTGTTGTTGCAGGCTACGGCTGGTGCGGCAAGGGCGTTGCAATGAGAGCAAAGGGGCTCGGCGCAAGAGTCATCGTTACAGAGATCGATCCTGTTCGCGCTATTGAGGCGGTTATGGATGGATTCGATGTAATGCCTATGAACGACGCTGCCAAGCTCGGTGATTTCTTCGTTACCGTTACCGGCTGCGATAAAGTCATCGATGAGGAAGATTTCTATCAGTTAAAAGATGGTGCTATCCTCTGCAACGCTGGACATTTTGACTGCGAGATCGATATGGCAAGACTTAGAGAAATTGCCGTTGAGAGCGCTGAAATGAGAAATAATATCATGGGCTACAAGCTCAGCAACGGAAACTGGATCTATGTTCTCGGTGAAGGCAGACTTGTAAATCTTGCCTGCGGTGACGGACATCCGGCTGAGATCATGGATATGTCATTTGCTATCCAGGCTCTTTCCGCTAAATATCTTGTTGAGCACAGAAATGACATTAAAGATATGCTCATCGATGTTCCGGAAGAAGTTGACAGAGAAGTTGCCGTTAAGAAGCTTTCATTCCTTGGCAAATCCATCGACAAGCTCACTCCCGAACAGGAGAAATATCTTAACGAATCAGGTATCTGATAAATTAAAAAACAGGCGGATCATAACATCCGCCTAAATACAGGAGGGTTTTTAATATGAAGGATGATTGCATTTTTTGTAAACTTGCAAACGGAGTATTTGAAACTAATACTCTCTATGAAGATGATGATTTCAGAGTGATCCTTGATGCGGGTCCGGCTACAAAGGGCCATGCACTTATTCTTCCGAAAGAACATTATGCAAATATCTATGAGATTCCCGATGAAACCGCTGCCAAAGCCATGGTTCTTGCAAAGAAAATGGCCACCGAAATGACAGAAAAGCTCAATGCAGACGGCTTTAATCTGGTTCAGAATAACGGCGAAGTTGCAGGTCAGACTGTTTTTCACTTCCATCTGCACCTTATTCCCCGTTACAAAGATGACGGTCAGAAGATCGGCTGGAAACCCGGCAAGCCCTCCGATGAAGAGCTCAAGGAAATAGTTGAAACACTCACAAAATAATATAGATTCCTGTTTTTCCTCAGAAAAACGGGAATCGTATTGGACCAGGCTTCACCGGAAGGTGAAGGCGTGTCCGGCGAAGCCGGATTCTTGTGGGTCTTTTCCTTGATTGACCCACAAGAAGTCATGAATTTGAGGAACGAAGTGACGAAAGGGCATTGATCCATAATTTATGGACCAATGCCTTTTATTATTTATCTGTTCAGCCGCCAAAAGGAAATACATCATCTAAAGTCTTGAGTTGTGAAAAATCACCCTTTACCTGCATCCTTCCCATCATGAAAGCTCTCTGAAAACTCAGTTCTCCATGTACTACCGAATTCATGGTCTCTTTTGAAAGTTTCAATACAACTATCGGATTTACCAAAGCTTCATAATCAGCCCTCAGACTTTCACCATGTATTTCTACAGCCATAGGTTTTGCAATATCGCCTATCTCGAGTTTAACCGATGTCTCAACAGAACGATTACCCTTGAAATGTTTTTTCATATCTGTAAGAAATACTTCGTCTTCTGTGGCACCATCATTTTTTAAAAGAGTCTTAAAGCGATCCGCAAGTTCACGGATATCTTCTTTCTGCGTCTGGACGAAATTATCATCCGAAGCATATTTTGAAAGCTGCTCTGTCTCCTGAGGCGTAAGGTCTATAGCTTCCGGTGAAGATACGAGAGATTTTACCTCCTGATTGCTGGCAGGAAGCACAAGGGTATGTTTTGAAACACTCCTGTAAAAACTCTCTGCAGTCTTTTCTATAGTAGAAACGTAATTTTGATTCATTTCAAAAGATATTGAATCTTTAATATATCCGGTAAGTCCCGGTATTGTCTTTCCGCCAAGCATATCCCATGCCGACATAAGTGTGAGCTGTGCTTCTCTTTCTCCGTATGTAGTTGACATAACAAGAGGACACATATAAAGCTGTGCGATTTTTTCCTTATTTCCATAGTACCAGCAGGCATCAAGAAATTCCATCATATATCCGCCAACACCGTACCATTCAACAGTCGATGCCAGTATTACTCCATCAGCATCATTTAAAGTACTCGGAAGTGCAGTAATATTCTTCCTCTCCTCGTGAAGATTATGCCTCTCCACCTTTACATTGAGTTCGTCAAAAACACCCTGCATTTTACTAAGTGCGAAAAGTGTGGGGTCTCCCATGATCCCACGTCCACCATAATAAATATTAACTTTCATTTCCCTTCATCTCCGTTTTCTTTTTCCTGAACAGGATTGCCCCCAGTACGAGTCCGGCAATGACACCTCCAATATGTGCTGAATTATCAACTCCGCCTCCCGTAATTCCGGCGAAAAGGCTATAGCCGATCATCAGCGCTACCCTTGCCGCAGTCAGTTCCCTGAATCTGTTTTTGTCTTTAATTATTATTACAAATAAAGCTCCTATTACACCGAATATTGCTCCGCTGGCCCCCGCACATGCCCGCTCCAGTCCGAGCATATATGAGGTCATCAGTGAAACTCCCCCAGCCAAAAGACCGCTCATCAGATAAAGAATTATAAACTTAACCTTTCCGATAGCCTTTTCAACTTTTTCTCCGAATATAAAAAGTGAGAGCATATTTGATGCAAGATGCTCGACGCCAAAATGCATGAACATACAGGTAAAAAGTCTGTAGTATTCATTATTGTAGATGACATAGGAAGGATACATGGCTCCATGGTCTATCATATATGCCGCATCCAATGTATTGCCTCCCAGTGAAAGAGCTACAAATACCAATATATTTATAAGTATCAGACCTATTGTTATTCTGGCTTCATTATGAATGAAATTATCTGCAAAAGCTTTCTGGATCGTGAGTTTTTCTTCCCTGAATCCACCCTCCGGCGGCTCGCTTTCCACAAGCTTTTCAAGTCCATCTCTCAATCCGTCAAAATCTATAAGCTGATGCTCATATATTATAAGGCGTCCGCTTCCGGTATCTACCAGCCAGGAATATTCTTCCTCTGCCGTGAGGTTTTTTCCGACTATCGTATTGCTGACAATGAAAATACTGAATATCTGAATATTGTCATAACCTTTTGAGGCGAACATACCTCCAACGTCATTCTTTAATTTCTGAAAATTATTTCGGGAAAGTATTATTTTTCTGGCATCGATCAGGATGACCACCGCTGCCAGTCTTGATTCAACTCTGTAGAATACCCTTATGTCATTACCGGCATCATTGGGTATATTATAATATCCTCTTCCTTCGAGATACTCCGCAATTTTCTTATCCAATTTCGCCTCACAATGTTTTATGGTAAAATATGATTTGTTCTTATGATACCATAGTTTCAAAGGAAAGTGAACGATGAAATACTTTACTTATATGCTTCTATGCGCCGATGGAAGCTACTATACAGGCTATACGACAGACCTTGAAAGACGGCTCTCTGAGCACAACGGTGAATCCGAAGGAAAAGGTGCTAAATACACCAGATGCAGACGTCCCTGTAAACTTGTCTGGTACGAAGAATTTGGCAGTAAAAACGAAGCCATGTCTAAAGAATGGCATCTCAAGCGTCTTAACCATAGCCAGAAATCTAAACTCATTTCCGAAAAGGGACTTATCTGAATCAAAAAGTCCCTTATCCATATCAATGGTCATTGTCTGACAATGCCCATCAATCCTTACTTTTTTCACATTTTAAACACTGCCTTTCCCTATTGTTACGATATCATTTTCTAAACTAGGAAGTGTGAAAAAGAATTCATGCCAAATTCAGATGAATTTTCCCATGAATAATCTGTTGAAAGGAGGGATTGACATGTCTGATTGTTTATCTTTTATTTTTAAGCGTTACAAAGTACATATTTCTTTTGGAATAATCACTCTATTGATCTTTCTCATTACAAGTGCTCAGCTGACCCCCGTCAGTGGACTCAGCGGTACAAAGATTTTTATCTCAGATGAAAATTCCGATATTGAGATCACGACCGGCGGAAACTATATCATAAGCGGTTCTGCCGAAGAAGCTTCGATCACTGTCGATGTTGGAGATGATTCCAGAGTCAACCTCATTCTAAACGGTGTGAATATAACGAGTACGGAAAATGCCCCGATTTATATAAAAAAAGCAGCCTCAGCAACTATTACCCTCGTTGAAGGCACTGATAATTATATTACCGATGCCAGGGAAGAAGGCTCTGATGAAGATATTACAGCAGCGATCTACTCTAAATCAGATCTGACAATAACAGGAAGCGGAAGCCTTACCATAGAAGCAGGAATGAATGATGCTATTAAATCCAAAGATAATCTTGTTGTTTCCTCCGGAACTGTTTCCGTAAATTCTGTAGATGACGGAATTATCGGAAGGGACAGTCTAGAGATCGATGGCGGTGACATCTATGCTAATGCCGGCGGTGATGCCCTTAAGACTTCAAATAACGATGATTCCAATTCCGGAAAATTTGTAATGAATGGCGGAAATGTTACTGCTATTGCCGCTGATGAGGGTATAGATTCTGTTTATTCTGTTGAGATCAATGGCGGAGATCTCATAATAAATGCCTCTGACGAAGGCATTGAAACACAGTATATGACCTTAAACGACGGTAATGTAGATATTACAGCAAAAGATGACGGTATAAATATTTCTGAAGATACTGAGTCTGATAGCAGTGAAAATAATGCCATACCCGGCGGACTCTCCGGAAATGCAGCCCTTGGCGGAATGGGAGGAGGTCCCGGTGGCGGAAAGCCCGGTGGCGGTGGAAGTCACGGTGGTAGCCGTAGAGGAGCTTCTGTTGGAATCTCAGAAAATGCTGCTGAATTTATCACCGTTTCAAATAATTCATCTTTTTCAGATGCTGTTTCAGATAATTCAGTTTCTGCTGATAACGCAATGCCCGCAGCCGGTGAAATGCCGGGTGGCGGCGGAATGCCCGGTGGCGGCAGAATGCCCGGTGGTGGTGCACCCGGCGGTGGAATGGGAGGCACCTTCGAGACCATTGACGGAAATCTGACCATTAATGGTGGAGAACTTACAGTAAATGCCGGCGGTGACGGACTTGACTCCAACGGTGACATTTATATAACAGGTGGTTATACATACGTTTCAGGTTCCACAGGCGGTGGCGACTCTGCCCTTGATTATAACGGCGACTGCGTCATGACAGGAGGAGTTCTTCTCCTTTCAGGATCAAGCGGAATGGCGGAAAGCCTTACTGCAGATTCTTCAAGCATAACCATGCTTTCAGCATCTGTATCCGACAGCCTTGCAGCAGGTGAAACCGTAACTATTGAAGATGAAGAGGGAAATATCTTATATAGCTTTGAAACAGCTAAGGAGTGTAACTATCTTCAGGCAGCAGTTCCTGAATTTAATGAAGACGAAAGTTTTACATTTAATTGCTCCGGAGGTGAATCTTATGAAGCGCAAGTTAGCAGTCATTCCGGCTTTTGAGCCGGATGAATCCCTTATAGATATAGCATCAGCCCTTTCAGACAACGGGATCGAGGTAATTATCGTTAATGACGGAAGCTCCTCTGATTATGATGAAATTTTCAGAGCCGGCTCGGAATTTGCCACAGTTCTTTCCTATAAAAAAAATCAGGGAAAAGGCCACGCCTTAAAATATGCCTATAAACATATATTAAAGCATTACTCTAATCCTCTGACTATCGTAACGGCTGATGCTGACGGACAACACAAACTCGAGGATATCAACAGGGTTCTTACGGAAGCTTCACATTATCCTTCCTCGATAGTTATCGGAAGTCGTGTTCTTGATAAAACCTGTCCTTTCCGAAGCCGTTTTGGAAATGCACTCACAAGATCAGTTTTCAAAATTTCTACAGGCTGCAGGGTATATGATACCCAAAGCGGCCTTAGGGCTTTTGATTCTTCAATGCTTCCTTTCATGCTGGATATTGAAGGAGACCGTTATGAATATGAGATGAATGTTCTTTTGACATCAGCGAGAGAATCTGTCTCTATAAGAGAAATACCGATTGAAACTGTTTACAGACCCGGAAACTCCTCATCTCATTTTAACCCTTTATTGGATTCCTACAAAATATACAGAGAGATAGTTTTATTTTCAGCTTCATCCCTTCTCTCTTTTTTTATCGATTTCAGTTTTTATTCATTTTTATCTGTGATATTACTGAACCTGCCTGTTAGCTGCAGTGTATCGATAGCAAATATAGGAGCCAGAATAGTGAGCTCGTTCTTTAACTTTAGTTTCAACAGGAATATTGTCTTTAAGAATAAAGAGTCCATTTTAAATACTGCAATTCAGTATTTTTTATTGGTTTCAGCAATACTCGCAGCCAATACTCTCTGCTTAAATATTCTTGTTAATTCATTTCTTCTAAATCGTTTTTTAGCGAAGATAATATGTGAAATCTTATTCTTCTTAATAAGCTGGAGCATACAACATTTTTTTATTTTTAAGAAGAAAAAAATTATTCTCAGTAAACCGTAAATTATATGAAGGAGGGTTTATCTTTGTCAAAATTTAACAAGCTCAGATTTTTCAATATAGGATGGGTTACGGCACTCATCGCTTTTACAGCCTATTCCCTGCTTGATACCTTTGTTATATCACATAGTTATGGAACCGCTGCCGCTGCTGTTTTCTCTGATATTGAATTCACGGAAAATATCGGTAATTATAATTCTGAGAATATTTCAATAAGCGTTAATTCCTATCGTTTTCAGGATACGACTGTTTATGCTGCAGACGTTACTATCAGCTCTCCGGAATATCTCTATACTGCTCTCGCTAATAATACCTACGGTAAAAATATAACCGCAGAAACCTCAGATATCGCTGAAGAAGCAGATGCTATCCTTGCCATAAATGGTGATTTTTACGGAATTCAGGAAAGCGGATATGTCATCAGAAATAATACCCTCTACAGAGATACTGCTGACAGCTCCAACGAAGATCTTGTGATAAATTCGGATGGTTCCTTTGCGATAATAAATGAAGGCGAAACCTCAGCTGAATCTCTTATCGAAGATGATGTTTCTGATGTTCTTTCCTTTGGCCCGGCGCTTATGATCGACGGTGAAATTGCAGTTACAAAAAATGAAGAAGTCGGAAAGGCCATGGCAAGCAATCCAAGAACAGCAATCGGTCAGATCGATGACCTGCATTATATTTTTGTAGTTTCCGATGGAAGAACCTCCGAAAGTGAAGGCTTAAGTCTCTCAGAACTTGCTTATTTTATGAGCGAAATGGGATGCGAGACAGCCTACAACCTCGATGGAGGCGGTTCTTCGACAATGTATTTTCAGGGTAAGATAATAAATAATCCTACCTCGATCGGACTTGGCGGCGGAAAAGGCGGATCCGGAGGACCGGGCGGCAGACCCGGTGGAAACTCTCAGGCATCAGATATGCCTTCAGGAGGAGGACACTCTAATGGAGGTCCCGGTAAACGCAGCAGTTCTTCAAACTCTGCCATAAAAAAATCAACTGAAAATTCAAGCGAATCTTCTTCAGATTCCTCAGATGTTGCAGAAAGGAAGGTGAGTGACATTGTCTGTATCGGAGAATAAACTTATAAAAAAATATTTCTATATATCACTCTTTCTCATCTTTTTCGGGATGATATACGAGCATTTCAGTTACAGTGTTTATTCGGCTTTCATGGTATATGCATTTTTATTCCCGTTTATAGGTGGATGCCTTTATTTAAAATTCAGGAAATCCCTTGCCATGGCAGGAAGGGTTAAAGCCCCTTCTACGGTTTCCTTAAGCTTTCATGCTGCCGGAATTTCATTCCTTACTGTAGGAAGTATTTTCAAAGGTATTCTTGATATCTACGGAACCACTAACAGACTGACCAATATTTACTGGATCGTTGGATTCATATTTATATTAGCAGGACTTTCACAATTTAATAAAGAATAAAAATAGACCGGTTTATCTCAGATCAGATAAACCGGTCTATCATATTTTATTCTGCTATGGGATTATTAAAGCTTACACCTCTGTTTATATCGCCCTGATGATTTTTTTCAAATTCATAATCATTTCCGGGAAGTATTGCATTAAGCACGATTCCAAGTATAGCTGCTATAGCAAGTGATGTCAGAGTTACAGGAGTTCCTGCGATATTAAAGGTAAGTCCGTCTGAAAAACCAAGACCTGATACAAGAATAACTGCTGCAACTATAAGGTTTCTTGATTTTGTGAAATCAACCTTATTTTCAACTACATTTCTTACTCCAATAGCGGAGATCATTCCATAAAGCACAAAACTTATACCACCGATTATTGCTGTCGGCATAGTTCCGATAACCTCTGCTATTTTAGGAATAAAACTTATTACTATAGCATACACAGCAGCAATTCTTACGACCTTTGGATCATAAACTTTTGAAAGTTCAAGCACTCCGGTATTTTCACCATAGGTTGTATTTGCAGGACCTCCAAACATTCCTGCAAGTGCGGTTGCGAGTCCGTCACCTAAAAGAGTTCTATGAAGACCGGGATCTTTCACAAAGTTCTTATCCACTGTAGCCGATATAGCTGAAATATCTCCAACGTGTTCCATCATTGTTGCTATTGCAATAGGCGCCATGACAAGAATAGCTGTGATATCAAATTTTGCAACGATAAAATCCGGAAGTCCAACAAGACTTGCACCTGCAATAGAGCTGTAATCGATTATCGCACTTCCATCTGCATTTACTAATCCCGCTGCCTGAAAGATCATTGCTGCAATATAAGAAATGATCACGCCCATAAGTATCGGTAATATCTTCCATAAACCTTTACCCCAGATATTGAATATAACTACTACTGCAAAAGCAATGAATGCCAGCAGCCAGTTTGCCGATGCATTAGTTACAGCAGAGGGCGCCAGTGAAAGTCCGATACAAATGATCATCGGTCCAGTCACTACCGGCGGAAGGAAATGCATTACTCTTTTTACGCCAACCAATTTAATGATAACCGCAAGGATCAGATACAAAAGTCCTGCAACAACTATTCCTCCACATGCATAAGGAAGTTTTTCCCCGTAGGTCATATTTTCAAATATTCCTGATTTTAATTCTGCGATTGTAGCGAAGCCGCCAAGAAATGCGAAAGATGAACCGAGAAAAGCCGGAACACGAAATTTAGAACACAAATGAAATAATAAAGTACCAACACCTGCAAAAAAGAGTGTAACCTGTACTGAAAGTCCCTCACCATTAAAATAACTGTTTACCAATATCGGCACGAGAATAGTTGCACCAAACATTGCAAACATATGCTGCAGTCCCAACAGCATCATTTTAGGTTTTCCAAGTTCCGAGGCATTATAAATTGCCTGTCTTTTTTCCTCCATCTCTTTTCTCCTTTTCTTTTGTATAAAAATTAGTACTATCAAAATCTATAGTATTATGAATGTTATAAGCTTAAATGTCAATAGATTTTATACTGACGTTTTTTGTGCTATAATTTAAATATTCTGCGGTTCTAAAAATCATCGAAAACAAAGCCTCTATTCGCTTTTTTCTTGATGATATTTATTTCGCTCCGCACCTTAGTTTTATGCCTTTTTAGGTTCGCATATGTTTGTCAACCCAAGCCGCGAACCTTAAATGTTCCTCGTAGTAACTTTAAGGCGAACGGCGTATTATGCGAAAACCCGAAACTAAAAAAGGTAAATATAATCCCAGGAGATAAAACGAAATGGATTTTGAATCTACTAATAAGGAACTGATTGATTTTATCGACAGAAGCCCGAATGCTTTTTTTGCTGTTGCAAATATGTCGAATATACTCGAAGATGCCGGATACAGCGAATTGATCGAAGCCGATGAATGGAAGATCGAAAAGGGCGGTAAGTATTTTGTAAAAAGAAATGACTCCGCTATTATTGCTTTTCAGATACCTGAAAACGAAATAAACGGTTTCCAGATCATGGCAAGCCATTGCGATTCACCATCATTTAAGGTAAAAAGCAATGCCGAAATCTGCGTAGATGATAAGTATGTAAAACTTAATATAGAGAAGTACGGCGGAATGATCATGGCACCCTGGTTCGACAGACCGCTTTCAGTTGCCGGAAGAGTTATCGTTAAAACAGACGATGGTATCGAAAGCCGCCTCGTAAATATCGACAGAGATCTTTTGATGATTCCTAATCTTGCAATACATATGAACCGTGAAGTAAATGATGGTTATAAATTCAATGCTCAGAACGATATGCCTGCACTTTTCGGTGATATCGATGCAAAAAACAGCTTCATGAAGCTTATAGCGGAGGCTGCAGGTGTTAGTGAAGAAGATATTTTAGATACGGATCTCTTCTTATATAATAGGATGAAAGGATGCACCGTTGGAGCGAATAATGAATTTATCTCATCCGGACGACTCGATGATCTCCAGTGTGCATTCGCTTCACTTAAGGGCTTTATCGCTTCCAAAGCTGATGGAGCTATTCCGGTTCACTGCGTTCTCGATAATGAAGAAGTCGGAAGCGGTACAAAGCAGGGCGCAGCTTCAACTTTCTTAAGTGACTGTCTTAAACGTGCAATTTATGCTCTTGGCAAAAATGAGGATGATTTCAGACGTCTTCTTGCTTCCAGCTTTATGGTTTCTGCCGATAATGCCCATGCCGTTCATCCAAATCATACCGATAAGGCAGATCCTACTAACAGGCCTTACATGAATGGAGGTATCGTCATTAAATACAGCGCCAACCAGAAATATACTACTGATGCTGTATCCGGTGCAATCATGCGTGAGATTTGTAATAAAGCCGGTGTTCCCTGCCAGACCTTTACAAATCGTTCTGATATGCTTGGCGGTTCTACCCTCGGTAATATTTCAAACAGTCAGGTCGCATTGAATACTGTTGATATCGGACTTGCCCAGCTTGCAATGCATTCACCTTATGAAACCGCTGGCGCAAAAGATACGGCATATCTTATAGAGGCTGCAAAAGTTCTCTTCTCCGGCTCGATCGTTTCGACAGGCAACGGTAATTATAAATTGAATTTTTGAACTTAATAAACAATAAAGAATCCTGCTCCGCAGGATTCTCCGCGCAAGCGCGGGAGCCGCAGGCTCTTCCTATCCGCGCTTGACGCATCATACGCACGCAGTGCGTTTTTTGCATTATGGGGAATTCCATCGGAATTTCCTATAATGTAAAAACTAAACCTCAGATCCTGCTTATCATAATAGCGGATCTGAGGTTTTTTATTCGCAATATTCTTATTTTTGAGGGAGAGCCGTCCAAGAATAATCTCGGGCGGCTGGAAGTATGAAAAAAGGGATTTATCATATCAAAAACAGTACTCATGAATGTGTGTTTCATGTAACTTTCGTTATTTCCTGCTTTTGATATAGATATATTATCATCTTACTGTGGAGAATCTGCGACTTACTTGTGTTCATTTGGTGAACTTTATTTTCGTTCCACTTTATCTCCTGTAGCGTTTTTTGCGGCATTACGTACCGCTGCGTCGGAGCCCCAAAGCGAGAGCGTTCCTCGTAGGAACTTTGAGGCGAACGGCGTAACAGGCGAAAGATAAAAATATCAAATTTTCGATGTAATGATACCTTATAGTAATTAATTAAATGTTAACCAATTTAATATTTTATATCTGGCATACAATAAACATAATTCCCCGATTTTAAGGCATTTATCCGTATTCTCGATATATTATGTAACCTAAAAATAAACAAATTTCCTTTTGATTTTAATCTATTACTTGTTTAGTTTCACTTTTTTATTAACATTTCTGTAACATTTGTTATAAACGCTTGACATAGCTAATTTCTGATTGTATTATTTGAGATGCATGATTTTGAGATATACCACCTTTTTATCTGCAAAATATGCGTATAAATATAGCATGGCAATTTTTCTTCTTTTGCCTATATATAATCACATCTTAAAATATGAAAGGGACGTTATGAAAAAGAGAGTTAACAAATTAATTGCGCTTTTCCTTACAATGTCTTTATCAGCTACATCTCTGGTCTATGCGGATGATGTTACTGAAGCTGCCGGTACTGAAGTAAGTTCTGAAGAAAGTTCAGAATCTGCTTCAACAGAGAGTACGGAAGAAAACACAGAGGAAGAAGACGCTGTTTCTGAAAATGAAACAGAATCCACAGAAGAACCCACAGAAGAAACATCCGAAAACTCAGTTTCTGATGATATTGAGCTTACAACTGAATCAACAGACAGCGAAACTGTAGATGTTGCCGCTGTTGAAGAGAGAATCGAGGAGCAGTTCCTCAATTCTGATGATCTTGTATATGATACCGATCTTACGATCAGTAATGTTGAGACAGCTGCCGTTCTTGCAGATACCGCATCTGATCTTTCAGAACTTAAAGCTGACGAAGATTATGTTTCGAATGAAGCTATGTTCACCACTGATTCAGAAGAAAGAGCTAAGGTTGTAGCTGAAGAATACGGTGCTGAATTAGAGTCATATTCAGATGGTGTTGCTACACTTAAATTTGATACTGATGTTATAGATGTATTCAATACTGCTTCAGATTCACTCAGCAGTAATGTACTTCTCCATCCTAACTACATCGCAAGCTTCGATACCGTAGATTCATCTGATAGTTCTATTGCATTCGAAGAACTTGAACTTGATACAACTGCATCAACACAGTCACTTTCCGGCCACAATGATACTTACATTTCTAAACAGTGGTTCCTTGATGCTATCAGTGCTAACGAGGCATGGTCAGTAACCAAGGGAAGCGGTGTTAAAGTAGCAGTTCTTGATACAGGCTGTGATGTTACTCACGAAGACCTTAAATCCAATATCGCTGAAACCTACAGCACCGTTACCGGAACAACAGATGTTACTGATTATGTAGGTCACGGCACACATTGTGCAGGTACAATCGCTGCTTCACTTGACAATGGAATCGGTGTTGCCGGTGTAGCTCCAAGTGCTCAGCTTTATATCATTCAGATTTCCAGATCTACCGGAATCAGTTATTCAAATATCTTCAAGGGTATTAATAAAGCTGCAGAATTAGACGTAGATGTTGCTTCCATGAGCTTTGGAGGATATATCAGCGATAGCAGCACACTTGCTATGCTTCAGAACTGCCTCAATAACCTTAGAAACAATGGTACTGTTCTTGTAGTAGCTGCCGGAAACGAGTCTACCGATTCTCCCAGCTATCCTGCAGCATGCAATAATGTTCTTTCAATCGCATCTGCCGGATATGGTATGTATGCAAGCAATACTGCATATGGACATACTTACTCACCTTCAGATCCTGAACTTGCATGGTACTCAAACTATGGTTCAACTGTTGATCTTATAGCTCCCGGTGGAAGCTGCCTTAACAATACTTATGGTTCAGTAGATAACCTTTCTACCGTACCTTCGAACTATACTGATACAGGATATTTAACTACAGGTTATGCTTACATGGCAGGTACTTCTATGGCTTGTCCTGTAGCTGCCGGTGTTGCTGCACTTGTTTTTGCTGCAAATCCTGATCTTATCGATAATAACACAGCTTCAGCTGTTGAAGCTGTAGAAAATAAGCTTCTTGCAAGCACAGACGGAAAAACCTATAACAACTATCGTATTAATAGTTCTGTGGATACAGGTTGTATTAATGCATATAAGGCTGTTAGCGGTACAGCTGAGATTAGTGCAGTAAGAGTTGCCCGTGCAGATGGTACTATCCTTACAAATAACACTACTGTCTACATTGATAAAGGAAAATCCGAGAAACTTAAGCTTATCGGTAAAGACGGAAAAGTTCTTAAATCATCTGTTACAAAAACAGCTAACTGGTCAAGTTCAAGCTCTGATATTAGTGTAAAGAAGGGCAAACTTAAGGTAAGTAAATCCGCAACTGTTGGAAACAGTTCCACGATCAGCGTAAGCTGCAACAATACCTCTATCAATATCAATTTCGTGACCATTGATAAGGTTAAAAATATCCTTTATCAGAAGACCAGCAGGAAGGTTTCCAATAAATTTACCACAACTGCCAGTGTCAATGGTTCGATAGCGATCTCAGACCTTCCGACAGTTGTCGGCCAGAGTGTTTATGCTATCACCAAGGTTACAAAATCCGGATTAAGACGTACATACAGCGGATATGATGTTAACCTGATCGGTTATAACATCACCGGAAACAAAAAGGTTATGTCAATGATAAGCGGAGGAGTATTCACTCCTACCAAAAAGGGAAATTACAAAGTTAAATACGTGCTTAACGATGGTTCCAAGAAGACATTCACTGTAACCTTCAAGGTTAAATAAAGATCAAAAAAGGGCAGGAATCCGTAAATTACGGAGTCCTGCCCTTTTTATGATCTCAGGTTTAAAAGATTTTATAACTGTTCAGATTCTCTGAATAGTTACCGGATTTTCAGTCTTAGATGAATGCTCCTGACTTATATCAGGTCTTTTTCCAATATCAGCTGTTCCGGCAGCATAAAGCTCTTCTATCTGATCATCTTCCAGCACAAAACCACCGGCCGGTTTTATAGTTTTTTCTATTATATCTGCAAGTTTTGTGTTATTCTCATATCTCTGAAAGTCAAATAATAATTTTATCTTATCCTCAAATACTGATCCATCTTTCATAGCTGGCTCCTTTCTTCCTTTGCTATATATTTATACGAACGGATCAGATAAAAGTATATTATTCGTAACAGTTCAGGGTACCTGAACAATTACTATTATCCATTATAAGTCTTTATATCAAGCATGCCTTCACTCTTTGCTGCTATGGAAGTCACAACAGCATCACCGGTAACATTAGCCAGGGTCTGCATCATTGAAACTATAGGATAAAGCCCTATGACAAGGCTTATCGCTTCAGCAGGAACTCCTATCTGCGGTACCAGAAGCGTAAGACAGACCAGATTTCCACCGGGCACTCCCGGAGAACCAACAGATAAAACAATTATTGTAATAAAAAGCTGAAGCAGCATTGCGTGAGTCATAGGAAGCTGGTATATACGTGCAAAAAAGAGTGCAGATATAATTAAGGTGATACAACTTCCATCCATATTTATGGTAGCTCCCAGCGGAAGTGAAAAAGAATAAACCTTTTCATCAATTCCTATCTTCCTGCACTGCCTGATGGATGAAGGGAGCGCAGCATTACTTGAAGCTGTTGTAAATGCCGATATCATGGCAGGATAATATTTACTGATAAACTTAAATGGATTTAATCCGGTAAAGATCAGAAGAAGAATGATATATACCAGAAGCATTATCAGGTCACCTGCATAAATAACAGGAATCCACGTTATAACATCCATAAAAGATGCCAGCTTCATAGTGCTCATCATTTTTGCCATGGAACAGAAAACCATAAGCGGCATCAGTGATACTATAATTCCCGTTATATGCGAAAAAACCTTGTCCATTGCCATTATAAATTCTCTGACGACCGGTGCTGTCTTGGTAAGCGAAGCCGCTGATAATCCAAGACATACTGCCATAAAAATTATCTGAAGCATATTCGATTTTTGAAATGGTGAAATTATATCAGTCGGAAAAATATCAATAATAGTCTGTACTATTGATATTTCCACTGCCGCTCCCTTTTGGATAGTTTCCGTTGCAGCCTCTGCATCTACAGCCTGTGCCAGCGTCGGATTTCCTATCGGAAATATCATATATGTCAAAAAACCAACACTGATCGCAAGTATCGACGTAACTATATACATTATCATTATCTTGCCGGCAATTCTTCCTAACACCCGTAGATCTGTAAATCCGGCTATACTGCCTGCTATTGCAAAAAATACGAGCGGCGCGACTATCATTTTCAGACAGTTCATAAGAATTGTATATATAGGTAATAAAATATTTTTTGTAATTGCAGACGATATATCTGCAGGAACGCAGTACTGCAGGAGAAGTCCCGTTAAAATTCCGAGAATTAATCCTGAAAATGTAAGTAACAGGCTTAAATATGGCGATTTGTCTACTTTTTGCCTTACATGGACTTTGCCCTTAGTACAGCTGATAGACAGGTTCTTTTCAAAAAGCTTTGAAATAAGCCCCTGCATCACTTCATTTGACTGCTCGTCCATGTCAGCTATACTGTGACCATCATTATCAAAAAGGAGTCTGTTTTCAATATCTGCAAGGGTAAATTCATCTCCCCTGCTATTGTAAACTATACTTGTTCCCTCAATTGAAGAAGCAACCGCAATTTCGATTTTGCTTCCTTCATATGCATTTTCACAGATTTTTCCAAGGATTTCTTCAGCTGCCAGAAGTGACTTTACTATGATTTTTCTGCTAGTTTTTTTTGAATTGAGACTTTCCTGAATAAACTCAAGCGCAGCAGGAATTTCATTCCTGTCTGCCTTAAAAATTTTCCCCCTCATGATCAATTTTTGTCCCCTTCCTACGGCATGCACTGATGCCCATGGCAGATCAGAGCGTGTCCGTAAAACATCCACTTGATATTTTATCCGTAACTGTTCAGGTACCCTGAACAGTTACTTTTATCCTACGGTTCCGGTTTCCATAGATTCCCTGAGTTTTTTCAGTGCCTTCAGATGCAGTATCTTTGCATTCTGATATGACATTCCCATTCTTACGGCTATTTCTTTAAGGCGAAGATTTTCGTAATAATGTAAAATTATAACCTGTCTTTCCTTCTCCTTAAGCTTCTCCAATGCCTCTGCAAGAATCTCAAGCTGCTCAGAGTTCAAAATATCCGCATCAATTTCCACTCCGTCAGACAATGTTTCGGGAATCTCTCCTTCCGACCTTATCCCCCTGTAGTAATCTATCAGACTGTTCCTTGTTATTGTAAATATCCAGGTAGATATGGATGCTTTTTTTTCATCAAAGGAATCCAGCTTTTCATACACCTTTAAAAAAACTGTAGAACATATATCTTCTGCATTTTCCCTGGTATCGATCCTTGTTCTGATATATGCCATTACCTTTGGTGAAAATTCTCTGTATATTGTTTCCCTGTCTAAAAGCATGTTCCCCCTCACGCTCCACTAATTAATAATATAGCTTATCGGGCTTATCTCCTCTGCGTGTCCGTCACCTGTGCGGACTTCGAGCCTTGTGGAAAAAAACCATGTAAAGGCTCCGATCATTATTAATATTATAGCTGCTATCGTCATCCAGATTGCCGGGCTTGAAACTCTTATATATTCATTTAGCTTTTCCGGCGAATTAATCTGCGACAGTCTTTTCTCTCTGAAAATCGAATTGTTCATTGGCTTCCTCTACTCAAGCTGGATTTCATAATTACCATCTTCTGACCTTATTATAAGTCCCAAAGAACTGATTTCCTCAGCCTTTTCATTAGTTATTTCCGCAATAAGAACTGCGTCCAGTGTTTGTCCGGCTTCTATATCTTCATTTAACATTGCCAGATCATTAAGTAAAAGTGTTGTAAGCAGACTGTGTTTTTGTCCGCTTATACTTGCTCTGAACATTGGTTTAAGATCAAGAATATCACAATTCATTGTTTCAGAATTTGGATTGAATACATTAAAATGCATTACCAAAAGTGAATCCTGACTTGATCCTGTAGAAATTGCAAATACACCTTCTTCATCAGAGTTTGGATACTCAGTACATATTTCATAACCATTATACGAAATATCAAAACCACTTAGTCCTATAGCTTCAGCAATACTTTTTGCTGCTTCTTTAGCTTCCGCACCTTCACCCTCGGCAGAAGCATCAGAATTATTCTCTGAATCAGGATTATCATTTCCATCCTCAGATTTTTCTTCAGCTGCTTCTTCGGTTTCTTCTTCAAGCTCTGCTTTTCTTGCTGCAGCTGCAAGATCCAGTTTTACAATTCTTTCCAGATCTTTCTCACTTAAGTTTGCTAATGTATGGCTTGATGATGCATTATGTTCATCAAGTACTGTTGCCGCATAATTTACAACGCGTTCCTCATCTTCTTCAGAAATATCCAGCTGCTGCGAACCACACCCGGTCATAAATGCTGCAGTGGATATGAGTAAAAAGATGCATACCCCCCATTTCTTCATGAACTACCTCCTATAATGTTTTGGTTCAGAACATTTAAGAACTGAACCAAAATCTTCATTCACCCTTAGAGTCAAGTTCAAACCAGAACGCTACTCCATTATCATAGTTTTTTACACCAAAATCTTTATTGAAAGCGTTCATAATTGCTTTAACAATAGATAGACCTATTCCGGATCCACCATATTCGTGAGTTCTAGCCTTGTCCACCTTATAAAATTTTTCCCACAAATGTGCTAACGATTCCTCAGGGATCGGATTTCCGGAATTAAATACTGAAACTCTGACAATATCTCCTTTTCTCTCAAGAGTTACATCTATGCGTTTTTCAGTTTTTTCTTCCTCTGTTCCATTCTTTGGGAAATCACAGTAATGTATTGCATTACTGAAATAATTAGTGAAAACTTCTTCTGTCTTAAATTCGTCTGCCCATACATATACGCTTTCACTCTCATTAAAAAATGCAGCTATATTATTCTGCTTAAGCATGATATCTGATGAAGACATTACATTTCTTATAAGCTCAACGATATCAAACCGTTCCATTTTAATTTCATCTTCTCCGAATTCCAGCTGATTTAATGTCATAAGATTCTTTACCATCTTATTCATTTTTCCGGATTCATCTATGATAACATCACAATAAAAATTTCTGCTTTCTTCGTCATCATTTATATTATCTCTTAATCCTTCTGCATAACCCTGGATCAATGCTATCGGAGTTTTTAGTTCATGAGCAACATTTGAAAGAAATTCAAGTCGCATCGTATTTAATTTTTCTTTCTTTTCTATATCACGTTTGAGCTCATTATTAGCTGTTTTCAACTCAGAAATATTTTCTTCAAGTGCTTCGGATAGTTCATTCATGTGATATCCAAGTTCGGCTATCTCATTATTTCCTCCGCCTGTATATTTTGCGTTAAAATCAAGCTGAGACATTTTTTCTGAAATTTCAACCAGTTCAAGTATAGGTTTCGTTATCTTGGTCGTTATGATCCAACCGATTATTCCGGCCAAAAGTGCCATAACTATTCCGATATATCCTAAAAATCTGTTAGAAACTCTTACACTTTCTCTTATACTCGCAACGGTTGTTCTCATTATAATGAAATCACCGTTATCCAATGAACCCCAAAGTTCCAGATATTCTATCTGCATTCTCGGATCTTCCGAAGTCATCAGTTCAAAATCATCATTTTTAATAATTACTTTTTCTGAATCCTTCTTATCCTCAAATCGCTTATCCATTTCATCTCTTGGTGGTTCATTTTCTGATACTTCGTTACCGTCTCTTCCATAACCGTCATTTCTTAAGAATCTTTCTTCATCATATCCAAACACATGATCAAGAAGTCTTAAGACCATCATATCATCTTTTCCCTCCGAGGTTATTATCGGAGTAAGTGATGGTGTAACGACTGCTACGCTTAAGTTACTGATTCCACATAATTTATTAAATGCTACTTTCTGTTCATCAGTTAGATCTTCATTTTCACCAAAAAGACTGTTTATATCATAATATGTTTCTACCAGTGCTCTTTGACGACTGCTGGTATAGTATTTTTCAAGAAAAACAGTATTTATTATCCAGTATAGACAGATGAAAAATGTCATCAGGCAGATTAGTGTCAGTGCGAACTGAATTTTTATAGAATGACGCATTACAGACTTTTTCATGCCTTCTGAACCTCAAACTTGTAACCCATTCCCCAGATTGTTTTTATACAATTTCCATGATCTCCGAGTTTTGAACGAAGTTTTTTAACATGAGTATCTATTGTTCTTGCATCTCCAAAATAATCATAATTCCATACATTATTGAGTATTTTTTCTCTGGAAAGTGCTATTCCTTCATTTTCCATAAGGAAAGTAAGCAATTCAAATTCCTTAAATGAAAGATCAACATTTGTTCCGTCTATAGTTACAGAATGTGCTGCCTGATCAAGCACTATTCCACCAGCTTTAAGCTGTTTTTCTTCAACAAGTGCATTTGAACGTCTAAGCAACGCATCAACTCTTGCCACTAGAATTTTCGGAGAAAACGGTTTTGAAATATATTCATCTGCTCCGTAATCGAATCCCTGAAGTTCATCTCTTTCTTCTGTTTTTGCCGTAAGCATGATAACAGGAACCTGGGAATATTCTCTTATTTCCCTTAAAACCTGCCATCCATCCATCTTTGGCATCATAACATCAAGAATAACAAGTGAGATATCTTTCTCCTCAAAAAATTTATCTAATGCTTCGACACCGTCACCAGCTTCTATTACAGCATAATTTTTCTTAGTAAGGAAATCCTTAACCAGTTTACGCATTCTGCTTTCATCATCTACTACAAGAACTTTGATTGTATCCATTTTTCCAGACCTCGCATTTTATTTGTCAATATCTGCAATTAGCAGATTACCATCTTATCTTCTATAGAATACAATGTTGCTATGTTTTTTCTGTGAAAGCATCTACTCTGATATCTTTAATTCCTGTTCTTTTTCACGAACAATCTTTTCACGTTCTGTCAGATCCTTTTCCCATTCTGCATATCTGTTTTCAAGTACCACTTTATAATTTAAGATATTTGGATTTGATGCTGTTTTCAATACAACAAATATTGCTATGATCGCAATTATCAGAAAGAAATTCAGCCCAAGTGAAATATAAAGTTTCTCCTTAAGTTCGTCCCTTTTCTTCTTCGGAATAATTTTAGGTTTAGGCTCTATTGCAGAACCTGCCTGTGACTCCAAAGTATACATATTGCTCAAAGGAAGCGGACTTATCTTACTTTTATCAATACCTTCAGATTCAAGGAGAAATTTCTGAATTTTTTTCATGAAATCATAACCTATCGGCGTCACAAAAATCCGATTGGCTATAACTTTATTATATATAGTAAGAACACTTTCAGGTTCTTTATAATTTAAATGAGCTTCTATATAGGAAATTCTTTTTACTTCCTCTTTCGCTGCAGAAGCATCACTAAGGGAATTAAATTTATACCCTTCTACAGTATAATCTGTTTCGTTCATCTCCCCGTCCTCCTGAAAAGTAACGGAAACCTTTATTACCATGGAGTCTAGTATATCCCTATTTTTAATTATAATGAAATAACTATAGGCTTTCAAGCAATTGCATACCAGGTACTGAAAAAAGTGCTAAATTCTATTTTTCTCCGCTAGCTTATTTTCATAGATTTTTATTTTTCACCTATTGAGACGAACGGCGTATTATATTATTTCTATTTGACATATTTTTTCAATCGTGTATAATTAATTAAGTATGTATGGGTGGCACAGCTGGATAGCGCGTCCGCCTCCTAAGTGAAGTGAAGTTCATCTTGAGCAGCAAAATTAAAAAATGTCAGTAGTCCGAATTTAGTTCGGGTTACAATAGATGTATGGGTGGCACAGCTGGATAGCGCAACCGCCTCCTAAGCGGTAGGTCGGGGGTTCGAATCCCCTCCCGTACACTAAAGAGAGAATTACAGACGTAATTCTCTCTTTTTGGTTTAAAAACACTTCAATCGCCGTATTCACGGCATTTTATCCACTTTTCAAATGAGTTCGTCCGCCTTTTACTGCCTGGCAAAAAACTGCCAAATTTTTCGGTTTTGGCAGTAAATTTTGACCATTTTGGCAGTACTTGGCAGTTCGCTTGGCAAGAACATAGGTTAACTAAACTCTCATGTTTACGTCAGAATGCATATTTTTACGGGCTTTTATGCAGATTTTTAAGATTTATAAAAAATTTTTTAGAAATGGGTTCAAAAAATGGCTTGTTCAGTTCGTACAGGTGAGAGGAATACATCAAAAAAGATGAATGACTCTCAGCGAACATTGATAACTGAATAAGTCATTCATCAAGTACATTACCTGCACGGATCTGGTTTGCTTCCGGATTGTAGCCATCGGAACACGCGCGATGAAGCGAAAGCTGAGCGGTCACGTCACCTCCGAAACTTATTCCTTTGTATAGGAAGAAAGGGCGATGAAAAAGTGCGGAGATACTTCTGTCCAGCCACAACTATCGTAATGGGGGCAGCCCGGCGAGACCCGCGGGGAGCCAAACTAAGCTATGGAGTCGTTATGCAGACGACCACTTGATGACTTCCCATGATTCAGGGGTGTTGAGAACAAATATGGATCGATATATAGAAAATGGTTCCGGCAGGGAATCCACAGATTATCCTGCCGGATTTGCATATCAAAAAATTATATGCAGAAAGTGAGGAAAATAGGATGGAAAATGAGATTAAGCAGATCACCACTATAATTTCATCTCTTCCGGATGGAATGATGCTCAGTATTATTCCTGAAAATGTAGAAGATGACCAGAAGACCAGACTTAAGAAAATCGCAGTCTATATCGGGACAAACCTTGAAAAGAAAGCGTAAGAGATGGATAAGGATGGTCAGAAGAAAAAAGAAAGATATAAACTGAGTAAAGTCGAAGTAAGATTGAAGCTTAATAAGAACGGCGGTTTATATTCTATAGAGCCAATCACTACACCATCTGCTGCAGTAAAGGTTATGGCGGAAGCAATGGCACAGCTTGATAGGGAATATGTCTGCGTTGTAAATCTAAACAGTCAGGCACAGCCGATCAATTACAATATTGTGAGCATCGGTACACTGGATAGCGCAGCTGCAAGTAAATCCGATATCTTCAAGAGTGCGATATTATCAAATGCAAGCTCGATCATATTACTGCACTGTCATCCATCAGGCAGCCTGAAGCCTTCAATGGATGATACAAAGCTGACAATAAGTTTGATACAGGCAGGGAAGCTGATGGATATTAAAGTCCTGGATCACATTATAGTTGCCGGAGGATCTGGTGAGACTTTCAGTTTTAGAGAAAAGACAGACCTCTTCGATCAGGAATATGCGATGGTCGCGGAAAACTTTGTCAGAGAAGAATCACAACTGAATATGGGAACAAAACTATCTGATGGCATCCGAGAGGATGTCATTTTTCATGTAAAGGAGGACTCAATGGATTTCAAAGAATTCAGAGATGAGATAAAACAGTCACTTGCTGAAAAAATGGAAAGCGGAACAAGGATTGAAGATTCTGACGTAAAGAAGCTTCAGGGTGAATCGTATCAGGGAATCATTGTCAGACCGGAAGATTCGATCATCGGCGTGAATATTTCAATAGAAGATGCCTATAAAGCAGTAGAATCAGGCAGCAAAACTGTTGAGGAAGTTGCCGGAGAAATTGCGAAGAGAGTGGAGGCAGCTCTTGAGGAGAGACCTACCAATATCGATATCAATAGCCTCGCTGATTATGGAGCAATGAAAGACAAGCTTTTCCTTGAGGTTGTTAATACGGATATGAATAGGGAAATGCTTGAAGATGTTCCCCACAAAGATATTGAGGATCTTTCCGTAGTATGTCGTTTTGACGTGGACAGGGATAACGGAGCGACAATCCTTATAACAAACAATATGCTGGAAAGATATAACATTTCTGAGGAACAGCTCTTTTCTGATGCAGAGGCAAATGCTCCTGAAATTGCGCCTGTTGTGATCAGCGGTCTTGGAGATGTTATATCTGATATTACCGGATCAGAGATGCCTGATGTAACACCAGGTGTGCTTGTCGCAACAAATGACAGAAAGTGCATGGGAGCAGCTGTCGTTGATTATCCCGGATTCATGGATGATATTGCTGATAAGGTCGGCGGGGATTTCTTCGTTCTTCCTTCATCAATCCACGAACTTCTGATCATAAAAGATGACGGAACACAGAACTTCAGAGATCTTGAGACTATGGTACGCGAAGTAAATGCTTCTGTTGTGGATTCAAGTGATCGTCTCTCGGATAATGTATATCACTTTGACAACGACAATAAGATTTTCGAGCTCGCTTCAAAGCATAACGAAAGGGAAAACTCTAAGGAGAGAGATTCCAAGGTTAAGGAAAAGAGGAATTCTGTCCTCGGTGATCTCGGTGAAAAGAAGGATGCCTGCAGAGCTGAGGTCAGATTTGCGGAAGCTCCCAAGAAATATCAGGGGCAGGAATTATGATGTCCACTGTGCAGCAGAGGTACAGGGAAGAAAAGCCGAAAAACTGCAAATACTGTTATTTCTGGGAAAACAAGGCTTGTATCAGAGGTGTTGAGAACTGCTACTATCTGATCAAGGAGTCTTCTAAGATCAAGTCTGAATGCATAGGCTGTCCTTATAAAAAGGCGAGTCCGTGCCTTGGTCACTGCACGCAGAAGATTCTGAAAGAACTTCATATGAAATAACAGCAAAATTACGGAGCCGGGAAGATTCAGATCCCGGCTCTTTTCATGTAGGAGGAAATGATGTCAAAAGCTGAAATTACGGCTATCTGTAATCAGAAAGGTGGGACAGCTAAAACAACTACTGCGGTAAATCTCGGTGTGGGTCTTGCTGATGAAGGTAAAAAAGTTCTGATCGTAGATATGGATCCGCAGGCAAGCGCCACTATCTGTCTTGGTTTCCCAAGACCTGATTTTCTTGAAAAGACTGTAGCTGACATGATGGACAAAGTTATTCTTGATGAGCCGATTGCTCCAAAGGAAGGAATCCTTCATCATGACGAGGGTGTTGATCTAATGCCATCGAATATCTCATTGTCTGGTATGGAAGTGTCGCTGGTAAATGCAATGAGCAGAGAAAGTGTATTAAGGCAATACCTTGATACGGTTAAAAAGGATTATGACCATATCTTGATCGACTGTTCACCGTCTCTTGGAATGCTTACGGTCAATGCACTTGCCGCAGCAGATAATGTGATCGTGCCGGTACAGGCACAGTATTTATCAGCTAAAGGTCTGGAACAGCTGCTTGGTACTGTAAACAAAGTAAAGAAGCAGATAAATCCAAAGCTGAAAATAGAAGGAATCCTTCTTACAATGGTTGATTCCAGGACGAACAACAGCAGGGAAATTGCAAATCTTATACGTGAAACCTATGGCGGAAAGCTCAAGATTTATGAGACTGATATTCCGAGGTCAATCCGTGCTGCAGAAATGAGTGTCGAAGGACAAAGCATTTATAAGCATGATCCGAACGGTAAAGTAGCCGAAGCATACAGAAATCTTACGAAGGAGGTGATCCAGAGTGCAGAAAAAAGGCGCAAACATCAGCTTAGCCAGTTACGATGACATTTTTTCAACTGATGAAAACAGAGAAAAGAACAAAGGTGAGCAGATTCAGGAGATTCCTTTGTCTGAACTCCATCCTTTTAAGAATCATCCCTTCAAAGTCATCGATGATGAAGCTATGGAAAAAACTGTTGAGAGTATCAGAGAATACGGTGTTCTGACTCCGGCGATAGTGCGTCCGAGAGAAGAAGGCGGATATGAGTTGATTTCAGGTCACCGAAGGGCTCATGCATCAGAACTTGCAGGAAAAGAAACGCTGCCGGTTATTGTAAGGAATCTTGATGATGATGCCGCCGTAATTTTGATGGTCGATTCGAATTTACAGAGAGAAAATATACTGCCGAGTGAAAGGGCTTTTGCTCTTAAGATGAAGCTGGATGCTATGAAACACCAAGGACAGAAAAGAGATGAAACTTCCCGACAAGTTGTCGGAAAGTTAGAAGCTGCTGCAATTATCGGTCAGGATTCAGGAGAAAGTGGTCGCCAAGTTCAGCGATATATCCGCCTGACAAACCTTTCACCTGAACTTTTGGATATGGTCGATAATAAGATTATTTCTTTTAATCCAGCTGTAGAACTCTCTTATCTTAAACCCGATGAGCAGAAACAGTTCATTGAAGCGATGGATTACGGACAGACTTCTCCATCTTTATCTCAGGCTCAGAGAATCAAAAAGTTTTCTCAGGAAGGGAAATGCACTCTTGAGGCTATGTGTGCGATTATGAGCGAAGAAAAGAAGTCTGATCTTGACCGGATAACGATCAAAAATGATGTGCTGAAAAAGTATTTTCCCAAAAGTTATACTCCGAAGCAGATGGAAGATACTATCATCAAGCTTTTAGATCAGTGGCAGAAACGCCGCAACAGAGAACAGAGTTTATAAATTTCGCAGGCATCCTTCGGGGTGCCTGTTTTACTGAAAGGAGTTGTAATAATGCAGACTAAGGGAATTATTATCGGAAAGATACCTCATTGCGTTTCACATAGAATTCGTCCCAAGAATGCGGTTAGGATTAATCCATCCGGAGAAGTAGAACTCGTAAATGAAGAAACTGCTGATAAGCGCATGGGTAAATGGGGAATTGCCAAGCCTATTCATGGTGTATGGGCATATGTTCTTTATGACAGACGCTTTGTAGTAGAAGTTGATAATGAAAGCTATTCACTTGCTCCAGTTTATATTTTCGGTGACAACATGACTCCGCCGAGAACTGAAGAATTAAACCAGGCAGTTGAGATTGTAGCTTACAACATGGCTATTTTGAATGTTGAAGGGAAAAAGCTGCCGGCAATCAAGGTTTCCTATATGGGGAGGAACTGAGCATGAATATTCCTATGGTATATGTAACGGCTGCATGGTCCAAAAATGAAATGATGCGTCAGAGGCAGGCTGCAAAATACTGTCGGATCCTTTATGATGCAGGATGCTTTCCAATCTGTCCGGTTCTTGCAGTGGAGCCATTCCTTAATGATTCTGTCAAAGAAGACCATCAAAAAAGGCGAGAATATGCTGAAGAACTTATCCGAAGATCACATCTTATAGTATGCTGCGGAGATGACGAAGACTCTGAGTCGAAATATGAACTTGCCTTTGCCAGAAAGAGGGGAATTATATCCACCACACTGGACGGAATACAGGAAATAAACTGGAAGAACTTCCTCGATAGTTAAGGAGCCTGATATGGAGTATGAAGAAAATTACCATTATCTGCAGGAATCGGAACAATACTCTTATTATCGGATTCCTAAAGCCCTGTTTGAAAATGACAGATACAGAGATATTTCGACAGACTCCAAGCTGCTGTATGGACTGATGCTGGATAGGATGGATCTTTCCATCAAAAACAGTTGGGTTGATGAAAAAGGCAGAGTTTATATCTTTTTCACCGTAAAAGGAATAATGGATATTCTGAAATGCTCCAATCGTAAAGTTGCAAAGCTTCTTTCGGAACTTGATACCGAAAAAGGTGTCGGGCTTATAAAAAGGGTAAGACAGGGACAGGGGAATCCGGACAGGATATATGTGATGAAGTTTATACAGAATCATCACTTCAAGAAATGTAAAATAGTCATCTCTGCAAATGAAGAAAAATCACTTCAAGAGATGAAAAAAGGTCACACTAATCATACTGATATAAATCAAACTGATAAGAACAATACTGAGAGTATTATTAAGCACACCTTCGGTGAACAGAAAAATGTTCTTCTGACGGATGATGAATATCGTAAACTCAGGATCCAGTTCCCTAATGATTTTAGAGAGCGCATAGAAAACTTATCTGATTATCTGGCAGCTACCGGAAAAAGATATAAAAGTCATTACGCTACAATTCGCATGTGGAACAGAATGGATCAAAAGAAAAATAATAAACCTGCAGCTGTGAGAAAGAACTATACCGGTGCAGGTAACGAAAGCATATAAAAGGATCATGCTGAATCCGTCATAAACTATGTCAGGGATTGTTACACACTTCGTGGTTTAACAATCCCGGCATCATATACATAGCCCTTGGATCAGGGGCTATTTTTTAGTTTTGGGAAAGGAAGGTAATTCATGGAAGCGGAATTTATGAAATTGATCCATCAGGCAGAAAAGCCTCAGAAACCGGAACCCGGAGATTATGTAGATACGGATAGTAATCTTCTTTACTGCGGAAAATGTCATACTCCAAAACAGCACAGAATGCATCTGTTTGGAAAGGAATATATCGTGACATGCGTTTGTCAGTGCGAGCACGAAAAGCGTGAAGCAGAACGTGAAGCTCAGCGCAAAAAAGAACAGATGATGGCAATTGACCGCATGAAATCAGCCGGGCTGCAGGATAAGGCATTGAAAAATTACACTTTTGCAAATGATATTGGAGACAATCCGAATATGCCTAAAGCTAAAAACTATGTGAAACACTGGCAGGAAATGTACAGCGAGAATATAGGACTATTGCTTTACGGAGATGTCGGAACCGGAAAATCATTCTTTGCAGGATGTATCGCAAATGCCCTGATTGAAAGAGGAATCCCGGTGCTGATGACTAATTTTTCAAAGATCCTTAACAGTCTTACAGGTATGTTTGAGGAAGATCGAAATGCGTATATTGAAAGCCTGAACAAGTATCCGCTTCTTATCATTGATGATCTTGGTATAGAGAGAAACACTGAATATGCCTTAGAGCAGGTCTTCGGAGTAATCGATGGCAGATACCGGAGTGGCAAACCAATGATCATCACGACCAACCTTTCATGGAATGATATAACAAACCCGGATCCATCGGATCTGATGCATGTCAGAATCTACGACAGAATCCGGGAAGTCTGTCAGCCGATCGCATTTACCGGAAGAAATTACAGAAGCAAAAATGCAGAAAATAAGCGCCGGAAAATTGTGCGAATGCTGAATGAAGACTAAAAAGCACGGACAGTGCGGAAAGGAGGAAAGATGCAGGAATATTCGACTGACCGGGCACTTGGGCTTTGCATCACTACAACAAAACTCACCACACGCGCCATCATAGCAGCATATAAGGCATATCAGAACAAAAGAATGCGTGGACCTAATGTTAAGCACGGAAAGCAGAAACTTAAACATCTCTTACGGCATGGCAGAGAAACCGATGTTGTGGAAGTTGCTTCCGGTGATATGAAAGATTTCAGGAAATTGGCAAGGCAGTACGGTGTCGATTATGCAATCCGCAAGGATAAAACTTTTGAAACACCAAAATACTTTGTCTTCTTCAAGTCCACAGACTTAAATGTTCTGACAGCAATGATGAAGGAAGCTGCAAGACGGCAGCAGATCCGAGCAGAGAGACCAAGTGTTAGGGAAAAGCTTCAGAAGTTTGCAGAAGTCGTAAAAAATATCCCAGCAAAAGTCAGAGAGAAAGTGGAGGAACTGGGCGGAAGATGAAAAACAAAAGCATGAAAAAATTCATTATCCTCAATATTCCCTATTTCGCTGCAGGAATGCTGGCAACAAATATAGGTGAAGCTGTTCGCAGTGTACTTCCGCTGGATCCTTCAAAAAGGGCTATGGCTTTTATCCAGAGTTTAGGTCCGGCTTTTTCCAATCCGCTTCCGTCTCTTCATTCGATGGATATCTGTATAGGTCTTGCGGCAGCCGGGATATTCAAGGCACTGATGGTGATAAAAGCCAAAGATGCCAAGAAATTTCGGCACGGTGAAGAATACGGCTCTGCCAGATGGGGAACACACGCAGATATAGAACCGTTTATGGATCCTGTTTTCAAAGAGAATGTGATCCTTACTCAGACAGAACGTCTTATGATGGGCAGCAGACCAAAAAACCCAAAGTACGCAAGAAACAAAAATGTGCTGATCATCGGAGGCTCAGGTTCAGGTAAGACACGGTTCTGGCTCAAACCAAACCTGCTTCAGATGCACAGCAGCTATGTCATAACTGATCCAAAAGGCGAAATCCTCCAAAGCTGCGGAAATGCGCTATTGAGGAAGGGAAAGTACAGGATAAAGATTCTGAACACCATAAATTTCAAAAAGAGCATGCATTATAATCCCTTCGCCTATATCCATTCGGAGAAGGATATCCTGAAGCTGGTGACAACACTGATCGCAAACACTAAAGGAGAAGGAAAAGCAGGTGATGAATTCTGGACTAAAGCTGAATCACTGCTGTATATGGCTTTGATCGGCTATATCCATTATGAGGCACCAGTTGAGGAGCAGAACTTTACCACGCTTCTTGAAATGCTGAATGCTATGGAAGTCAGGGAAGATGATGAGGACTTTAAGAACCCTGTTGATCTGATGTTTGAAGAATTAAAAGAAAAGAACCCGGATCACTTTGCAGTAAGGGAATATGCCAAGTTCAAGTTAAGTGCCGGCAAGACAGCAAAATCTATTTTAGTGAGCTGCGGCGCAAGACTGGCACCCTTTGATATTCAGGAAGTCAGGGACATCACAAGCTATGATGAACTTGGACTTGATACCCTTGGGGATCAAAAGACAGCACTTTTCCTTATCATGAGTGATACGGATTCCACCTTCAATTTCCTTATCAGTATGGCATACTCGCAGATGTTCAATCTTCTCTGTGAAAAAGCTGATGATGTTTACGGCGGAAGGCTTCCGATTCATGTGAGATGCCTGATCGATGAGGCAGCCAATATCGGACAGATTCCAAATCTGGAAAAGCTGGTCGCAACGATCCGAAGCCGTGAAATATCGGCATGTCTGATACTCCAGGCGAGGTCACAGCTCAAAGCAATTTATAAGGATAACTGCGATACCATTATAGGAAATATGGACTCTCATATATTCCTTGGCGGTACTGAACCAACGACGCTAAAGGAATTATCACAGGCTCTGGGAAAGGAAACGATCGATCTTTACACGACCGGAAACAGTAAAGGTTCACAGGAAAGCTTCAACACAAATTATCAGAAGACAGGCAAGGAACTCAGAAGCATAGACGAACTTGCTGTCATGGATGGAAGACAGTGCATCTTGCAGCTCAGGGGTGTACGTCCTTTTTTATCGGACAAATATGATATCACGCAGCATCCAAATTACAAGTACACCTCTGATTATGACAAAAGGAATACTTTTGATATAGAAAAGTTTCTGCACAGAAAGATGAAACTTCACCCGGATGATGAATTTGTGGTGATCGATGCCGATGAGGTTGCCACGGAATGAAAGGAGTAAACATGTCGAGCAGAGACAGTCCAAAATTGATAACCGAATAAGCCGGAAAACGGCACTAACTCATTAACCGCACTGCAAAATCGCAGTGCTTTTTTTATTGGGAGGATTTACACGTATGGCATTTTTCCACAGCTCTATCACAGTTTTACAGACACTCGTAACAGCAATCGGGGCAGGTCTTGGTCTCTGGGGAGCCGTAAACCTCATGGAAGGATATGGCAATGACAATCCCGGCGCAAAGTCTCAGGGAATGAAGCAGTTAATGGCAGGAGGCGGTATCGCCCTTATCGGAACTACACTCGTTCCTGTTCTCTCAGGTCTGTTTTGATCTGAAGGAATCGCAAATACAACTGAATGAGCCGAAAACACCGGACAAAAACTATTCATGAGGGCACGGAAATCGTGCCCTTTTCAACCAGAGGAGGTATTTCACTATGGCATTTTTCCACAGCTCTATCACAGTTCTTCAGACACTCGTAACAGCAATCGGAGCAGGTCTTGGTCTCTGGGGAGCCGTAAACCTCATGGAAGGATACGGCAATGACAATCCCGGAGCGAAGTCTCAGGGAATCAAGCAGTTGATGGCAGGCGGCGGTATCGCTCTCATCGGCACAACCCTTGTACCTGTACTTGCTGGATTGTTCTGAGTTGTAATTGGCGGGATGACTGCCCCGGAGCCGAATCTCCGGGGCAGAGGTTCACGAGAAAGGAGGTATAAATGGACCGGGTACTACAATCAATTAATGATTTCTTCGTTGATATACTCGTAAAAGCTGTGATGTTCGTATATGGCGGTATATTTTCCGTTGTAAATAACAACGTCAGCACTGCCGCAGGACAGCTTTCAACATCTCCGGCTAATTTTTCACCGAGTATTTTCAATCTGATAAAAAATCTTTCAGAAAACGTAATCTTGCCAATTGCCGGACTGATCCTGACTTATATTGCCGTAATAGAACTGATACAGATGATCATCGAGCACAATAACCTCGCAAATTTTGAAACATGGTTCATCTGGCGCTGGATCATCAAAACTTTTATTGCGGTGGAACTATTGGCAAATGTCTTCACTATAGTCATGGCAGTATTCGATGTTGCTGACCACGTGATCAGTCATGCAGGAGGGCTTATCGGAAGAAGCACGGATATAACGGCAGATCTTGCAACACATTTCGAATCTACGCTTCGGGCAATGAACTTTGGAGAACTGCTGGTAATACTATTCATGAGCATCGGATTATGGATAGGGATCCTTATCATGGCGGTCATCGTATGGGTCATTGTCTATGCACGTATGGTTGAGATTTATATGATGGTCAGCTTGTCACCGATTCCCTTCGCAACACTTTCCAGCAAGGAACATTCACACGTTGGATGGAACTATTTCAGAAGCATAGCAGCTGTAGGTTTCCAGGGCTTCCTCATGATGGTCTGCATCGGAATATACGCAGTGCTTATTCAGACTATCACGTTATCGACAAATATCATCGGCACGATATGGGGAATCTTCGGATATACCGTTCTGCTCTGTTTCACACTGCTGAGAACTTCGGAATTATCGAAATCAATCTTCAGCGCAAGGTAAAGGAGGAAAACCGTAATGGCAGCTTATATCCCTGTACCGCGTGATCTAACGCAGGTCAAAACAAAGGTTGCCTTTAATCTGACAAAAAGACAGATCATCTGCTTCTCTGTGGCAGCAGTCATCGGAATACCGTCATTTTTTCTTGTAAAGCATTTCTGTAACGTGCAGGTAGCATCGATCATCATGATAGTCGTTATGATGCCGATGTTTTTCCTTGCACTATACGAGAAAAACGGAATGTTTCTGGAAACGCTGTTCTCTCACTATATTGAAGCAATGGTCATCAGACCGAAGGTAAGACCTTATAAGAACGACAATTACTACGCAGCAATGATGCGCGAATATAAAGCAGAAAGAGAGGTAGATAAAATTGTCAGAAATTCTGAAAAAGCTCTTCGTAAGAAAAAGAGATATTGATGATATCAGGATGCCGCAGCACCTCAACAGAGCAGATCGTAAAAAAGTCCGTGAGATCGTAAGAAAGGCAAGAAGGAATGATGGCATTCCGAGAACTGCACAACAGTCCATACCGTTTGACAGGATGTTTCAGGACGGTATCTGCCGTGTTAAGAGCGGCTATTACACAAAGACAGTACAGTTCCAGGATATAAATTACCAGCTGGCAACACAGGAAGAAAAGTCAGCTATCTTTGATGAATGGTGCGGATTCCTGAATTTCTTCGATTCCAGCGTAAAGTTCGAACTTTCCTTTCTTAACATGAGTACCGATGAGGAAGACTTTGAAAAGAGTATCATGATCCCTCCGAAAAATGATGGTTTTAACAGTGTCAGAGCCGAATACTCCCAGATGCTCAAACGTCAGCTTTCACAGGGTAATAACGGACTTACAAAGACAAAATTCCTTACTTTCGGTATCGAAGCAACAAGTATGAAGGCTGCAAAACCGAGACTCATGCACATCGAGACAGACCTTATGAATAACTTCAGAAGGCTTGGAGTGCAGGCAAAACCTCTTGATGGTAAGGATCGTCTGAAACTCATGCATTCCATGTTCCATCTTGGAAATGATGAGAAGTTCTGCTTTGACTGGAAATGGCTCGTTAATTCCGGGCTTTCTGTTAAGGACTTCATTGCTCCGAATTCATTTGAATTTAAGAATGGGAAATACTTCAAGATCGGAGAATTATTTGCATCTATGTCATTTTTGCAGATAACGGCATCAGATCTTTCAGACCAGATGCTCAGGGATTTCCTTGGCATGGATTCAAGCCAGATCGTAACCATGCATGTGCAGTCCGTGGATCAAACCACTGCCATAAAAAATGTAAAACACACTATCACCGAGCTCGACAGAAGCAAGATAGAGGAACAGAAAAAAGCAGTACGTGCAGGATATGATATGGATATCATTCCTTCTGACCTGGCAACTTACGGCAATGATGCAAAGAATCTTCTTAAAGAACTCCAGACGCAGAATGAGAGGATGTTCCTCGTGACATTTCTTGTAATGAATACCGGCAGAACGAAGCAGGAACTTGATAACAATATCTTTCAGGCTTCAAGTATTGCCCAGAAGCATAACTGCGAGCTTCGCCGCCTTGATTTCCAGCAGGAACAGGGACTTATGAGTTCACTTCCACTGGCAAATAACGAGATCGAGATCCAGAGAGGACTTACCACAAGCAGTACCGCAATATTCATACCGTTCACAACGCAGGAATTATTTCAGGTGGACGGTGAATCACTATACTGCGGTCTTAACGCTCTTTCCAACAACATCATTATGGTTGACAGGAAAGAACTTAAGAATCCGAACGGACTGATCCTCGGAACTCCCGGTGCAGGTAAATCCTTTGCGGCAAAAAGAGAGATCGCAAATGTCGTTCTTCTTACTGATGACGATATCATGATCTGCGATCCGGAAGCCGAGTACCTTGCCATTGTAAAGAAGTTCAACGGACAGGTGATCAATATCAGCCCGACATCAACGCAGTATATCAATCCTATGGATATCAACATGAATTATTCTGATGATGATAACCCGATCGCACTTAAGGCAGATTTCATTCTTTCCTTATGTGAGCTGATAGTAGGTGGTAAGGAAGGTTTACAGCCGGTAGAAAAGACAGTGATAGATCGCTGCATCCACAAAATCTATCGGAAGTATTTTGAAAATCCGACTCCGGAAAACATGCCTATACTTGAAGACCTTTATAACGAGCTCTTAAAACAGGATGAAAAGGAAGCCCACCATGTGGCAACAGCCCTTGAAATCTATGTATCCGGCTCACTCAATGTCTTCAATCACAGGACCAACGTTGATATCAGTAACCGCATTGTCTGCTACAACATTAAGGAACTTGGAAAACAGCTTAAGAAGATAGGAATGCTGATAGTGCAGGATCAGGTATGGGGAAGAGTTACTGCAAACCGTGCCGAAGGAAAGACCACCAGATATTATATTGATGAGTTTCACCTCCTTTTGAAAGAGGAACAGACGGCAGCATACTCCATTGAAATCTGGAAGAGATTCCGTAAGTGGGGAGGTATTCCGACAGGCATCACACAGAACGTCAAAGATCTTCTTTCTTCCCGCGAGGTAGAGAATATCTTTGAGAACAGCGACTATATTTATATGCTCAACCAGGCATCCGGTGACAGGGAGATCCTGGCGAAAGCACTGAATATATCACCGCATCAGCTCTCTTATGTAACACATTCCGGAGCAGGTGAAGGTCTTCTGTTCTATGGTTCAGTTATCCTTCCGTTCGTAGATCACTTCCCGACAGATCTTGAACTCTATCGCATTATGACGACCAAGTTATCCGAGGTCGCAGAACAGAATAAACAGTGATTGTATCAGGCGGTTGTGGGAACTATCTCACAGCCGCTTTTTTGAAAGGGCTTATGGATGAAGAAACAAAAAACAAAGCACCTCCGGTTTTCACAGGAGGATCTAAAAGAAAAGGGATTCCGCGAATCGGCAATAAGGAAAGAAGCTCCAAAACCGGAAAAAAGCAAAAAAGCCGGAAGAAAGCTTATCTATGACAGGGCATCCGGTCGCGTGATAGAGCAGAGATTTGGCAGAAAGAACCGATGGAAGTCCGTTATCAATGATCAGGAATACAGAGAAACGAGAGAAAACAGCCGCGGAAATGATATTGCATCAGATACCTTCGATCTCATGGATGATACCGCATTATACGCTTCACGCAAGATCAGGCAGGGCATGAACAGCAGGAAACTTGAAGAAATGACGGAGTGGGAATATCAGGCAAAGAAAGCAAAAGAGGCTGATCTCATCAACAAAGCAATTGATAAGAAAAGACCTGACAAAGCATTTAAGCCATCAGAAGATGTTCCAAATGATATCTGTAATAGGCTTTCAAAATTCTTCCAGAAGAAAGGGATCAAGGCAAAGATACAGGCTCAGGCTGCAGGAGGAGGTGATGCGGCAGGTCCGGAAGCGGATATCGGTGCCAGTGCCGCAGGAGATGTTGAAGGTGCAGTTGCAGAAGGCGGTACTGCAATAGTCGAGACCACAGGAGAGGCAGTTGTGGCAGGAACTGAGGTCGCAGCTGCAGAAAGCAGTCCGGTTCTGATCGTCGTTCTGGTGGTTGTTATCCTCCTGGTACTCCTTATCGGATTCGGGATATTCATGATAACCATTCTTCCCTTTGCAGGTAACGGCACGGTTGTCACAACTTCCTATACCGCAAAGGACGGAGATATAGTCCGAACGGATAAAGACTATAAAAAACTGGAAGAAAAGGTGAGAAAGAAAGTTGATCGGGTGGCACGCGATAATCCCGGATACGACGAATACAGATATGATCTCGATGAAATTGGTCATGATCCTTATGAACTTGCCGCACTTCTTACCGTGAAACTTGAAGACTATACAAGAGCAGAGGCACAGACACTTATAAGGCGGATATGTGAAGCACAGTATAAACTGACAATCCGTGCAGTCACAGAAACACGCTATAGAAATGTCACAAAGGAAGACGGCACGGTTGAACGGCAGCCTTACTCATGGAAAGTCCTTATAGTAAAGCTTGAAAACAAGGGAATCGACGGTGCAGCGGAAGAAATAGGACTTGATGATCAGGAAAGGCAGCGTTATGAAATCCTGAAACAGACTAAAGGAAACCGTGATTATCTCTTTGCAGAAGATGTATATGTTCCTGATAACCCGACCGATCCAGGGGATGATGACTACAGGGTGCCCGGTGATGCGATGACGGATGAACAGGTAGCGGCTCTCATAAATGAAGCAAAAAAGTACCTCGGCATGGAATATGTCTGGGGAGGCTCCACTCCGTCTGAAGGGTTTGACTGTTCAGGCTATGTCTGCTGGTGTATCAATCATTCCGGATTTGGAAATGTAGGAAGGACCACAGCAAACGGTCTTCTTGCCAAGTGTAACAGGATCAGTTCATCGGAAGCAAAGCCCGGTGATCTTGTATTTTTCGAGAAAACTTATGCAACGAAAGGAGCAAGTCATGTAGGCATATATCTTGGTGGTGGCATGATGATCCATTGCGGAAATCCCATAAAATATTCCAGCATCAATACGAGTTACTGGCGCGAGCACTTCCTGACTTTTGGAAGACTTGTACGCTGAGAAAGGAGCAGAATGTCTGAAAGACTTGAAAAGATTGCAGATGAAATCGCAAAAGCTAAGCAGAGACGCGCTGCAATAGATGAAAAAATAAAGGAACTTGAAAACAAATACCGTGAAGTCAGAAATACAGAGATTCAGGATATCGTGGCGAAAGCCAATCTTACTCCTGAAGCTCTGGCTATTCTGATCGAAAGGTCGAGGAACGCTTTACCACAGACTGAAAACAACTATCTTGAGGCAATCAACAGTGCAGCAGCACAGAAAGAAGGTTCAGATGATGAAGAATAAGATGAGAAGCTTAAGTGTCCGTATCGCAGCTGGAGTTCTTGCAGGAATCATAAGCATGGGAGCCGGAAGCATTCCGGTATTTGCACATGGAGATGATCCGGCATCCGTATCTGAAACAGATATTTTGCCTACAGAGATTCCTGTAGTAGATGATGAAGACAGGGAGCCTACTCCTTATACACCTGAAGGAAACATGACTCTGGTAGATGATATCGGAAGTCCTAATGAGCCGGGAAAACAGTTCATCACAGTCGTATCAAAGAAGGGGAATTACTTCTATATCGTTATTGACCGTGATAAGAACGGCAATGAGAATGTCCACTTCATGAATCTTGTCGATGAGTCAGATCTCTTAAAACTCATGGAAGATGATGAAATCGAGGCATACACCAGCACTAAGAAAGAGACTGTTAGTGAGAATGTCCCTGAAAAGCCCGCAAAGGAAGAACCTGAAAAGGACACAAAGAAGAAAAATCCTATTCCTGCTCTGATACTTCTTCTTGCGGTATTTGGCGGAATCGGTGCTTATTTCATCTACCAGGCTAAGGAAAAGCGTAAGGCTGAGAGCAGAAAGCCTGATCCTGATCTCGATTATGTCGATGAAGATGAGGAATTTGAATATCCTGATACGACACCTGAAGAAACAGACGACGATTCTGAAACAGACGAGTGATTCAAGCAGAGCGGGAAACCGCTCTGTTACATAGAAATAATCTCCTGATACATAGTCTCATGCAGCACATGAGGCTTTTATTATGCTTCGCACGATGCAGAAAGGAGAAGGCATGAAGAAGAAATATAGTGAAAAATCGCATGAAGAGATAATGAAAGACATTACAGATAAGCTTGAAAAAGGGGTTCAGGAAATATTTGAAAGTGAAAACTATAAAAATTATCTCAAATGTATGTCCAAATTTCATAACTATTCTTTGAACAATACCATACTGATCGCAATGCAAAGACCTGATGCAACGCTTGTTGCTGGTTATCAGTCATGGCAAAAAGATCATGGGCGTTTTGTAAAAAAAGGCGAAAAGGGAATAAAGATTCTGGCTCCGACACCTTATAAGGTAAAGATGGAAAAAGAAAAGAAAGATCCCATGACAGGTAAGGCAATAATAGGATCTGACGGTAAACCCGAAAAGGAAACCGTTGAAGTTGACAGAGCATCCTTCCGGATTGCAACTGTATTTGATGTGAGTCAGACAGAGGGGAAAGAACTTCCTAGCATAGCAGTAAACGAGCTAACCGGTAATGTAGAGGGATTTGACAGGATACTTGATGCTTTGGAGGAAAGCAGCCCGGTTCCTATAAGTTTTGAAGATATTAGATCCAGTGCAAAGGGATATTTCGATACAGAGGAAAATAGGATTGCCATCCAGAAGAACATGAGTCAGCTTCAAACTGTAAAAACCCTTATTCATGAAATAGCTCATGCAAAACTTCATTCAATAGATTATAAGGATATTGCTGACAAAGACAAAGTTTTTCCAAAAGACCGGAATACTAAAGAAGTAGAGGCAGAAAGTGTCGCTTATACAGTTTGTCAGCACTACGGCATAGATACTTCCGACTACTCATTCGGATATATTGCCGGCTGGTCTTCGGGTAAAGAAATGAAAGAGTTGAAGTCATCACTGGATACTATCAAAACAGCAGCAAGTGAACTGATCCGTGAGATTGATACCAGACTTGAAAGAGAAGAAAAGATTTCCGTCATACGCATTCTTCATGAGCAAAAGGATAAAGCTCCGGCTATAACATCAGGTCAAAAAAAGCCTGAAATGGCACCGGTATTATGAGGAGGGACAGATGAAATTAGTAATAGCAGAAAAGCCTTCGGTCGCACATTCCATAGCAAAAGTGATCGGAGCAGATAAACGTAAAGATGGATATTTGGAAGGAAACGGATATATTGTCAGTTGGTGTGTCGGACATCTGATTGAGTTAGCTGAACCACAGACTTATGAAGACAGGTACGGCAAATGGAATATAGATGACCTCCCGATAATTCCGGAAAGTTGGAAATATCAGGTATCGGATTCCACAAAGAAGCAATATGCCATCCTCAAAACACTCATGGAAAGAAGTGATGTTGAGAGTCTTGTCGCAGCATGTGATGCCGGACGCGAAGGTGAACTTATCTTCCGTCTCGTATATCATCATGCAAACTGCAAGAAGCCTTTTGAAAGATTATGGATATCTTCAATGGAAGACTCTGCCATAAGGGAAGGATTTGATTCTTTAAGACCATCATCAGATTATGATGATCTGTATAAAGCGGCTCTTTGCAGAGAGCGTGCAGACTGGATCGTAGGAATCAATGCGACCAGATTTTTTACAGTCCTATACGGTCAGACACTTAATGTTGGGCGGGTTATGACTCCCACACTTGCAATGACCGTAGAACGCGAAGCAGAGATCGCGGCATTCAGAAAAGAAAACTTTTATACTGTTGTACTAAATGTCGCAGGTGCAGAATTTTCTTCCAAAAAGTTCAAAAATGAGCAGGAAGCTAAAGCACTTGCTGAAACCTGTAAAAATATAGGATCAGTGCAGATCAAAGATGTTAAAAATAAGAAACGAACTGAAAAGCCGCCGCTTCTGTATGATCTTACTTCCCTTCAGAGAGATGCAAACAGAATCTATGGTTTTACCGCTCAGCAGACGCTGGATTACACCCAGAGCCTTTATGAAAAGAAACTCGTAACTTATCCCAGAACAGATGCAAGGTATCTGACAAACGATATGGAAAGCATGATACCGGGACTTATCGAATCCCTAAAAGTTCATTTTGCGCCTGATGTGGAAATAAAAGTAAATATAGCTCAAGTCTGCAACAGCAGTAAAGTATCAGACCATCATGCGATCATTCCAACAAAAACTGTAGCAAATGCAGATTTATCTACCCTTACACCGGGAGAATATTCTATACTCGACATCATATCGCAGCGGATTTTAATGGCTGTCGGAGAACCGCATATCTTCTCAGAAACAGAGATGATCGTTGCATGTGCTGACAATGAATTTAAGGCAAAAGGAAAGACCGTTCTGCAGGAAGGATGGAAAAATCTCCGGAAATACTTTGGCTCATCAAAAGAAAAGCCTGAAATAGTAATTCCGGATTATTCAGCCGGTGAAAATGCAGTTATTTCTGATGCATTAGTTAAGGTCGGACAGACAGAGCCAAAGAAACATTTCTCCGAAGATACTCTCCTAAAAGCAATGGAGAACGCAGGTGCCAATGAGATACCTGATGAAGCAGAAAGAAAAGGACTTGGCACGCCAGCTACACGAGCTGCTGTAATTGAAAAACTCATTCGTATCGGATTCATTACAAGATCCGGAAATCAGAAAACGAAATATCTGATTCCAACGGATAAAGGAAAAGCATTGATAACTGTAATGCCTGAGCAGATACAGTCTGCTTCTCTTACTGCTGACTGGGAACAAAAACTGCTTCAGGTCGAGCATGGAGAATATGCAGCGGACCAATTTATGCATGATATCGATGATATGATCCATGAACTCATTTCAAGTTATAAGAAACCGGATGGGGCAGAGATTCTATTTCCTCCCAAAAATGAAAACAGGGATGAAGTAATCGGCAAATGTCCTCATTGTGGAGGTGATGTGGTTGATCGTACCAAAGGTTATTTTTGCAGCAACAGAGATTGTAAATTTGCTCTCTGGAAAGATAACGCTTATTTCAAGAAGATCGGAAGCAGGTTCACTTCAAATATGGCGGAGAATCTTATTAGTACCGGTAAAGTACGTGTTTCTAATCTGACCTCAAAAAAGACCGGAAACACCTACTCAGCAACTTTTGTCCTAAGCACAAAAGATGGTGGCTCGGTACAGTTTCAAATGGAATTTGACCAGCCAAAGAAAAGGAGGTAATCATGGCACAGGAAAAAGCATGGGATGAAGTAAACGGTCTCGCAGCGGAAGATCCGGATGAAAAGTCAGCAAAGGAAACTATGAATGACTTCTGGAGCAAGAAAAACTATATTCGTGCTGTCGAAGATTCTGTTGAGCAGAATGATAATCAGTTTGACGGGATAATCAACAACACTCCTGATGATAAAGACAGGCAAAAGGAGGAAGCACTTAAGATTGAAGAAGAGGAAAACGAGAAAAAAGCCTCGGTGATCAAGAAGCTCAGGGAAGAAAGCAAAGAAAAACCAGCTCCGCCTATCAAGCCTCCGGTCTATGAGGAAGAAGAAAGAATCAAGCTATGACAGATCCATGGAATCGTAAGAGAAAGATTCAGTTAAACTTCCGTGTCTCAGAAAAAGAATATAACCGTATCCGGGCAAAGATGAAAGAAGCTGGAGTCATAAGCCTGAGCTCCTATCTTCGTAAGATGTCACTGGACGGGTATATTGTCTCACTTGACCTTTCGGATATCCGGCAGATGGTAAGGCTCCTAAGCTATTGCAGCAACAACCTCAATCAATATGCAAAGAAAGCAAATGCAAGCGGCAGCATTTACCGGGAAGATATCGAAGATCTGAAGCGAACCCAGAATGAATTATGGAACCAGACACGTGAAATATTGAAAAAACTCTCCTGTCTCTAAAAATTTCCTGTCCTTAGCAAAGGGCAGGAAGTACATAAATTTGACATCCTTGTTTTATTGAAATTCCAATCCTAAAATGAAACTAAATTCAGAAAGCGAGGTGCATCACATGAATATCATACTTAGAATCGTATTATTTCCAGTGCTGATAATCCTTGGGATTTTGGGGATTGCAATTGACGGAATCGCAGGTGCGGTTGATTTCATAACAAAACCGTTGGCATTTCTCTGCTTGATAGGTACAGTTACAGCCTTCTTTATGCTCAATGTACAGACAGGAATCCTATTCGGATTTATCACACTGCTGGTATATCTCCTGCCATACGGCATTGACTGGATTGCCTATGCTTGTGCAGCAATTCGTGATGAGATAAAGGATGAGGTGTACTGATTTCTATGTGATTACATTTTAAAAACTTATAAATATTTCAAAACAGTGCGGGATAATAAACTGCACTGTTTTTTTGCGTGGAGGAAAAGATGGCTGCGACAAGACTTATACCTTTGCATATAAATAAAGGGAAAACTATCAGCAAATCACTCTCTGACAGAACCGATTATGCTGAGAATGGAGAAAAGACTGAAGAAGGAAAATATGTCACAAGCTATGAATGTGATCCAAGAACTGTAGATGAAGAATTCATGCTTACCAAACAAAGGTATCTCCAAAACGTTGGCAGAGAACGTGATAAAAATGTAATTGCCTATCAGATCAGGCAGTCATTTAAGCCTGGAGAAGTCACACCAGAGGAAGCAAATAAAATCGGATATGAACTTGCTATGTCTTTCACAAAAGGAAAGCACGCATTTATCGTAGCAACGCATACCGATAAAGCTCATATACACTCTCATATTATTTTTAATTCTACCTCACTGGATGCGCAGCATAAGTTCAGAAATTTCTTTCTATCAAGCTATGCTATCAGAAGAATCAGCGACAGACTTTGCATGGAACATGGGCTGTCTGTTATAACGCCGCTCCCATTTGCTATGAGAAAAAAACGGACGAATTTTCCCAGAAGAACTACCATCAGATCCATAATCTGCAACGACATTGAGCAGGCAATATCAAATAAACCTAAGAGTCTGGATGAACTCCTTCAGATGCTTGGAGACAGAGGCTATGAAATAAAAAAAGGAAAAAATATCTCCATCAAAGGTCGAGATCAGAAGATGTTTATCCGTCTTAACTCTCTGGATAGAGGATATAGACAAAATGATCTTGCTGAACGGATCGAAGGCAAAACGGATTATTTCACAGATGAGCGCATGAGCTTTCTGGTGGATATAGATCAGAAAATCCGTGAAGGAAAAGGCAAAGGATATGTGCGCTGGGCTAAGCGATTTAATCTGAAACAGATATCTGCTATGATAGCATTTCTGCAGGACAATAAGATAAAGAATGCAGATGATCTGAAAAAAAGGTCTGATGCTGCTGCAAATAAGTTTTCTGAGTTATCATCAAAGATAAAACAATCAGAATCACGTCTGGCTGAAATAGCCGTATTAAAAAAGCATATCATCAACTATTACAAAACAAGAGAAATCTATATGCAGTACAGAAAGGCAGGATACAGCAAAAAATTCCTGGAGGAGCATAGAGACGCTATCCTTCTTCATAAAGCAGCAAAGCAGGCTTTTAATGAAATTGGACGTGATAAACTTCCGAAGGTGAAGGAACTTTCTGAAGAATATGCAAAGGTGCTTTCGGAGAAAAAAGCTGCTTATGCCGAATACCGGGAAGCAAAAGAAAAGATGCGTCAGTACCAGATTGCAGAACAAATCTACCATGAGATCATGCAGGAAGATAAAGAAAAAGCAGAACGTCAGAGAAAAGTTCAAATGGAGAAATAAAAACCATATATTATGCTAAAAAATAATGATTTGGTAGAATAGTTATGAGCCAAAAAATTGGTATATCACAAAAAACAAACGATAATAAAAAAAATGATAGAATATATTCAATAAAAGAAGGGAAGCAGGAGGATGTTTGAATGCATGCTCTAAAGAAATTAAGCGAAATAATTGGGGTTTCAGGTTATGAAGAATTTGTTAGTAAAGAAATAGAGGACATTTTATGTAATAATCCCCAAATTATAATCAAGCGTGATCGTATTGGGAATTTAATCTGTCATATCGAAGGTGATATAGCTAGCCCAAGGGTTATGATTATATCACATATGGACGAAGTGGGTTTTCAAGTAATGAAAATTGATGATTTAGGAAGAGCATCCCTTAAGACACTTGGAAACATCAAATCATGGAATATTCTTAATCAACGACTAGTTTCGACGTTAGGTGATAAAAAAGGAATTGTTTTTTGCGAAGATCCAGAAGATATTAAAGCACATGACATTGGTAAGATATCCGTGATTCCAACATCTGGAATATTCAGAGTTGGCGATGTTCTATCTTTCGATACTGAGTTTATAGATACGGATGATTTTGTAATCGGTAAAGCATTAGATAATAGAGTCTCATGCTATATTCTTTGCGATATTTTAAAAAGAAGTAAAAGATTTAATAATAGTATTGATGTTGTTTTTTCTGTTCAAGAGGAAATAGGAATGCGTGGTGCAAGAGTAGCAATTACAGAATTAATGCCTGATGTTGTTATCGATTTAGATGTATCACCTGTCGGAGAAAGAAACAGCTTAAAGTTAGGGGAAGGCGTAGGTATTAAAATATCAGATAGTATAGGGGTTTCTAGTAATTTACTTGTAAAACGATTTGAAGAGTTAGCTATAGGACACAGTATCAAATATCAGTATGAAGTTAGTGACTGTGGTACTTCAGAATTGATTATTACAAATGAAAAAGATATAGGAGCAGAGCGAGTTGGAATATCAATTCCTTGTCAAAACATACACAGTTCTTTAACTATGATTAAAAAAACAGATTTAAGAGCATGTACAAATCTAATCAATGCATTTATAAATGATGGAATATACCTTGATTGATGTTGCTTTGTCTATAATAATTGAACAACATGACTATATATTATTGAAAAATTAGCGCAATTATAGTATAATTATACAAAGATTTTGCGGTAACACAACAAAATCAAGTAAAGTATAAATATTTAATTTAGGAGGTATTTTTTAATGAAGACAATCAAGTTAACATGGAAAACAAAGAAGCCAAAGAAGAGTGCTCGTGTTAACCAGATGTATTGCTTCAAGAACTGTGAAAAGAATCAGAATTAATAGTAATAGATCTAACCGGTTGATTTATTATATTATTCAATTCTTGCGCAAGAGATAAAGTGATATATTTGTTATAGAAATGAGAACTTTTATGATTATGGTTAATAGCACGGCAGGAGTGCCGTGCTATTATTCTTTTTGAGGAAAAATATGGAACCAATATTTGAAGAAGAGGAAGTTGAAATGGAGATAGATCTTGATAAAAGATTTCAATTTCCTAACGATGTAGTAATCAAGAGATTCGAAAATAAAAACCTTGTCATCTATACAGAAGGTGTTTTGTGGCTTGTTTTTAGTGATGATGAACAAAAAGTATATAATGCATTATCATCAGGGCTAAGTATAAAAGAGGCACTTGAAAATTTTGATGAAGATACGGTAATTTCCGTTATATCTCAAATAGAAGCAAAACAATTTGAACATCCTATTGTTAGAGAATCAGACGATAAGAATATATATATTTATTTGACAAATAATTGTAATGAGCGCTGTAAACATTGCTATATGTATGCAGGAGATGTTGAAATTCAAGAAATGTCTGCTGAAATGTGGAAAAGTGTGCTTTCAGATTATAAGAATTGTGGTGGAAAAGGTGTTACATTTACTGGCGGAGAAGTAAAAGTATATCGCGAATTTGAAGCAGTCCTACGCTACGCAGATGAACTAGATCTGACAGTTACTGTTCTAACAAATGGAATACTATGGAATGATTCTGATATAAAGAGATGCGCACCATATATAGACGAAATACAGATTAGTATCGATGGATATGACAAAGAATCATATTTTAAAGTTCGTCAATTTGATGGATTTGATAAGGCTATTTCAACTATGATTCGATTTTCTGATGCTGGGGTTAGGACATCAATGGCTGTGACTCCTTTATATGATGATATAGAGGAGTTTGTAAAAAATTTTGAACCTTTTGCTAGGAATATTATTGATAAGTATCCTAAAATATACATTCGATTCAACTTAGAGCTACTTGATGGAAGGGATGTTCGTAAGACACAAATAGATAATCTGAAATATAGAAAAATAATAAAAGAACTAGTTGAACGTTTATATCCAAATTATTATTTAGAATCATTTCCATTAAACTATGAGGGGCATGTTATTAGAAAAAATTGTGGCTTTGGAGAAATAGCTATAGCCGCAAATGGTGACGTTTATTGGTGCAATAGGATTCATGAGTTATCTAGCAAATGGAATGTAATTACATCGAGATTTGAAGATATTGTAAATGCAGCTGACGATATTAAGAAAACTACGGATGTTGATAATTCTGCGACATGTAGGCATTGCGAAGTAAAGTATATTTGTGGAGGCGACTGTAGAATGAATTATCATGATATACGCAATGCTGATACTCATTTGGGCATGTGGAATAATCAATGTCCAAAAGGCACTAAAGAGGCACTTTACAGAAAAATGGTTTTGAGTAATGAATATTTTTTCTTGGATGTTAATGAGGGGTAATTAAGTGTCAGATTTAATTATTAACATAAACCTGGATGAAAGCAGAAAAAAACAGGGCTTAGTAATCGAAACATATGAAGGGATAATTCCTAAGTTAAAGAGCAAGAAATATTCAGGACAATTACGAAATGTAAATTTGTCTTCTGTCAATGATGCAGACAATTTAAAATCTGAGAATTTGCAGAATATAAAAAGTGTTTTTAATGCTCATTCTAATATTCAGATAGGAAAGAATCAATATATTTTTTCTACGAAGCAATTACCATACCTGAAGCGACTTGTAGAACTAGGATGCATATTTTGTAAAGAAACACGAAAAGGTCCTATGTATCAGGTCGAACGACTTATGATAAATGTTAGTCATGATAAGATGACATGCATAAAAAACTTTTCCGTATATCAAGAACAGACTATTTTGTATTTTTGTTACGATGAAGATTCAAAAGAAGAATTGGAAAATGAGATAATTCCTTTATTCTATATTAATGTTTCGACTAACGATTATATTTCTGAGTTATATTTTGATTACGGTAATGATATTGTTAGAGCGGACGAAAAAATAATAAAACTTGATAATAGCGAAAAGTATAGGAATTATAGGTTTGAACAGGAAATAATTGAAATAGTAAAACAGTATAATTGGAAAAATATATCATCAGATACATATAAGTATATAGGAAAAGATATATCATATGATATCAAAAATCTCGAACAAACAGGTATACGTCTATTTACCAATAATCGAAAAAAAATAAGTGTAGCCGAGTTTTCAAACATAAGCATCAGTTATGGAATAGATTGGTTTGAAATAAAAGGAGATGTAAAAGCTGGGGATATAACTATAAGCTTAAAGGACTTTATAGACTTCAGAAAAAAGAAAGAATCTTGGACAGAATATAATGGTCAAATTGTATTTGCATCTTCAGGATTAAAAGAAGTTGATAAAAATATATCAAGTGATAACGAAGGCAATATAATTGTTTCAAAAGATGATATCTTATCTGCGCTTGAGACAGTAAACTACTTTTCTGAAAAGAATTATTCTTTGCTTGATGATATAACATATTATCAAGATATTAATTTATCATTATCAAGCAAGCTACAAAATATTTTGAGGGATTATCAAATTGTAGGTGTTAAATGGCTATTATCACTAAGAAAAAATGGATTTGGTGGGTGTCTTGCCGATGATATGGGATTAGGAAAAACTCTTCAGATTATTTCTTATTTATCAGATAAATCCCAGGAAGAAACAAAGGCACTAATTGTTGTTCCAAAAACATTGATTGAAAATTGGAAACGTGAATTTTATAAATTTGCGTCGGAATTATCAGTTTACATATATCATGGCTCCGGAAGAAATATTTTGGGTACAGATGATTATAGAGTGGTAATAACTACATATGGAACATTATTAAATGATATTGATAAGCTGAGTAAATTAAGGTTTGATCATCTTATAGTAGATGAAGCACAAAACATTAAGAATTCAAATAGCAAGGCATATAGAGCTATTAAATTAATTCAAGCAACAACAAAGATTATAATGACTGGAACTCCGCTAGAGAATAATATACAAGAATTCTGGGGACTTATGAAAATCACAAATCCTACAGAATTATCATTTAAAAAAATCTCAAAGGGGCTTTCTGACGAACAAGTTATAGAAAAGATAAAAAAGCTGACAAAACCTTTTCTTCTTAGAAGATTTAAGAGTGATGTTTTGGACGATTTGCCCGAAAAGGAGGAGCAAATTATATATTGTACATTTGATGAGTCCCAGCGACAACTATACTCTTCTTTGCTTGAATCAATAAAGCATGAGATAAGTCGTAAGGCAGATAGATTTGAAATGAAAACGAATTCTATGGTGCTAAGTGGTTTGTTGTATTTACAAGAAGTTTGTTGTCATCCTAGACTTATTCCTAGAGAGTACAATACTAATAAGTGCGCTGAATCTGCTAAGTTGGAGCAATTAATATTAATGGTGAAAGAATTATATGAAGCAGGACATAAGATTGTAATCTTTAGTAGATTTACGCGGATGCTTGAAATTATTAGGAAGGAATTATATAAGCAACATTTTAATGTATTTTACTTGGATGGGAGTACGGGCAATCGCCAAGAGGTTGTAGATGGTTTTGAATGCAGCGTAGATGGAATATTCCTTATTAGCCTAAAAGCGGGTGGTGTTGGTATTAATCTTGTGTCAGCTGATACTGCTATTATTTATGATCCATGGTGGAATCCTGCGGTCGAAAAACAGGCAGAAGACAGAATATACAGAATTGGTCAAAAGAAAAAAGTTACCATCTATAGATTAATAGCAGCGGATACAATAGAAGAAAAAGTTCAGAATTTGCAAGAGACAAAGAAAAAACTATTTGATGATGTAATTGATGGTCATGAAATGCCACAAAATATTACTATGGAAGATATAAAAAACCTATTATTTTGATTTTGTAAAGGGCATGGTACTTTAGTACTGTGCTCTTTTTATATTTCAACGTTTCCCAGAAACGCGCAGCTTTCGTCGAAGACGAAAATCAGGGGTTTGGGGATATTCCCCGACGAGCGTTTTTCGCATCTGGCTAGCCAGATGCATTGCTCGCACAAACCAAAATTACAGCAAAAAAAGCGATAAAAATCTTTTGTTAATCGATTAATCATAACTATTGAATGCTGTAGGGCATTGCCTTATAATATGACATAGGAGGAATTATTCTAATGGAAACATTAAATGCACAGATTAGAGAACTGCGAAAAGTATCAGGACTTTCACAGGCCTTATTTGCTGAAAAATTTGAAATACCTACAAGTACCCTTCAAGATTGGGAACATAATAGAAGAACGCCACCTATATATGTGGTTGGAATGATTGATAAAATACTATCGAACGAAAAGTATAAAAAACAAGTCTCTGGTAATTCGATTTTAAATAAGGCAAAGTCTGCAAAAGATAATGATGAGTTTTATACAACTTATGAAACTGTAGAAAAAGAAGTTTCACACTATGTAAAAGAATTTAAGGGAAAAACTGTTCTTTGTAATTGTGATGATCCATTTGAGTCAAGTTTCTCAAAATTTTTTATAAAGAACTTTAATTATTTAGGACTCAAGGGTTTGATATGTACTTCGTATTGTGCTTCACGAGTACTCGGAACAAATAGTAATTTAGTTGATATGAGAGGCGAGCCATTATCTAATGACAATGGCTATGTTATGGTGCTTACAAAAGTATCTGCAGACATAAATCCAAATTCATCAGATGAGGCTGTACATGACTTTCTAAAAAGTCAGAATTCAGTTAGAAAGCTTGTTGGAGATGGTGATTTTAGAAGCGATGAATGCGTAGAGTATCTCAAACTTTCAGATATTGTTGTAACAAACCCGCCATTTTCTTTGTTTAGAGAGCTAATAGCATTAGCTACAGAATATGAAAAACAATTTTTGGTTATAGGTAATCAGAATGCAATAACATATAAAGAGATATTTCCGTTAATTCAAGAAAACAAGGCATGGATAGGTTATCAATTTGGAGATATGTCTTTTCGTGTCCCACAAGATTCTGAACCAAGGAAAACAAGATTTTGGATTGATGAAAATGGTCAAAAATGGAGAAGTCTTGGAAACGCAATGTGGCTAACTAATATTGATATGAATCGTAGACATGAAAGACTTATTTTAACTGAGCATTTTGATGAATCTATATATCCGAAGTATGATTCATATGATGCAGTTGAGGTTTCTAAGGTAGCAAATATTCCAATGGATTATGATGGAATTATGGGTGTTCCAATTACATTCTTAAATAAATATAATCCAGAACAATTTGAAATTGTTGGTGAAGCAAACCATGGTTCTGATAATTCTTTTGATTTATTTAAGCCTACTATAAACGGTAAACTGAAATTTAAAAGGATTCTTATCCGTAATAAAGTATCGACAGGAGCTGAAAATAATGGCTAAATATAAAATTCTTGACCTTTTTTGTGGGGCAGGTGGTTTTTCATATGGAATGGATAAGAATCCAAATTTTGAAACTCTCATTGCTTTAGATAATGACAAATATGCTGGAGACACATTTAAGAAAAATATGCCTAAAGCCGAAGTTGTTATTGGAGATATTACTGATGGTGATACAAAAGAAGGGATAATCAAAAAAGCTAAAGAACTTGGGATAAATATGATTATTGGTGGACCACCATGTCAGGGTTATTCAATGAAGGGAAAAAAATTAGGATTGAAAGATCCAAGAAATTTCCTATTTAGAGAATACTTAAATTTTGTTGAAAAATTGAAGCCAGATGTTTTTGTTATTGAGAATGTAAAAGGTCTTCTTCTCGCATCAAATGGGTGGTTTAGAGATGAAATTGTTAAAGCAATAGGTGACTTAGGTTATATTGTTGAATACGGAGTTCTTAACGCATCAGATTATGGCGTTCCGCAAGCAAGAGAAAGAGCAATTTTTATTTGCTCTAGGCATAATAGAGTAAAACTTCCAGATAAAATTGCAAACAAGATTGTAACCGTGCGAGATGCAATTGGAGATTTATCATATCTGAATTCGGGTGAGGGAGAATTTGAACAAGACTATTCTTTGGAAATCACTAGCGAATATCAAAAACTGATGAGGAAGGGAAGTAAAAAACTATATAATCATAAAGCATCAAATCACAAACAAGTTGCAATTGATAAATTAAAAATGATTCCTCCTGAAAAAGGAAAAGAATGCCTTCCAGATGAACTATTAGGAAATCAAAAATTCAAAACTACTTGGGGGCGACTAAAATGGAACGAAGTCTCTCCAACAATTGATACGAGGTTTGATGCTTCATCAAATGGAACAAATAATCATCCTTATCTGCACAGAGCGATAACTCCAAGAGAAGCTGCAAGAATACAGTCTTTTGATGACAACTTTATTTTTTATGGTTCAAAGGTTCATGTAAGAAAGCAAATTGGAAATGCTGTTCCACCGCTTCTTGCGAAAGCAATTGCAGATCAGATTGATTGTAACTTGGATTTATCAAAATAAACAAATAATAGGGGATAATATGAGCTTAAGTAATTTAGAATTAGAGGACAAACTTGAAATAATTGGATATCTTTCTGTTCCAAATGTAATTTCATCGATTGAAGCAACGGTTCCTCTCGATAAGGTGGGAAATTTTGAAGAGGAATTTCAAGGCAAGTATTCTGAGGAATACCCTTATACAGCAGATAAATATGGATATCAGTTCCGTATTTATCTGAATGATACAGATGGATGTCCTGAGTCTTTATTAGAAGAATTAGATGAAAAATATCATAACAGGATAAATGATACGCAGTTTATACGTGAAATTGTAAATGATTATGGTTTTAGGTTCACAAAGGAGCCTCAAGATACTGATTATATAAGAGACTGCGTTGTGCGATTACATGGAAGAAGAGCATTAAGGTTTTTTGATACAGGATATAATTTATATCAGGAATTTATAGAAAATGTTGGTGACATTGTGTTACATGGACGAAGACTTCCGTTACCTACAGTTAGGCGATACAAAAAGAAAAATATATCAAAAACCACTGAGAGAAGAAGTCATGCAAGAGATAATATGCCTGCATTAACATCTCGACAGTTATCTAATTTAGGATGGATTGGTGAGGCATATATAGCATATCTTTTAGAAATTGAGGATGCTGAATTATTGAATGCTATAGGAATTCCAGACGATGAAGGATACACTTATCAATGGTTTAATGAGGGATTTGATGATAATAATCAAGAACCGTGGGATGATAAATCAGTTGGTCATGGATGCGATATTGTCATAACTCTTGATGATGGTGGAAATTATTATATAGAGATTAAAACAAGTAAACGAGAATATCCATATTTTAAGATGACATCAGCAGAAATGCAGGTTATGGAAGAAGAACAGTATAATTATGTCCTACTTAAGTTGAATAATCTAGAAAAACTATTAATGAATTTATCACCGGATATAATTCCTATAGTAAATCCGTATAAAAAACTCTTTAATCCTAAGCAAATGAAAGAGGCTACTTTTATTATTGGAGGTGAGTAAATAGATGAATAATCAAATGGCATATCTTCTTGGTATGATTATTGGTAACAGTGAAATTCAACGTGGTGTGAATGACACAACCATTGTCATAGAAATACCTCACAAGAAATTAGAGACAGAATTTCAAAAAGATGTGGGTATATATGTTAAGGCTAGTATCACTGATATTAGATCGATAATAGAACCTCTGGTAGGAACTGGGTTGAGGTTTAGTCAGAGTGCAAATGTTTCGGATATGTCTTTTACCAAACCAAATGAGGACTATCTTATACGTGAAATATTGAGATATGTTGGAAATGCAACTGCGCATGCGAATATGAGGATATCTCCAGAAGTCTTTAAATTTACAAAAGATGAACGGATAGAATTCATACGAGGATTTGCAGATGTTACAGGATATATTCGAAGGAGCAATTATTTTTTTAAGGAACCTCAATATAGGGTATATTTTGAAATTCCGCAGAATTGGGATTTAGTAATAGACTTTTGTAATTTATTAAAAAGTGTAGATATTCCTGTTCAGAACATAGATTGGGGACATCCCAATATGCGAGATGGAAACTTAAAAAAATATAATGAAGGAAAACCAGATTTCTGGAAAAAAGAGCATCAAGTTAAAGTCTGGGCTTTGGAGTTTGAACCTATCGGTTTTGGAGTAATTCATAAACAGGAAGCACTTGACTATTTTGCACATGAACATGAAGTATTTATCGAAATGGAAGGTAATAAGCAAAAAAAATTAGATGCATTACATAGATACTATTGGGAATTAACAGGTCGAAAAAAGGAAAAACCATCCCACCCCAGCGAGAATGATCCCTTTATCCCAGAGAAAATTAGAGGAAAGCATTATGATTCATGGCAAGATATTGCAAAAGATTTAGGTTATAACAAGGAGTCAGAGTGTTAGAAAAAGATTTATACGAGCCAATGTGCAATTGGCTGGAACAGTACTTAAAGGATAATTATAAAGGGTATGAGATAATTGTTGCAGATACGAGCTTAGAACGATTGGATAAAGCTCTACAACGTTTTGGTGTCATCAAAGAACAGGCAATTGGTGTTGATATTCAGATAGATGTTCTTGGCATAGCAAAAAAAAATGGAACAACAAAGCTTTTCTTCATCGAAGCAAAGAAAACAAAGTTAACATTGCGTGATTTAGGACAATTATGGGCATATTGCAAGTTAGTTGATCCAGATGAAGCATGGTTATTGACATCAAGTGATATGGGAAGTTTAAGGAAATTACTACTGGGATTTAATAGAGAAGATTTACTTGATTTTGGAGATGGCAAAAAGATAAAAAAGATGAAGGTTGGGATTTGGGATGTAAAGAAAAAATCTCCTGACTTTAGAAATGTTTTTCCGAAAATGTAGAGATATTTCTATTTCTAAAATTCAATAAAAACACTGTAATCGAAAATCTGACGGATATATAAAATTCGTCAGATTTTCGATTTTTATATAACAAATTGAAATTTCTATGCAATAGCAAAATGACAATTTACAAAAAAAGATATAAACATACACCCACTTGACAAAATTGTTTAAGAATGTAAAATATATATAACAATACTCGTATCGGAGGTTAAAATGACTAACGATTTGATTACATTTAATACAAAATCAATTATGATCAAGATTGGAAAAGCTATAGAAAAAGGTGCTTGTGAAGATATTAGGACATATCTAGAAAACAATAATAATGCCGTTAATAATGCTCTTGGTTTTTTAAGAGGAGATTATATTGTAACTAATATAAGAAACACTGTTAGGGATAATTCAGTCGAGATAAAATATTTTAAACGGAGCTCTTGGACAGGATGTATTATCATTGATCATACTGATAAAAATACATATTCAGTATGTGCGAAAAGTACATTAGATCGTATACCCAAGAATAAGAACAGAAAAAAACCACATTATGTACAAACTTTGCTCAACACTGAAAATAGATATGAAGAAGCTGAAGAAAGGCAGATGACACTTGCGGATTTCGGAATATTGGAAGAAACCCAATTCACAGAAGAAGATTATAGAAAAGACTTTTGGGAAATCATGGAAGAAACTTTAAGTATAGAAGATAACTATAAGCATTGGGTTGTTACATACGAAGTAGAACATAATAGCTTAGTGGGTGTTTCAGCCGTTCTGCTGAATAAAGAATTTGCTGTTGTAAAAGAAATTTCTATAATTGATATGCTTAAACCCGATTTTGGAAACCTCACTATTGAAGAACCCATGGATAAGCAAATAAAAGATGCACATAGTCTTGTTTCGATAAAACCCGGTATTATCGGGCGTATGGCTAGTGAAAAGGAAAAGCATATTGAAATACTACCGAAACATAAGGAGGAGACAAAGGAAGTATGAATATTCGGTAAGATAATAAAAATATCATACTTTTGAAGATGTAATGGATAAAAAAAAGTTTATTGGTATGCGTCTTAAAGATGCTTTGCAATTTAGAGAGAGGAAAATGTCAGATCTTTCTGAAGAAACCGGTATTAGTAAACAGTCCTTATCTTTATATGCAAACAATGGAAATACTCCGCCGTTTGAAAATGTGATAAAGATAGCGAATGCTTTACAGTTTCCAACAGACTATTTTATGACGGAAGCTGGTTGTTCTGTTGCTACGAGTAATACATATTTTCGTTCTCAGGCTTCTGCTAAAAAGAAATCTCGTAACTCTCAAAAAATTAAGCTTGAATACGTTGCGAAGATATATGAAGTACTTTTACATTATGTTAATTTTCCAGAACTTAATCTTCCCATACTGGAAGATTTTAGACTTACAGATGACATTTGTTTGTCGGATTCGGAAGAAACTTTTTTAGAAATTGAACGTCTTGCTGATGAAGTCCGAAAAAAATGGAATCTTGGTAATGGTCCTATTGAAAATTTACAATATGTTCTTGAATCTAATGGAATTATAGTAACTGGATTTAAGGATGTTACTTCAAACATTGATGCATTTAGTCAGCAGATAGATGTTGAAGGTAAAAAAATATATATCATAGCGCTCGCAATCGGTTCAAAACCGATTGAAAGACTTAGATTTGATATGGCACATGAATTAGGTCATATTCTGATGCACTCATGGGGAGAAGAAAATGAAGATGTATCTAAAGATGAATTTAATGCAAGAGAAAAACAAGCAAATTTCTTTGCAAGTGCTTTATTACTACCTAAAGAAACGTTTTCAAGAACAATAGCTGCATATCCTACAAATGTTGATTATTATATTTCATTAAAGAAGAAGTGGCGTGTTTCAATGCAAGCAATGATGTATAGAACATGGCAGATGGGGATTATTACTTCAAGTCAATTTCAGTATATGATGCGTACTATATCAAAAAATGGATGGAGAACAAATGAACCTGGTGATGTCCCTGGAAATCTTCGAGACACGATTTTTCAGGGAGCTATAGATTTGCTTTTTGATGGTGGATATTTGACGGTGGATGAACTTTTGAAAGAATTTTATAGTTATGGAATCATTTTCTTACAGAATGATTTGGAAAATCTTATGTGTTTAAGATCAGGTACCTTAGATAATAAGCAAAAGATTATTCCATTCATTTCTGTAAAGAAGGAATAATTTTTTAGTCTATACGCCAGAGTGATTAGGCTTTTTTATAATTTTATTGGAGGTATAAAAATGGGTAAAAATCAGTATGTTGTTAAGCACGGTGAGAATTGGGCAGTGAGGGGAGCAAATAATAACAAAGTCACCAAAATTACATCTACTCAAAAGGAAGCAATTAAAATAGCTAGAGATATTGCTATTAATCAAAATTCGGAAATGCGGGTTCAAGGAAAAGATGGAAGATTTCATAAATGCAATAGTTATGGAAATGATCCTTACCCGCCGAAGGATAAGAATTTATAAAATTTGTTTTATAGGATAATGTTTATAGCTAATTTGAAGAAATGTTTTTTTAGAATTACAAGTATAATCACAATGATAAAAACGGTAAACGACGGAAACATTTCGGATGATAAGCATCAGGAATTCTATAAAAACGAACAGAATCATGTCAAGCTGTTAAGCGACGTGTGCAACAAGGAAAATGAAGAAATTTATTCTATGTAAATTGCAGATACAGAATTAGATAATTCTTAATATGGTAATTTGGAGAGTGATTGTGATTAATGAAACCTTTTGAAGAATATGATTTGCAGAGTGTTCTTTCAAATCAGTATTCATATATTGATAAAAAAAGAGGGAAATTTTTTAATACTGTATCTTTCCGTATTTTAAGCCGAGTTTTACTTTTGCAAACAGGACATAATATCCATTCTATTTCCTCCATTATGACCTCCTATAGGGGTACCATCACACCCATTTTATTCTTGACTATAAACTCTTACGAAGGAGACAATAAATCTAAGTGAAATTAAAATTGTCAATAATGTAGCTAACAGTATCATCCAATGAACTTCAACTCCGGTAAGAATAATTCCATATATTAACGCGCCAAAGGGCATGCCGCCCTTGCTGATCATTCCAACGATTGAGAACACACGGGATAGGTATTCGTTAGGAGTTTCCTTTTGAATAATAGTCTGTGTTGGAACGTTTATAAAGATAATCGCAACGCTCAACAGACTGAGAATTCCTGCAAACAAGGCAAAATATATCATTGTACCATTACCCAGTGCCGATACAGTCTGTGGAAATAACAAAACTGTAAACACCAACATTGTACCCATGAGAAGGCTGCAGCCAGTAAGCAACGATTTGGTTACTTCTTTCCCTTTGTTAAACAGCGTACCCACTAAAATACTGCCCAGCAGTGCTCCAAATACAATGGCTACCTGAAGGTAACCGTATTGAGGGTCTGAATATTCCAGACGGGTTCTGAAAAACAGAGGCAACACAACAGAAAATATCGGTTGAATTAAAGCCAATAGCATCAGGGAAAAAACACATAATTTACCGATTACTTTATTATCCAAAACGAACTTGACACCCTCGGACAAATCCCTTGATAACCCTGACACACCAACGACTACATCCCTTTTTATATGTTTGTACCTTATCAGCATTTCACTGCCGGCTGATAATAAAAATGAAATCCCATTGATTAAAAATAGCACCGCAATGCCTTGGCTTGCATAGACAGCAGCACCAATCACAGGACTTAGTAAACTGGAAAAAATCCTAAGTGATGCGACAGTTGAGTTAGCCTTTGTCAATTCTTCCTTCGGCACTACTTGTGGCAACATGCCTTTGGTGGCCGGATCAAAAAAACCGTATAATATGGATGTCAGAACCTGCACAGCAAACAGTAAAGCCAAACCCATTCTCCCCGAATAGGCAGCAAAAGCCAAACCCAGTATTATCAAACCATTGGCTAAGTCTGTTCCCACCATAATGCTCTTTCTGTTCAGCCTGTCTCCGGCAACACCGGCAAAGGGATAAATCAATATAATCGGTATCAGAGACAGGAAGGAAAATAGGCCTACTGTCGCCGCCGAGCCACCGGTGTCGATGATATACAGAGGTATAATCATCGCCTGTATTCCTGCTCCGGTATCGGACACCATTCTCCCCAGCATTAAGAATATAAAATTTGTATTTAGAGGTTTCTTTTTTCTATTCATCATCTCAGCACCCTACAGAAGTTCCACATAGCCTTCTGTCCCGTTTATCCGTATTCTTTGTCCGTCTTTAATCAACTTGGTGGCATCTTCCACACTTACTACTGCAGGCAAACCGTATTCTCTGGCAACCACAGCACCATGAGTCATCATGCCGCCCACTTCCGTCACCAAACCTTTAATGGATGTAAACACCGGCGTCCAGCTGGGGTCCGTATAGGCGGTGACCAAAATATCACCTTCCTCTATGTCGGCATCCTCCATTCTTAAAATGACTCGTGCCCGGCCTTCAATGATTCCGGATGAGACAGGCACACCGGCTAAAGCACCTTGGGGAATATTGCCTGTGTCGTATTCACCGGATATCACTTCACCCTCGGAGGTAATGACACGGGGAGGTGTCAGCTTCTCAAAAACCTCATGTTCCTCTTTTCTTTTTGTTATAAGGCTATAATCTAACCGATTTGTCTTAACAGCCTCCCAGAGTTCCCAAAATGTTAGATAATAGATATCTTCCTTTTCACGAATAACACCTTTCTGCACCAGATTATCGGCTTCCTTCAACAAAGCCTGCTTAATGATCCATAAATAAGAGACAAGTGAATACTTGTTGTATTCCCTGTAACCAGCAAAATTTCGTAAAACACTTATCATCTTCTTTGTCTTTTTGGCTTTACTTTTTCCACCAGGCATTTGTTCCAGACGACTTAATATCTCCTGTTCCTTCTGCCTTGCTTCTTGCAGACCTTGTTCAAATTTCACGCTGTGGGCATTGGGGCCGAAGGCCTTGATATTATTGAGAATCATTGGAAGGAGTATTGTCGGCTTTTCACTCCACCGAGTTCTGGTTATATCAATTTCTGCAGAACAGCGCATACCGTATTTTTTAAGGTAGGACTTAATTGAATCAGCTACAGCTTTTCCGCCTTTCAATTTCATCAAGTCGTCAAAAAAGGTATCGTCATTTGCTTGCTCAAAATATTCAATAACCTCTGGATACTGCCTTGCGACATCCGCTACATCCAGGAGTTCAAGTCCCATTTCGGATGTAACATTATTTGATATCGATTGAGCGAGAACATCCGCTACATTCTTTTCACCCAACCACTTCTGCAAGTTCTTATTGAGCCATGATGAGGCGTAGGCTCCCGAAAAAACAGCTCCATACCCTTTAAAAAGTGTATTCTTTCTTTCTTCAAAATCTTTGAGTATAAAGTCAAACAATTCAATCCCTGATAAATTTGCAAATTTTAACTCTCTGCTGTGTATGAAGGCTTCGTTTTGGGCAATCAGGGTTCTAAGGATTTCTGGGTCGTTTCGGCGATAGGTTTTGACGGTATCAATACCCCATTTCAGCCACATGGAAGCTCCAGATTTAGAAGTCTTACCACGATATAAATTTTTGACAAAATCCTTTCGTTTCATCAAATTGTATAAGGCCTTTTGCATCAAAACATCTACTGTCACAAGGCTTTTTAAATAAAATTTGGACATCAAAGGTGAAGCAAGCTCATTGGATATATCCATATAAAGCCTTCCGCCCATCTCAGGCATTTCTGAACCAGTTATTCGCTTCATCCATTCCTGGAAAATTGTCAGTCCTAATGGCTTCATGGCTTCAGTCATCATCTGTCGATGACCAAAGGAGATATATACATGGTTCTTATCGTCCTTTACCTCCGATACAGGATATAAGGTGGTGATGGGACGGCTTTGAACAATATAAAACTTATTTTCGTAAAGGCACCATTCGATATCCTGTGGATTCCCGAAATAGGACTCAATGGTTCTTCCCATGCGCTCCAGCTGTAAAATCTGTTCGTCTGTCAGGGTCTGCATATTCTGGTGTTCAGTCTCAATCTCTCTTTCTTCCGTACCGCCCTCTTCTATGGCGTAGATAGCAAGTTTCTTGGTAGAAACCTTTTTATCGACGATTCTGCCTTCTCTTACTTTATAGATATCTGCATTGACCAAGCCGGAGACCAGCGCCTCACCAAGCCCTAAACTGGCATCTATTGATGACACCCTCCGGTTGGAGGTGACGGGATCTGCTGTGAACATAATCCCTGATGCCTGGGGGAATACCATCCGCTGAACAATGACAGATAAATAGACCTTACTGTGACCGAAGTTATTGCGGATGCGATAGGTAACTGCACGATCGGTAAACAGTGATGCCCAGCACATACTGATATGCTTAAGAATCGAATCTTTTCCTTTGATATTCAAATAAGTATCCTGCTGCCCTGCAAAGGAGGCCGTAGGAAGATCCTCCGCTGTGGCACTGGAACGCACGGCATAAGCATTGTTCTCACCATACCTTGCGAGATAATGAAGGACTTCTTCCTCAATGTCCTTTGAAATAATGATTCCTTCAATAACCCTGCGAATCATTCCGCTGATTTCACTGATTTTCTGTCTGTCTTCTGCCTTTAGCAGGGACAATTGCTCCAACAATGAGTCTAATTCCGGTGTTTCGTTGATTATTTTTTTGTATGCTTCGGTCGTAATGCAAAAGCCCTCCGGTACTCGTATTCCCTCAATTCTGGATAATTCTCCAAGGTTGGCGCCTTTACCCCCAACTGCCATGAGCTTATGTCTATCGATCTCCTGAAAACTAAGCACATATGAATTCATAAAACTTTCCCTCCTTCATTTTTAATGATCACTTATAAAAGTTTCTTCTAAAAAGTTTCAGGCATTCTTCAAACACCTTATATAATTCATCAAGATCACTTTCTCCCACACCTGCCATTTTGCTCATATATCCCTCGGAAATCCAGTCAATCATGTTCATAACAAGGTTTGGATCAACATCATCTTTGAATTTTGAAAAATCTGCACCATCAAAAGCCATTTTCTTTCCGATGGTTCTGCCGTCACCTTTGCTAAAAATAGTTTTTAGTTCTTCCTTAACTTCATCATCATTTTCAAAATAGGCACTCTGAATAAACGAAGAGACATAAGGATGTTTTTTCATCAAATTCATTTTAAGCTTAGATGTATATGCAATCCGATCAAATAAGTCTGTAATACTCTCATCAAATTTCTCTACAACCTCGGTACTAATACTGCCCACACACATATTAACCAAGTATACGTATAGCTCTTTCTTTGTGCCAAAATAATGAAATACCATTGCTTTGGAAATACCTGCACTACTGGCTATATCACTAATAGATGTTTTCTTATATCCATGCACTGCAAAGTTTTTTAATGCGGCATCAATAATTATATTTTGTTTTTCTACAGGTAAATTCAAAAATTTTTCCATATCATTGCCTCCTCATCAAAACTATATAAACCAATTCGGTTTATACCATAATAACACAATAAACCGAATCGGTCAAGATTTTTTATTGCCTATCCCAAGTTAAACCTTATGAAGTTGCAAACCTAATTTTTTGTCTACAAGTCTGCAACTATCATCGCTCTTCGCAGTTATATATGTGATTAACGAATTCTGATCCACTAAATCTTCCTGCACATATCTGTTTGAGTTTCAAGCACATTGCATATCTTCAGAAACAGAGAAAATAGGGTAAGGCTGTCTCCACTTTTAATCTTGCGGATATGCACTTGCTTTTACTCCAAATAGTTCGAATAATCGCCCAGAGGTTAAGTCATTGTTCTTTCGTAGTTGACTGACCGTTAAAACATAAAAAAATATACTGTATTCTTTTTCTGTAATAAGCCTTTCTTAGAGTGGGAAGTTCTGGTGGGTCCACAGTGAACCGCACCTGGGTTCAGCAAAAAGACAATTCTTCCCCTTGGCGGAAAATCCGACTTTTCCCTTTGCTGCAGCCTGTTATTTTCTTAAAATAAGCCTGTTGCTGGTATTACTCCCATTCTCCCGATAGCGAGGTTCTTTTTCAATAAGCCCCACCTTGACCAGATCATGCAGTGCACGCTTGACAGTGCTGCGTGAGAGCTGCAAATCAGCGGCTATGGTTTTTACAGCAGGCCAGCAGTCCGCACTTTTTCCGGCACGGTCACACAGATATATATAAACAGTCCTCGCCCGGTGGGGAAGCTCATCGGGCGAGGCAGTGTAGATATGGTTGAAGTAACTCATGGATATCCCTCCCTTTAGGTTTTGAGTACAGTGCGTCGGCGCACAGCATTTTCAGTGGATTCTGCTACCGGGGTATGAAGGGTTCCTGTCCCGGCTGTCGACTCTAAAATCTCTCCGGTATCTTCATCCACCATGATGCATGCCATGTGCTTGCGGACGATGTTTTCTTCCAGTGTGTTCTTATCGGCATAGACCACTTTCCGGTGTGCTTTTTCCTCCACTGTATAAGGCTCTCCAAAACGAATGCCCCAATCAAGGAACAGCCTCAGCTTTGTCCTCATAGGATGGGTGCCAGTTTTCATAACGACAAAGCTGCCTTTGGGAATAGACTTCAATTCATCCGGCGTCATGAGGGTGCGCTCCATCATCTGCAGGGATTGGCTGGGATCGTTTTTCCCCCGGCTTACGCTGCCGCTCATGACGGTGCGGCTACCCAGCGCCTTACTCAGCACCTCTGCGGTCTGACTGTTTGGAGCGAAGCCGCCGAAGATGGTGTCCTGGCAGTTGTCTACGATGATCTCTGAACCCTCTTTACCATAGTTTTTTTCGAGCTGACCGAAGGACTGTATGATGGGCACCATGGAAAGCCGGCGTGAACGTGATGCACTGAAAATTAATTCAAGCGATTCAATAGCCGGAAGCGTTCCCAGCTCATCGCAGTAAAACATCACACGGTTTTTTAGCTTGCCGCCGTTTTCATCGGCCACCGCAAGGATTTCACGGTAAAGCTGCTGGATCATAAGGGATACCATAAAATACTTAGTTAGATCTTCTTCGGGAAGCACAATGAACAGTGCGGATTTTTCATTACAGAACTTTTCCGCATCAATAGCTGTTTCAAAGCAGAGTATCTGTTCCATCTCGGAGTCAAGGAAGGCATTTAAACGGGATAGTACGGTGGAGAGCACCGATGCCATGGCCTGCTCTGCGGAATTGAGGGCAGCTCCCGCAAACCAGCGGGCCTTGTGGTCGGATGGCAGTTTATCCATCAGGAGCTGGAATTGGCTTTTTCCTTTTACTTTGCTGGGTGATAATAAATCCTGTACCAGTTTGAACACACTGATGATATGACGGCAGTCCACCTTTTTCCCATCCACCTCAGTGGGGGGCAGATATTCGGCAATCAGCAGAATCACCGAGGACAGGAGTCCTTCGGCGGCATCATAGAAAAACTGATTTTGTCCATAATTCTCACCGCTGGCATTGATGATGGTTTTGGAGATAATCTTTACGTACTTTTCCGCTTTTGCCTTTGATACAAGGTTGTTTTCATCAGCAAGGTACTGATCCATGTAGGTGTTGACCAGATGGAGCATATTGTTGCCGTCTGAGCGGGTGGGGTTACGAAGATCGATGACCGCCACACGGTAGCCGTAATAATCACGGGCAATGGCACCATAATTGCGATAAAGATCACCCTTGGTGTCGGTGGTCAAAAAGCTCATACCCGAGGCGCAGGCATATTCCAGATTGGGGTATAAGAAGAATGCCGTCTTACCTACGCCGGAGGCACCAATCATCATGCAGTGGACATCATCGGTATCCACAAGTGCCGTCACTTTGTTCTTGGCTCCTGTACTGCCGAGGATGATTCCCTGCTCATCTGTGGCAGGGAGGGACTGTCCCCGTCGCCAAAGCTCAGGCCGGAATGGGATGTGTTTATAGATATTTTTGATTTCCCGCTTGGTGGAAAAACGTGCGGTACCATGCTGACCGTCACCTACTGTGCGGGATTTGATTCCGCTGAGCGTATAATAGTGTGCTAAAAGAGAGAGGCCGCCGATGACACAAAACATCACGGCGGCTACGGCAATCAGCATATAGATTTGAGATGACATAGGGTTCTCCTTTCGATTTGGCATATTTTGTGGTATTCTAAAACAAAGTGTTGCATAAATAAGAATATATAGTCCGAATGAAAGTGGTAAAGAAATGAATCCATTAAAATATATAAGAATTTTAGACGGTGAACCTTGTCCATGCGGTAGCGGTATGAAACATAAAGATTGCTGTAAAAACAAAGTGATGTCAATATCGCAAACATCCAAAAAGCCGCCAGAAGTTCAAGTCATGGAAATGATGCGAAAGTCAATGAAAAGATGCTGTATGCACCCTGACCAAGCCCAATGTAAGGGTAAAATAAAAGAGGCTCACGCATTACAAAACAATAAAATTATTTCGCTTCTTGCTGGAAATGAACGTCATGTATATATGATGAACTCAAAGAAACAGCCTTTAATTATTCCTATGAAAAAGGGTGATCCAGCCGTTATCGTTGAAATGAGTAGAACCAGTGCTAATGACGCAACTACTGAAACTTGTTTTTGTGATTTACATGACAACACTGTATTTGCCGCAATTGAAAAAGGGGAACCAGACTAAAAAAATAGAAGAATTTACGAACGAAGAAATAATAGCCAATGATATAGAGCTTCTGACAGAAAATTTATATCAAGAGTTTTTCATTGAACCAATAGAAATAGAGAACGAAGCGATTTTAAAAAGGCATGTTGAGCAAGCTAAAATTCGGAGATATGTTGAACGTTTTTATCCAGGATCAAATCGAACTGAATATATTGATGTTGATGGGATACAAGCTTATTTCTATTACCCATTTTATGGTGATGTAAATTTATTCTCTTGTCATGCATCTATTTTTTATTTAGGCGGATATCCGGAAATAGAGATAAAAGATGATTGCATTGAAATTAAGGTTGAATTAACTATAAGCGAAACCAAACATGAAGGTATGGGTGATAGAATCGTTGGACAAGCAGAAAGTAAAATAAGAGAGATTAGAAACGGCATAGATAATATTAATGTAAGCGTTAAGGCATATAATTCAGGGCTCAGAAAAAATATAAAAAATATGCTAGAACAGAAAAGGGAAAAAATACAGTGCTTTTTTAATGTTGCTAAAGCTTTAGAGGTTTCGATTGAGAAAAATGAATATTCTCAAAAACACATAAAAGTAGAACGTAGAATATTTCCTATAGCCCATAACTACAAACAAGAAGATTATTATTATATTTCTGAAGAAGATTATAAAAATATTTTGGAGACAATAAAACATACAGGCTCGACGTACGAATCTACACCAGCTTCTTATAGATATATGCACGAAGAAGATTTAAGAAATACTTTACTGGCTGCTTTGAATGCAACATATCGTGGACGGGCAAACGGAGAAGCCTTCCGAGTAAAAGGTAAAACGGATATTTGCATTGAACAGGAAAATAGAGCTGCATTTGTTGCAGAGTGTAAAATGTGGACTGGTCCAAATTCAGTCGATGATGCAATTGAGCAGCTTGACAGTTATTTGACTTGGAGAGACTGTAAAACAGCATTAATATATTTTGTTAGGAAAAAAGGGTTTTTGAAGATAATAGATAAGGCACTATGTACATTACAATCTATTGAAAATATAAAAGAACTAAAGAAAATAGATAAAAATGAATTTGCATGTACATATATGTCTAAATCAAATCCAGGACAGTTAGTTGCGATTCAAGTCATGTTATTTGATATGGCGTATGTTTGAATAAAACAATCTTATCAGTAAAATTTGATTGATTTGGTTGGGGGTTGCTTGTGTTGCTTAATCAAACCCCAGCTTCCACTGAGACTTATCGACGAAGTAATATAGTCGCACGAATTTCTTATAGCCCAGCACATCTATCTTACATTCATAGATGTTGGTGCCGCGTGAGACGTAGAGACAGTCTTTGGTCGTGTAAGCTCCGTCTACTTCATTTAGTTTGTATCCTTTAATTGTGAATCGCTGATAGGCTCCGTCTTCATCGAGAATCTGAAATCTAAGAGGAATGATGGAACCATCTGATTTGTGTTCGCATATTACATCAACTTTATTTATAACCATAACTATACCTGAGCTTTTTAGAAAAATAATCTTGGCATTCTATATGACGGTGCCGGAACTTAATCAGCAGCAACGTCATATAGTATTTCCATCGAAACTTCCAAATATTTACTGAGCCTGATTGCAACATCAAGGCGTGGATCCTGCTTTCCGGTTTCGTACCGGGAGAGTGAATCTTTGCTGATAGAGAGTGCATCAGCTACTTCTTTTTGGGTGAGTCCTTTACCCATGCGTATTTCTCGAAGATGATTTATGACTGACATATCTATAACCTCCCCGATTGAAATGAAATAAATGCGTTAGCTGAGTACGCGTCCGAAAGTCCGGAAAGAATCGCCTTCCTTGACTATTATTGGAGCGTATTCTTTATTTATGGATATGAGTTGAGCCTGCTGATTATCATAGTGAAGCTGCTTACAGTAGCAATCGCCGTTCAACTCAAAAATACCTATCTGACCTTCTTCAAGTGTTTCCTGCTGATGAACCCATACAATCTGACCGTTGATATATCTTGGCTGCATACTGTCGCCGGTAATACGTACACCGAAATCGGCATCTGCCGGAACATTGTGGTCTTTGCGGTTCAATTCATCATAAGAATCACTTTCGAGGAAATTTCCAAGACCTGCGGATACACGATTATCATAAACGCGTATAAAAGCGATCTCCTGTGACGGAAACTCTACTACTCGTGAGTGATCATTATCTTCTATTCTTTCTTCAACAGTTTTTTCTTTCAGGTATTCGCCGTTATTATATCCTTCGAGAAGTGCTATATATTCCATAGCTTTTTTTCGTCCAGCCTCATTTAGGTTATTGAATGGATTGCTGGTATTCTCTCCAAAGTAGGCTTCCATTACATCAGAGATATTCAAGATTTTGCATATATTCAAAAATACTGTGACTGTTGGCTCACAGACATTCTTTTCCCAACTGGATACAGAACGGTATCCTATCTTTACTCCGTTTTTCTCTAATTCCTGAGCAAGTTTAAGCTGCGTAAGACCCGACTTCTTACGAAAGCGAGTTAATAGCTCTCCAACATCTTTCATGGCATACCTCTTTCTGAAAATTGAAAAATTAAAAATTGGAAATTATCTGCCTATATAATACCACCTTTTCAAGTATTCAGCAAATAATTTGGTATAAGTAGACTAAAGTGACTATTGATAAGTTAATTATTTGGTATTAGAATAAATACATCAGTTCGATACGGCTGATGAAATAAGACCGACTTTTGATTTACATAACATTTTTGAAGTATCGAAAAAGGAGGAAAATGCATATGGAAAGAGAATTACTCATTATCACTATGTGGACCGGTCGCTGATTTGTAGTTGATCGGTCCCCTTCCACAGGTCGCAGGTGTATCACTGCGGTCATCAAATTGAAGATCAGCAGCCGGAGCGTCCTTCGCTACCTCGCTTCGGTAATCACAAACTTGAGAAGGTTCTCCCTTATCCCTCTTGAGTACGATTCTAAAAAATTTGGTAATTGTACATTATATTGGGAAAGCGGGGATCGAGTATGGAAGATAAGAGAGTTATTGATTTTTACTGCAAGAGATGCAGAAAGTCTCTGCATATTTCGTATGGACTTACCGGAGATTCACAGACACCGGTACTGTCAAACATTACATTAAAGTGTGGATGTTGTACTAGAACTATGGTGTTAAAGAATTTCGAGGAACATCATATTCTGGAACATATGAAAGATAATAAGTACTACCTATGACAACTGAATGAGTGGTCATCATGATACGGGAGACTCCGGAGAAGAACTTTTTGCCGGGAACATAGCCATCCTAAAGACGCATGAAAAGAAACCAGCTGTAGCTGGAAAGTCTTTTCATGCGTCTTTTTTGTTGCACGAGACATAGGAATAATCAGCGGCTGCATACAACAACGGATTTGTATGAACATTATATGGATGTGTTATGAATTGTGCAACTAATAGTTTTTGAAAAGCGTTTTATATATGTCCAGGGATATGACAAAAAACTGTACCACCGCATCTGTATAGGTGATTCCTATGCGCATATCAGGGAATTCTTCATCCCTCTGCAGACAGCGGCAATTGAATAGCGAGCGACACGTAATGAAGAACGGGTCACTGCATCTGAAGTGGAGAGCCTTCCGGCTCTCACGCTCCGGATAGATCAGTGTGCCGTTCTTTGTGTCTGTCGGGGGTTCTCCACTTCGTAACTATCAATTTCTTACGAAAAGGAGAACCCATTATGATTAAGAGCGAAGCACAGCGTGACTATTATTTTGTAACAATGGCAAATGAGTATCCGGGATATGAAGGACCTATGATGTGGATCCTTTTTTCAAAACTTCCTGAGGATGAAATATGTGATAAGTATCCGGAGGATATTGAATCGCATAGACCTTATATTTACATGAATCCGGAACTGAGTGCAGTGGTCAGAGAATACGAGAGGAATGATGCAAAGCATCGTATGCGTCAGATCCGTCAGCATTCCATGTATGAATTTGAGGATGGTGAGACAGAGATATATCATCCTGAACTTCTGACTGGTGATCTTCTTCCAAATTATATTGCAGCGGAATCCGATCAGGAAACTGCAGAGAGAATTCAGAGTATTTTACAGGGCTTATCTGATATTCAGAGAAGCAGGTTTGAAAAGCTTTACTATGACGGAATGACTGTTACAGAGATTGCTGCTGAGGAAGGCGTAGATTATAACGCTGTCAGAAAAACAGTAATGCAGCTTCGGAAAAAATTTTCTACAAAAGCCTGAATAAGGGTTCAAAAAACTATGGTTCCTGTTCGTACAGGTGAAGGGACTGATAAAACAAAATCCCTTACACATAAACCTAAGAAGGAGGCGTAAAAAATGCGGGATGACTGGATATATCGCCGCGGTGATGTCTACTACGTTGATTTTGGACCTTACAGAGGATCGATTCAGGGTGGTATCAGACCGGCAATTGTCATGCAGAATGATATCGGAAACTTTTATTCTCCGCTTTTGGTAGTAGTTCCACTGACATCGGAGAAAAAGAAAGAAGGAATGGTCACACATGCCATGCTCGATAATATTCCTTTTTTGAAATTTGATTCTATGGCACTGGCAGAGCAGCCGCAGCCGGTCAATAAGAAGCAGATAAAGAAATACCTTGGCAAATTAAATAAGGAGCAGATTGCCAAAGTTGAAAAAGCGTTGTTACAGGAATTCGGAATTTCATATATTCCGGAATGTGTGGAAGCACCATAAGGAGAATGAACATGTTTGAAAAGGAAATTGCGGAACTTAATGAGGGAATCACAGATAGGATGGAAACTCATAATACTTCTAAACGAACTTATACTGTCCATGAAATTATGGACATGATGAATCTGAGCAGAGACGGAGCATATTCTCTTATCAAGAAAAATTATTTTAAGAGCGTTCGTATTGGCGGCAGGATCCGCGTATCAGCACGAAGCTTTGACAAATGGCTTGATTCACAGACTGAGTAAAAATGCAAGGATGTCGATTTTCGTAAAACTCTCTTATTTACGAAATCGACATCCTTAACCGAACTCGGAATATTTTTTATACTGCCTAATGACAGGAGTTCAAAAGATATTTCAAAGGAGGCAGTTACATGTTCGAGAAAGAAATCGAAAAGATTAACAGCTTACGAAGCGTTCCTAAAAAGAAAAAATCATTCGATCCGGTGTCAAAGAGAGCATACACGGTTGATGACATTATGAAGATCCTTTCTATTAGTCGAGACGGAGCCTATGAATTGATAAAGAAGAATTATTTTCATTCCGTTCGCATAGGTGGAAGAATCAGGGTTTCCTGTCAGAGTTTTGAGGAATGGCTCAATGGTAAGGAGGGACAGAATGGCGATTAATAAAACAAGCGTATCTATTGTAGAAATGGGAAAGATGCTGGGATTAAAGAAGACAGATTCATATTATCTTGCTAATAAAAATCTATTTGAGATCCGAGTAGTCCAGGGAAAACGACGTGTCATGCTGGAAAGTTTTGAAAAATGGTATGCAGGTCAGACCCATTATAAAAAGGTAAAGGAGGCTGAAGATGGCATCAATAGTTAAACGCCGGAGCAAATACTCTGTCGTATATAAATATGAAGATGAAAAAGGAAATGAACGGTCTAGGTGGGAAACTTTCGATACACTTAATGAAGCTAAAAGAAGAAAGGCTGAGGTGGAATTTCAGCAGAATAACAATACTTTTACTGTACCTACAGCCAAGACGGTTGAAGATCTTCTGCATGATTATGTTACGATATATGGTATAAACAGCTGGGCGATGTCCACTTATGAAGGAAGAATTTGCCTTATTAGCAACTATATTAATCCTATTATCGGTAAAATGAAATTGGAGGATGTTACACCGAGAGTTATTGATCAATATTACAGAGATCTCTTGAAAGTGAAGAAGGTACTTCATAATAAAGGAAAATCTTCAAGTATTTATTTAACTCCGCATACTGTCAGAGAAATCCATAAGCTTCTCCGCTCGGCTTTTCATCAGGCAGTTAAATGGGAACTTATAGGCAGGAATCCCGCTGAAAATGCAACTCTTCCAAAAGAGGAAAAGAAACCTCGTGAAATATGGGATGCGGATACACTGTTTAATGCAATAGATCTCTGTCAAGATGATAATCTCCGCCTCGCTCTGAATCTTGCGTTTGCCTGTACACTGCGTATGGGTGAAATGCTCGGACTTACCTGGGATTGCGTTGATGTTTCCGAAGAAGCTATAAAAAATGGGCTAGCTTATATATTTGTAAATAAGGAATTGCAGCGTGTAAGCAAAAATGTTCTGGAGCAGTTAGGAGAAAAGGGCGTGATAAAGAAGTTTCCTTCAGTCCTTGGTGGAAATGATACTGTGCTGCTATTAAAGGAGCCAAAAACTGCAACAAGTGTAAGAAAAATCTTTCTTCCACCAACTGTTGCGGAAATGCTTATAGCTAAGAAAAAGGAGCAGGAGGAACTTAAATTACTTCTCGGAGACGAATACTTTGATTACAATCTCGTCTTCACAACACCTAACGGTAGACCGATGGAATCAAGCTATATTCACAGAACTATGAGGAAGCTTATCAGTGATAATAATCTTCCCTATGTAGTATTCCACAGCATCCGTCACACCAGCATCACTTATAAGTTGAAGATTACCGGAGGTGATATCAAGGCAGTCCAGGGAGATTCCGGTCATGCCCAGACAAAAATGGTTACAGATATCTATTCTCATGTAATAGATGAAAACAGAAAAGTGAATGCAAAAATGATGGAGAATGCTTTTTATAACGGTAATGATAAATCTGAGAATACCGAAAGCGAAGTAAATACTCCACCAAAGGAAGAAACTGATGCTGAAACCTTGATGCGGTTATTACAGAAGCCGGAAATGGCGGCATTGCTGAAGACAATTATAAATGCTGGAAAGTGAAATGAAATCCCAGAATTGCAGAATTCTGGGATTTTATTATGCTGTATTTATCATTCAATTACATATGTTATAATTATAAATAAGGGCATACTTAATGAAACGATATTGCGAAGGTATATTATTATGGATAACTATGATGATTTTTTTGAAAAAATACAAAAAGAATATGGAAAAATCAAACTTTCTGATATTTCAAAAGAACGAATAGATAATTATAAAGCAATAATAGAAAAGCTGGATTTATCTAAATTAGTTATTGATGGTTCCGCAATTCCATTTGACAAAATTGATAATCCAATTAAATTAATACAGTTTTTAACAGATAAAAATAAGATTATTAGAATTCCAGATAAATTTGTTTCACATTATACAAGCTTCAATAATCTAAAAAACATTTTATCTAGCAAAAAATGGTATGTTGGGAATCCGCAAAAAATGAATGATGGACTTGAATATAAGGCAAATGCAATGGATTTTAAAAATTTGTTTTTTGCGAGTTTCTCTTTGGAAACTGGTGAAAATATAGCAATGTGGAGCATGTATGGACAACCTTGGGAAAATGGAGTAAAGATCTCAATTCCCAAAAAGATTTTTCTAAAGTGGAAAGATCAAATTTCAAAAATATATAGTGTTAATTCTGAAACAAATAGCATAAAACCTGGAATTGAAATAGCTACAAATAATTTTAAGTCTTCAATATGTAGAGTAGCTTATTTTGATAGAGACGATGATGATAATGTCAAGCAATTAACATGTGGACATTCAACAAATCTGATATTTAAGGACATTGATTCAAAAAAACTTGCTGGATATATTAAAGAGTCTGCATGGGGATATGAAAAGGAAATAAGATTGCGAATTGATATTAGTCCAAATATTTCTTGCGACAAAGTTGCAGTCGATATTCCAGAAGAAATTATTAAAAATATTATCGTTACAACTGGTCCACGCTTTAGCGGAGAAATTAACAAAAAAATTATTCCAGATGTATTAGATATAAGAAGTAGTATATATAAAGGAAAACTAAACTATGTATATTGCGATAGTTGCAAGTATAAGAACGCTCAGAATTAAACGAAACTGTTCTAAACAGCTATGTATAAGAATAAGCCTAAAACAGCATTTATTAGCCAGATGAGTTCATAGTGCTACTTTGGCAAAGTGGCAGTAAATTGGCAGTGGCACTTGCAAAATATGCCAAAATATATAAGCATACAAAGGCAGATTCTAACAGGTCATAATCGCAGAATTTATCACTGTTTCAGCCTGATTTAACATACTTAAAAATACTCTATTTTTAGGTCCGGGGCAAACTCCTAAGCGGAAGGTCGGGGGTTCGAATCCCCTCCCGTACATTAAAAAAGAGAATCACTTATGTGATTCTTTTTTTATATTTTCTTATAAATCCTTTTTCATTAAAAAATCTGTCTGTTTGTCATCCCCGAGCTCAAACACATGTTCCGAAAACTTTTTGAAACCTTTTCCTTCATAAAATTTCTGTGCCGGATAATTATATTCCCAAACGCCCAACCATATATAGGTTAGTCCCCATTCAATTGCCTGCTTTTCTGCAATATTCATGAATTCAGAGCCTATTCCTTGACCTTTTGCCTTTTTTAATATATAAATTCGCTGAATTTCAAGAGAATTATCATATCCTTTTTCTGTTTCTGCATCATCCTTATTAATTTTTAAGTACCCTAAAGGCTCATTTTCATCATTCAATGCAAGATAAGTTATACTGTTTTTATCTAAAATTTCTTTTTCTAGCACCTCTGCTGCATAATTTTCATCAAGATATTTCCTCATATCCTCTTCGGTATTTTGATCCTGAAAAGTTTCTGCAAAGGTTTTTCTGCAAACATTCTGAAGTTTTTTAATATCATCAATACTACATTTCTTTATTTTCAATTTAATTCCTCATTTTTTTGATTATTTACCAAAATTAATATGTCCCTGCATCCAGACAATTCCCTTAAATCTGCGATTAACTTCCGGTTCTCCCACAAGATCTTTTGCATTTATACAGACATCAAATACTAAATCATTGCATTTAATAGTAATAATATATAATTTTTCGTTTGTAAGTTTATTCTTACGTTTTTCTACTTCGCATATCTCTCCAAGAACAGAATAATGATCAAATTCTATTCCATATGGCATAAAATATGTATCTACTAGAGAATATACATCTTCTGTCAGTATCATTCTTTGTATAGAACTATATGTATCTATATCTGCAATAGAAAGATCCTCCATTGCCTGTTCATCACCCTCCATTGCAGCCTTCATTTTTTCTATCCTGTTTTTTGATTTTTTTTCATTCTTCTCTTCATCATCCGGATTTTTACTTAAAGGCAGCATGATTGAACCTTCAACAGATAATGCTGAAAGATTAACAGATGTACTTGGTATATTCTTTTTATATAAATTTTTAAATTTCAAATAATCCAGTCTGTTCTGCAGATAAAATATTGTTGTTATCCCAACTTTTAAATCATCACAGATTCCTGCATATTCTTCCCTGTCATAGCGTTTTTCAACTTCTATATCTTCTATTGAACTTATATTTGATCCTAAAAAATACGGATAAAAATATTCATATTCAAATTCTACTTCATCTGTATATTCGCCTGATACAACTATACCAAGAGATTCCGCAAATTCTTTTGTATATTCAACTGCTACACTTTCATCAGATACTGTTGCATACTGTTTTTTATCCGGATTTTTTAATACATCGTTTAGAATTTTCTTTAATTCACTTTTTTTATTAATTTTACTAAAGCCTATTGCTCTTAAATATTTATGCATCTTCTTTATTTGCAGATCTTTCTATATCTTTCTTAATCTTATTTATTTTTTCCTCGTTTATTTTTTCCATTAAAGATGTTGGATCAGTTAAAGCTTTATTTAATGCTATTTCTTCCTCTTCACCTAATTCTATTTCAGATTTACCATCAATAACTTCTTTTGTATAAACATAACATCCTGTATTAGAATGAACGGAATTCATAATAAAACCATTATTTTCTTCATCCAGCATACATAATGAAAAACTTAATTTTCCTCCCATTTCATGGAAAGCATCATATTTAATTAGACCCATTTTTCTGTAACAGAGTTTTAATGTCTTAAATATATCTTTAATGTCCGTTCCGTTTTTCTCATTATCACCTTTAAGCTTCTTAATATCTGTTACAATTTCCTCAATTTCTGTTTCAAGACTTTCAGCATTTCTTCCTGTCATGAATTTTTTGAAATCAAGAGACATTTTCTTAATTTTTCTTCCCTGTACTATATCAATAATAGCTAATACTATGATTAATACAATTAAAGCTATAAAAATATATGCTATATCTATATTAGCAATTCCCAGGTAGTTAAAAATATCGCTTTGCATTAAAATTCTCCTTAAATCTTTCTTTTTATCTACATGTATCTAAATGTGACCTCGCCACTAGCTTGTTTAACTTGAATACTTATTTAGTTATCTTATTAAATATTTCTTCCAGATCGTCCTGGGAATAATACTCTATTTCTATTTTGCCCTTCTTCTCATCTTTTGGGCTAATTTTAACCTTTGTTCCAAGGATTTCTCTGAAATCAGTTTCCATCTTCTCGTATATTAATCTTTTTGCTTCACCAATCTCTTCTTTTTCTTTTTTTGGCTTATTAAGATTCTTTACAAGTCTTTCTGTCTCTCTGACTGATAATCTATGCTCCACGACCTGACATGCAATTTCATACTGACTTTCTAAATCTTCTATTGCAAGTAATGCTCTTGCATGTCCCTGACTTAATTTATCTTCTATTACCATTTCTTGGACTTTTTCAGACAGATTTAAGATTCTTAAAGTATTTGTAATTGCAGTTCTGCTTTTTCCAAGACTTTTCGCAAGTTCATCCTGCTTTAAATTATATCCCTCTATTAACTCCTTATAAGCTTTTGCCTCTTCTACAGGATTTAATCCTTCTCTTTGTATATTTTCAATTAACTGTATTTCAGTTTTTTCTTTTTCGTCATACTCTCCTATTATAATAGGAACTTTTTTCATTCCTGCAATCTTTGCAGCTCTCCATCTTCTTTCGCCTGCTATAATTGTATATCTGTCTTTATTCTTTTCTACGATAAGCGGCTGTATAATTCCATGTTCTTTTATTGATTCAGCAAGTTCATTCAATTCATTTTCGCTGAATTTCTTTCTTGGCTGATTTTTATCAGGTTCAACTTTTCCAATAGCAACTTCTGATACAAAATTACCATCTATCTCAGTTTTTGTATTATCAGTTTTGTTGTCTATAACTTTATTATTTATATTTTGTGGAATTAAGGCATCGAGTCCTTTTCCCAATCCCTTTCCTAATCCCTTTCCTAATCCTTTTCCAAGTCCCTTTGCTGTCATTTCTCCTCCAATTTAATATATCTTACTTTTTTCTTTAATATGACTTGTTTTATAACCTGGTCATGATATTGGTAATCTGTTTTACAACTTGCTCACAACTCAGTTTGCTTCGTACCTTCTGTTAAATCCCAGTTTATGCACTTTTAATTAATGATTCTGCTAAAATTTCATATGCCTCTGCACCTGCTGATTTTGGATCATATAAATTTATTGGCTTGCCATGGCTTGGTGCTTCAGCTAATCTTACATTTCTAGGTATTATTGCATAGTATATTTCTGATCCAAGATTTTCCCTGACATTTTCTACAACCTGAGCAGATAAATTTGTTCTTGCATCAAACATTGTAAAGACTATTCCTTCTATAGTAATTTCAGGATTTAATCTTTCTCTTACAAGATTAACTGTATTTATAAGCTGTGAAAGTCCCTCAAGTGCATAATATTCGCATTGGATTGGGACTAAAACTCTGTCAGCTGTAGTTAATGCATTAATCGTCAATATATTTAACGAAGGAGGACAGTCAATTATTATATAATCATACTGTTTTCTTATTTTTTCTATCTTATCTCTTAAAATATATTCTTTCTTTTCAATTCCTATAAGTTCTATTTCTGCTGCTGCTAAATCTACATTTGCCGGTAATATAGAAAGATTTTCTGTGATATCTCCAATTATGCAATCTTCTATCTCAGAATCCCCAAGTATAAGCTGATAAATTGTATTTTCAATTTCACTCTTATCAACTCCAAGTCCACTTGTAGTATTTCCCTGCGGATCAGCATCAATTACCAATACTTTTTTTCCTTTTACTCCAAGATATGCTGACAAATTTATCGCTGTTGTAGACTTGCCAACACCACCCTTCTGATTAGCGATTGCTATAATTCTACTCATCTAATTCTCCTTCACACACAGTTTTGACTTTTTACTTAATAGTCAGGAATAAATACTATGGATTATTCCCTTAAAAACGTCATTATATTATATTTTTTATTTTATCTTTAAAGACAACACAACGATTATATCACTATTCTTTTTTCTTTTAAATGAAAATGTTTCACGTGAAACATTTTTTATCTTTTTTTTATTAAAAAATTATAGTTTTTTGTTTCCAAGACTTCGCCTGTTACGCCGTTTGCCTCAAAGTTCCTGCGAGGAATGCTTTCGCTTTGGGCTCCGACGCAACGGTACTAATGCCGCAGAATACGCGGCATAAGTACCGGCGTCTCGCACAATCCTCTTTAGGAACATTTGAGGTTCGCGACTTCGGTTAACAAAAACAGCCGGAAGATTATTTTTGAGTGATCTTCCGGCTGTTTTTCAATTTATAAGATATAAAATTCAGTGTAAACGTGAGTTGTGAGGCGTATCTGTTTCCAAAAGAGGGGCATGAAAAACGCCGGTCCTTGTTCCACATTTTTTGCGGAACTAGTACCGCTGCGATTTTTCACATGCGGCGAAATCGTCCCTCATTGGAAATATATAATCCGGGCAACGTAACAGGAAAACCGATATATTCTTAAAAATGTTTCACGTGAAACATTTTTAACTAAAACATCCCATGAATTTCACTATGAAATCCATGGGATGTTTTTTATAGAGGTTCTTTTGAAGGAACTCCACTTTTTCGAGGAAATTTTTTAGGTGTTTTGGAAATTTTTTTTATGAATACAAAGTCCCTCTCATCTCCTATTCCTGGAAGGGAAAACTTCTCAACCTTTTCTATTTTTGCTCCTAAGATCTTTATAGCCTTTTCAGCATTAGATATTTCCTCATTAACAATAGATGCTTTATAGGAAACAAATAAACCATCCTGTCTAAGAAAAGGAATTGTATATTCAGAAAGTGTTGAAAGATTGGCAACAGCTCTTGAACATACAAAATCAAATTTTTCGCGAAAATCTTCTTTGTGACCAAGCTCTTCTGCCCTGGCATGTAAAACTGAAATTTTGTTAAGTCCTAATTTCTCGATTACTTCATTTATAAAATTCAATTTTTTATTAACAGAATCAACCAGGAGAAATTCTACATTTGGTAAGAAAATTTTTAGCGGTATTCCTGGAAATCCGGCACCAGTACCGAGATCGAGAACTTTATTGCCATCTTCAAATTCAACAAACTTTAAAACAGATAGACTATCTGCAAAATGTTTGATCATAACTTCATTGAAATCAGTAATTGCAGTTAAATTCATTACCTTATTCTTCTCAATGAGCATATCATAATATTTTAATAGCAACTGAATTTTTTTATCATCATATTCTATTTTTAACTCATCTAAAGCATCAGTTAAAATTTTACTGTTTTCCATATATATCCTCATATTAAATATGCTTTGACTTTAAGTATATAAGAAGAACCTGAATATCTGCTGGTGAAACTCCCTGTATTCTTGCAGCCTGACCTACTGAAACAGGTTTAAAATCTGATAATTTTTGCTGAGCCTCAAGTCTTATACCTTTGATTGAATTATAATCTATATCAGAAGGAATTTTCTTTTCTTCAAGCTTTCTGAATTTCTCTACCTGTCGCTCTTCTCTCTCGATATAACCACGATACTTTATTTCAATATTGATCTGATCAATAATTTCCTGAGAGAGATCAGGTCTATCCTTATCCAATGGAGCCAGTTTTTCATAATTCAATTCAGGTCTTCTTATTAATTCTTCAAGACTGGCTCCTGTAGCTAATGGAGTAGAACCAACGGAAATAAGAAAATCCGAAAATGCCTTTCCAGCCCCAACTTTTATATTTTTAAGTCTCTCTATCTCAGATTTGATAGTTTTTTCCTTATATTCCAGATATTCCATCTGCTCTTCTGAAATAAGACCAACTTCATATCCTTTTCTTCTAAGTCTAATATCCGCATTGTCCTGTCTTAAAAGAAGTCTATATTCAGCTCGACTCGTCATCATCCTATACGGCTCAAAACTATCTTTAGTAACAAGATCATCTATAAGAACGCCGATATATCCCTCAGATCTGTCGATTATCAAAGGATTTTTCTTTTTTATATACATTGCAGCATTTATACCTGCTACAAGTCCCTGTGCTGCTGCTTCTTCATAGCCTGAACTTCCATTAAACTGTCCGCCTGAAAAAAGTCCGCTTATTTTCTTAAACTCTAAAGAAGGCTTAAGCTGTTTTGCTTTTATACAATCATATTCAATTGCATAAGCATTTCTTACTATATGAGCATGTTCCAGTCCTGGAACTGATCTGTACATCTGCATTTGAACATCTTCAGGTAAAGAACTGCTCATTCCATCAACATACCACTCATTAGTATGTAATCCCTCAGGTTCCAAAAAAACCTGATGTCTTTCTTTATCCGCGAATTTAACTACCTTATCTTCTATAGAAGGACAATATCTCGGACCTGTACCCTCTATAACTCCGGCATAGATCGGTGATCTGTCTAAATTTGACCTAATTATATTATGAGTATTTTCATTAGTATAGGTAAGATAACAATTTACCTGATCTTTTTGAACAGATTCCGGATCTGTAGAGAACGAAAATGGTACTACTCTCTCATCTCCTGATTGTGGTTCCATCTTTGAAAAATCAATAGTTCTTGCATCAATTCTTGCTGGCGTACCCGTTTTATATCTCTGAAGTTCTATTCCTGCTGCTTTTAAGGAATCAGAAAGATGCGTAGCACTTTGTAAACCATTCGGTCCGGTATAAGTAATAGCTTCGCCACAAAGACATCTTGCTTTAAGATATACTCCTGTACAAAGAACGACGGCCTTTGTAAGATATTCGATACCGGTATTTATCTTTACACCTTTAACAAGATTATCTTCTATTATAATTTCATTAACTTCTGCCTGTTTAATGGTGATATTATCAGTATTTTCAAGGACTTCCCTCATAGTTCTTGAATAATCAGCCTTATCAGCCTGTGCTCTTAAAGAATGAACTGCAGGTCCCTTGGATGAATTAAGCATTTTAGATTGGATAAAGGTTTTATCTATATTTTTACCCATTTCTCCGCCCAAAGCATCAATTTCTCTAACAAGATGTCCCTTGGAACTCCCACCAATATTTGGATTGCAAGGCATTAAAGCAATACTGTTAACACTAACCGTGAAAACTATAGTTTTTAATCCAAGTCTGGCAGTTGCAAGTGCTGCTTCGCAACCTGCATGTCCGGCACCAACAACTGCAACATCAAAATCTTCTATCGTCATAAATTACTTCCTTAATTTATAAATAACTTACTTACCCATACAAAAGTCACTAAAAATTCTGTCTGCAAGATCATCGTCAGTATCCTCTCCTATTATCTCACCAAGGAAAGAATAAGCATCCATCAAATCAGAAGAATATAAATCTTCACTCATCGAATTTTTAATGCTCTGAATAACAAAGCCCAGACTCTTTGAAGCCCTTTTTAATGCTTCAATTTGTCTATTATTAGTTATGTAAACCTCGTTTTTATCATCGAAAGAATCATTGAAGAACATATCTGTAATTGTTTTTTCAAGCTCATCTACACCATCTTCATTTAATGTAGAGACAGAAACTACAGGGCATTCAAGCATTTCCGAAATATCTTCTTCTCTGACTTCAGCCTTTAGATCAGATTTATTCAAAATAACAATTGTTTTTCTTCCATGTATTAACTCTATAATTGAATCATCATCATCATCCAAAGGGATTGAAGAATCAATTACATATAATATAAGATCAGCATCATTTGCAATTTTTCTCGCCTTATCTACGCCAATACTTTCAACAATATCTGTAGTATCATGAATTCCAGCCGTATCAACAATATTTAAAATAATATTTCCAATTCTTAATGGTGCTTCAACAGTATCTCTTGTTGTTCCGGCAATTTCTGTAACAATTGCTCTCTCTTCCTGTAAAAGCATATTCAAAAGTGAAGATTTTCCAACATTAGGTTTTCCAACTATAACAGTACTTATTCCTTCACTCATTAATCTTCCGCTTCCGGATCTATATATAAGTCTGTCAATATCTTTTCTTAAATCTTCTGCTGTTGAAATAAGTTTATCTGAATAATCTTCCAAACTGTAATGTTCAGGATCATCTAATGCTGCTTCTATAAATGCAGCTTCATGTAAAATCTTATCCCTGATCTCCGATATTTTTCTATAAACACTTCCACGCAAAGTTTTTAATGAATTATTCCTTGAAAATTCATTTTTTGAAGAAATTAATTCCATGACAGATTCTGCCTCTGTTAAATCAATTCTTCCATTCATAAATGCTCTTCTGGTAAATTCACCTGGATCAGCCAGCCTCGCTCCGTACTTAATAACAGTATCAAGAACTCTTTTTAAAATATATGGACCACCATGGCAATTTATTTCTATGGTATCTTCTGCTGTATATGATCTTGGTGCTCTGAAGATTGTCAAAAGTACCTCATCGATCATATTATCTCCATCAAAAATAAAACCATAGTGTACAGTATGACTTTCAAAATTTATCAAGTCAAAACCTTTTCCATCTTTATTCTTAAAAATTCTTTCTGCTATTTCAAAAGCTTCTTCTCCACTAATTCTTACTATACCAATTCCGGCTGGAGAAACTGCTGTTGCAATTGCTGTAATTGTATCTGATTCCATATTATCTCCTAATACCATAAACGGCAGCCAGGCGTCATAGCTCGCCCGGCTGCCGCCCGGAATAATTCATAGATTTTTGATGTAAAGCCTCAAAGTTATAATTTTATTTTTTCAGACTTATAACTACTCTTCTGAATGGCTCTTCACCTTCTGAATGTGTAGTAACATATCTGTCATTCTGAAGTGCAGAATGAATTATTCTTCTCTCATACGGATTCATAGGTTCAAGAGAAACAGGTCTCTTAGTTCTCTTTACCTTAAATGAAAGATTTTTAGCAAGATTCTCAAGTGTCTTCTGTCTTCTTGCTCTATAGTTTTCGGTATCAACCTTAACTCTGATATAATTTCCGTTGCCCTTATTTACAATCAGGCTTATAAGATACTGAAGTGAATCAAGTGTCTGTCCTCTTTTACCAATAAGGATACCCATATCAGTTCCTTCAATATCAATATTCAATGTTGACTCTTCAGCATCAAAGTCAATTTTCGTTTCAACTGACATTTTCATTGCATTGAAAACATCAACGAGAAATTTATCAACCTTTGACTTTATACTGTCAATATCTCCAAAATCTACGTTTGAAGCTGCCGGAACATTTTCAACAACTAAAGAAGAAGGATCTATATTATCAACAACATTATCTTTCTTCTCTTCTTTGGCAGGTTCAAAACCATCTTTAACCTTTGCCTTAATAATTGTAGGCTTACTGTTAAATCCAAGAAAACCGGATGTACCAAGATCTACAATCTCATATTCAAGATGTTCTGATGATACAGAAAGTTTATTACATGCCTCAGTGATAGCATCTTCAAGAGATTTACCCGAAACTTCAATAAAGTCCATCTTAAACGCACCCTCCTCTTCATATTACTAAACAGTCAATTTTATTTTTTATTACGCTCATTAAACTGCTTTACCATATTTGCCTTTGCAGAAATACTACCGGGCTTTGAGTGATTTTTATAATACTCTTCTGCTTTAGCCATAGCTGCATCTTTATCAGCTGCTGAAGAACTTCCGCTCTTATTTGAATCGAATGAAGTATTTGCAGAGATTTTCCCACTGGATCCTTCTTTGCCCTTGATCTTTTCATTATACTTCTCGATATTTTTTTCAATAATTGAATCAATATCCATTTTATCAATTCTCTTATTGATGATGATCTGCTCGATACTTCTGATAACAGCACCGCTTATCCAGTAAATACCCATACCACAGGGAAGGCTTAAACAGAAAAATGCTGACATAAGAGGCATCATCAGATTCATTGATTTCATCATGCTTGCAGTCTGATCTGTACTATTTGAATTAGATGGCTGCGGCATAAAGAAAATATTTATCCACTGTGTAAGTGCAGCAAGAACAGGTATAAGTACAGCACCTATCACAAGAAGGAAATTTCCGGATTCAAAAGAATCCTTGATGATATACATAGGTGTATTTGAGATATTCAATCCGAAAAATGTATTAAAACTCTCAAATCCATTTCTTGCATTATTAAATACATCAAGATCAAGACCCTGAATCTGTCCGATAAGATCCCATTCTTTAGAAGTTGCTCTGTTTAAGATATCCATAACGGACTCTACAGCATTCTCTCCTGTAAAGTTGTTATTGCTGACATATTTTGCAAAAACTTTCTGTGTTGTTTCAAGGTTCGAGATTACATTAATTCCATCTTCTGTGGAAAGAATATTTTTAGAAAGACCTTCAAGAACCTCATATATTTTTGTTACATAAGCAGGGATACTGTTGATAACCCTGTAAAGTGCAAATAAAATAGGCATCTGTATGAGAAGCTGCAGACAACTACCCGTAGGTGATACACCATACTTACGATAAATCGCCTGAACCTCTTCATTCTGACGCTGCATTGATGCCTGATCCTGTTTTCCCTTGTATTTAGCCTGAACCTTCTGAATTTCAGGGTTCATCTTTGCTGAAAGTTTTGAAAACTTCTGCTGCTTGTAAGTTAAAGGAAGCAGACAAAGATATATGATTACAGTGAAAAGGATAATGGCAATACCAACGTTAGGAACAACATTGAAAACAGCATTAAGTATAAGTCCAAGTACTCTAGCTATAGGTCCAAGAATTGCTCCGGAATATTGTGAAAGCAGTATTCCTTCTGACAATTTATTTTCCTCCTGATAAAATTAAGGAACGGGATCATACCCTCCTTTAGAAAAAGGATTACATCTTATGATTCTCCATAAAGCCAACGCTCCACCCTTAAGAGCGCCATATTTTTCTATAGCCTGAAGACCGTATTCCGAACAAGACGGAATATACGGACATTTTGTTGACTTATATGGAGAAATATACTTTTTATAAAACCTAATCATTGCGATTAAAATAATTTTCATAGTATTAGATCAATCAGCATTCAAAATTTTATGAAGATTTGCAAGATGTAATAACGCGCTCTCTATATTTGCGCATTTCAATGGCTTCTCATTTGATTCTTTTTGAGGATTAGCCGAAGCCCTGACTACGACCACTATGTCCAAACCACTATTGAACTCATCCTCATGCAGTCGCACTGATTCTCTGACCAACCGCGTAAGCCGATGTCTGACAACTGAATTGCCAACCTTTTTGCTTACGGAAATTCCAAGCCGGTTAATTCCCATATGGTTTTCCAGTACATACATTACTAAATATTTGTTTGCTCGGGAATTTCTTGCGTTATAGACCGCCCTGAAATCAATATTACTTTTTAACGAAGTAAAAATCCTCATTAAAATTCTCTTTTAACAAAAAATTTTTCCAATAAATTAGAAAAAAGACCACATTACTGCGGTCTCAGACTGTAAGGCGAGCTCTGCTTTTTCTGCGTCTTGCAGCAAGAACCTTACGTCCACCCGGTGTGCTCATTCTTGCACGAAATCCATGAACCTTTGATCTATGTCTTTTCTTAGGCTGAAATGTCATCCACATAATAATTACCTCCTGATTTTAAAACAAAATACCGGAAAACACCGTTCTAATTATAGTTATTTAGAGGCATAACGTCAAGAAAAATATTATATAAAAGAAAATTATAGAAATTTTTGTGGAAAAAAATAAAAAGTAAGCTATCCAGGCAATATAGATATAGTTTCTGAATAAAAAACTATTTATACACATAAATCTTCAACATGTATATAAACTGACTTGTGCAGAAAGTTATCCACATATGGGCATAAATAATTGATTTACATAATGTTTTCCACATAATGTGGAAAAGCTGTTGATAACCATCTAATATTATGCGGATAATTATTAACAATGCCCATTTTATCCACATTTGCACATGTTGATATGTTAATATGATTATCCACATTTATCCACAAATAGGTTGCATAATATTCGGTAACTAGTTTACATAACTCTGTGTAAATAACATTGACTTATCAACATATGTTGAAAACTTTGTGGATAAATACATTGATCTGTGCACAGATTATCCCTAAAATGTTGATAAATTACTAAATTTAAGGTAATATATATAAGGTCTGTTCTTATTCTGATACTATATAATAATGAAGTTTCAGATAAATAATACAGGCCATTAAGTAATTTTAGGCGGGAGATAAGCACCTATGGATGAAAAACAGTCACTAATTGAAAACTGGAATAAAATAAAAGAAGTTGTAAGAACTGAAAACGGTATTTTAGATGTCCCTTTTGAAACATGGATTGCCCCCATGGAGATTTTTTCTGTTGAAGGCAATACCTTAAAAATCATAACCCCCGGTGAAAATCAGCGAGGAGTTGAAGTTCTTACAAATAAGTACAAACTGGTTTTTGAAATAGCAATTTCAGAGGTTATGAACAAAAGATATACAGTTGTATTTATAACCGAAGAAGAAGCTAAAAATTCAAGTGCTGCTGTCGAAAAAGTAAATACTGAAAACCTTAAGCTCGAAAGTGATAATATTCAAAGATCAAATCTTAATCCCAAATATACATTTGATACTTTTGTAGTAGGACCAAATAACAGACTTGCACATTCAGCAGCTCTTGCAGTAGCTGAGGATCCGGGGATTGTTTATAATCCGCTTTTTCTTTATGGAGGACCCGGACTTGGAAAAACTCACCTTATGCATTCAATAGGTCACTATATAATAAGAAAGAATCCAAATAAAAACATCAGATATGTTACAAGTGAAACATTCACTAATGAAGTTATTGAAACTATACAGCTCGGCGGTACGCAGGGAATGTCAAAATTCCGTGAGAAATACAGAACTGTGGATGTTCTTCTACTCGATGATGTACAGTTTATAATAGGTAAAGAAAGTACCCAGAACGAGTTTTTCAATACTTTTAATGAGCTTCACGCCCAGAATAAGGCAATAATCCTTTCATCTGATAAACCTCCAAAAGATATGGAGACATTAGAAGAAAGACTTCGTTCAAGATTTGACTGGGGATTAACGGTTGACATAAATCCCCCGGATTATGAAACAAGAATGGCAATTCTTCGAAGATACGCTAAAACTATCGGCGTAAGCGTAGATGATGAAATTGTACAGTTTGTTGCTTCTAATATTAAATCAAACATCAGAGAACTTGAAGGAGCTCTTAATAAAATTGTAGCACTCCACAAACTTGATAATCGGGAAATAACAATGTATACGGCTGAACAGGCAATTAAAGATATGATAATGCCTGATACTCCAAGAAAAGTAACACCTGAGATCATAATTGCTGAAGTGGCAAAATATTACAATACTACTGCCGAAGATATTAATTCAAGCCGCAGAAACAAGGAAATTGTTGTACCCAGACAGGTCGCAATGTACCTCTGCCGTGAGAAAACCGATACAGCACTTGCTGAAATAGGCAAGATCATGGGTAACAGAGATCATACAACAGTTATCCACGGTCATGATAAGATTGAACAGAGCTTATCCACAGATTTAAAGTTGAAAAATGAAATCGAAGAAATCATGAAGATTATTTTTCCCGCTTAATTAACATCTGTTCAACGGCTTTTCAACCTTATTCTTTTTGGATGAAAGCCTTGATTTCAGAGGCTTTTAGAGGTTTTACACAAATTCACGCCCCTTATTACTACTAATACGAATTTTAAAGATATTTAGTTATATCAAAAAACTGACAGGAGATTTACACAATGAAAATTGTTTGCAGCAGAGATTCTTTGATGGAAGGAGTAAATATTGTTTCAAAAGCTGTTCCATCAAAAACAACAATGCCTATTCTTCAATGTATCCTTATAAACTGTAATGATGGAAGAATAAAACTTACAGCAAATAACATGGAACTCGGAATAGAAACAATCATTGAAGGTGAAATAGAAGAAAAAGGAATCATAGCATTAGATGCAAAATTCTTTGGTGATATGGTAAGACGTCTTCCGGATGGTTTTATTACGATAGAGACAGATTCTTCAATGAGAACATCTATAACATGTTCTCAGACTAAATTTTATCTTCCGGCAAGATCAGGAGATGATTTCCCTTATCTTCCACATGTTGATAAAAGTAATTTCATCATTCTCTCACAATACAGCTTAAAAGATATTATCCGTCAAACAACATTTTCACTTTCAGACAGTGAAAATAACAAAATTATGACGGGTGAATATTTTGAAATAAAAGACGATAAACTTATGGCTGTTGCTTTGGATGGACATAGAATTTCCATCAGAAATATTAAGCTCCATGATTCATATGATGAAAAAAAACTTCTTATCCCGGGAAAAACATTGAATGAGATCAGTAAAATCCTTAGTGGAGATCCTGAAAAAGAAGTAAAAATCTACATAGAAAACAGCAATGTTATGTTTGAACTTGAAAATACACTTGTTATTTCAAGACTTATTGAGGGTGAATATTTTGACGTCAATAAAATGATGACTGATAATTATTCAACTAAACTTGTAGTAAATAAAATTGCTTTCATGAATTGTATCGACAGAGCAAACCTTCTGATCAAAGAAGGTGAGAAAAAACCTGTTGTGGTTGACATAACAGATAATAATGCTGAAATCAAAATAAAATCTGAATTCGGTGCATTTAATGAAAATATTGAAATATCAAAAAAAGGTGAAGATCTTACAATAGGTTTTAACCCTAAATTTATTACGGATGTACTTAAAGTTATAGATGATGAGGATATAACACTTTATCTTATGGGATCAAAATCACCATGCTTTATAAGGGATGATGATAAGAATTATATTTATATCGTTCTTCCTGTAAACTTTAATAATATTTAATAACCATTTTTTAATAAAATGCGAGGTAAAATGCATTGAAGGAATTTCATTTAAGAGAAAACGAAGATTTTATAAAACTTGGTCAGCTTTTGAAAGCCGTTAATCTCGTTTCTTCAGGTGTTGAAGCTAAAATAGAAATAATTGAAGGAAATGTAAAAGTTAACGGAGAAGTCTGCGAGATGCGTGGAAAAAAAATCCATGATGGCGATAAAGTAGAATTCAGAGAAGAAGAAATACAAGTACTCAAATGATAATTGAATCTTTAGAGCTTGAAAATTATAGAAATTATGATTCTCTGAGCTTAAAACTCGGTTCCAGGACAAATATTTTTTTTGGTGATAATGCTCAGGGAAAGACAAATATTCTGGAAGCAGTATATGTTGGATCTACTACAAAGTCTCATAAAAAAAGCCGTGATAAGGAAATAATAAAATTCGGAAAAAATGAGTCTCATATAAGACTTTTGCTTAAAAAAAATGAAATAGATTATAAGATAGATATGCATATCCGCAAAAATAAGAGAAAAACGGTTGCAGTAAATGGAATTCCAATAAAAAAAGCTTCCGAACTTTTAGGGATAGCAAAGCTTATATTCTTTTCACCGGAGGACTTAAATATAATAAAAAACGGTCCTTCTGAAAGAAGACGTTTTATCGATATAGAATTATGTCAACTGAGTAAAAATTATTTGAATAGTCTTATTAATTATAATAAATGTCTTGAACAGAGAAATAAACTCATGAAAGACATTGCTCTTGGAAATTACGGAAAATCAGAAGGATCTACTGCACTGGAAGTATGGGAATCCGAGCTGATAAGATATGGACTTGAAATTATTTCCGAACGAGAAGAATTTATAAAAAGACTTAATCCGATAATAAATAAAATAAATAAGTCAATTACTGAAAAAGACGAAGAACTTGAACTCAGTTACGAACCATCAGTAAATGCTGAAAACTACGAAGAAAAATTAAAAAAGACAAGAAATCAGGACATGAGGTATTTTACAACATCAGCTGGCCCGCATCATGATGATATGAGTTTTCTTCTTGATGGGATTGATCTAAGAAAATATGGTTCGCAGGGTCAGCAGAGGACAGCTTCTTTGTCATTAAAGCTTTCGGAAATTGAAATTGTTAAAAATCTTGTTAATGATGATCCTATTTTATTACTTGATGATGTTTTATCTGAATTAGACAGTCATAGACAGAATTGTTTATTAGCTCATCTTGGAAAGGTTCAGACACTTATAACATGTACGGGATTAGATGATTTTATAAAAAACAGGATTGAAATTGACAGAGTATTTAACGTAAAAAACGGAATTGTAGATTTAAAATAATTATGTAAACCAATCTGTTTTTTAATGATTGGTAATAAATCATAATTTGATAAAATGGAGGAATAAATGAGTCAGGAATACGGAGCAGACCAGATACAGATTTTAGAGGGACTCGAAGCTGTTAGAAAAAGACCCGGAATGTATATTGGATCTACATCTTCCAGAGGATTACATCATCTGGTATACGAAATTGTAGACAATTCTGTAGATGAAGCATTGGCTGGAGTTTGCGATACAATTCATGTAACTATTCAGCCGGATAATTCTATAGTTGTTGAAGATAACGGAAGAGGAATTCCTGTTGGAATAAATCATAAGTCAGGCCTTCCGGGTGTTGAAGTTGTATTTACAATTCTTCATGCCGGCGGAAAATTTGGCGGAGGCGGATACAAGGTTTCCGGAGGTCTTCATGGAGTAGGTGCTTCAGTAGTAAATGCGCTTTCCGAATGGCTTACTGTTAATGTATATACTGACGGTAAAATTTACGAAGAAAAATTCAGTCGTGGAAAAACTACGAGTAAACTTACTGTTGTTGGTGAATGTGATCCGAGTAGACACGGCACGACAGTTACTTTTCTTCCGGATCCTGAAATTTTCAAGGAAACTCAGGAATATGATTTTGGTGTATTAAAGCAGCGTTTAAGAGAAATGGCTTTTCTTACAAAAAACCTGAGGATTGAGCTTCATGATACCAGAGAAGGCAAAGAAAGAGACGAAAAATATCATTATGAAGGTGGAATTAAGGAGTTTGTTGCATATTTAAATAAAAGCACATCTCCTCTTTACAATGACATCATCTACTGTGAAGGTACAAGAAATAACGTATATGTTGAAGTTGCCATGCAGCATAATGATTCATATAACGAGAGTTCATACAGTTTTGTAAATAATATTAATACTCCGGAAGGCGGAACACATCTTACCGGATTTAGAAATGCTATTACAAAAACATTTAACGATTATGCAAGAAAAAATAAATTCTTAAAAGATAGTGATGAAAATCTTTCAGGTGAAGACATTCGTGAAGGATTGACATCAATTGTTTCAATAAAGATCGAAGAACCGCAGTTTGAAGGACAGACAAAACAGAAGCTTGGAAATACAGAGGCCAGAAATGCTGTAGAATACCTTCTTTCTGAAAAATTGACTTATTATCTTGAGCAGAATCCGGAAGTTGCAAAGACAATTTGTGAAAAATCAATTCAGTCTCAGCGAGCAAGGGAAGCAGCAAGAAAGGCAAGAGATCTTACAAGAAGAAAATCAGCTCTTGATGGATTTTCACTTCCCGGTAAGCTTGCCGATTGTTCAGATAAGGATCCTAAGAATTGTGAAATCTTTATAGTCGAGGGAGATTCTGCCGGTGGATCCGCTAAAAGTGCGAGAAGCAGGGCAACTCAGGCTATACTTCCTTTAAGAGGAAAAATATTAAATGTTGAAAAAGCAAGACTTGATCGAGTTTATGGTAATGAAGAAATAAAGGCCATGATCACAGCGTTTGGTACAGGAATTCATGATGATTTTGATATATCCAAACTTAGATATGACAAGATCATTATTATGACTGATGCCGATGTTGATGGTGCACATATTGCAACACTTATGTTAACCTTTATTTACCGATTTATGCCTGAGCTTATCAGACAGGGACATGTATATCTTGCACAGCCTCCGCTTTATAAGCTTGAGAAAAATAAAAAAACCTGGTATGCATATTCCGATGAAGAACTTGCAAAAATCATTTCTGAAGTTGGAAGAGATCAGAATAATAAAATCCAGCGTTATAAGGGACTTGGAGAAATGGATGCGTCACAGCTTTGGGAAACAACTATGGATCCTGAAAAGCGTATCTTACTCAGAGTTTCAATGGATGAAGAAAATGACGCTGATGTAAATCTCACATTTATGACACTAATGGGTGACAAGGTTGAGCCGAGACGTGATTTCATACTTGAAAATGCGAAATACGTTAAAAACCTTGATATTTAACCTTAAAATAAAGCCTGAAAGGAATTTATTAGATGGATGATCAGATTTTTGACAGAATTAACGAAGTCGATCTGAAAAAAACAATGGAGACCTCTTATATCGACTATGCAATGAGCGTTATAGCTTCGAGAGCTCTGCCTGATGTAAGAGACGGACTTAAGCCTGTACAGAGAAGAATTCTCTATTCCATGGTCGAACTTAATAACTATCCTGACAAACCTCACAGAAAATGTGCGAGAATTGTTGGTGATACCATGGGTAAATATCACCCTCACGGTGACAGCTCTATTTATGGAGCACTCGTAAATATGGCACAGGACTGGTCAATGAGATATTGTCTTGTTGACGGTCATGGAAATTTCGGATCAGTCGATGGTGACGGTGCGGCTGCAATGCGATACACAGAGGCAAGACTTTCTAAGATCAGTATGGAAATGCTTGCTGATATTAATAAAAATACAGTTGATTTCATACCAAACTTCGATGAAACAGAGCAGGAACCAACAGTTCTTCCCTCACGTTATCCAAATCTTTTAGTTAACGGAACAACAGGTATCGCTGTTGGTATGGCAACAAATATTCCTCCCCATAATCTGAGAGAGGTTATTAATGCTGTAGTAAAAATAATTGATAATATGATCGATGAAGACAGGGAAACTGAGATTGAGGAAATTTTAAAGATCATAAAAGGTCCTGATTTCCCTACTGGTGGTATGATACTTGGGAATCGTGGTGTTGATGAGGCATACAGAACCGGACGTGGAAAGATCATATTAAGAGCAATAACGGATATTGAAACTCTTCCTAATGGAAAATCTCAGATAATCGTTACAGAGCTCCCATATCTTGTAAATAAGGCAAAACTTATTAAAAATATTGCTGATCTTGTTAAGCTTAAAAAGATTGACGGTATTACCGATTTAAGAGATGAGTCTGACAGAGAGGGTATGAGAATCGTAATTGAACTCAGACGAGATGCAAATGCTAATATTATCTTAAATCAGCTCTATAAACATACACAGCTTCAGGATACATTTGGCGTAATTATGCTTGCACTTGTAAATAATGAGCCTCATATTCTGAATATTTTAGAAATTCTCAAGTGTTATCTGAGACATCAGGAAGATGTTGTAACCAGAAGAACACAATATGATTTAAATAAAGCCGAAGAAAGAGCCCATATTTTAGAAGGATTGCTCAAGGCAATCGATGCAATTGATGAAGTTATCAGACTTATCAGATCAAGTAAGACAGTTGCAGAAGCAAAAGAAAAATTAGTTGATTTCCTTACAATTGATGAAGTTCAGGCACAGGCAATAGTAGATATGCGTCTTAGAGCTCTGGCAGCATTGGAAAGAGAAAGACTTGAAGGCGAATATGCTGAATTACTTGAGAAAATAAAGGAATTTAAGGCTATTTTGTCAGATAAAAAGATCTTACTTGGTGTAATTAAAACAGAAATTTCAGTTATTGCAGATAAATATGGCGACGACAGAAAGACTGAAATAGGTTTTGATGCCGGAGAAATTGCAGATGAAGATATGATCACACTTGAAAATACCGTGATCACAATGACTCATTTAGGATATATCAAGAGAATGTCAGTAGATAACTTCTCTGCTCAGAACCGTGGCGGTAAGGGTATAAAGGGCATTACGACTATAGAAGATGACTATATCGAAGACCTTCTGATGACGACGACACATAATTACATAATCTTCTTTACAAATTTGGGTCGTGCGTATAGACTAAAGGCGTATGAAATTCCTGAAGCATCCAGAAATGCCAGAGGAATTGCAATAGTAAATCTTCTTCAGATGCTGCCTAATGAGAAAATTACCGCAACGATACCGATAAAAGACTATGATGAAGACAGATATCTTTTCATGGTTACAAAGAACGGTAAGGTTAAGAAGACAAGGGTTATGGACTTTTCGCATATTAATAAACGCGGAATTAAAGCAATAAATCTTCTTGATGGTGATGAACTTATTGAAGTTAAGCAGACAAGAAAAGATCAGGACCTTTTTGTAGTTACTAAATCCGGTATGTGTATCAGATTTAAGGAATCAGATGTAAGAGCAATGGGCAGAGATTCTATCGGAGTTAAAGCCATGAACTTAAAAGATGATGATGAAATAGTCGGAATGCAGACGGATTCACAGGGAGATTCTTTATTACTTGTTACTGAAAATGGTATGGGTAAACGTACTAAACTCAGTGAATTTAATGGTCAGAAACGTGGCGGAATGGGTCACTTCTGTTATAAATTGAATGAAAAAACCGGAGCTATAATAGGCGTAAAGGCTGTTAATGATGAGCATGAGGTAATGCTTATTACTGATGCCGGAACAATAATTCAGATCAGGGCAAATGATGTTTCTGTGCTTGGAAGAAGTGCAAGAGGCGTTAAACTTATGAATCTTTCTGATGGCGTAAAGGTAGCCGGAATAGCAAAAGTACGTGATGAAATAGTACAAGAAGATGATGAGGAAAAAGAAGAGGGAGAAGTAGAGAGTGAAAACTGATTTATCCACTAAATGTTGATAGATTGTTGATAAGTCACACCTAAATATTGTTGTTTAGTACCGATTCTGATACAAATTTATAAATTTTTTATAAATTTAAAAATAATCCTAAAAAACGGCTCCAGGAGGCTCTATTGAACCTTCTGGAGAGTCTTATGGCCATTGACAGGAAACTAAAAATAATAAAAAGATAAAATTACAGGAGAAAAAAAAATGCTGGATATCAAATTTGTCAGGGAAAATCCTGAACTTGTAAAAGAGAACATCAAAAAGAAATTTCAGGATTCAAAACTTCCGCTTGTTGATGAAGTCATCGAATTAGATGAAAAAAATCGTACAACCCAGCAGGAAGCTGATAATTTAAGAGCAAACAGAAACAAGCTTTCTAAAGAAATCGGAGCATTAATGGCTCAGGGTAAGAAAGAAGAAGCTGAAGAGGTTAAGGCACAGGTAACAAAAAATGCTGAGAGACTTGCAGAGCTTGAGAAGATAAATAATGATCTCAAGGATAAGATTCTCAAGATAATGTACACAATACCTCAGATGATTGATGATTCAGTTCCTGTAGGAAAAGATGACAGCGAGAATGTTGAAATTGAGAAATTCGGTGAGCCTGTAGTACCTGATTTTGAAATTCCTTATCATACTGACATTATGGAGAGCTTCGCAGGTATAGATCTTGACGCTGCAAGAAGAGTTGCAGGAAATGGATTTTATTATCTTATCGGTGATATTGCAAGACTTCATTCTGCAGTTATTTCATACGCAAGAGATTTCATGATCGAAAGAAACTTCACTTATGTTGTACCACCCTTCATGATCCATGGAAACGTTGTTGAAGGTGTTATGAGTTTCCCTGAAATGGACGCAATGATGTATAAGATCGAAGGAGAGGATCTTTATCTTATCGGAACATCAGAGCATTCAATGATCGGACGTTTTATCAACCAGCAGATTCCTGAGGCAGAGCTTCCACTTACACTTACAAGCTATTCACCATGCTTCAGAAAAGAAAAAGGTGCTCACGGAATTGAAGAAAGAGGCGTCTATCGTATTCATCAGTTCGAAAAGCAGGAGATGATCGTTGTATGTAAACCTGAAGAATCAAAGAAATGGTATGATGTACTTTGGAAGAATACAGTAGATCTCTTCAGATCACTTGATATACCTGTTCGTACACTTGAGTGTTGTTCCGGTGATTTAGCTGACCTTAAATGCAAATCATGTGATGTCGAGGCATGGAGCCCCAGACAGAAAAAATACTTCGAGGTTGGAAGCTGTTCTAACTTAGGTGATGCACAGGCAAGAAGACTTCACATCAGAATTAAAGGTGAAGACGGAAATTACCTTGCTCATACACTTAACAATACAGTTGTTGCACCTCCAAGAATGCTTATTGCTTTTCTTGAGAATAATCTTTGTGCAGATGGTTCTGTTAAGATCCCGAAGGTACTTCAGCCTTATATGGGTGGAAAAGAAGTTCTTATACCCAATAAAAAATAAGAGTTGACAAAAACAGTTTATATATTTATAATAATTTATGCGTCTGAAATTTACAGACGCATAAATTTCATATTACTCATAACTTGGTTATGAGGTGTTTCGGAGCTCGGAGAAGTACTCAAGAGGCTGAAGAGGCGCCCCTGCTAAGGGTGTAGGTCGGGTGACCGGCGCGAGGGTTCAAATCCCTCCTTCTCCGCTAATATGAAAAAATAAGTACCTGAATTTGGAGGTGCCGCAGGATGATAAACAGAGTGAACAAGAAACTTCTGTATTTATCATCTTTTTTTATACCTGTAATTCTGTATATCTTTATATATAGCCGTCACGGTATATGGCCTTTTGGCGATAATACAGTGATGACAGGCGATATGAGATATCAGTTTACGGATTACCTGTCATATCTGAAAACAATTATTTTTTCCAATAATGATTTCAATTACTCGTTCAGTAAAAATCTTGGTGGAAACCTTACAGGATTCTCAGCATATTATTATTTTTGTCCATTAAACTGGATAACCTTATTATTTCCATCATCAATGCTTCCGATTGCTGAAGGAATAATTCTGATTTTATACGCTGCATTAAGTTCGCTTAGCTTTACATACATGCTGAGCAAAATAAAAGGTGAAAATTATCTTTCAATTCCATTTGCTTTGGCATATTCAATGATGGGATTTACAGCTACATATTTTCAGCTTTCAATATATTTTGCAGATTTAATATTATTTCCACTTATAGTTTTAGGACTTGAAAAAATAATAAAAAATCCCGAAGATAAAAAGTTTTATCTTATAACGCTTTTTGCTGCATTATTATCAAATTATTACCTGGGATATATGATATGTATTTTTTCAACAATATATTACATATATCGAATTATATGCTTAGCCGATAAAAAGTCTGATCTGCTTAAATATATTAAAAATACAAAGACATTTATAATAAGTTCTATACTTGCTGCAGCTCTTACAGCATTTAGCCTTCTGCCAGCGGTTTTATCACTTTCAGGGGAAAAGGATACATTATCAATTTCTTTTTTTAGAAGATTTGAGATGAATACTGTTTTTGCGCAGTTTTTTACAGGATCATTTTCAGGAAATGTAAGTAATGGACTTCCAAATATCTACTGTGGAATCATAATAGCTTTCTTTTGTATTTTATATTTTATAAATTCAGAGAGAAAGCTTAAGACAAGAATAGCATCTTTGATATTGATAGCATTCTTTTTTGTAAATATGTATATAAATACCTTAAATGTTATCTGGCACGGATTTAACCAGCCAATAGGCTTTCCTTACAGATATTCATTTATGATTTCATTTCTGATAATTATATTCGCTTATGATGAATTTTTAGAAATAATAAATAAGGTTAACATAATTAAAATTATGTTAACAGTTAGTCTTATTCTAGTTTATGGTATTTATATTGCAGTTATAAGAACTACAACGATAAATTTAAGAGAATTACTGATAGACTTTTTGATTATAGCTATTTCTTCTGCAGTAATAATCTTTTTCAGAAAAAATAGTAAATTTTATTATGTTCTATTTGCAACTGTTTTGATCTTACAAATTGCTGATCTTACATATAATGCATCTGATGTATTTAATTATTTTGATCTGGCCAAGCTTAGCGATTATCAAAATTATATCGCAGCAACATCAGAAAAAATGGATTGGATAAAAGATCAGGATGATAGCTTTTACAGAATCGAAAAAGATTTCAGAAGAACTAATAACGATGCCATGCAGTTTGATTACGCAGGACTTTCACATTTTAGTTCCAGTGAGAAGAAAGATAAAATAAATTTCATGGGAAAGCTTGGATTCAGAAATAACGGAAACTGGGCTTTTTATAATGAGCCGACCACAAGATTTATAGAAAGTTTCTTTGGAATAAAGTATTTTCTATCTGAGCATAATCAGACTGCAAATAAACATAAAAGGCTTACTGATGGACATGCCGATATAATAATTTATGGAAATCAGACTGCAGCACCGATCATTTTTGCGTCAAATAGTTCGATCAGAGATATAAATTATAATGCATATAATAACAATCCTTTTGCATTACAGTCAGCTATAGCAGACAGTATTACCGGGAGAAATAATAATATTTTTGTTAAAGCTGAACCCGATAAGATTAAATTTGAAAACTTAACAGAAGAGAAAAAGAACGGATATAACAGATATACAAAAATAAATGAAAATGAAGATGCTTATATAGAGTACGATTTCACAGTAGATTATGAGAGCTGTCTTTATAGTTATTTTGATGCACCGGCAACTCAAAATGCAGAAATAATTTCCGATGGACAGGATCGTGGTGATTATTTTACAACCTATAGATGGAATATTGTAAATCTATATAATCACGAAATAGGGGATAAATTAACAGTAAGACTTGTATTGAAGGATGATACTCTTGATCTCACAAATTCATATTTTTATTATGAGATAAGGGAAAATACAGAGTCTTTATTCAATATAATAAGTCAGAATAAGGCAGAAATCAGGAAGATAAACAGTTCAGAGCTGGAGGGAGAAATAGAAATTCTTGATCCTGAAATGAACAGTATAACTTTAACAATCCCTTATGATAAAGGATGGACAGTATACCTGGATGGAAAAAAGACAGAAATAAAACGTGCAGTTGGAATATTAATGTCTATAGATGCAGATATCGGAAAACACGCAATTAGAATGAAATATTGTCCTCCGGGAAGAAAAGCCGGAATAATTATTTCTCTGATAGCATTGATAATATCTGTTCTATATGTTAAAAATATAAAACAAAAATATAATGAACTCAGTCAGTGATATGCTGGCTGAGTTTTTTTTACTTTATAGGAAATTCCAATTTTTTGGACAACAAATCCTAACGTACGTTCGGACATTAAATTGAAATGAATAATGAAGGAATGCATGACAAACAGACGGTATGGAAATTAAAAGATGTAGAAACCATCTTCTCCAAAATCGTCATCAAGTTCGTCATCATTTAAGAAATAATCCAAATCCAAAAGTTCATCCTCGCTCATATTGCGAATGTCCTTGGGAGAAAAACCTTCTGGTGGGTTATCCATGTACTTTTTGCGCAGTTTCTCAATGTTTTGTTTCATGTTGGTATCCTCCTGAAAGGATTATACCAAGTATAGTCGGATTAATAAAGTTATGCAGATGAACGCAATCCACGAGACTTGGACATGGCTTTCTCGTATAGTTCTTCAAGAGAAACGCGCTTATGATTAAAATATAGTTCCAGGAACAGCATTGTTGAACCGCAATCGCATTTTAGAGGATCATATCCGAACGCGGAAAGCTGTGCAGTACGCCATTTATTGAAGCCACGAAGAAATGAGTGCTTTTCTTTTGAAATGGCGCGGTTAAGATTTTTGTCAATGTCTCTGTGACGGGCATAAATACCACCATAACGTATCATCTTAAAGTGTTTTTCAGGTATATGCCGTATCAGACGTTCAATGAACTCGGTTGCAGGGATGGTTTCTTCTACATATTTGTCATCTTCGTGGCGGTTGTAGTGGAAAGTGACATAATCACCGTCATATTTGTCAATACGTGAAGTTGCAATGACGGGTCTGCCAAGGTAACGTCCAATGTATTTAATTACGGTGGTAGGGTTGCATTTGTTGGGCTTGGCATAAACATAGAAGCCCTGTTTATTTTTGTCATAACAGGCAGCTTTGACTTTCTTAAAGGAAGAGCCAAGATAAGGTTCTAATTCATTTAAAAGTGCAGTTTGAAATGAACTGCGAAGAAGCTTGTAATTAAAATGAGTTACGTTTCGCCATTCGCCGTTGTCACTGTAACCGCCTTCAGATATTAGACAGTGAATATGCGGATTCCATTTTAGATCACGTCCGAAAGTGTGCAGGACCATGATAAAACCGGGAGTGAAATTTTTTGATTTATTTATTTTGCGGAACATATGGGAAATAACACTGTTAACAGCGTGGAACAAGCAATTTAGAAGAGTACGATCCTGTAAGAAGTAGATCCTTAAATCTTCTGCAATGGTAAAAACGCAATGTCTATGATTGACCTTAATCAGCTTGAAGGACATGTTAGTGGTGCGTTCCATGGAATACTTATTTCCGCATGAAGGACAAAAGCGGCTGTGACAGCGAAAGGGAACAAATTTAAGTTTTCCGCAATCCGGGCATCCATACATGGCACCACCAAAGTCTGGATTGCCACAATTAATCATCTTGTCGATGTTTTCAATGACAGATGAGCGAGGTTTCATTGTGAAAATAATTGTTTCATAGTAGTCGGTAAAGATTTTTTGCAGTATGTTCATATAACTATTATGAATGAAAATGGAGCAAAAGAAAACCCCACCCCTCATGAGTGAGGGGCAGGGGAGTTGAAGTGCCGAAGGCACTTTTTTATTTTTTCTTGACATTAAATATAAAACTGTGTACAATATGCAAAGTCAAGAAATTAATCACATCTAAAAAAGTTATATCAAAACTTTTCAAATCTTGATATTCATCAAATAACCCAGAGTCTGCAATTAATAGATAAGCGGAATTATTATATTATTTTATTCCGAATTTTATTTATGCAGGGAAAGAAAGGAAGTAAAATGAGACACATCAAATTACTGGCGTCCCTTATGTCGCTTGCAATAGCAGTGGGATCATGTCAGCCGGTAAAAGCAGAAAACCTTGAATCTAGCAAAGAAATAAAATCTGAAAATTATGAGAGTTCAGAAAATCAGGATTATTCAGAAGATACGGATAATAGCTATAGTATAAACTGCATGGACTTATCGGTATCAGAAGATGAATTGATAGAAACTGCAGTTTCTGAAAATATCACTTTATCAGATAATTCTGAAAATTCCGGATTTGCGAGAAGTGGAATGCTTAAATATGATGATATTAATGATCAACTAAGCATATCGGACAAAAAAATTGAAATGGATCTTGGAGAAGTAAGAAAAATTGATTTTACAAAAACAGATTCAAGAATATCGTGGGAATCCTCAAGACCGGATATAGTGCAGGTTGATGTAAATGGATATCTGATTGCAATAAAATCAGGTAAAAGTAAAATTACAGGCTACTATAACGGAAAAAAATATAAGCTAAATGTAAGGGTAAGAAAAAATAAAAATGCAGGAGCATTAAACACCATTGAAGTTTATACAAAAGCAGGGAAGAAAATAGCATTTCCTAAGATCAATAAAATAAAAAGATCAGAATTAAAACTTTCATCAAATGATCTTTCAGTGATTAGAATTGATTCCACGAAAAATAAAATAGAGGCTGTTGGCAGCGGTCGTGCAATAGTAAAGTACAGTTATGATTATAGTGATAAAAAGGGAAATCATAAAGGAAGTGGCTACGTTAGCTATTATGTTGAAGAACCCAATACAGAAGATACTACAATTGATCTAAAAGTTGGTGAAACTAAGAAACTAAAATTAAATGGTACATATGGTGGAAAATTAAAGTGGAAGTCCTCTAATAAAAAAACAGCTTTTGTAGATGAGCTTGGAGTTGTAACCGGGTTAAAAAACGGGACTGCAGTAATAAAGCTGAATACAGGAGGAAAGAAATATACATATCGCGTAAATGTCAGCGGCAAGGCTGATTTCTATAACCCATCAGAAGATAAAGAAAACTATGCAAGTCTTCGACAGAACAGATTTGTGACAATTCATTTTTTATCCAGTGGAAAATTTACAATAGAACAGACAAGTGAATATAAAAATATAGACTATGAGAATGAGTATGAAAACATGTCAAATTCCGAGTCTGAAAATTCTGCTGTTTCACAGAATGAGTCACCCTCAGAAAATGAAATGCCATCAGACGATGAGACACCATCAGACGATGAGACACCTTCAGATAATGGAATACCTTCAGATGACGTAAATCCTTCAGACAATAATGCTCCATCAGATAATGAGGATCATTCTGAGGATAATATCTCAGATGAAGATTTTATACCGGATGATTCAGGAAAAATATATGAATTTGATGATATAGAATATATTTTCATAAAGGATGCAGATGGATATGCTATTAAAATAACGGGATTGACTGATACTGGTAAAAAATCAAATATTATTAAAATACCATCTGAAATAAAAGGATATAAGGTAATAGAGATTGCGAAAGATTTCCTGAATGGGAATAATGCAGATTGTGTAATATTCGAGAACGGAATAAATGAAAGTATTGAGATTCCGGATAATCTTTTAAGAAATGGCGAAAGCAATATTTTTTATGTAATTCATAAATATACAGTAATACACGAAAAAGAAAATCTTGATGGAAGCTATTCTGAATCTGAAAAAGAAATATTTGAAGAAATATGTGGAAAATCAGTTATACCAGAAGTAAAAGATAATGAATTGTATGAAGGATTTGAAAAGCCTGAGAGAAAAATAGTGAAGGTAAAATCTGATGATTCTGCAAAAGTTACTTACAGATATAAGCGAAAAATATTTAATGTTACATTAACAGCTGGAAGAGGAATAGCTTCAATTTCCGGTAATGGAAATTATAAATATGGATCCCAGGTATCAATAAATGCAGTTACAAAAACAGGCTATCATTTTAATGGATGGTCAGGAAATATGGGAAACTGGATTGGAGAAAAGCTGGAGTCGACATTTAATATGCCGGCAAGAGATATAGACTTAAGAGCTGATGCAATGCCTGTGAAATACAGCATATCTTATAATCTTGCAGGAGGAGAATTTAATTGCGATTATCCTGTAAGCTATACAACTGAATCAGCCAATATAATAATTCCAAAGCCTGTAAAGGAAGGATATATTTTTACAGGATGGAATAAAGAAAATTCAGAATCAACAAATCCTGATGAGATGATAAAAACAGGATCATATTATGATAAAGTTTACATTGCAAACTGGAAGGCCAGAACTGATACACCATATACAATTTACTATGAACTTGAAAAAATAGATGGCAGCGGTTATGAAACAAAAGAAATAGTAAAGCAGAAAGGTGAAACTGATAAAAAAGTACAGCCTGAAGTAAAAAACTTTGAGGGATTTGAATCACCTCAGGCAGAATATATTACGATCAGAGCAAATGGAAAAGCATCAATAACTTACAGATATACAAGAAAACTATATGATCTTGAGCTTTTATATAAAAATGGAACCATTGGAAAAAATTTAAGGAATAAATATAAATATGGGACAAATATAAAATTAAATACAGGATTAAAAAAGGGATATGGCAATCTGAGAATAGTAAATGAAAAAGGAGAATTGCTTAAACCGGAATTTACAATGCCAGCGCGATCATTAAAAATCATAGTTGAAGCAAAAGCTGACGAATATAAAATAAGTTATGATCTTAATAATGGAAATATGAAAAAAGGTGAATCAAATCCTCTTAAATATACAGTGGAGAGTGATAGCTTTTCAATAAAACCACCTGTTAGAACAGGATATACATTCAGAGGATGGACAGGATCAAATGGCGATACTCCACAGCAATATATTACAATAGCCAAGGGAAAAGAATTCGGAAATAAAAGTTATAGGGCAAACTGGACGACTAATAACTATAAAATAACATTTGATGCGAACGGAGGAAGTGGAAGCAAAAACATTGAAAAAATATATGGAAGCGAAATAGGTTCATTACCTGTTCCCAAAAAAGATAATTATGATTTTACAGGCTGGTATGACAATAGTGGTAAGAAAATAAATGAACATACAAAAGTACCGGCATCTAATGTAACTTATAAAGCCGGATGGGAAATCAAAAAATATGAATTGATAATTGATACAAATGGAGGAAGCTGGTCAGGAAAAAGCGGAAAGGTGTCGGTAAGAAATCCAAAAGGTACTGTAATAAGTCTTCAAAATCCATCAAGAAAGAATTATAAGTTCATGGGATGGAAATTTACAGGCAGCGGCCAGTTTTCTAATTCAAAATATACATTTGCTGCAGGATCTGGTTCAGTGAGAGCAATCTGGGGAGATTATACCGCAGATGCCAATGAATTTATTGCCGGTAAAATATATTTCCAAAATGAACTGAAAGTACCCAAAGGGGAAAACTGGAATTATTCCGGATTCAAATGTATTGATTCTAATTACAGTATAGATGGAAATACCAGGGGCTATCTTTTTATGGCGTATTCTGAGAATGGATGTCCGGTAATACCAAGAGCATTTGGAAATAATAGAAGAGGGAATTTTGAAGAAAATATTTCTGCATTAAATAAAAATCTAAATGAAAACTTTTATAATGCAATGTCGGAAGACCTGAAAAATAAGATATATAGTTTTAATTATACATGCAGAGAATATTTAAATTCATTAGAAATTGTTAGAGATGAATTTTCAAAGGATACAAAGATGGACGATAAAGATAGAAATATTAGGCTAAGAAGAAACTATTCAATAAAAACGAAAATATTTATTCCGTCATATGAAGAATTAAGAAAATGTGGAATTAGTTATCGTTGGGATGCTAGTAGACAGGGAGTAAA